>JAZSOM010000022.1:0-37164 GCA_045536955.1 Acutalibacteraceae bacterium
ATACCGTATTCGAGAGCTGTGAGGAAATCCTCATCGGTTGTGTTAGCCTCATCGTCGCCCTGAGCAAGCAGAACTTCCTGAGCTTTAAAACGCTCTCTCTGATCAATCGGGTCGTTAAGCTCGGAGTAAGCGTTTGCCATCTCCCAGCCGTTCATAAAGAACTCGAAACGCTCAACATAGTCGGGGTTGCCCGGCTTTTTCTTTGTGAGCGGAGAAATTTCAATCGGATGATCCATAACGAATGTCGGCTGAATGAGGTGCTCCTCAGCATATTCCTCAAAGAAGAGAGCGAGGATATCGCCCTTGCCGTGACGCTTCTCATACTCAACGTGGTGCTTGTCTGCAAGTGCACGTGCATCCTCAAGAGTTTCAACCTCGTTCCAATCGACACCTGCATACTTCTTGACAGCGTCAACCATTGTGATACGCTCGAAGGGCTTGCCGAGATCCATCTCGACACCGTTGTAGACAACCTTTGTTGTGCCGAGAACTTCCTGCGCAACGAAACGGTAAAGATTCTCGGTAAGGTCCATCATACCGTTGTAGTCGGTATATGCCTGATAGAGCTCCATAAGTGTGAATTCGGGGTTATGTCTTGTATCGCAGCCTTCGTTACGGAAAACACGACCGATTTCGTAAACGCGCTCCATACCGCCGACGATAAGGCGCTTGAGGTAAAGCTCGAGTGAAATACGGAGCTTGAAATCCTCATCAAGAGCGTTGTGGTGGGTCATAAAGGGTCTTGCAGCAGCGCCACCTGCATTACTGACAAGAATAGGTGTCTCAACCTCGATGAAATTCTCACCGTCGAGATACTTACGGATTGCGCGAAGAATAGCTGAACGCTTGTAGAATGTATCCTTAACCTCGGGATTCATAATAAGGTCGAGGTAGCGTTGACGGTAGCGAGTATCGGTATCGGTAAGACCGTGATACTTCTCTGCAAGAGGAAGAAGTGACTTGGAGAGGAGACGGATCTGCTGAGCATGGACTGAGATTTCACCTCTGCGAGTGCGGAAAACAAAGCCCTTAACCTCGACAATATCGCCGATATCCCACTTTTTGAACTCTGCAAAGCTCTCTTCGCCGATGTCGTTGATACGAACGTAAATCTGCATACGGTCCGAACGGTCGCGGATATCGATAAAGTTTGCCTTACCCATATCGCGCCAAGTCATAATACGGCCGCAGATTGTTACCTCGGAATTTTCGAGCTCTTCAAATCTTTCATTGATTTCAGCAGCTGTAATTGTCTGATCTGCAAGTGTTATTTCAAATGGATCCTTGCCCGCAGCCTGAAGAGCCTCAAGCTTCTCAAGGCGTATTGCGCGCTGTTCGTTGGTATTTACTTCTTCAACTTCCTCAACGGGAGTTGAGGTTACCTTTTCTTCTGCCATTTTGCTTATCCTCTCAAAAATGATTACTTTACAATCTTAACAATCTCGTAGCTGATAGCGCCGCCGGGTGCTTCAACCTGAACAACATCGCCGGGAACCTTACCCATAATCGCCTTGCCTGCGGGAGACTCGGCAGAGATGTAATTCTCATCTGTTGTGGATTCGTTTTCGCCAAGGATAACGTAATCGTCTTCCTCACCGTCGTCAAGGTCTTTGAGTGTGATGATAGAGCCGACGTGAACAGTGCCTGCTGCAGACTCACTGATAATGATTGCATCCTTAAGGATACCTTCAAGCTCTGTGATACGTGCTTCAAGACGGCCTTGGTCATTCATCGCCTCATCGTATTCTGCGTTTTCTGAAAGGTCACCGTGTGAACGTGCCTCTTTAATATCTTCGGCAGCTTTGTTTCTGCCTTCTGTCTTGAGATATTCAAGCTCCTGAGCAAGTTTTTCATAACCCTCTCTGGTAAATTCCTGTGCCATTTATCTGTCAATCCTTTCAAAATAAAACTTTTGCTTTTAAGATTCATAATATTATATAATACGAACCAATTTATGTCAAGTAAAAGATGTTCCCGACTTTTTACTTTAGCACTGTGAATTTTTAAAATATTTGATTGCTTTTATCGGTTTTATGTGTTAATATTATTTAGAACATTTTTTTCGGAGGTATTTTCCATGCCCCACAACATAAGAGAAGACGACAACATAAAATTCCTTATCGAAGCTATTCTTGAGCTCCGCTCGCTCGACGAAGGCTATGATTTTTTTGAGGACCTTTGCACGATGACAGAGCTTAAGTCAATGTCACAGCGCCTTGTTGTGGCAAAAATGCTCCGCGACAAGAGAGTATACAGCGAAATTGTCAAAGACACGGGTGCAAGCACTGCCACTATCAGCCGCGTTAACCGTTCACTTATTTACGGCTGCAACGGATATGAAGAAATTTTCAACCGCCTTTCAAAGAAGGACGAAGAATAATATGAGCGGTTACGGCTTTTTTTCCTCTGTCTACGACACGCTGACTGAAAACGTTAATTATTCCGCCCGTGCGGACTACATTGCCGACCTGCTTGCCGACAACGGTATCAAGGGCGGCATTTTGCTTGACCTTGCCTGCGGCACAGGCACGCTGAGCATTGAGATGGCAAAGAAGGGTTTTGAGGTTATCGGTGTAGACTCAAGCGCCGATATGCTGAGCGTTGCAATGAACAACGCCTTCGAAAGTGATAAAAACATTCTGTTTTTGTGCCAGCCGATGCAGCAGCTCGATCTCTACGGCACAATAAACGCCGCTATCTGCACACTCGACAGCATAAACCACCTAACGGATGCTGAAGACGTCCAAGCAACGTTTGACAAGGTTTCTCTCTTTACAGAGCAGGGCGGTATATTTATATTCGACGTGAACACCGTTTACAAACACCGTGAGATACTTGCCGACAACACCTTTGTTTACGATATGGACGACGTATACTGCGTATGGCAGAATTCTCTTGATAGAGCTACCGACACAGTACAGAGTGATCTTGCTATATTCGAGCAGATTGACGACGGCATATATGAGCGAGTGCAGGAGAGCTTTTGCGAACGTGCATATCACCTGCCATTGTTAAAAACAATGCTCGACAAAGCAGGATTCGAAACAGTTGCGGTCTACGATGAGCTCAGCCGCGACGAACCGAAAGAAAATTCCGAAAGACTATTTGTAATTGCGAGGAAAAAATAAATGGGAAGAATAATCAGAACCATCTCCACAACGGGCGAGGTTGTTGCAATTGCCGTTGATGCAACGGACATTGCTGAAAAAGCACAACAAATCCACCGCACTTCAGCGGTAACATCAGCAGCATTGGGCAGACTTCTCGCCGCCGCCTCAATGATGGGAGATATGCTCAAGGGCAAAGACGACACTCTCACACTCAGAATCAACGGTGACGGTCCTGCCGGTTCAATCATCGCCGTTTCAGACAGCAACGGCAACTGCAGAGGCTACGTCGCAAACCCCGTTGTTGAAATTCCGCTCAACAACAAAGGAAAGCTCGACGTATCCGGAGCAATCGGTGAGGGTTCACTTACAGTTATGAAAGACCTCGGTCTCAAAGAGCCTTACATTGCTCAGATTCCGCTTTTATCGGGCGAAATTGCAGAAGATATTACAAGTTACTATGCCGTAAGTGAGCAGACACCTACCGTGTGCGCACTCGGCGTGCTTGTAAACCCCGACCTTTCAATCAGAGCGGCCGGCGGATTTTTAATTCAGCTGCTCCCCTTCACAAGTGAAGAAACGATTGACGCTGTCGAGCGCGGACTTCAAAACCTGCCTTCGTTCACACAGATGCTTTCCGCAGGTATGACACTTGAAGAAATCTGCAAGCGTGCACTGCCCGAATTTGAGCTTGACGTACTTGATGAAAGCGCCCCCGAATACCGTTGCAGCTGCTCACGAGAAAGGGTTGAAGCGGCACTTATCAGCACAGGAAAAGCCGAACTTGAGGATATGGCTAAGGATGAAAATACGGAAGTCACCTGCCATTTTTGCGACAAGGTATACAGCTTTACAAGCAAAGATTTGCTCGAGCTCAGCAAAAAAACAACCGAAGAATAACAAAGCAACCAAAAAAATCCCCGACATCTCTGTCGGGGATTTTTCACTTTATTTATGCTGCATTTTTTTCAAAAACAAATTCATTGTCAATCACTTTGCAGATGCAGCTGTCACCGTTTATTATTTTTCCTTCGAGCATTTCTTCGGAGAGTTTATCCTCAATCTTTGACTGAATTGCTCTGCGAAGCGGTCTTGCACCGTAGACGGGGTCAAAGCCTGCATCGGCAATTTTGCTGACAGCCTCATCATCAAACTCAAGTTTAATCTCAAGTGTAGCAACGCGCTGTGTGAGGTTGGCAAGCATCCGTTTTGCGATTTCGACAATATCCTCCTTCTGAAGCTTGCGGAAGACAATTATATCATCAACACGGTTGAGAAATTCCGGGCGGAATGCGTTTTTCAGTTCGCCCATAACGGCTTCTCTGATTTTCTCATCGCTCATCGAACCGCCCTTTTCACTGCCGAAGCCAAGTGAAGCCGAGCCGCTACCCGCAATCTGCTTTGCGCCGATGTTTGATGTCATAATAATAATGCAGTTTTTAAAATCGACCTTTCTGCCTTGCGAATCGGTAAGAATTCCATCGTCAAGAATCTGCAGAAGCATATTGAACACATCGGGATGAGCCTTTTCTATCTCGTCAAAAAGCAATACGGAATAAGGCTTGCGGCGAACGCGCTCCGTGAGCTGACCGCCCTCATCATAGCCAACATAGCCGGGAGGAGAACCAACAAGGCGGGAAACAGTGTGCTTCTCCATATATTCCGACATATCGAGCCTTATCATCGCATTTTCATCGCCGAACATGGCGGCGGCAAGCGATTTGCAAAGCTCCGTTTTTCCAACTCCGGTAGGACCGAGAAAGATAAACGAACCTGTCGGCCGCTTCGGGTCTTTTAATCCTACCCTGCTTCTCCTTATTGCACGCGATACCGCCCTTACAGCTTCATCCTGACCGACGATACGTTCATGAAGCTCCGACTCCATATTGAGAAGCCTGTGGCTTTCCTCCTGAGTAAGCTCAACAACAGGAATACCCGTCCAGTCAGCAACAATCTGTGCAACCTCGTTTGCGGTCACTTCACCCGACATACTTGAGCTTCTCTGCTGCCAGTTTTCTTTTTCTTCACGCAGATTAACCTCAAGTGCACGCTTTTCATCCCGCAAGGTTGCGGCACGCTCAAAATTCTGAGAATTGACGGCAGATGAAAGCTCATCGGAAAGTGACTTCATCTTCTCTTCAAGTGCCTTTAAATCAGGCGGAGCTGTAAAGGCACGCAGCCTTACACGCGATGCCGCCTCATCCACAAGATCAATTGCCTTATCCGGAAGAAACCTGTCGCCGATATAGCGTGTTGACATCTTCACAGCCGCCACAATTGCCTCGTCGGTTATCTTCACCTTGTGATGAGCCTCATACTTATCGCGAAGACCTTTGAGAATTTCAACGGCTTCCTCCTCACTTGGTTCACCTACGGTTACAGGTTGAAATCTTCTTTCAAGCGCAGCATCTTTTTCGATGTGCTTACGGTATTCCTCAAGTGTCGTTGCACCTATCACCTGAAGTTCACCCCTTGCAAGCGAGGGTTTTAGAATATTCGCGGCATCAACCGCGCCCTCTGCCGAGCCTGCACCGATAAGTGTGTGAAGCTCATCAATAAACAAAATCACATTACCGCATTTTGTAACCTCTTCAAGCGCCGTCTTTATGCGTTCCTCAAAATCTCCCCTGTATTTTGTACCTGCAACCATACCGGTCAGGTCAAGCGAAACAATTCGTTTTCCACTGAGTGTTTCAGGCACTTCACCCGCAGCAATTTTAAGCGCAAGCCCCTCTGCAATTGCGGTTTTACCCACACCAGGCTCACCGATTAGACAGGGATTATTCTTCGTCCTGCGTGAAAGAATCTGAACAACACGCTCAATCTCCTTCTCTCTGCCGATTACGGGGTCAATTTTATTCTGAACAGCAAGAGCGGTAAGTTCCCTTCCGAATTGATCGAGCGTGGGAGTCGCGGATTTAGATGCTTTTTCGCCCTGTTTTTCTTTGGGTTGCCTGCCATCTGTATTGCCACTGACAGCCTTGACAACGTCACTTAGAACGTCGGATGCCGAAACGCCGAGCTTGCCGAGAATACTCACCGCACAATTGGAACCTTCCTTTAAAAGCGACATAAGCAGATGCTCCGTGCCCGTATAGCTGTGCCCCATTGAGCGCGCAGCGGCAATCGCAAGCTCGACAATATATTTGAGTCTCGGCGTAAAATCATCCGGCACAAGTACGGTAGGTGTTCCGATACCTACTGTTGACCTGAGCACATTCTCAACATCCTCCGAGACAATTCCCTTTGCGTTGAGAGCAAGGCATGCCACACCGCCGTCGCTGTTAAGAAGACCGGCAAGCAGATGCTCACTACCTACATAAGTATGGCCCATACTCTCCGCAATTTTGATTGCGCTGTTGAGCGCTGTGTTTGCTTTTTCCGTAAAACCTGTAAACTTATACATATAAAATCATTACTCCTTCCACAAAGTTATGATATTATAAAGCCTCTCTTACAGCCTTTGCCCTCAGCTCATCGCGCTGAGCCGCATCAAGATTTTTGCCCTCCCTTGCGTTTATTGTTGCAGGCTGCATATCAACCATCAGCTCGTTGAGTTTTTCCATACTGACCTCTATTAAACCCTGAGATGCACCGAGGCGCACAAGGGACGCGAGCTGCATAAATTCTTCTCCGCTGAGAAGCCTTGCACTTTTCAGTATGCCCAGAGCTCTGAAAATCTTATCCTCCCAAACAGGATTTCTGAGCATCTGCTCTCTTATTGCAAGCTCCTGAGCAACAAGTTGCTGAGCTATTGACTTAAGGTTGTTAAGTGCGGTTTCTTCACTGATACCAAGTGTTACCTGATTACTCAGTTGGTACATATCACCGCTTGGAGACGAACCTTCACCGTATGCGCCACGGATTATAAGACCGAGCTTGGAAACGGTTGCGGCGATTTTGGTTATCTGACCGCTCTTACCGAGTCCGGGCAAATGGAGCATAACGGAAGCTCTCATTGCTGTTCCGAGATTCGTCGGACACTGTGTAAGGAATCCGATGCGCTCATCAAAAGCGAGCTGAAGCTTTGATGCAACAGCACCGTCAAGGCTATCCGCGCGCTTATACGCGCTGTCGAGAGCAAGACCCGATTCCATAACCTGAAGCCTTATGTGATCCTCTTCACAGAGCATAATGCTGACGGATTCATCCTCCGAAAGCAGAAGCGCTCTGCCATTAACTGAGCTTGCAAATTCGGGGCTTATCAAATGCCTTTCAGCAAGCGAAATTGCCTGCGCCCTTGTAAGGCTATCCATTTCAATATAGCTTAAATCCTCGTCGCATCCGCCGAGCAATGCATCACGCACAAGCTCGTTCACCTGCTTTTTACCGGCAGCATTCAGCTTTGCAGGGAATGGATATTCTTCAAGGTTTCGAGCAAGCCTTATACGCGTGCTGACAACAACCTCGCTTTTTTCACCGTTACCTATATACCACTTGCTCATGCGTTTTCGCCTCCTTCAATATCTCTTATTTCATCGCGAAGCTTTGCTGCAAGCTCAAACTCCTGTTTTTCAACAGCATCACTCAGCTTTACTTTGAGCTGCGCAATACGTTCTTCCTTTGTGGGCTCTGCTTTTTCTTCACGCACCGTTTCAATTCTTTTTCCTGAATGTGCCGCCCTGCCGTGTATACGCTCAAGTGAAGGCGCTAACTTATCGAAGAAAACCCTGTAACATTCGGCGCAACCAACCTGGCTGTCACGCACAATGTCGTTAAACGAATTGCCGCATTTAGGGCAACGCACGACCTTCGAACCGATAGCCTTTTTATTGACGTCACCAAGCAAATCGCCAAAGAAATCACTCAGACTCAAAGGCGCAAACCCTGAAAACATATCCGTAAATCCAAGCTCTCCGGCACACTGTGAGCAAAGATGATGCTCTGTTGTGTCGCCGTTGACAACACGCTTAATATGCGTTGTTGCCTGTGCTTTTCCGCAATTCTGACATACCATAACAATACTCCTCCTTATTATTACCTGTTTATATGGTTTGCAGCAGCATCTGTTTGAACACTGCAGCTCTGACTGTATCTCTCTGCTGAGGCGACAACTCTCGGTAGCAACCGTCAAGCACCGCCGCCAACATAATTTTGGCCGATTGCTTTGAAATAATTTCTGCATTTACAAGATTGATTATATGCGCACGCGCCGTCTTTTCATCAATCGAGGTACCAATGTGGTTGACAACGTGCATAACAAGTGCACCGGGTGTGCTGTGTGTTGCACGGGTGATTCGGATGTATCCGCCACCGCCTCGCCTGCTTTCAACTATATAGCCCTGTTCGGGCGTAAAACGTGATGATATAACATAGTTTATCTGGCTGGGAACACAACCAACCGTCTGAGCGAGCTCGTTGCGTTGCATTTCGGCGCATCCGTCCGCCTCCAGCATATCCATAATAAGCTGTGCGATAGTGTTACTGATATTCACTTCGCTCACTTCCTTTCGGGTTTGACTTTGACTTTCTTTGACCTTGTCTGTATTGTATACGATTTTCTCCTTAACGTCAAAGGTCAATAAAAGTCAAATAAGTTTTATTTTCAGCCGTTTTTGGAAAATAGCTCCCGTTTCCTCGGTTTTTCTTCATTTTTCTAAAAATTTGACTTTCTTTGACCTTTATATAAAAGTCAAACACCGCAACTCCGTGCTTGCGGAGCCGCGGTGTTATCATTCACCCGAAAAGGCAATATTTATGGGTTAACACAAACTCTGTTTTTGATCTTTTGGTTATTCGGCGTCGTTATTGCGCTTGCTCAGGATAAGCGCAAGTGCACCTGAACCACCCAGTGCTGCAACGGCAATGCCCACCGCGCCAAATGAAACACCGGTATCGGGAATTTCAACTTCCTCTCTGTTTTCTTCACTGTCAGACGGTACGGTAGTTACGGGCTTTGAAGAATTATTACCGAAGATAAGGTCGTTGAGCCAACCGAGAAGATCGCTTGAAGCAAGACCGTTGATTATATCCTCATATCCAAGTCCCATCTCCTCAAGTTTTTCGTAAAGAGCATCTGAATAAGCAGGAATATCCGTTATGGTTTCTATCCTTGGAAGGCCAAGTGCCTCATTAATATCGTTGAGTGCATCCTTCACCTCGTTAAGGTCAATCTTACCCAGAAGTTCGACAATCATAGCAATTACGTCATCCTTGTCAGGAGCCTGAGTTGATTCCTCAGAGGATGAAGATTCTTCAGATGTTTCCTCCTTTGTTGTGCTTTCTTCGGAAGAAGATTCTTCTGATGTAACCTCTTCGCCGGCTTCTTCTGAAGTAACTTCTTCTGAAGTTGATTCTTCAACGGTTGTATTTTCAGCCGTTGTGCTTTCCTGTGTCGTTTCTTCCTCGCCGTTGACAGCAAATGCCGTTACGCACAGCGAAAAGCACATTGCTGCAGCAACCAGAACTGCAAGAAGCTTTTTGATTTTCATTTACATTTTCCTTTCCTTATTTGATTTGTGCGAAACTCTTTCGTTCGACAAACAAATACTAACATCCGACATCTCTCACCGTCAACGCACAAATAATGGAAAAGCGCCCGACCAAACAGCCGAGCGCTCTGAAAGCTTATATTATCCGTAAATTTCATTCATTGCTTCTTCGTCAAACTCACGGTTTTTGAAGTAGTATTTTTTATCGTCATCTGTTATTTTGCGTATAACCATGCACGGATTACCCGCAGCAACAACGCCCGACGGAACGTCTTTTGTAACAACACTGCCGGCACCGATAACCGTGTTATCGCCTATCGTAACACCGGGCAGAATAACACTGTTACCGCCTACCCACACGTTACTGCCGATTGTTACGGGAATGCCGTATTCGTAGTGAGAGTTACGCGCCTGCGGATGTACCGGATGACCTGCAGTATAAATTGCAACGTTTGGAGCAAGCATTACGTTATCACCGATTGTAACCCTGCCAACATCAAGAATCATACAGTTATAGTTGGCAAAGAAATTATCACCTACAAAAATATTGCTGCCGTAATCAACCTGAAACGGTTGACAAACCGTACAGTTTTTGCCCGTGCCGCCAAGCAGATCGGTTATCAATTCCCTGAGCTTTGCGGTATCTCTCGGGTCAACTCTGTTGTAAGCGTGTGCCTTTGCTCTTGCCTCAAGCACCTCCGACATCAGTTCGCTGTCGATTTTATATGCCATCGCTTTATCGCGTCTTTCACGTTGAGTCATAATACCACTCCGTATGATAAGGTTAATCAAAAAGTGTTATTGTGCCTGCGTTATACTCCCACGGCTCAAAGCCGATATCAAGCGCAGGGCTGTTTGTTGCAAGGGTGAAATCACGGTTTGCGGCATCCTTGAAGAGCGGATCCGTAAAGACACCGTTGTTGTAGTAACCGTTGGCAACCATCAGAGGAATGCTCTTTCTTTGGAAAAGTGATGTTGAATCGCCCGAGAATACGTTGCCGCCGTGTTTATAATCCCAATAGAGATTGCTGTCATCAACAAACCAATCTTTGCTGGTTGTCTGGAAATACATAACGGCATTATCCGTTACAAAAATGTTGTTTTCGAGGAAGAGTGAATTATGCTCTTCATTTTTTGTTATACGGAACGCACCCTCGCCACCGAAAGCAAAGATATTATTGCGGACAATGTTATCCTCACCGTAGTGCTGGTGGAAGGTCTGGGACGAGCAATCGTAAACAAGATTCTTTTCGACAAGCATAAAGCTTGAACCTTCGTCGAGGTAAATACCCCAACCGCCGTAACCGTATGCACCTTCGTCACAGCCGACATTATAAATTTCGTTGCCGCTGATAACCGTATCAGGCTGAACACCGAGGGTGTAGATACCGCCCATATCGGAAAGCCATGCATTACCAATATTGTAAATAAGGTTATCACAAATCTTGATATTATTGGTGGAATTAGGTGAATAGCCCCAGTTCCAACCAACTGAAACACCGGTATACCAACCGTCGTGAATTTCGTTGTTTGAAAGTTCACAATCATAGGCATGGGTAAGCAGAATACCAATAGCGTTGTTGAAAATTCTGCCATAATATTTGATATGGCAGTCGGTTACATTTATTCTCTGAGTTGTTGCAGGTATAACAAAATCTCCGTGAATGAAAACTGCATTACCGCCTATTTCATTAAACAGGCTGCTTGTAATATCACAATCTGTTGCGGCTTTATCAAACTTAACCGCAGAATAAGAAATATTTTCAAAGCGGCAATCGGTAAAGTCAATACCTGAGGATGCCTCGACATATATTGCGGAAGGCACCTCAAATGCAGCCTGAGGATGCTCTGTGCCGTATTCAATAATACCGTAATATTCGCCCGAAGGGTCGAGCAGGTTGCCTGTATGCTTACCGTCAACATGGTCCCAATCGGTTTTTTCAAAGCTGATACCCTGGAAAGAAATATTCTTTGCTCCGTCAAATGTTAAAAGCTGCTCCGTCATACCTGCATAAAGCACGGTGTTTTCAACGGTATCGCCCTCCTCGGGGATGTAATAAAGCTTATCTTCACTGCGGTCAAGATACCATTCACCGGGAAGCGAAAGAGCTTCCTTAACGTTTTCAAGAATATAGTTATCATCAACTCTTGTCTTCATTGCGGTGGATTTTCTTGTTACGATTTTGCCGGTTTCTTTATCAATTGAGTAAACGGGCATAAGATCTTCACACCAGAAATGCATAAGCTTCACATCAATATCCTTGACGTTGGAAAAATCAATCAGATCTGACGGGTGTGCATAAACTACGGGAGAATGAACAAAAAAGTCAGGAGACCACAAGCCAAGTGTTTTTTCGCTGTCTTTCGGCTCTGCGGCAACCTTAAGAACACCCTCCTTAGGATAGCAAGAACGGGAAAGTCTTACATTACCCTTGAAAAGTGAGCGAAAATAATCGGCATCGCTTTCAACAGTCACACCGGTAACGAAAGCGTCGACACCGTTGATTGTTGTTTCACTCCAGCTGCCGCTTATTTCCTTTGCACCGCTGAAACTGACATCTTCACCGGGATATGAACGGTAAAGGACATCCGAGCGGTCGGTTGAATCGAAAACGAGCGTATCTTCAATTGAGTATGTACCCTCTCTGAACCAAACGGTAATTGTACCGTCAACAGAACCTTTGAGCGACTTTAACTTCTCTTTTGCGGCATATACCGTCTTAAGAGGCTTATCGAGCGTACCCTCTGCGCTGTCGTCACCGCTCGGTGAAACAATAATATCATAATCGCCCATCACAAATTCGCCTTCATCAAAAACCTTCTTTTCAGCCTGAGTGAATTCGGAAAACTCGGGCGTTATTGACGGCTGTGAAAAAATCGCAGTGAACATAATTACAATCGAGGAAAAAAAAGCAACAATTTTTGCAAATACAGCTTCCATAGCTTTTATCCTTTCAAAAAATGTTTTTTTAATTATACCACGGTGCAATGGTTTATTCAACTTATTTTTTGGCCTTAACTATTGACAAACAGACATTTTTGAATTAAAATATCAAATGCTGTGTACACAGAAACAAGTTAATATGCGGGTATGGCGGAATTGGCAGTTTCCGTCCGAGCGCCGCCTGTGGCGGATGAAGCGAGGATACGGAAAGGCGCAGCGGTCAAAATCGTGTGAGCGAACAGCGAGCAAACGATTTTGGGCACCGCAAGAGTCACGCGAAACGCGGCTGCCGTACCACAAGACAAGTTAATATGCGGGTATGGCGGAATTGGCAGACGCGTTAGATTCAGGTTCTAATAGTTGCAAGGCTGTGCAGGTTCAAGTCCTGTTACCCGCACCAAACCGAAAAAATCCGGACCAAATTTCCCCAACAGGAAAAGGATTCGGATTTTTTGTTTATTTTTATTAACGGAATTAAACACTGCAACTCATATAAGTATTCTATGATCTTTATTGCTGTATGCGTAAAAAGCTATCTGCAATAATTAATCTCGGTGTGTATATAAACAAATCATATTCTTTTTCACAATAAATAACGGTGAGGACTTATCTGTTATGTAGTTGTGTATATCAGCCATTTTAAAAACTAAAAGATTACAAAAACAAATTGAAAGGTGTATTTTATGGAAAAGAAATTACAGGTTGCAAATATCGGTATGAAGTTCGGTATGAGTCACGTTGAGGGCACATTAAGCTGCAAGGATGCAGAAATTGCTATAATCTGCGACTGCAACGAAGAAAATCTTCGCTTCGCAGGTGAAAGATATAATATTCCTGAAGAAAAATGGGTAACAGACTACACAGATATTGTAAACAACCCTGATATTGATGTAGTTACCGTTGCAATCCCTGACCAGCAGCACAAAAAAGTATCCTGCGATTTACTCCGCGCAGGCAAGCATGTACTTTGCGAAAAGCCTCTTGCTTTAACAAGGGAAGATATTGAAGAAATCGTAAAAACAGCAGAAGAGTCAAATGCAAAATTTATGGTAGGACAGATTTGCAGATTCACTCCCTCTTTTGAAAAGGCAAAGGAAATAATTGAAGCAGGCACTTTAGGTGAGCTTTATTTTATTGAATCGGAATATGCTCACGATTATATGCTGATCCAAGAGCCGTGGAGATGCGACCCGCTTCGTCACGGTGTTATCGGCGGCGGATGTCACGCAATTGATTTAATCAGATGGCTTGCCGGTGACCCTGAGGAAGTTTTTGCTTACGGTACTCACAGACTCTTACCCCACGTTGCTTATGACGATGCAACAGTTGCGATTATGAAGTTCAACGAGAACCTTATGGGTAAGGTATTCGTTTCAACCGGCTGCAAGCGTGATTACACAATGAGAACTGTAATTTACGGTACAAAGGGCACGCTTATTTGCGATAACACATCACCTACAATGACACTCTTTACCGTTGATGAAAACGAAGTCACAAAAGACCCCGAGACAATCGAAATCCAGGTCAATAACCACAATGCCATTAAAGAATTTGAAGTTTTTGCCGATGCAATACTTAACAACAAAGATGTTTTAACCGATGCAAAAGAAGGAGCAAAAACCGTTGAGGTTTGTCTCGCAATTGTAAAATCCGCAAAAACAGGCGAAAAAGTCAAGCCCAATTACGATTTTTGAAACAAAACGCAACGCTGTTTTTCAAATGACAAATTGTATTAAATAGCGTAATCAATACCATGGCTTCGGTGCTGTTTAGATGCAACCTGTATCTAAACAGCACTTTTATTTCAAAGACTTTGTTATGCCGTTAGTGCTGTGCAGATTAATGCGCTTTCTGCATATCAATTAATCATCTCAAATGTTGACACACATTTAATGAGAACGTATAATAAAAACGGTGATGAATTATGAAAAAGGTTCTTAAAACATCAGTAAAAGCTTTCGTTATTCTTCTTATCTCTTTAGTTTTGTTCGCAGCATTATGCTGTATTGCAACCCTCTGTTGGGGTGCGGTTCAGGCTACGAGAGGCAATATTACCGAAGCGATGCCTCAGACTCCCGAAGATTTTAAGCCCGAAGTCAGATTTATCGTTTTCACGGATACGCATAACGAAAACGAAAATGTTGCCGATGCAATTGACACTGCATACGCTCTTTTTGATAACGATTCGACCTATCGCGGCGTTGACGCTTTTTTCGGTCTCGGCGATTTTTCCGATATCGGAAACGAAGAAGATTATATCGCTTACACAGACACACTCAAGGAGCACATTCGCAAAGATACCGTATGTATCAACATTAACGGAAATCACGAAATGAAAAACGAGAAAAGTGACGAGCTTTTCAGAAAGCATTTCGGATATGATCCCAACACGGTTACACAGATAAACGGTTTTACGTTCATTGCCTTTTCGGGAGAGCGTTCATTAACCGAATGGACTTTCACGCCGAAAAGTCTGAAATGGCTCAGCGAAGAAATCCACAAAGCAGAAGCATCGGCCGGAGATAAACCCGTTTTTGTTTTACAACATCCGCATCCTTTCGGAACGGTTTACGGAAGCTCAATATGGTGCACACCTCAACTCAATCCCGTTTTCGCGGGACATAACAAGGTTATCAATTTTTCAGGTCATTCGCATTTTCCGATGAACGACCCGAGAAGCATCAACCAGACAACCTACACGTCCGTCGGAGTCGGTGCGATGGCGAGATTTGAGCTTGATAAAAACTATATTGTCGGCCAGCACCCCGAAAGGTATGAAGACGCCGCGCAGTTCTGTGTTGTTGAGGCGGACAGTGACTCAAGCGTCAGAATCAGAGGATATGACCTCATATCAGATACGTTTTTCTGCGAATATTATATTGACGACATAAACAATCCGGAAACGTATGCATACACTTACAAGAATATGAAAACACATGATCAAGCACCCGTTTTCGGCAAGGACACAACAGCATCCGCAATTACCGATGATAACGGCAATTACAGGATATCATTCACTCACGCAGATGCTGCCGACGGATTTATTGTGCACGAATATAAAGTTTCGATAGAAGACGAAAAAGGAAACGAAATATACAAAGACAATCTGATTGCCGACTATTATATTATTGACGACATCAATACACAAGGATTTACAGTCGGAAAAGATATTCTTGAAAAAGGCATGACTTACACTCTTACAATAACAGCGGAAAGTGCATATCATCTTTATTCAGAACCTGTAACATTGACATTCAAAACATAAAGAAGAGCCTCCTATGATAGAAGAAAGCTGTCACAGGAGGCTTTTGTTTGCGAATATGATTAAAGGCATTTACCGCGCTCTCTTCCGCCAAAACATGTACAAGTAGTTTAAAGCGCGGCTGATATTTTCACTTTTTCTATTTTTGATTGAAAATATCACTTTATGAATATATAATATCCTTACAAAGACATCACTGAATGAAATGTTGTGTGAAAAATGAGAATTGAAAAAATCGGCGAAACCAAAACCATAATGACTAATGCTTACAGCCGGCACGGCTATTTCGCGTGGCCTACCGTTGCTCTTTTGCAGGACGGTAAAATTGCAGTCGGCGCATCGGGATTCAGGCTGGAACATGTTTGCCCCTTCGGCAAGGCAGTTATCTCTTACAGTTTTGACGGCGGCGAAACCTATACCTTGCCCGCCCCTGTCATCGACACTCCTCTTGATGACAGAGATGCCGGAATCTGTACGTTTGATAAAAACGGTGTTATTTTCACTTCGTTCAATAATTCAGCACAAATGCAACGAGGATATAACCGGGATAACAAATACGTCCAGAGTTACATTGACACAATAACTGCCGAAGACGAAGAAAAATATCTCGGCGCAAGTTTTCGAATCAGCCACGATTACGGCATCACCTTCGGAGAAATTCACCACTCACCTATCACTTCACCACACGGGCCTATACAGCTCAAAGATGGCACGGTTATGTGGGCCGGAACAAGATTTGACAATATTTTTGCAGGTATCGAGGTGCATCGCATAGACACAGAAAGCGGCAAAACCGAGTTTATCGGAAAAATAGTGTCACACGATAAAAATATAGTGCTCAATGAGCCATGTATGATTGAATTGCCTGACGGAAAGCTTATCTGCCACATCAGAGGCGAAAACGCAGAGCTTTTTGACGGCGGCCGCGAAACAATGTTCACCGTTTTTCAGAGTTTTTCTGAGGACGGAGGAAAAACCTGGTCGGAGCCTGTGATGATTCTTGACAAGACAGGCGGTGCGCCGCCGCACCTGATTCTGCTCTCTTCCGGCGAGCTTGTATCCGCCTACGGCAGACGGAAAAAGCCTTATGGCATTATGGCAATGGTCAGCCTTGATGCCGGCAAAAGCTGGCAGACCGATATTCCGATTTGTGAAAACCTTGCAACGGATGACCTCGGTTATCCTACAACAATCGAGCTTGAAGACAAAACACTTCTTACTGTTTTTTACGATAACACAGGCGAAGATATGCCTTGCAGAATAAGGCAGCAAAAATGGAAGCTGCTCCGTTAACAAAAAACACGTTAAAACTTTCCCGTAAGGTAAGTTTTAACGTGTTTTTGTTCTTACAGTCAATCCACATTTGCGACAGACTAGGGAAGCTTATGCTCTTTCAGGACAGTTTTCGAGTCATAATAAGACCAATTCTGCTGACCGATTGCATTTACGGAAACACTTGCCCAACGTGACGGAAGGAATGTGTTATCCTTATGTTCTTCTATCCTCCAGTCATTCGAAACGGCAATAAGCTGATTGTGCGCATATTTCTCGTTGCTGTTAATTTGTTTTCCGGTAAAAGGATTTACAGGGTTTTCTATCAGACCCTGTGTCGCAATGGTTGGAACATCTGCATTTGTCATAAACTCATCAGACGTTGTGAAACCTTTGCTGTTAAAATCCTTGACAAGAAGCAACGGATAAAATGACTCTGTGTTCAATTTTGAACCGTTGGAGTTTAAAAACAGGTATTTATCCGATGAATTAAGCGCACGACCATGGTCAGCAACTATTATAATCCTCGTATTGTCATAAACGCCGTTTTCTTTCAGATAATCCAGCCAATCGGCAACACAAATAAGCGCAGACATATTAACGTGATAATGTGCCATTTGATTCGCGGTGGTAACGTTTATTGTTTCGCCATTCACAGTGAATCTGTCCTTGTGTTCAGCATCGTACTTTGTGTTATCAACCTTGCCTTGCGGAACGTAATCGGGTGCTTGCAGAATTGCCGGCTCGTGTGTTGCATCGTTAGTCAGGAAGAGATAGGTGTTTTCACCGGTTTGCGTTATTTCAGTCATGGCAGACATACTTTTTAAAGTGCCGTAACTTTTGACAAACGTTTTGCTGTAACCCTGTGCAACGGAAGTGCTCTGCGCAAAATGACCAAAATGCATTTTTTCCTGTACCGTCTGCGCTCTGCGGTATGAGCCGCCCTGATAAATTACTTCCTGCAATGAAACAGGAAGGCACTTCATCATACTGAAACAGAAGAAATTTCTCTTATTCGCGATAATTCCCTCTTCTTTTTCAGTTTCAGTCTGGAATTTACCTTTGGTGATATATGCGTCAATTTCCGGATAGTCATCAAAGAGCGACAAATCGGGAATCCAGCTGTAATTTGCATAAGTCGGGTCGCATAAGGTTACGTCAAAACCGTTTTCCGAAAACAGAACGGGCATAACAAGCAACGCCTCATTATGCTTTTTAACCATAGGCTCGGTATCTCTTTTGTTCATTTCAACAGGAGTATATTCGTAACCTCCCATCAAAGGCGGAATACCGAAATTCGTTATGCTGCCGAATGAGATTGTATTTTTGTAGTGCGTAAATCCGTCAAACTGTTCTTTCAGCTCCGGCTTTTCGTTGAATATATACGGTACGTATGTGCCAACGGCGCGATCCAGCATTACGACGACAACGTTTTGGCCGTTTTTATCAAGACTGAAACTCGGCATATCTGCGCTTGCATTAAGGTCAACTGAATCAACCGATTTTTTTATGGCAAACACGTTTATGCCGGACATTACGGCAATGGCAAGTGTTGCAACGGTCAGGATACTTATTACAGGTTTCTTCCACTTTTTTGCAACGAAATATAAAACCGCTACAAGTACGAGCGTAACAAAAATATTGATAAGCTGCTCGGAACTCGAAAATTCCGGAGTTTTATCGTATATAAGGTCAGCTGAAATATTGCCGAGCTTTCTTCCGAAGAACATATAGTTGACAATCATCAACCCCGATAAAACCCATACAAGACGATCAAAAATAACCTTTACGCTCGGTTTTGAAAGCCAATAAAACACCCTCAGCCATATCAAAAACAATCCTGCCGAATAGCAGAAAGAGCTTAAAACAAACCACAGCGGATGATAGAAATACGTTACATCAACGAACTCCTGAGGTGAATCGGAAATCAGCGCAGAGGAAATCAGCGCTCCGCAAAGCACTGCCAGGAAACACGAACCTGCTGTGAAAAGCTTGTTATCGGGCTGCGCGGTTATGGGTTTGATATGCTTTGAAGCAAATTTCTTAATCGCAGGGATAAACAGACCTGCCTGCAGTAAAACACCCATTGCTGCAACAAAAGCTTTCTTTGTCAAAGAACCGTCCAATCCAAACACAGCAAATGCTATAACAGCTATGCCTGCAATCGAAGCAATGATACCCAGAATTTTTTGCGGATTCTTAACCTTGTAAAGAATGGTTTTGCACAAGGAAAAGAAATTGTTGCAAGTCCAGTAAAAGACAAGACCCGAAGGTGAAGAATATAGGAATACAAGGAAAAATATTGCCATTCCGTAAATCTGAACCTTATTTTTAAGCGGAAAGCCCTTAAGGTAGATTGTGCTTGAGATAAAGTTGATCAAGGTCATTAATATCGGCAGAACGTTGATTGCAAAACCGCCGATAACGAGCAGGCCGTCAGGCTTTCCCAAATCTGCAATCGGGCCGAATGACGTGCCCTGCAAATCGTAAAGATTTGACAAAAAACCGTATGCCGCCATAAAGAAAGGAACCTGAAGCAACAAGGAGGTAGAACCCTTTATTGCCTGTGTAGGCTTGTAATTGTTCTGGCGGTAATAGGTCTGAAGCATCATCATCCGTTCGTCGCCGGAAAACGACTTTTTGATATGAGTGATTCCCTCACGAAGCTTTTCTTCGACGTCGCGTGCTTCTTTCTGCATAATATCCGCACGCCTGTAAAGAGGAAAGGACACTACGTTAACAACCAGACTCATTGCAATTATCGACAGTGCAGGATTATGCACGACACTGTTTGAAATCTGATAAATATACTCAAAAAGCAGCTTCAGCGGACCGAGAATAAGAGTTTCGAGAATTAAGCCTAACGTCATCCCGCATTCTCCTCCTTGCCGGAAAGTTCTTCATACTTGCTTATCAGATAATCGGCAACTATTTCTGCGCCCTTTCCGGGATTTGCCCACGTTTCATTCTTGGCAGCCTGTCTGCCCTCAGAATAACGCTCATCTGTCAAGCATTCATCTATCAAATCCTTGATGCTGCTCATATTCTCTTGAGTCAGCTTACGTCCGATTCTCGGCAAAGCAGAATAAACCCAGAGCGGACTATCCTTGAGCCACCATGCGTCATATACGCTCAAATCAAAATTTGTGTCGGTATAAATGATGGGCTTGTTGTGGATAAATGCAAACTCATAAAAAACACCCGAAAAATCGGACACAAGAATATCTGCCCTGTGCAGTACGTTAAAATTATCCGTATCACTGTTCCACTCAAGCTGATCGGATTCGGGATATTCAGCCATAAGCTTGTCCAGCATTTCTTTTTCTGAAGTGAACGACTGGGGATGAGGGCGCACGATGATATGGTAACCTGTGTTCAGCAAATGCTCGATAATCTTACCTCCGCTTACCGAAAACAGTGCGCTGGGACCCCACGTGGGTGCCAGCAAAACAGTGCGTTCGTGTTCACCGACTGGTTCTGCGGCAGCATGCACCTTTGCCATTTCATCCATATACGGAATTCCGCCTTCAACAAGCTCTTTTGCGGGAAGATTGCGCAGCTTTTCCAAAGCTCTGATATCTTCAGCCTGAAAATCGCCCGAATAAAGAACGGCATCATAATAGTCAAGGCCGAACATTCTGTACATAGTGATACCGCCTGCCGAATGAGGGATATGCACGTAATGCATAACGTCCTTTGACCTTTTCCACTGATAAACATCAAGACCCGGCGTTGTTGACAGCACAATACCTGCATTCAGATAATTAAGCCTTGTAAACAGTTTGTTTTTTTCTTCGATGCATTCCACCTTGAGACCCTTGTATTCGCATTTGAAAGCAGGGTCATCGGGAGAAGCTGTTATGTAAAGCACCTCTTTGCCGTGGGCATCCATCTCACGGCAGATGGGTTCAAACACTTTCCAGTATCTTTTATCATCGGAAAAAATAACGTAAGGCTCTTTCTTCAACGACGTGTCTGCCTTACCGCCGCTCAGCTTATACCGAAGCTTTATAACCAACATTCTGACAGCATAAAAAGCTGCACCCAACACTCCTATGAGCACTGTGAAAAGCATACTTCCCGTGCCCGGGTCAATATAAAGCCTCATAACAAACGTACCTCTCTCTTTTATTCCGTTTACATATCATTGCCGAATTATCAATCTTCGTCATAAGTAGAAACAAATACAATTTAACCCTATTATAATATCTTAAAAACCAAGCAATGTCAACCATTTTCACATCGGCAGAGCACAGATAAAAGCACAGTAATTGCGCCCGATACATCCGTGCCGCGCCGAACGTTACGTTCATACACTTGAATTGACGGACAAGTTGATATATAATTTCGGTATCAACACGAAAGGAGAAACTATGAAGGTCATTATAGCTTGCCTTAACTCAAAATACGTTCACGCTTCGCTTTCTCCATGGTGTCTTCTTGCAGGTGTCCGCAAATTTGCAAAAAGAGAATACGACATCTCAGTTGCCGAAAGCACAATAAACGGCAATATAGAGGATTTTGCGCAAAAAATAACAGCCCGCAAGCCGGACGTTGTTGCCTTCTCGTGCTATATCTGGAACATTGAAAAAACGCTTGAAATATGCAAAATCTTAAAAGGAAAGCTTGGCTGCACAATTATCCTCGGCGGTCCCGAGGTTGCATACCGCCCCGAAGATGTACTTAATAGATATACGTTCACAGACTTTGTCCTTTCAGGTGAAGGTGAATGGACCTTTCCCGATTTTCTCGACAATATAAACGGTAACTTATCTGCCGTAGCAGGTCTTTCTTACAGAGAAAACGGCAACATAATAACAGTTCCCGAAAAGGAGTACTCCGATACTCCCCCATCACCTTACTGCAAAGAGTTTTTTGAAGCTCTCAACGGCAAAATCACCTATATCGAAACCGCGAGAGGATGTCCTTACCGTTGTGCCTTCTGCCTTTCCGGGCGGTGCTCGCCGCTTCGCTTCTTCGATACGGAGCGCATAAAAGAAGATATAATCAATCTGGCTCAGAGCGGCACACAGACGGTTAAATTCGTCGACCGCACATTCAACGCAAACACCGAAAGAGCAAACGAAATTTTGCTTTTTATCAAACAAAATTACGGCAAGGCAATACCGGAAGAAGTGTGTTTCCACTTTGAAATCGCAGGTGATATTCTAAAAGAGAGCACGCTTGAAATCCTCGCCTCAATGCCTCACGGTGCAGTACAGCTTGAAATCGGCATACAATCCTTCAACGAAGAAACGCTTAAGATAATCAACCGAAGAACAGACACAAAAAAGCTTGCCGAAAACATCAGAAAACTTATCAGCTTCGGCAATATGCATATCCATATCGACCTTATCGCAGGACTTACGGGCGAAGGGTTTGAAAGCTTTAAAAGCAGTTTCGGCAAAGCATATTCACTCAAAGCAAATATGCTGCAGCTTGGCTTTTTGAAGTTGCTTCACGGTGCGGATATGCGCGAAAACAGCAGCAAATATCCTTGTTCTTTCAACGATAAACCGCCGTATGAAGTAACGTCAACTCCGTGGCTTTCGGAAGAAGAAATCAGGCTCCTCAAAGCTTGCGAGGACGCACTTGACAGACTTTATAACAGCGGACGATTTCTGCTGACACTTGATTATCTGACAGAATCCACAGGTCTCTCGCCCTTCGAGATTTTCTGCAGTTTCGGCAAGGCTGTAAACGGCAGCGGTATGCGGCTTTCGGAATATGCGGAGAAGCTGTACCGATTTTTCCGTGACAAATGTGATGAAAACATCCTCAGAGAAAAAATCCTCTGTGACCTGCTTTGCTGTTCTTCTTCGGTGCAGATTCCTGAATCGCTTAAAATCAGAGACCCGATTTACAAAAAAATAAAAAAGTATTTCCTTGAAAACGTCGACAAAAACGTGAAAATTGCAATTCTTTACTCGGAAAACAAGATTTTTGCCGTCAACCAAAGCAAAGGAAAAAATCTTCTCAACAGGTATGAAGGTCAATTCTTTGGTATTACCGAACTTAAAGAGAAAATGTAAGCCAAACATACTCGTATGACGAAGCCGCCACCTTTGTCAAAAAAGCATAAATAAAAGAGGGCAATCTCACAGACAGTGCCTGAGCATATCTGTGGGATTGAGCTTTTTATCGTGCAAAATTCGCATTGCGGAGCACGGTTTTAAAAACGCTTTATCGTTTTTAATTCTTTCGACGCATTATCAAGCCTTGTATTTCGGACAATCATATGATAAAATAACTCAAACGTGATAAAATGCAAGGAATGTATGCTATGAAAAAGTTTGTCCAGGTAGGCTGCGGAATCCGCGGCATTGAGGGATATGCAGAACCGATTCTCAAGGATTTCAAGGACAGTATTGAGCTGTGCGGTGTTTACGATATCAACCCCAAGCGCGCGGCACTGGTAAGTGAATACGGCGGAGTTGACGTGCCCGTGTTTGATGATTTTGACAGGATGTTAGACACCGTAAAGCCCGACACCGTTATCGTAACGACCAAGGACAGCGTGCACGATTTTTACGTTATAAGGGCGCTTGAAGCAGGCTGTGACGTAATTGTTGAAAAGCCGATGACCACAACCTTCGAAAAAGCAAACGCAATCAGAGAAGCCGAAATCAAATCAGGTAAAACGGTTACCGTCGTATTCAACCTTCGCTACCTACCGTTCTTCGCAAGGGTCAAAGAGCTTATGCAGGAAAAGGTTATAGGTGAAGTACTCAGCGTGCATTTCGAGTGGCTTCTTGACACTGAGCACGGCGCAGATTATTTCAGACGTTGGCACCGCAAGAGAGAAAATTCAGGCTCTCTGCTCGTGCATAAATCGACACATCATTTTGACCTTGTTAACTGGTTTCTTGAGGATGATCCGGTTGCCGTCAATGCGTACGGTTCAACAAGGTTTTACGGTCCTACACGTGAAAACCGTTCGGAACGCTGCCTTACCTGTCCCCACAAAAAGACGTGTGAATTTTATCTTGACATAAATCAACCGCCGATGGATAAAATCTACCTTGCCTGCGAAGATGCGGACGGATATTACAGAGACAGTTGCATCTTCTCCGAAGAAATTGACATTGAAGATTCAGTCAGCCTGAACGTCCTCTACAAAAAAGGTGCTGTTATGAGCTATTCTCTCACTGCACATTCACCCTACGAAGGACTTCGCATAGCATTCAACGGCACTGAAGGACGCCTTGAATTCTGCAAGATGGACTGGAGATACCCGGACCTTGGTCAGGGTATCAACAACGTTATCACGATATTTAACCGCAGAGGCGAAAAAATTGTAATTCACGCTCCGCAGGATGGTCCCGGCGGCCACGGCGGTGCCGACGAAAAAATCAGAGACAACCTTTTCATCGGTTGCAAAAGCGACCCGCTCGGTCAGATGGCGGACACACGCGCAGGTATGATGTCAATCGGTATAGGAATGGCAGCAAACATATCCATGAAAGAAAAACGCAGAGTTAATCTTGAGGAGTTTTACGGAAACTTATAACAGTTTTATCGGAACTGCAAAGTTGATATAATAACTTACGCAAACGAAATCAAAGGTTAAAAGATATGCACAAGGTAATAATCAACGGCAAAAAAGAATATGCGGTTCACGGCACGCTTTTGTCAGATTTTCTCAATGAATCGGGCAAGGGTGTTAAGCATCTGTGCGGCGGCAAAGGAATCTGCAAAAAATGCACTGTCACCGTCAACGGAAAAAGCGAGCTTTCTTGCCGTTACAAAATTCAATCCGATATTACCGTACACTTTGAAGAAAAAGGAGAAATCATTTCCGAAACGGGTGCATATCAACCGGGCACAGCAACGGATAATGTCTGCTATGTGCTTGATATAGGCACAACAACACTGGCGCTTGCCCTTGTATCACTTGACGAAAACAAAATAATAAAGGTTATAACGCGCACCAATCCGCAAACCGCCTTCGGCGCGGACGTTATGACAAGAATTGAACACTGCACCAAAAACGGTGTTGACGTGCTACAGAAAGCGGTTATAAAAGAAATCAACGCTATGATAGAATCACTCGGCGTACACTCAAAAACAATGTACGTTTCGGGCAACACAACGATGATTCATATTTTTTTCGGTAAAGACTGTTCGGCTATGGGTGTTGCGCCCTACACACCGTCTTTTCTCGAAAGAAAAACCGAAAAAGCAAGACAACTGGGAATTGAATGTGTTGAAACCGTTGAATCATTGCCGATGGTCGATGCTTTTGTTGGCGCCGATACCGTAGCAGGTCTTTACTTTACAGGGCTGCCGACCGACGGCAAACACAGTCTGCTTGTTGACCTTGGAACAAATGCCGAAATCGTGCTTTTTGATAAAAGCTCTGCGCTTTGCACCTCTGCCGCTGCAGGTCCATGCTTTGAAGGTGCCAACATCTCGTGCGGAATGTGCGCAACAGAGGGTGCCGTATATTCGTATGACAACAGCACAATCAAAACCGTCGGCAACGCGACCGCAAGCGGTATCTGCGGTACGGGACTTATCGACGTAATCGCCTGCTTTTTAACCAACGGCACGGTTGACAAAACGGGCTTCATGGCAAACCAATGCGTTGAAATTGCGGAAAACGTAACCGTAAACCAAGAAGATATAAGACAGTTTCAGATTGCAAAATCGGCTGTTTACTCAGCTATAATAACGCTTTTACAGATAAAAAACGTTAGTTTTGACGAAATAGAAACGCTGTATATTTCAGGCGGATTTTCGGCAAAAATCAATCCGAAAAGTGCAGCTTTAACAGGACTTTTACCACAAGAGCTGGTCAGCAAATGCATCGCAATCAACAACAGCAGTCTGCTCGGTACGGTTAAATACGCAACGGAAAGCAACAGGATTTCCACAGACAAAATCACATACGTCGATCTGTCATCAAGTCCCGTTTTTTCTGATTTGTTTATAGAGAACATGATGTTCTGAGCACTGCTCCCACCACAAATGAGCAAAAGTACATTTTTGTTGCTCTCGTGCGACACGACAGAGATAATATTCAACATTTTGACAAGCTTTAAGGAAATATAATACGTATGTAACAGCATCAATACAGGTTGAGGATTAGAAAAACTAATCCTCGGCCTTTTTTTATTCCGACAACAGTGCCGTCTGTCTTCCAATACAAAAATCAAACTTTCCAACTCATAAAAGCCATGCCTTTCCATTTTATCGTTGACCAGAAGTTATGATTTTGGTATAATTTTGCTTGATAATAGCGCAAAAGAGGTATTTTTATGTCACGGATATGTTCTCAATGCCACAAAGAAATTACATCAGACAGCACATTCTGCTCTCACTGCGGCGCCAGAATTGCTCCTGTTCACACACCTAGCCGTGCACCGATGCCTGCACCTAACCGCGCTCAGACACCTGCACCTAACCGTGCACCGACACCTACGCCTAACCGCACTCCGATGCCTGCGCCTAACCGTACTCCGATGCCTGCACCTAACCGCGCTCCGATGCCTGCACCTAACCGTGCTCAGACACCTGCACCTAACCGTGCTCAGACACCTGCACCTAACCGTGCTCAGACACCTGCACCTAACCGTGCTCAGACGCCTGCACCTAACCGTGCACCGATGCCTGCACCTAGCCGTGCTCCGATTCAGGCTCCAACCGCAGGTTCCGATAAAACAGCAAGCAAAAAAAAGCCCACTAAAAAAGCAGGCTCAAAAGGTGGAAAAAAGTCAAACAAAAAACTTAACAAAAAAAAGAAAACGCCAAAAGAAAGGCTCAAAGCATGTATTGTACCGACGATCATTATCGGCATAACAGCGTTTCTTGTATTTGCCTTTGGCAACAACATAACGTTGCGCTCCCGCTCCGATAAAGATATGGAGGTCTTTAACACCGGAAGCCTTGAAGTACCGGGCTCAACTTACAATAAATACAGCCAACTTCCAACATATGCCATTAAAATGCTTGGAGGAGACCCGGATGAACCTCAATACGGCGAACTTATGTCACTGATTATCCCTCACATAAAAGTTGAACGCAACAGTATAAACGGATTTTTCGGCGGAAAAACCGTTGAATACACAGTATACGCACCCGATATGGAAACCTGGTTGCTTAACCTTAACCCACCCGAAGGCTACACACAGGATGATATGCTCAAGGACATAGCGGAGTATATTCCCGATGCGCCGTTACGTTCACAAGTGGTCACTATAGAATATTCGCATGACGGCTTGTTCGACTGGCAAGGCAACTATATGGAACCGGAATTTACTAACGCAATCAGTGGAGGAATAAGCACCGCCTACCAAGAGCTCTATGCCGAAATTTACGTTCAGTTGCAGGAGGAATTAAAATGAAAAAAAGAATAATTTCAATTCTTCTTATCATCTCAATAATCTGCACGTGCACATTTTCCGTATGTGCACAAGAAGAGCCCGCTCTTCAGGGTCAAAGCTACTACGAAATTGAGGTAAGTTTCGCCACTCCGGCTTATGGCATCAAAGGTATTCCCATGACTTTTATGATACCTGAAGATGAATCAGGCGTATATATAAAAGCCGAAAGTATAACAGAGCTTTTAAGCTTTTACGATTATTTCTTTGATTTTGACATGACTCATACTCAATGCTGTCTTGCCAATGAACAGATGAATTTTTGTGTAATATACAGGTTTAACTCACCTGATGTATTTGTATATGTCGGAGGCTCAATGATTGAGTATTCCACACCGCTGCACTCAATTTACAGTTCGGGAACGGCCTGGTTACCGTTTGATTTCACTATGGACCTGTTCAACTGTGCATACACGGAATCATCGAAAGGCATAGAAATTCAAAGTCCTTCTTTCTCAACCCTTATGACAATCGCTATGCTTTCCGGCTCCAACAATTATGCTTTTGATATGGTGGGGGAAGTATATAACTCTCATTTTTCACATCTTGCATCAAAAGCAAGTGCATTAACCGTAACCACACTTAACAGTATGCTGACAGATAACGCTACCTACGCCTGGAGTGACATTATCTCATTAGGCCAACATCACGCGACAGAAGACCATTATTCCCGCTCTGTAAGCAGTTTATTTGTTACATCTTCAGAAGATGAAGTAGACGCAATAAACGGAGACACCTATGACGTATTTATGCAAAAAATGAAAAACGAAACATCTCTTCTGGATACGGCTGTATCGGCGCTGTCCGCTAATTGCAATACAGACACATTGATTAACATCGTAAATTCGGTAACAGATACGTCTTCTTCCCTGAAAAAATCTCCGAAAATTGCTGCAATCGTTCCTCTTCTGGAAAAAAACAAAGATGAAATTGATGAATGGTGTAAAATAATTTCGCCAAGGATGAAAGACTTTGGTAAATACACAAAAGGTGTCGCATGGGCGGCAAGAATTTTTGAATTTGTATTCTTCTGGTTATCTTTTGTTCAGAAGAATGACGTCGCTGCCGATGCATTGATAACCTACTCATCGGAAACAGACTCCAAATCCGGCAAGGCAATGAAAGAATATGCTGAGACCGACCTGACTGACATCAAGAGTGTTATTAAAATATTTGTGACCGAAAAAGGTCTGGATACACTTCTTGCAATGATCCCAAACTCCTCCGCCATAATTGGCGCACCCGCTGCTTTTCTGACGTTTTGTTGGAGTGTTGCCGCAAACTTTATAACTCCTATCAAGGGCAAAATCCAAGATATGGATTCTTTTATGATTTCCGACTGCGCTTCAGACCATCAGCAATATGCAAAAAAGCTGATTAACAAACACAAAAACAGCACATTCGTCGGAACCGAAGTTAACAGAGAGTCTTTAAAAACACTGAAGAAACACACTTACTCTCATCTGAAATTCGCACTGATTGCACGAAATGCCGCTCTCGCTTCTGTTAACCATTCCGGCAAAGTTCTGCAAAGCACAAAAGACAAACTGAAAAAAGAATTCGAAGCCAAAAACAAAGACATAGGCATAATGCTGAAATCCCTGGAAATCGAAGGCAACGAATACTTGCCGCAGGACGTATCACAAAACCTGTCCGACTGGAAAAACGTTCCTCTGATGGACAGCATACGCAAAAACGGAACCAAGCTTGACAGAGTTTCTCAGAAGCACGTTCCTCTGTCTGAACTTGCATCTCTCCCCGGTGACTATAAAATTTCGCCTGAAGACGCAAAATTAATCGCCAAAAAGGTTATCGGACGTTCATTCCATAAGCTTATTTTCGATAATTTGCTTAAAGATCTTTGCACATTCGAAGTATCCAATGACGTGTGCTATATTGAAGAAGAGTACACGTACGCATACGTAGTAAGGTATCTTGTTGCCGGCGAAGCAGATGAAATCTGCATAATGGTATCGTTAGACGGTAATTCAGCGTGGATTGCATTTGCCGAACCTAACGGATATTTTACCTATTACACAGGTTTTAACTTCCTGGACTACAAAACCAGTGATCTTATTCAGATAATCAAAGACGCCCAAAACGGAATAGTCAAAATGGGCACCACCGAATACATAAAACAAAACGAATAAAACAAAAATGATGGTTACCTTAATTATGCGGTAACCATCATTTTTATTATTTTATCAATCCCATTCTGCGCCGGTAACGGTATCCATATTTATACCCTTTGTTTCGCCGACGTTTTTGAACAGCACGGCAAGCGCAGACACGAAGCCGGGCACGAGCATACAAAGCGTTGCCATACCGATAAGACTGTTGCCGAGCTTGATTGCACAAAGCGTACCGATTCCAATCGAAAGCCCATAGCCGACCGCAGTAACAATGTACTGTGCGGAAATTGCCGAGGAGCGAAGATTTGTGGGAGCTGACTCACCTATCATCATAATAAGCACATCGTTAACCGAATAATAACTGCCGACAAACACGCCGCTCAGGAAACCGAT
The DNA here is from genome assembly GCA_045536955.1 of Acutalibacteraceae bacterium. GTDB lineage: Bacteria > Bacillota > Clostridia > Oscillospirales > Acutalibacteraceae > UBA8612. The sequence continues at coordinate 29,924 of JAZSOM010000022.1, forward strand.
AACGTAAGGATTGAGACCGTATTTAGAGCCCAAAGTAAAGCCTAAGAAGCCGATAAGGCAGTTTGCAGCGGTAAGTATTGCCGCAGGCTTTCTGCCGCGCCAGTCAGAAACGAAGCCCATAAGCACCTGCGCGATTGCCGAGCCGATTGGGAACATAATAAGTGCGTTCGAAACTGTTTCATCAAGGTTAAGAATGCCGCTGCCCTCATAACCGAACTTAAGGATAGGCTCATAGTTTATGCTGCCGTAAAAGCCTATGTTTGCAAGAGCAGACACAACGTAAAGCCAGCGAAGCTGCTTGTGACCCAACGCAAACTTAAGCGCAGGAATAAGACCGCCCTGCTTTGATTCCGCCTTTTTGCTCTGCTTCAGAAGTCGCTTTTGTTCATCGGTCATATTAAGGTAATTAAGCCTTGACTCAATAAACGCAGGCGTTTCTTTAGCACCGAGAAGTGCAATAAAGCTAACAACAAGACCGATAACTGCAGGAATGAAATAAACCATTCTCCAATTATACGAATCGCCCGACACGGTTACAAGCCAACGTCTGAGAAGCGGAACGAGCATAACGCCCATATTTGCAAAAAACTTTATTGTCGAATAAACTCTTGCGCGGTGTTTTGCCGGCGAGGATTCCATAATATAAACAACGTGCATATCGTGAGGAACAAAGAACTGGATAAAACAGGCACCTATCATATAAACCGCAACGTTATTCGAAAGAAAAATCAATAAAAGCGAAAAACTCATACCGAAGGTATTTATAATCAGGAACTTCTTTCTGCCCCATCTGTCGGCAAGAGGTCTGTAAAGAAGACCTATTGCCTGAAAAGGTATTGCCAGGCTTGACACAAGGTCAAGCATACCGACAGAGCTTCCGCCGAATTTCGCCATAAGGTCCTCGGCAATTTCACTCTTCATAAGCATACCTATCTGCGAAGCTATTTCATCGGTTGCATAGATAAGTGTTATTATAAAAACGATGTATGCAAAGTAAAGTTTTTTACCCTGACTCTTTTTGTGTTTCTCCCATTTCAGGATTTCCTTTTCGGTTTTGCGCACAAGCTTAACCTTTTTGTCCGTAGCAGTTAGCGCCATAATAAACAATCTCCTTATAATCATACAATGGCAGTATATTAACACAAAATTTTTAAAATAGCAAATCCGTTTTCCGATTATGCGCATATCAGATTTTTATATCAACAAAATTTCTTGTTTTTTCTTCAGAGAAACTAACGCGTGCAATTTATCGGATATAATGAATATACAGACCGATGCCGGATATTTCCGGCAGACAATACCACCATTACCAAAGCTGTCGCTGAATATCGCAGCTTAATTCCCCTAAAGCAAAGGTGCATCTCGGCAAGCCGGATGCACCTTTGCTTTTTTAAACGTTAACCTTTTATGAGCATAACCGCTATCAGGCTTGCAATTATGAGAACGGAGATTACACTGATTGCCACACTCGTCATAACCTTTCCCTTGTTTGCGTCCTCCGCACGAGGAAGGAGCTTTGCCTTGCGCAATGCGGTAACAACAGGCTTGTAAAGTACCATCGTAAATGCTGCGTTAAGTCCGCTTTTTACAAGATTAAACGGCATAAACGACGTAAACAGCAAACCTTTTATCTGTTCGCGCGTTGTTCCTTCCATATACAGAGGCGCTATAAGATAATTCCACAAAAGCATAGCAACAGTAGTAAACAAACAACCAACGACAAGTCCGATCACAGCACCCGAAAGAGTTCGTTTCTTTTTGTATATGACAGCCGCCGTACAAGCAAAGGTGCAGGTTGATATAACGTTCATAATCAAACCTATTATACCGGTTTCACTTCCCGATACCAATTCAACAAGCGACACAACAACGCTTATAACAAAAGAAGAAAGCGGTCCGTAAATAAAGCCCGCCAAAACAATTATGATATCTTTCGGATCATAGTGTAAAAATGGAAGAAACATCGGCGGAAGATATCTGCTGAAGAATACAAGAGCGCAAGCAATTGCACTCATCATAGCCAGTGTCGTGAGCTTTGCGGTCTTACCTTTCATATTTAACACCTCGCAAAAATAAAAGCACCGAAACTACTTCGGTGCTGATGAAATGCTGAAAAAATCGGTCGCTTTTAAAGCGGCGGAAAAGCAATTCTTCTTTCATCCAGACTTTAACTGTCGGTATTGGAGTTGCACCAATTCGTACACTTTAGCGTGCTTGCGGACTTTACCGCCGATCGGGAATTACACCCTGCCCCGAAGAGATTTCCGAGTATTCACTTTATTACATTAAATCACATAGCAGCTGTTATGTCAAGAAAAAATCAGCCGAGATATGTTGCCAAATACTGATTATAGAGCTCGTTTGCTTTGATTACGTTTTCCTCGTCCTCGTAAAGACCGTGACCTGAATTCGGGTAAGCATTGAACTCGTATGGGATGCCGAGCGAATTAAATTTATCACGCAGCGCAACGGCGTTATTGAACGGAACGATATTGTCCACCATACCGTGGTTTATTACGGTAGGTACTGTGTCTGCGTCGACATATTTGAGCGGAGAAACGTTCCACAGTGCCTCCTTTGCTTCTTCGCGGGTTGCAAATGTGTGTTTGTATCCGCAAGCCCATGAAAGCACGGTTGCAACATACTCGCTGTCACCTAAACCGTTGTCGAAATAATATGCATCGTCACTTAAGTCTGTCGGACCACAGTAATTGAGCACGGCAACGGGCTTTATTGCCGAAACTTCGTCTCTCGAATACGCATAGAGCATTGAAAGATGTCCACCTGCAGAGCCGCCTGTAACAACCATTTTATTAATTTCAATACCGCGTCTTTCTGAAAGTGATTTTATCTTATCAACGGCTAACTGAATATCATCTGTAACGTCAATCAGGTCAACGTCATCGCTGATATAGCGGTAGTTGACAGCGGCAGCGGCATAGCCCATACCGAGGACTTTTTCTATATCGCCGGAGAAGGAGGATTTGTCGCCGCCTATCCATGCACCGCCATGAATCATCAGCACAAGGCCGACGCTTTCCTTACCTGCAGGTATATACAAGTCGAGAGTGTTTCGCTCGTGCGTACCATAGGATACGTTTTCGAATTTATAGGTATCTTCCGTACCGAGCATCACACCTATCCAGTTAAAAAAGCTGAGGAAGGCTGACATTACAATTGAAATGATTCTGTTAAACATTTTACACTAACCTTTCATCAATATTGTTTTTAATAATACTCCTATATACGGCAAATTGTCAACCGATGTATTGACAAGCCGGCGTAATGTAAATACAATAAAAACAAAAATATTTTCGGAGGAAGTATTTATGGCTAAAATAATCGGCAATGCAATACCTAATATCCCGTGGCAGGATAAGCCCGAAGGTTACAGATATCCCGTATGGCGTTACGATGCCAACCCCATAATCACACGCGACAATCTCTTTATGGCTAACAGCATTTTTAATTCTGCAGTCGTACCATACGGTGACGGCTTTGCAGGCGTTTTCAGGGTTGATGTTATGAGCCGTGACCATACGCTTGTAGTCGGTTACAGCAAAGACGCAATCAACTGGGAGCTTGAAGAAAAGGTTATTTTCAGAGGTTATGACCCCAGACTCTGCCTTATCGACGGCAAATATTACCTCTCGTGGGTTAATCTCACGCCTCACGGCACAACAATCGGCATTGCATACACAACCGATTTCAAGGAGTGGACTCAACTTGAAGACGCTTGCTACCCCGTAGCAAGAAACGGTGTCCTCTTCCCCCGAAAGGTCAACGACGAATTTCTGCTTCTCATCCGTCCCTGCGACAGAGGCCACACACCGTACGGTGATATATTCCTCAGCCACAGTAAAGATCTCACCTATTGGGGAAAGCACAGATTTGTTATGAAACCTGAAAAAAACTGGGAAATGACCAAGGTTGGCGCAGGTCCTACACCGATTGAAACCGACGAAGGCTGGCTTATGTTCTACCACGGTGTACTTACAAGCTGCAACGGCTTCACCTACGCAATGGGTGCGGCAATACTTGACAAGGATGAGCCCTGGAAGGTGCTTCACCGTGCAGACAGCTTTATGCTTGCTCCGCACGAGCTTTACGAGTGTGTGGGAGACGTACCCAACGTTGTATTCCCGTGTGCTGCGCTTGCAGACAGCGAAACAGGCAGAATAGCAATCTATTACGGCGGTGCTGATACCGTTGTTGCACTTGCATTCACCACCGTTGACGAAACTGTAAAATTCATAAAGGAACACGACCTTATAAAATAAGCAAACAATTAACCCCCGTATTCAGCGAATACGGGGGTTAATTGATTATACGCCTGAACTTATCTTTTCCTTGACTTTTTCCGTTTTATCGGCGGGCTTCTTATCGAAGAAGGACGTGAAGTTGATTATGAACAGCAGTGCATAAGCGACCCACATAGGCAGATTTTCAATAAACGCGCTCTTGCCTACCTTTACGAGCAGGATAAGCATAAGCAAGAGTATGGCAACAAAAATCACAGTTGCGACTATGTACTTTTTATCCTTCTGAGCACACTTGTGGAAAAGGAATATTATAACACCTGCCGCACCCAGAAACGCAAACATAAGGGCGGTTACCCAATGTGAAAGGCAACGTGCCGTCGTAACGAGTTCAAGACCTGCAGACGGTACGTTGATCGTAACAAAAATCGATGCACAACCAATAGTTGTAACAATAACGCCGGCCTTGCCTTTGTAGTTGTTTTTGCGGTACATATAGAGCGTGTTTGTAAAGATAGAAAGCGATGCAAGAACACCCCACATTCTGAAAAGCCACGGATAGCGAAGGCCAAGCATACTTGCAGTAACATCGGTGAGGATATTGCCGAACTGCTCAGGGAAGCTCAAAAAGCCGTACCACGTAACAAAAGCACAGCCTGCAAAAAGATTCAGCACGCAAAATGCTGTTGTCAGTTTTGAAAGCTTTTCGGCAAAAAGAATTTTTCTGACAAAAACAGCATACATAAACAAAAGCACTGTCGAAAAAACCACCCACAGCCAAAAAACTGTCGGCGTTGAATATAGCGGTTCCTGAAGCATACCGTCAAATTTTGCAATATAGTCTTCATTTGACAAAAGCTCATCTGAAGCCTGCGGTATTATGTACGGATACTGATCCCACTTCGTGAACACAGCCAACCATATACCGTAAGCAAGAGCTATCAGACCTGATAAGCCGGTATAAACCTTCATCATTTTTTTGTCACTCACAAAGCTCACCTCATCTTATTTTATGTTATGACTTGCGTCACAAAAAACTTTTCCTGAAACTCAACTTGCTTCATTATTTCTTCTTTCGTAAGCGCCGCACCCTCGGGCGCAACAACCCACTTATCCTCAACGTCGTCAAGTCTTCGTATAATAGCAATTACCGTTCCGACAAATTCGCTCACAGGCTTATCAACGCCCAGAACGTAAGCATCCTGCTCTTCACCGTCGGCAGCGATAACACCATCGATATAACCGTAATTTACGGAATAAAACAAATCCTTATATTCAGGGTGATAAGTGCCCATCGGTCTGTCAACAATAACCTTTACTTTTTCTCCGATCAACCATGCCTCACCCCGTGTATAATTGTTTTTTTATTATAACATATTTATCCAAAACAAATCAACCGTACGCCAATTAAAACACCCGGTTGAAATACGTTTATCTTCTTATCAGAGTTATTGTATCGCCGTAGGAATCTGTCAAGTCGAAAGTTGTTACTTCCTCAGAAAGCTTTGTTTCGGCAGTCGCAGTTTCACCTGCAATGGTAACGGTGAGCGTATCGCCGATAAGCGACCACTTGCCTGTTGCTCTTATCATACCTCTCAACTCATCATAAGGCAGTTCGCTGATAAGATATTCACGTACAGCCTTTTCATACTCTTCTCTGTTAACAAAACCTGCCTCAACAATTTCTTCGTCAGTTACCTGAGCCAAATCCATTTCAACGGCTTTTTCAATCATATTGTCATAAGATGTTTTTGTGAAATCGATTTCCACGTTCTGGTTGAATATTGAAAACTCAAACTCAACGGAAACCGGCAAGCCTTCAACGTCAATAGTTGTGTCCCACGTGCCGATAAGCAAATCTATGTTAGGGGCAATAAAATCCTCTTTCGTTGTCGCTTCATTCTTGTTTGTCGTCGCAGCATCATTCTGCGCTTTTGTTGTGGATTGTGCTTTGGTCGTCGGCTGCACCTTGGTTGTGTTCACAGCTTTTGTGGTTTCTTCCTTAACGGTTGTAACGTCAGCGGTTGTATCTTCGGTCGGATTTGCGTTAACCTGAACGACGGTATCCTTTTCCGTAGTGTTTTTTTCCTTGCCGGCACCCTTTCCGCAAGCTGCAAAAAGAGTTAAAACAGCAAATAGCGCAAGAAGAGCAGCGAAAATTTTACCTGATTTTTTCATATCCATTAACCTTCCTTTTCTTTTTCATCCTCAGAATCCTAAAAAGCTTTTGCGTGTGTGAATACCTCCTGCCGAGTCAAAGCTATGATAATATCGCCAAGCCCCCCTTTTTTCGTTTCTTCAGCATTATGCTTGAAAACAAATTTCGTTCTTATGCGACCAAATTCTCAAAAATTGCAGAATCAAAAATTTTATTTCCGAAAGATATGTTAATCAAATAATAACATTTTGTGAATAGTTTGTAAAGAGTTTTTGAAATATTTGTTACAGCATAAACCGACTCATTAACAATTGGTTGCGCACACACTCATTATCTGTTGTTAAACCGTTACCTCCTTTCTCAAAATAAAAAAGTGCGCCAACCGAAGCTGACGCACATAAAACGCAAACTCCGATTGTCGCCAAACAAACTCAAACAGAATGGGGATAACAATCCAAGCCATAATATCTGACGGAATCTGCATTTTTAACAAATTCAAAGACATTATGGCTGACAAGAGATATAATTATCCCGTAAAAAGATAAAATATCCCCACAATTTCTGTTTATTAAGTTTGTTTGGCGCAATCAGTATATCACAAACACCTGTATAAATTCAATACCCAGAAAAAAATCAGCACCCACCACTGTGGATGCTGACCGTTGGTGCGAGAGACGGGACCTGACGGCGCCGCTTTGCTTTGCCGTCAGACGGCAACAATTGCAATCGCCTTCGGCGAAGCGGGTTCAAGTCCCGACCTATGATTTCAGACATAAAAAAATCAGCACCCACCACTGTGGATGCTGACCGTTGGTGCGAGAGAC
>JAZSOM010000052.1:0-3653 GCA_045536955.1 Acutalibacteraceae bacterium
ATATGTCTCTTACCGACACCGAGAGAAACTGTCTCTTCATCATCTCCTATTAGCTTTGTAACTTCGTTAAGAGTTTTTGCAGGTACAACGAAGCTCAGCTCATCGCCCATATAGTTGATTGACTCAGTTCTCATTGCAAGACGTGAGCCGTCAACAGCGACAAGTCTGATGATATTCTGTGAAACTTCAAACTTTACACCTGTATGAACAACCTTGCTGTCATTTACTGCGACTGCAAATATAGTCTGACGGACCATATCCTTTAAAAGCTTCTGCTCAACAACAACGGGATAGCCGCCGCTGACTGTAGGAAGCTCGGGGAACTCGTTACCGTCGATACCGATAAGTGAATACTCTGCTTCGCCGCCTCTGATAGTTGCGAGAAGTCTTTCGTCTGTTTCAATATAAACCTGTTCGCCGGGAATTTTACGGACTATGTCGCAGAGAATTCTTGCGTTGAGGATGATTGCACCCTGCTCGACAACACGGCAGGGAATAGAAGTTGTAATACCTACCTCAAGATCGTAGCCTGTAAGAAGCAGCTCGTTACCGATTGCTTTGATAAGGATACCTTCGATGGCAGGAATGGTTGTTTTGTTTGAAACTGCTCTCTGAACATTTAAACAGGCTTCGCTGAGCACAGCGCTGTCACAGTAAATTTTCATATTTGTCAGCCTCCGGAATAAATAGAATAATTGAATATTTAGTAGTAGTAGTAGAGCACGTGAAATTTGTGAAAAAACCGCAATAGCCTTGACACAACAAGGAAAAACACAAATTTCAAATGTGAAAGTACGATGAAAAGATTTTCACTGATTTCACGGGGAAAACACGTTTGTGGATTTAGTGAAAAACTTTATGTGAAAAGTGAAGAAAAAAGTGGAAAACTTTTTGGCTCAGTTTGCCTGAACATTCTTCATAATATCTGCGATAATTGTCTTGAGAGAGTAATTGTGGTCTTTATCGGTTGAGATTTTTTTGTAAGCATAAAGTACGGAAGTATGGTCACTCAGACCGAAAAGTTCTGCAACCTTTCTGTTTGTGAGCGGAGTCATCTCGCGTATAATATACATTGCAACGTGTCGCGGGAAAACATATTTTGCGTCGTGCTTTTTGCTTTTGATGTCGGCAACCGAAACGCCGTATGTACGCGCAACCTCGTCTATAATTTTATCGATAAGAACAGGAGTCGGGTCTCCCTCGCTGAAAATATCGCGGATTGCTTTTTGTGCAGTGCCGAGGTTTGCGCCCTCGCCAAGCTCAATATAAGCCTTCATTTTTTTAACAGCACCCTCGAGCTGACGGATATTGCTCTTTATCTTTTCTGCAATAAAGAGAACAAGCGAAGAGGGAATTTCAATTCCGAGCGACTCAGCCTTGCTGTTTATGATTGCAACTCTTGTTTCAAGGTCGGGCGGCTGAATATCGGCTATAAGTCCGCTTTCAAATCTGTTGCGGAGTCTTTCCTCAAGTGTTGCCATCTCCTTCGGGGGACGGTCAGAGGTAAGCACAATCTGGCTCTTTGCCTTGACGAGTGTGTCAAAAGTGTGGAAAAATTCAAGCTCGGTTGAAGTTTTACCTGCAATAAACTGAACGTCGTCAACAAGAAGTACGTCAGCGTTGCGGTATTTATTATGGAATACAGATGTATCTTTTTTATTTTGAAGATAATCTATAAGTTCGTTCATAAAATCTTCGCTGCGAACGTAGATAATGTATGCATCGGGGTTGTTTTTAAGTATCTCGTTGCAAATAGCATTGAGAAGATGAGTTTTTCCGAGACCGGAATTTCCGTGGATGAAAAGCGGATTGTAAGTGTTACCCGGGTCAGAAGCAACTGCAAGCGAAGCAGCGTGAGCAAATTTATTTGAATCACCTACAATAAAGTTTTCGAAGGTGCATTCGTTGCTGTCGGAGAATTTGAATTCTTTCTGAGGTTCACCCTTTTTAGTTTTTTCCTGTTTGGGCATAACGGTTACCGTTACTTTAAAGCCCATAATCTTTTCAAAGGTTTCTTCAAGCAGAGGTATGAATTTTTCGTTGATAATCTTGCAGCGGAAGGGGTCATCCGTCAGCACAACAGAATCGCCGTCAAAAGTATCGAGTGCAAGCTCGTGAAACCAGACAGAGTAGATAGTTTCGGAACAGTTCTTTTTAAGCTCTGCTTTTACGTTTTCCCATAACTGGTAAACAAGATCCATATTGTCCACATCCTTTCTTATAATATTTTTTTCATTACTATAAATGCTGCGGTATCCACAGTTGAGATAGTAGTCGTTAAAAGGTCTGTTACTGCTTCCGTACAGACCATAAGAGTATAGCATATTTCGGGCTCCTTTTCAACTTTTGATAAGGAGGAAAGTTTTGAACAACATCTTGATTAAATGTGAAAAACTCCTCCTATAAGTAGTGCAAAATACCGCTTTTTTCAATGCAAACAGGTGATAATAAGCCCAAACTTTTACAAAAAATTTATAAAAAATTATTGATGGAATTTCCTTATGAAATTTGTTTGTTTTTAACGAAAATTCAAATTTGCCGAAAAATAATGAAAAATTACTTGACAAGCAAGTAAAAAAATCTGTCGCAAAAGACAAAAGTAAAGCCCAAAAAAAATAAACAAAAAACTATTGACAGTTTTGTTCAATTCTGCTATAATCCGATGTTGCCGCACTATGTAAGCGGTAAATCCTTGCTTCAGGCAAAGTATCTGAGGCCAAAGACCATAAGGAGGTGCAAAACAATGTCAGCAAGCTACAACTATGAGATCATGATGGTTTTCTCAGTCGCTAACGGCGAAGAGGGTGCAAACGCACTTCTCGAGAAATTCAAGGATATGATCGAGGCAAACGGCACTGTCGACAACGTTGATGTATGGGGTAAGCGTAAGCTCGAGTATGCAATCAACGACGAGGCAGAGGGCTTCTATGTAGTAATCAACTACCAGAGTGCTCCCGAGTTCCAGGCAGAGCTTGACCGTGTACTTAAGATCACTGAAGGTGTTCTTCGTACAATGATCATCCGCAAGTAATAATAAGGAGGAAAAACCGCAATGCTTAACTGCGCAGTTTTAATGGGTCGCCTTGTTGCAGATCCTGAACTCCGTACTACTACTTCAGGAATTTCAGTTACCTCATTCCGTATTGCTGTTGACCGCAGCTTCGTCCGCCAGGGCGAGGAGCGTCAGGCAGATTTCATCGACATCGTTGCATGGAGACAGACTGCTGAATTTGTCAGCCGCTATTTCCGCAAGGGTTCAATGATTGCCGTTCAGGGTTCAATCCAGACACGCAATTACGAGGATAGGCAGGGTAACAAACGCACGGCTGTTGAGGTTGTTGCAGATAACGTAAGTTTCTGCGGATCCAAGGCAGAAAGCGGCACATCGGGCGGTTACCGCCCCTACGAGAACGCAGCTCCCGTTGCATCAGCTCCGGCTGCAACATACGCTTCGGGCAGTATGGGTGATTTCGAATCCATTGAGGATGACGATGATTCACTTCCGTTCTGAGAAATCTATAAGGAGGAAATAACATCATGGCATACGAGAGAAATAACGGACGTCCCAACAGAAAAGGCCGCAGAAAAGTCTGCACATTCTGTGTTGATAAGGTTGATTACATCGACTACAAGGACGTTAACAAGCTTCGCAA
>JAZSOM010000071.1:0-31163 GCA_045536955.1 Acutalibacteraceae bacterium
ATTATAAAATTCACATTTGTTGTTCCGTTTCACATTTTTGCATATCTTTTCATAAAAATAAGGACCAAACAAGGACCATTCATAGTTTTTAAGAAATAAAAAAACCGCTGAAACCAAGAAGTTTCAACGGTTTTGAGTGGTCGGAGTGACGGGACTTGAACCCATGGCCTCTTGGTCCCGAACCAAGCGCGATACCAAACTTCGCCACACCCCGAATTATTATACCGCCTTAAAGACAGCTTGATTATTATAATTGAATTATTCAGAAAAATCAAGTCATTTTAGCAAAAAATCGTAAATATTTCAGAGAGATTGCGAGATGGCAGAAATAGAACACAAAAATAACACGATTCAAGATTAATTGCGTCAGTAAAACACAGGATAATCACGGATAAATCTCAGTCGCTTGAGATATGTATGTCTCGGCTCGGCAAAGAAATCACTTTTGCTCGTTGCGTGGTATACCATATAGATATCGCCGCTTTCACGGTAAACAAAGTTACAGTGTCCGGTATGATAAAGCATTTTTTCGGGTTGCTTTTTAAAGACGCTGACAGGGCTTTTGATCCAAGAAGATTTTTTCATAATGTTATTGCCGCTTAGTGTCAATAAACCGAGACAATATTCACCTGATGAATATCCGGATGCTGAATATACTATATAAATGCTGTCGTTAACATAAAGTACCGCAGGACCTTCGTTAACCCTCCAACCGTTTTTCTCCCAGTTATAGAACGGTTTGGAAATAATTTCGCTTTTTACATCCTTACTTATCGTATAAGGATTATCCATCTGCGAAATATATAAGCACTGATACCCTACGCCAAGATATGCGGAGCAGACATAATAGAGTTTTCCGTCCTTTTTAAGATATGTGCCATCTATATTATTCATTCCGTCCGGCGCAAGGATACCTTTGAACTCGTATTCCCCCATTATTTCCTCTGTCTTACTCTCAAGCACAAACCCGTAGCGATAGTAATCATCGTGTATTTCGTTCGCGGTTCTTTCCGGCATTGCACCTTGAGGAACAACAGATGAATCAAAAAGAGCGCATGAAATAATGTACCACCTATCCCCTATTCTGTGTATCTCAGGCGCCCATATATCACGGATTATTCCGTTATTTCCTGCACTGTATACAGATTTCTCTTCAATAACAGTTGCGTTATCAAATGAAGCAATCTGTTTTATCGATATGTCACCGCCTGTTGTGAAGGTGTAATATGTTTCGCCGTTATACTCAACAATAAAGGGATCGCCGCCGTTGACGGAGTCAATCGGTTTTTCGGGTAATGAATCCGATGAGGAAACAATCAACCGGGCAAAAGCAAAATATAACGACAGTAAAACAGATAAAAAAGCCTTCATATTACTTTACTCCTTTTTAACGTTGAACAAATTATAACCGAAATGTTTAAAAACAGCAACAGAAAGTAAAAAAACATTGCACAAATAACAGAAAATGTGGTATTCTTTTAATGAAATGAGGCGATAATATTGAATTTATTAACTAAGATTATTGCAATTATACTCTCTGTTATTCAAATTTGTTTTATTCCGCTTTTGAGCGCAATGGGGAAGCACGAAATTATGATAAATGAATTTGAAAAACATCAGACTTTTGAAGAATTTGGAACAAGTTCATGCTGGTGGGCACAGACAATTGAAAGCGAAGAAATGGCTAGGGAAATCGCAAAAAGACTTTACAGCGAGGAAGAGGGACTTGGTCTTAAAATATTCCGCTATAACATCGGCGCTGGTGAAGCGGATAACCCTGAATGCAGAATATGGGACGAAACCCGTCGAACAGAAAGCTTTTATGCGTTCAACGAAGAAACCGGCGAATATGAATATGACTTCACAAGAGATGCTAACGCCAGAAGAATGATGGATTATTGCATTGAATACGGTGCAGAAAAGGTTATTCTTTTCTGTAACAGTCCTCATTTTTCTATGACTTCGAGCGGACACGCATCCGGCGGATTAACTGAATACCACTCAAATCTTCCTGAAGAAAATTATGAGGCTTTTGTAGATTACGTACTAACAATTGCCGACTGGTTCGTTGAACAAGGCTATCCTGTTTATGCTATCTCCCCCATTAACGAGCCAATGTGGAACTGGGGCGGTGACTGGGTAGGTCAGGAGGGTTGTCATTATACTGTTGAAGAAACCATAAAAGTACTTGAACTTTTTGCAACCGAAATGAAAAAACGCAATTCACCCTATAAACTCAGCGGACCCGAAAGCGGCGAAATGAGCCGGGATTATTACGAATATGTCGAAAAATTCTTCGCAAGCGAAATACTTAATGAATTCTGCGACAGTTTCAGCGGTCACTCCTATTGGATGGACACAAAGAGCAAAGAAAAAAAGCAAATCGGTGACAAATTCAAAAAGCAGTATCCTGACAAAAAGTACGAAATGAGCGAATGGTGCGAGCTACCGTTGACAATTGACAGCACTACAATCGACAGCGGTATTCACATGGCAAATGTCATTATTGATGACCTGACAAAAATGAATGCTGTTTCCTGGCAGAGCTGGACAGCGGTAAACGGTGACGGTCTGATTGACATAAATGCCGAGGGTGAGCTTATTACATATAACCGCTACTACGCGTTCAAGCATTTCACATCATTCATCAAACCAGGTATGGTGAGAATAAAAACAACCGATAACCTCAAGGGATATTCACAACTCAAAACAGTTGCTTTCAAAGATAACGATAAGATAGTTGTCGTAATGGTAAACGCTGCCAAATCCGATGAAAACATCAAACTCAGCGGTATAACGGGCAGCACAGAGATATATCTTACAGACAGTGCTCACAACTGTGAAAAGATATATGAGGGAGAATTCGAGCCGAAAATTACCGTACCTGCAAAGAGTATTATGACAATTTGTATTGAAATGTAAACTTAAGTTGATAGAAAAAAGACCTTCTAAATGATAAAATACAGATAACATCAAACATTGTTGGCATTACGGAGGGTTTATTATGAAGCTTACATTCAAAAGATTTTTATCGGTTATTATGTCTGTAATTATGTTAATCGGCATTATGCAGATTAATGTTTTTGCCGCAAGCTCAAACACCGTGTACGACCTTTGCGTTGCCGGAGTACAGGTTACAGAGCAAAACCGTAATGATATACTCAGCGACGGCGGCTCGGTGAAATTTGACGGCTACACTGATACACTTACACTTGCAAACGCAAACATTACCGAAGCTGTGTATAAATCAGGCTATTATTCAGGTATACATGCCGGCGGCACTATTACAATTGAACTTATCGGTGAAAACGTAATTGACTTGAGAAACATCGAGTTTGATGTTGAGGATATTCTTGCGATAGAGCATAAAGAATCAGCTATGGTAAACGGCATATACAACGATTCTCCGGTTAAAGTAAATTTAACGGGAAGCGGTTCGCTCGTTATTGCAACACCCGATTCAGTAAGCAAAAGCATAGGTATCAATGCATATCACGGCTCTGTTTGCCTTAAAGGCGGATGTTCAGTTGAGATAGAGACAGGTGATTCATTTGAGTCCACAGGTATTCAAGCCGGCACAGATCAATCTCTACACGGACACATTGAAATAACAGAGGGCTCAACACTCAGAATAAAAACAGGTAGCTATTATGTCTCTGCACCCTCAAGGGCCGTTGTTTTCGGTATTGACTGTGACGAATTTTATGTACGCGATAACAGTACGGTTTATATTGAAACCGGCGACACTATCGTTGGTGAAAATGTAACGAGAATGTGGATGGACTGTAACAGTGCTGTACGTTGCCGACATATGTATGTTGTTGACAACAGCAGTGTAACCGCAATAGCCGGCAAGAGCGGCGGTTTTGACATTCCGTCATACGAATATCCAAACAACGGAAGTATCGGCATCACCGGTGTAATTTCAAATATTGATTTCGATGTTCATCTAGATATAGAAATATTTGACTCAACCGTTATTTCAAGCGGCTACGATCAAGCTTTTTCATCTCTTTCCGCCATTAAAGACAGTGAAATTTATTCCGGTGTAGAGTTCTACTGCAGCGATAATGTTGACGGCTCCGACCTTGAAAAAATCAAGGTAACATCAACAGGAAAAGACATTGAAAAACCGTACGTTATGATTGTACCCGAAGGCAGTTATGAACCGCCCGAAAAGAGCTTCTTTGAAATGATAGCAGATTTCTTCCGCAATCTTTTTGAGAGCATAGTACAGTTCTTTGATTATATATTCTGATAAATTCAGGAGAGTGAAACTTATGCCGAAAAAAAATAACAGGTTTGAAAAAGTTTACAGCCAGGGTTCATTAAGCGGTGTAGAAATACTTGTTGATAAAGAGACCGGTGTAAACTACATATTCAGCTTCAACGGTAACGCAGGCGGTATGACTGTGCTGCTCGACAAATTCGGAAAACCAGTAATTACTCCTGTTGAAAAGAGTGAATAATAAACGCCCGACAGACCTTAAATCTGTCGGGCGTCAATTTTTATCTTATACCGTAATTCTCGATGATATAGTCCATATCCTTATCGCCTCTGCCGGAGAGGTTGATAAGAACTGAACCGTGCTCCATACGCTGAGCAAGCTTCATACCGTAAGCGACTGCGTGTGAGCTTTCGATTGCGGGAATGATACCCTCCATACGGGAGAGTTTGAAGAAAGCGTCGATTGTTTCTTCGTCGTCGATAACATCGTACTTGACTCTGCCGATATCCTGAAGGAATGCGTGCTCGGGACCTGATGAGGGATAGTCAAGACCGCTTGCAACAGAGTAAACAGGAGCAGGCTCACCGTTTTCATCCTTTAGCATAATGCTGTTGAAGCCGTGCATAATGCCCTCTTCGCCGTACTTAAGGCTTGCTGCGTGATCACCAAGCTTGGGACCTCTGCCAAGTGGTTCAATACCGTATATATCGACAGAGTCATTAAGGAAACCTGCAAACAGACCGGCTGCATTAGAACCGCCGCCTACACAAGCAACAATTGCATCCGGCAAGTGACCTGTCATATCTACAAACTGCTCTCTCGCCTCAATACCGACAACACTCTGGAAATCTCGCACCATCATCGGGAACGGATGAGGACCGAGTACAGAACCAATACAATAGATAGAATCTTTATATTCCTTGCTGTAAGCATCGAAAGCAGCATCTACGGCTTCTTTGAGAGTTTTAAGTCCGTGTGTAACCTCGACAACATTTGCGCCGAGAATCTTCATACGTGCAACATTGGGAGCCTGCTTCTTAATATCAACAGAGCCCATATAAATGTCACACTCAAGACCGAAATAAGCAGCTGCCGTTGCAAGCGCAACACCATGCTGACCGGCGCCTGTTTCTGCGATAACCTTTTTCTTACCCATATACTTTGCAAGAAGTGCTTCGCCCATACAGTGATTAAGTTTATGAGCACCGGAATGATTAAGATCTTCACGCTTAGCATAAAGCTGAACGTTACCGCCAAGATAGTCAGAAAGTCTTTCAAGATGAGTAACGGGAGTAGGTCTGCCCTGAAACTCTTTTCTTATTCTGCGAAGCTCGGCTATAAACTTGCGTGACTGACAGATAGAATAGTATGCCTCTGTAATTTCAGCCATAGCATTCTTAAGCTTTTCGTCAATATATACTCCACCGTATTTTCCGAAGTAACCGTTTTCGTCGGGATAATTCTTAAAATATGTTTCAAAATCAATACCGTTGTGTATCATTATAAAATCCTCCAGTTTGTTTGATAGAATTTGAATCGTTGTTAATTAAAAACTTCGCCATCGTTTTGTCATAAGATACAATTGAAATCACTCCAAAATAGAAACGTCCTTGACAGAAAATAAATCTGTCAAGGACGAATAAAACTTATCCGTGGTGCCACCTTGATTCACACATAGCGTGTGCACTTGAAAGGATACTGACATACCCCAAGCAACTGACGTATGCTTACACGTTGCAGAATACTCTGTGCAAAAGCACATTTGACTACACCCTCCGCGGTCCATTTGACGAACAGTTTCCTACCCGAATTTCAGCTTTCACGGGCTCTCTGTAAGGGCTTGTTTCGCCTTTATCTCCGCATCAACGGTTTAAATATTTAATTTATGATATTATATCACCACAAAAAAGCATTGTCAAGCGCTAAAATCGAATATCAAAAATCCAGGAAATTAACGAAGTTATGTCAAACAACACAAACGGTGCATCAAAAACACTGTCTTGCACGTTAGAACCTATCGATTCAGCTCTTTTAATCATAAGATCTTCAGAATTAAGAACTGCATTATCATTTGCAGCGTCATACAAGGTAACCTTATATCCAATAAGGTTGTCACCGCGATAATAGAATGCCGCATTTGATTCAAACATTCTCAGCACATTCTCGCCTTTATCACCAAATGATTTGAGCAAGTTTATCAGTTCTTCTTCGGTCATATCGGCAAGCTCAGAATCATCCGCTATGTCAATCAATCCGTTTTCTTCAGCATACTCAAGCGTTTTCTTTATATCGGGAGCAAACTCTTCGACATAAACTTTGCCATATTCTTCAGTATCTTTCTCACCTGATGAATTGAGTTTCATGCAATAAACAAATGATGAATCAAAACTGTTGAACAGCGGTGCAATATAATCATAATACAGTTCATAAAATAAATTTGAATCAGAACCCATTATTTTACCTAAATTGATGCTGAAAAAAGGCAAATAAACATAAATCGTACCTTCAGAGATTACGAGCTTCACATTAAAAAACCAAAGCTTTGCTGTTACTGCAACTTTTAAATCTTCTTTTCCGTTTTCCGTTTCACAAACTTTCAAATAACATTTTACATCCCTGAAAGGAGCGCCTTCTTCTTCATGGAAAACATCGCCAAAATCTACATAATAGGATCTTGTTGATTTAATATCCTCAAACAGAGCTTCTGTCTTTGTTTCCGAAGCAAGCGCAGTTACAAAAAACGACGAACACGTAATAACAATTGAGAGCAAAATGCTTAGAGATCTTTTCATAAATAATCGTCTCCTTTTACTTGAGATTGTATCATTATAACGAAAAGTCAATTAAAATTCAGTTAACAGGTGTAATTTCATAGAA
Organism: Acutalibacteraceae bacterium; assembly: GCA_045536955.1. Taxonomy (GTDB): domain Bacteria; phylum Bacillota; class Clostridia; order Oscillospirales; family Acutalibacteraceae; genus UBA8612. Next base: position 7,107 of record JAZSOM010000071.1, read on the forward strand.
AACTACACCGTTTGCGGCGAGATTTGTTTCAAGAACAATATTGCCGTCAATAACTTCTGCGGCATATGTTACAGGCTTAAGCTGTGAACATTCCTCATACTTATCGTAAAGTTCATCAAAATAAATTTTACGTGCTTGCTGATCGCGAAGCGTAGTTTCAGATCCGATAGCAGGGTCATCCGGTGACCAACCAAAACAATCATCACCAATTCCGAAAGCAGTCCTGTCTTGTTGCCATTCGTCAAAATAGTTACAGCTGTCATCGATAGTATATACCGTTACATTAACCTTATCGCTATCAAACTGAGGTACAGAAACATTGAAGGTTAAATCAACGGTTTTATTATAGTCAAGCTTATTTTTAAAGTTATATGCCATAATTCTGAGCGTATTTGTATCAGAATCAAAGGCACTTAACGCATCAACCTCTGCGGCGTAAATAACACCTGTTTTGTCAGGTGTTGAGGATACACGCCTGCAGCCTGCAAAAGCAGAGAGCTGTTTTGCAACGTGATAGCTTACTGTCGGGAAACCGTCAAAAAATCCACCGGAAAGATAATTCCACGATGAAAAATAATCACCATTACTGTCAATAAGCTGTTTGTTAAGTCTTGCATCATAGGCTGCCTGATATGTGTAACCAACTGTTCTTGTAAGAAGCTGATTATCTGATGCACCGTAAGTTGTACCACAAAGAAGCCTGCCTTCGTCTATACCGAAAATGAGATTTTCAAGGCCTGCATCTTTCGCAGAGTTTTGTAAAAATTCAATTGTTTCGGGTAAAGTATATCCTGAAGTATACTCACCCGGACAGTAATCATAAAAAGAGCCGGAAAGGAAGCAAATACGTGTGCCGGTAGCACCTGTTTTATAGTTTGTTCCTTTGCCGCAATGTTCAATAAAAATACGTTCATCCCAAAGACCTTCGGTTACTGTCATAGAATGAGCACCTACGAAAACATCTTCACCGATTTCGTCCTGCAAAGCAGCAACAGTATAATCGTAGAGTTTACAGTATGCTTGAGCTGATTTATTAGGATCACCGTCCGGCGTCATAAACCACTGAGAGTTTTCATACTCTGTCATAACGCCGAATCGCCAGGTGAGAACCTCTTCTGCACCGAATTCCTCAACAAGAGCGCGTGCCATTGCCGCCATATAGTTGTAATAGACATCATAATCATCCGGAGGGTAGAGATTTGTGCCGAAATCCGCACCTTGGATTGAATTCTGAGAATACTTGAGCGGAACACTGCCGAGCTTAAGATGAGGCTTTGCACCTAATTTAAGAATACCTGCACAGTTATCAATAAGCGGAGAAAAATCATAATCGTCAAGCACGTCATAATTGAGCGGATCAACAAAGAGATCTCTACCTTCATTACCGCCCGTACACTGCATCAACTGAACATACTCAACAAACTCAAAAATATTATATTTTTCATTAGGATGAGGGTCACTAAACTGTGTTCCGCTTTGCATATCCCATAAATTAATGTTACTCAGCGTATTGGGAACAGAATCACCGAGAACCGAAGTATCAATATTAAAAGAATAGTCGTTAACAGACTCACCTAATGAAAATATAATACCCGGAAGAGCTGTAATCAACGAAAGCAGATATGACAGAAAACGTATAATTGATTGCATAATTCTTCTCCGTTCATTTTTTATTTATAATATCACATAATTCATAATTTGTCATCCCTAAAATAGAAACAAACTACGTATTCAGTCGACTATAAACCTTTAACGCAAACCACACGCTTTACCTTAAATATACAATACAACGCGTTTCGTTAACAGATTGTTAACATTATCGTTTCGATTTCGTGTATAATAACTATTTGTATTATTTTAAACTTGGAGGTCAAAATGAAAACAAAACTCATAAAGTCGCTCGCTGTACTTCTCGTTATCGTTTCTGTAATAGCAGTTTCACCCATCTGCGCATTTGCAGAAAGTGACAGCACAGAATCCGGTACAATAACAGAAAATCATGTGCTTGTTCTTACAAGTGACAGTCTTTCCGTTAAGACCGGCAAAAAAATTCAGCTCCACGCTGATGTATCAAATGTTGAAACTCAACCGACTATCAAGTGGGAATCATCTGACGAAAGCGTTGCTACTGTTGATAATGAAGGTGTTGTTAAGGGTATATCAGAAGGCAAAGTCATTATATTTGCAACTGCTGAAATAAACGGAGAAACTCTCACGGGTGAATTTGCACTTAATGTCGTAAAAAAAGGTAACTTTATACAGGATTTCCTCACAAAACAACAAGTACTCAGTTATCAGTACAGCTATGTTGATGATTATTATTACACAAACGACAAAGATGCATGGCAGTACAATTTCGGTTTCGGAAAAATTTACGATATAGCTTCCCCCTATATTCTTCTTGAATATGATTATATCAGAGTCTTCTTCACATATGAAAACAAAGACTGGATGATTCAGATGTGGAAAGGTCAGTACGGCATGATCTTCTACGGAGGCGAAATAGGCGTTTATAACCGACCTCACTCAGATAAAGGTGTTAATGAATGGACGATGTATAACTGCCCTGCTGAGGAAGACTGGTTACCCATGGAAATGACGTTATATCATCAGGATATAAACGGAAACTATATTCGTGAGTTTACTAGAGAATACGAAAAATATTGGTGGTGCACAGGATTTAAAAACGGCCATCTTCGTCAGGAAGAGCCTGCCGATGAACTCAGACTTGAAGCAAGAATAACTTTCAAATCTGAAGAAATGAAAGATCTCTTTATACAAGGACTTGACGAATGCGGATTCGGCATAAGTGATTCCAAGGAATCTGTCGGACTTGATCAGTACTATGCTGAAGGATGTGACGTCTACTTTATATGGCAGAATATTAATGATGCTGAAAACACTATGGGTATTAAGGTAGGCGTAGGTATTATATCTTCGCTTATCGCTCTCCCCTATCTTCCGCTTTTCCTTCCCTATGTAAGCATCTTTATGATTCTTGTTCTTATTGCATCAGCAATCGTATAATTTTGATCATTCAATGATCAGCACATGATTTATAAAAGTTATTGATAGCTTACTGTTCAAAATTCAACGCTGAACATCAAAAACAGCCGCTTTTATGCGGCTGTTTTTTAGTTATTCTCAGTTAAAATCTGTATGTTAAATTTTCGACTGAAGTTAAGAGTTTATCCGACAACAAAAAACATCACCCGACATAAATCGGATGATGTCTTTTTTTATTTCATAGGCTTGTTGTCACAAATCTCTCCCTTTTCAACTCTTTCAAAATACCAGGAAGATGTAGGAACAACAAAAGTGATTCCCTTTTCAATAATCTCAAAAGTACAATCGGTGACGTATTCACATTCACCATCGATATTGACAGCTGCAGGTTTTTCGCTGTGTATAACCAGCTTTTTGCCACGTTCAAAGGTCGTGATGTCCCAATCAAGGTGCTCGCCCCTCTTATACTTGTTAATAAGACCGAGAAGCTTGATTCTGGGCATATTTTTCTTAACGTGAACAAAATCAAGAAGCCCGTCGTCAGGCATAGCATGAGGAGCAGCCATATATCCTCCGCCATACCAACGTGAATTACCGCAATAACAGAACAATGTCGGTGCCGTAAACGGCTCTTTATCGTCAAACTGAACGGTAAATGTACTCTTCATTTTTCCGATGAAGGAATAGAGAAGAGAAGCGGTATATGCTGCTTCACCGTTAAGGAGAGGAATCTTTTTGAATTTAGCCTGACCCGCACACACCTCAGCATCAAGTCCCATTGAGCACTGATTGATAGCAATTTTGCCAAGACACTTAATAAGATCAAGCTGAATCGGTGTACCCTTAACCTGAGCTTCAACATTGATCAGCATCTCTTTGGTGCCAAAAAGACGTATGAAATCGTTACCCGAACCAAGCGGAATAACTGCAACCTGAACATTTTCTTTTCCGTAAGCACCGTTGACAACTTCGAAAAGAGTGCCATCACCGCCACAAGCATAAAAACGTACCGTTTCATCATCTACCGGATAATTTTTTACAAATTCAATACCTTCATACGGTGCCGTTGTCTCATGAATCTCATAATATTCATTATGTTTTTCAAAAAACTCTTTAATAAGAGGCACTATAACAGCCGAACCTTTATTTTTTCCTTTACCTGCACAAGGATTAACGACAAAAATATGTTTCATTTTATGTCATCCCTTCCATTTACTTAAAATACATATACACTTGGCATTTAATCATACCGTTATACAGCTTACGGCGCTTATCAGCACGTCTGCCAAAATCCTGTTCAAAGGTCTCAGACGGACTTATAATCGTATATGACCATCCGTGTTTTCTTTCAAACACGCGACCCATAACAGAGTATAAACCCGAAGCTTCCTCAATGTCAAGAAGACGTTCGCCATATGGTGGATTACAGATGAGTGTGCCCTTTTCTGTTTCACCCTTAAAATCACGTACATCCGCTACACTTAAACGTATTTTTTCAGCGACACCAGCCTGTGCAGCATTAAGTTTAGCTAGTTCAACCGATTCAGATGAAATATCCGAGCCGATTGCCAAAAAATCACAATCGCGTTTTTCGAGATCCCTTGCACGTTCTTTTTCAGTCCTCCAAATGCTCCTGTCAAGCTGTTCCCAACGGTCACAAGAAAAGTTTCTGTTAAGTCCGGGGGCAATATTCATTGCCATAAGAGCACCCTCAACAAGAATTGTACCGGAACCGCACATAGGGTCATACAAAGTGTGATAGCTGCGAAGACGTGACGCATTACAAAGTGCAGCTGCAAGAGTCTCTTTGATGGGAGCAGCATTTGACTGAGGTCTGTATCCTCTTTTATGCAAGCCGGCTCCCGAGGTGTCAAGTAACAACGTAACAACGTCTTTATTAAAAGAAAACTGAATCTGATGAACGGGACCCGTTTCATCAAACCACTGAATATTATATCTGCTTTTTAGGCGTTCTACAACCGCTTTTTTTATAATAGCCTGACAATCTCTAACGCTGAAAAGAGTGGAGTTAATAGAATAGCCTTTTACAGGGAAAGCATCACGACTGCCAATCCATTGTTCCCATTCGAGCGATTTGGTACCTTGAAAAAGCTCTTCAAAAGTCTTGGCAACAAACGAGCCGACAACTATCTGAACTCTTTCTGCAAAACGTGAACATATATTCACACGAGCAAGAATGTTTTCGTCGCCTGAAAACAATACGCGGCCGTTTTCGGCGCATACGTTTTCAGCTTCCATTGCTCGAAGCTCGTCAGCAATAAAACCCTCCATACCCAAAAGACAAGGTATACAAAAATTAATGTGCACTTCGCAACCTCACAAAAATAAAATAAGGGAAGCAGATAAATCTGCTTCCCCATTATAATAAAAAATACAATAATAGTCAATAAGAATTAACCGATATCAGGCTCAATCAAGCCGTAACCGCCATCTTTTCGTACATAGACGACACAAACCTTACCGTTTTCGGCATTAAGGAACATATAAAACTTATGACCGATCAGATTCATTTTCAGTATAGCTTCATCAACTGCCTCGGGACGAAGGTCAACGGTTTTGGTTCTGATAACTTCAATTTCATCTTCTTCTATCGGAGCATCGTCGACAAATTCATCAAATGATGCATCTCTGATTTTTTTCTCAAGGCGAGTCTTATTCTTTCTTATCTGGCGGATGAGTGAATCTACACAAAGGTCAAGTGCATCGTTCATATTCTCCGAACGTTCCTGAGAGCGGAAAATCATACCGTTGTTGATAACTGTTATTTCAACAATCTGACAGTTTTTTTCAACAGTTGCTGTTATTTTTGCTTCAGCCGAATCGCCAAAAAATCGTTCAACTTTTTTTAATTTTCTTTCAGCGTGCTCTTTAAAGGAATCTCTTATTGTGCACTTACGTCCTAATGTTGTAATTTTCATAAATACATCCCCTTTGTATGCAAATCAGACAAGCATAATACGCTTTGACTGTAAGTTTAGTATAGCATATTGCACATATTTTGTAAAGAGGAAGGCGGTATTTTATTTATTTTTCATAAGTCATTATATTACAGCAGAAGAGTGTCGAGTTACATGGCAGCCAAAATTCACAGCAACAGGCAAACCGGCAATATGCGTGGGTGCTGTTTCTATATTGACGGCAAGTGCAGTAGTTGCACCACCAAAACCCTGGGGACCGATATTAAGACAATTGACAAGACGTAGAATTTCACTTTCCATATCAGCATAAAACTCATTTTTATTACTGCTGTTGACACTTCTGCAAAGCGCTTTTTTTGCAAGAAATGCACATTGCTCAAAATCGCCGCCGATGCCAATACCCAGAACTATTGGAGGGCAGGGATTACCGCCCGCTTTTACAACACTGTCAAGAACGTACTCGATAATATCCTCCCTGCTTGCAGCAGGTGTAAACATCTTAAGACAACTCATATTTTCACTGCCAAAACCTTTTGGCGCAACAGTTATCTTAACGTTCTCACCCGGTAGAACAGAAGTATGAATAACAGCCGGTGTATTGTCGCCCGTGTTAACCCTAAAAAGCGGATCGGCAACAACCGAACAGCGAAGATATCCTTCGGTATAGCCTTTACTGACACCGTTATTAATTGCCGTATTGAGGTCACCGCCAACAAAATGGACATCCTGACCGATCTCGATAAAAACAACAGCCATACCGCAATCCTGACATATAGGAATATCAAGTTTTTCTGCTGCATTTATGTTTTCTATAAGATCATTCAACACACCGTGTGCCGGTTCTGATTTTTCTGATTCAATACTTGATTCTATAAGTTTCTCCAAGTCACACGGTAGTTTTTTATTAGCTTCAATACATAATTTAGCAACGGTTTGAGTAATTACATTCACATCGATTTCTCTCATTTATATACCTCTTTTAAAAAATGCACCGTAAAGTTAACTTCACGGTGCACAGTAAACATTATTTTCTGCCGCGTCTTGTCGGCTGACTGTATCTTGAATCATTTGAACGGCGAAGATCAGAAAACTTATCATCACTGACCTGTTTGAACTTAGCCATCATATCCTCAAAAGAAGCCGGCTCGGAATTTGTATTTTGAGGCTGACCCTGCCATACGTTCGGTTTGCCCTGAGGCTTACGAGGTTTTGGCGCAGAAGGAGCGGGCTGAGCTTCAGTCTGCTTTATTGAAAGACTTATTTTTCCTTCGGGGCTTATGGACAAAACTTTTACTTTGACATCCTGACCATCTGAAAGGTAATCGTGAATGTCTTTAACATAAGTGTTTGAAACCTCAGAAATATGTACCATACCGGTAGCACCGCCCGGTAATGAAACAAAAGCACCGAAGTTTGTTAATCCGCTTATTTTGCCTTCAATAATTGAGCCTATTTCGAACTGCATAAATTTGCTGCTTCTCCCTTGATTTTTATTAGTTAGCCGAATCGGCATATACTCTTTCGCCAGGATAGATATAGTCATACTCATCTCTTGCTATATCTTCATAAATCTCGGATGCATTTTCATCCTTTAGTTTATTTGACAACTCGGAATTCAACTCATCCTGAACAGTGATAGCGCTTTCTTTTTCGGCTATCTCTCTCTTCTTTTCGTAAAGACCGACACCAATACCAACAGCATTAATAAGTAAGAAAACAACCAATGCAACAATAGCAACAACGACTATTACACTTACTCCTCCGACTGAAGAAGCAGAGAAAATCGCTACTTTCTTTTTACTTTTGTTGTCCATCATACACCTGCCGACATAGATATTTATTATATTATATATCACAATTCAATTATTTTTCAAGTCTATTTTTGATTTATTTTTCAATTTTGTAAAATATTTCTTTAAATAATCACTTAATTTTCTGACAAAGATATTAATCAATTTGTAAAAAGGCCTGAAAGGCAGAGAAATCAATCTTCCTAACAATATAAAAAACTTTTTTATATTGCGGAAAATCAAGAATATTAAACTTACAAAAATTGTGCTAAAAGAATAATACCAGCAACAAAAGCCTCCAACAGCACCAACAAAAAGATAGACACGCATTCTTCCGAAATTGACGGCAACCAAAAAAAGGAACCACAATAGTGATGAGGTAAAACAAAATAAAACATCTTTTAGAATCACACCGTGATACGTTTTGAATAAAAGCTTGTGCAACACTTTGAAAATGTCGTAAACCACAGCAATTACGGCGCCCATACCAACTGACATCATCAAAATGTTCAGTTGAAAACCATCATCAATATACATCAGCGGAAAAAGCGGCTGAAAAAACCGCCGGTATTCTGTTCAGTATCAGAAAAAGACAGTGAATCAATATCGCCTTCAACAATTAATTCACCTGTATCGGTACTGAAACTGCCGATGTGCAGATTATTACCGCTAACAGTCAACTCACCTGACGAAGTGTACGCGACAACTCGCTGTTCGTCAAAGCTGTCAACTTCGTTTACAGCAGAAGCCGTGAGCTTTTTTCGGTTTTCAAGAACAATATTCTGAACGATGTCCGTACGCTGCTTTTTATCATCCATGAGCCTATCCCCTTTTTCTTTTTTAAAATCTATATGAAAGAAAAAAGGAAGATATGATTAACTAAGCTGCTTGAACATCAACGATGCATTTTCTTTGGTTGCGTGCTCGCTGATATTGAGAACCTGATATTTGGTAAGATTTGAGCCCATCTGAATTTCAATAATATCTCCAACCTTGACCTCAAGTGATGCTCTTGCTATCTTTCCGTTGACAGTTACATGCTTAGCATCGCAAACCTCGTTAGCAACAGTCCTTCTTTTGATAATTCTTGAAACTTTAAGATATTTATCTAATCTCATAACTTACTCCTCAAAGAAAAGGGCCGCCCGAATAAAGGCAGCCCACATACTTAGTACTGATTATTTTGCAGCGTCTTTGAATGCCTGACCAGCCTTGAAAGCGGGAGCCTTACATGCGGGAACAGTCATCTTCTCGCCTGTTCTGGGATTGCGAGCCTGCTTCTCTGCGCGCTCACGAAGCTCAAATGTACCAAATCCGATAAGCTGTACCTTTTCGCCAGCAGCAACCTTTTCTGTGATGGTCTCGAGAGCAGCATTAAGTGCCTTCTCGCTATCTTTCTTTGAAAGTCCTGATTTTTCAGCTACTGCGCTGATGAGTTCATTTTTGTTCATTTTAATATACCTCCTGTTTATTTATAATACCTTAGTATTATTAACTGTTTTTAGCTTCATCCCAAAGCTTGTCCAACTCCTCAAGAGAAGTTGTTTTCATATCAATGTCTCTTTTTTCGGCAAGCTGTTCAACAATTGAAAATCTGTTAAAAAACTTGTCCGTTGATGCCGTAAGAGCTTCTTCAGCATCGACATCAATAAAGCGCGAAACATTGACTGCAGAGAAAAGAACATCACCGAGTTCTTCGAAAGAAGCAGTATCGTCCTGATTCGAAATTGCCTCTCTGAGCTCGGCAATTTCCTCCTCCAACTTATCAAGCGCACCGTTCACATCATCCCAGTCAAAGCCGGCTTTTGCCGCCTTTTTTTGGATTTTTGTGCTTCTCATAAGAGCGGGAAGCTCGCGCGGAACAGCCTGCATAGCTTGAGTAGTTGTTTTTTGATTTTTGGTACGTCGCTTAATGTCATCCCAATTTGTGAGAACATCATCGACGCCTGAAACGTTGACCTCACCAAAAACGTGGGGATGACGTTCGATAAGCTTCTTACAGATTCCGTCACAGATTTCGTTTATACCAAAACATTCCGCTTCAGTTTCGATCTGTGAGTGAAAAACAACCTGAAGCATAAGATCGCCAAGTTCTTCACAAAGCAAAGCCTTATCATCTCGGTTGATCGCTTCAATTACCTCATACGTTTCCTCAACAAGGTCTTTTTTTATTGTGAGATGTGTCTGAACCGCATCCCAAGGGCAACCGCCTTCTCCGCGAAGCACGGCAACTATTTTGACGAGATCATCAAAAACGTAATTATTCTTAAATTCAAAGCCTGTAACCATAATAAACACTCCATTTGTGACCCCAAAGCCCACATTTTACTATTTTAACCTATTAAGTGAAATTTTTCAAGTGCTTTTGCTATTTTTTTGCCTTTGGGTAACATAACAACATCATCATACGCCAAGCCTTTTATAAGAAGCATACATACCGCATAAACAACAACCGCAACCAAAACAGCAACAATCGTTGAAACGTTTGCTCCGTTGAGCCTGCTTGAAGGATCGCCGAATGTAAGATATTTGACAAGAAGCATACGAGTACCGTAAGCTGAAAGTGCACAGATTGTCGCACTAATCATAGGTTTGATAATTGTGGAAAGGAAATTGATTCTGCACTTTGAAACTTTAATTGTGAAATAGAGATTGGCGATTATAATGAAAAGATAGCAAAGAACGGTACCGATTGTAGCGCCGTAAATGTTAAGTTCGGGAATACCAACAAAGATGAAATTACAAACAACCTTAATCGCTGCACCGATTGCAACGGTTTTAGCAGGTATATCAGCCCTGCCCATTGCCTGAAGAACATTTGTAAGAGGCGTAGAAAGTGCAAGCACAAACGTCGCAATACCGTAAATCATAACAATCGGCCAGGAAACACGAATAAGATTTTCAGCAGTTGTACCACCGTAAAGAAGCGTGAGAATAGGTTGAGCAAGAGCGGCAATACCAAGACCCGCAGGCGCAGCAACAAGCATACAAATTCTTATAACGGAGTTGATTGTTGAACCAACATCTTTGTTGTTTTTGGCAGCAACTGCAGCGGCAAGAGCAGGAATAGCACTAACGCCGAGAGACATAGTGATTGAAGTAATGAGATTTTTAAAATCAAGTGCAGAGAAATAACATCCGTAAAGGTAAGTGCCTATATCAGAATCAAGTGTTCCCGACCCCACCAATGAATCGTGAAAAGTTTCCTTGAAGAACTCAAGATTCTGTGAAACAGCGTACGCCAGCCTTGTACGAATTGTGAAATTGTCAATGAGGTTTGTTACGTTTGTTATAAGAGCACTGATTACCATCGGTATGGCGATAGAAACCATTTGTTTTGACATTTCTTTCTTATCTTTTGCTCTGGGAGAATTGACAAGCATTGTACGGTCGAAATTATCGCCCTTTATTTTTTTATGGATTATCATATACACAAGAGCGGCAACCGTGCCGAGGGTTACGGCAAAAACGGCACCTGCAGCAGCATAGGGCGCAACGGCACTGAATGCTTCATTTTCGGACAAGCCATCCGCCATAAGTTTGTTCAAACCAAAGTCAAGTATTACCTTGGAGAAAAGCAGACCAAGAATCAGCTTGCCGAGAGCTTCGATAACCTGAGAAACAGCAGTAGGAGTCATATTTCTCAGACCTTCGTAATATCCGCGATATGTTGACATAAAACAGCAAAAGAAGATGGAGGGAGCAATCATCAGAATACTCCACAGATTATCCCAACAATCACCGAGCCAAACATAGGGAAATGCAATCAGAACAAGAAGAAGAGTGCCGAAAACACCCACAATAAGAAAAAGCTTTTTTGCAATTTTAAACAACTGCCTTGCGTCATTATAGTTTCCAAGCATTACGCTTTCGGAAACCATCTTAGACACCGCAACCGGCAAACCTGCCATTGAAATTGCATAAATCGGAGTATAAATCTCATAAGCAGAGCTGAAATAGCCTCTGCCAACCTCACCGATAAGAGCTGTAAGCGGAATTTTATAGATAGCACCTATTACTTTGACAAGCATCGTTGCAACAACGAGAACCAAAGCACCGTTGAGCATTGACTGTCCTTTGATTTGTTTTTTCTGTTCCAAAGAAACACTTCCCTATCTGAATATTAAAACGAGCATCATTTAATTGTATGTACAGTAAAAGTCAGTTATTCTGTTTTTACGTTCAATAACTTCATTAAACCTAGAATTATACTCGTAAGGATATTTAAAGTTAAAAATGCGCTCAATATAAGCACCCTCAGGTTGCTTCAGCTTTGTAACCGCACCCGCACCGACTGCAAGAACAGTATGAATTTCTTCCATCATATATATATTGTAAAGGCACTCTTTACCGGGCAGCGCCCATCCGACATTTTCGAGATTGCCTACACATCTGCTCTGACGGTACATGTAATACGGAACATATCCCGCTTTAGACAAAGCATAGTTTGCATAGTCAAGCATTTTACCCGCAGCATCATCCTGCGCAAGCAAAACGTTATCTTTGGCAACAAGAGTACTCGACCTTTTTAGAGCCAGGGCATGAACGGTTATGTTTTCGGGCTTTAACGCCACAGCAGTATCAACAGAATTTTTAAAACTCTCAACGCTGTCGGCCGGCAGCCCTGCTATAAGGTCCATATTTACACTGTCAAAGCCAACTTCTTTTGCAATGTTATAAGCTTCAACGGCTTGCGCAGCAGTATGTTTGCGACCAATGATTTCAAGCACTGAATCATCAAATGTCTGCGGATTGATGCTGATTCGATCCACACCATTATCAGATAAAGCGATTAATTTTTCGCGCGTTGTTACATCGGCTCTGCCGGATTCAAACGTAAACTCATGACACGAAGATAAATCAAATTTATCTTTAATTGTACGGATAAGAGAAACAGATTCATCCACACTGAGTATACCTGGCGTTCCGCCGCCGATATAAATACTTTCAAGTCGAAGCGAATTTTCCGAAGCATACCGCGCGGTAATTTCAAGCTCTTTTTTTAAGTTTTCCAAATACTCCGGAAAGAGCTTTTTCGCGTTTGAACTTGTTATCGAGTGAGATACAAAAGAGCAGTAGCTGCATCTGCTTGGGCAAAACGGTATCGAAACATAAAGACTGAACGAATTACCCTGACTTGAAGAAACAAGCGGTTTTTGAACATCAGAGACCATTGAAGCCAATGCTGTCTTTTCAGCACTTACAAGAAGTTTCTCGGTAAAATATTTTTCAGCCTGTGATTTGCCGTTTTCTTCTATCAGCTTGCTCATCAGTTTTGAGGGACGTACTCCGGTAAGTAAACCCCACTTCGGAGTATATTGTGTAACGTCTCTGAGGCAACGAAAAATGCAAAGTGCAAGCACATATTCAGCTTCTTCATCCGAATAATCCGCAAGCTCTGAAAAATACTCTGCATAACCATTATCGGTAGAGAGTTTTGCGCAAAGCAATGTTGCAGCGTTCTGAGACTTCAACTCAGTAAGCAGATAATCTCCATCAGGGTTATCATATTCGTAGCAGAGCTTTATGTCAGAGTTCGGATAAAACATCCTGCATAAATTTTCGGTTTCAAAATGAAATTTGTGTCCTATAATATAGACAGTCATCAAAGTTTCCTCATATATCTGTTCTTAACTTTTTCGATGCCAATTACAGTTGAACGGTTGTGTCCGGGATATACTGCCATATCATCGTCAAAAGTTGCAAGAAGTCGGATCGACTCAAGCATTTCGTCAAAGCTGCCGCCGATAAAATCAGTTCTGCCAACGGTACGGCAAAACAGAGTATCACCGCTGAACATACAGTTATTCTTTTCATCAACAAAACAAACCGAACCTTTTGAGTGTCCGGGAGTATGAACAACTTTGAGTGTTATATCATCGCTTACTCTAATTTCGTCAGCATCGTTAAGCAATACATCAGCTTTAAGTTCGGGAAGGTAACCGTCAAAATCACCTGCAAGGTTATATTCGGTGTTGTTAAGACAGATCTCATCAGCCGTGTGAATACACAGTTTAGCATCAGGATAAAGGCTTTTTAGTACTGAGCTGCCGTAAATGTGATCAAAATGACCGTGTGTCAGAAGAATATAAGTAAGCTCATAACCCAAAAGCATTTCATTCAGCTCATCGCTCGGTATACCCGGATCTATAACTGCAGCCTTTTTCTCGTTTTCATCAATAAGTACGTAACAGTTTGCCTGATAATCACCAAGCGGAAGACATCTAATCTCCATTTTATTTCCTCCATAAATCTGTATCAAGGATTATCGTAACAGGTCCGTCATTGAGCAATGAAACTTTCATATCCGCTCCGAAAACTCCGTTTTCGACTCTGCTGATACCGTTATTGCGAAGCATATCGGAAAATTCAAGGTAAAGTTCATTGGCAAGATCAGGAGCAGCAGACGGAGTAAAAGACGGTCTGTTGCCTTTCTTGCAGTCAGCGCAAAGCGTAAACTGAGATACAACAAGTGCTTCACCGCCAACATCCAGTAGTGAAAGATTCATTTTTTCATCCTCATCTTCAAAAACCCTGAGCTTAGCAACCTTTGACGCAAGAATCTCCGCCTGAGCTGACGTATCACCCTGAACAACACCGAGAAGTATAAGAAATCCTTTGTCAATATTGCCGACTGTTTCACCATCAACAACAACACAAGCATGAGAAACACGCTGAATAACAGCTTTCATTCAAATCACTTTCTTTCTACCGTAAGAACTCCGTCAACCTTTTCTATTTTAGAGATAACGCTTCTGAGGTGTTCTATACCGTCAACAAAAATTGTACAGGTCATTATAAACGTTCCGTCCTTGAGTGATCGGGAACTGATATTTGTAATAAGGACGCGAATACTGCTGAGCATAACGGAAATATCGGCAAGAAGACCAATTCTGTCAATTCCTTTAATAAGAAGGTTTGCATTATATTCTTCTTTAACGCCTTTATCCCAATGCGCATTGAGCCAACGATACGGTTCGCTGCTTGACTGTATATCGTCAGGGACGTTTGTACATTTTCGCGAATGTATTGAAACACCGTGTCCTCTGGTGATGAAGCCGATAATTTCATCACCCGGCAGAGGATTACAGCAATGAGCAAACTTGACGAGGCAATTATCAATGCCTTCAACAACAACACCTTCACTGCTCTTGACCCTTTTCTGAACAGGCTCAACCGGCGGTTTTATCTGCTTTGACGAAACAAGTTTAGAGTAATCATCCTTTATTCGTGGCATAATTTTACTCAGAAGTATTCCACCGTAACCGATTGCTGCATAAAAATCGTCGAGTGTATTGCAACGCTGTCTTTCCGCTATTTTAAGAAGAAAACTTTCCATCTCGTCATCCGGCAAGCGGATAAGCGAACGCTTAAATTCACGCTCAAGCTGAGTTCTTCCCTCTTCAATGTTTTCTTCGCGGCGTTCTTTTTTGAACCAAGAACGTATTTTGCTTCTGGCTTCGCTTGTCGTGACAATGTTAAGCCAATCACGGCTGGGACCTTTTCCCGACTGTGATGCGGTTATAACATCAACAATTTCGCCTGTCTGCACTTTATAATCGATAGAAACCATTCTGCCGTCAACTTTTGCACCAACCATTCTGTTACCAACAGCAGAGTGAATAGCATAAGCAAAATCAATAACGGTTGCGCCCATAGGAAGATTTATAACGTCCCCCTTGGGTGTGAATACATAAACATCATCCGGGACAAGGTCACTTTTGATTGTTGTAACAATCTCATCAACCCCTGCTGCTTCATCCTGACTTTCAAGAAGCTGTCTTACCCAGGCAAGTCGCTCATCAAACGATTTATTACCGCCTGACATATTAAGTTTGTATTTCCAGTGTGCTGCAATGCCGTATTCAGCGGTATGATGCATTTCCCAAGTACGTATCTGTACCTCAAAAGGAATACCTTCCTTGCTTATAACAGTTGTGTGAAGTGATTGATACATATTTGGTTTCGGTGTTGAGATATAGTCTTTAAATCTACCCGGAAGCGGTGTAAACATATCGTGAATAATACCCAGGCAGTTATAGCAATCGATAACCGAATCTACAATAATACGAACTGCGTATATATCATAAATTTCGTCAAAAGTTTTATTCTGCATATACATTTTTCTGTAAATGCCGTGAACGCTCTTGACTCTGCCGTCAACTTTAGCTTCTATTCCGTTATCTGCAATTCTGTTGACAATTCTGAGCTTGACATCTTGCAGAAACTCATTCCTTGCAGTCAACTGACTTGTAAGGTTATCTTCAATCTCTTTATAACCGACACTGTCAAGGAAGCTTATAGCAAGGTCTTCAAGTTCAACCTTTATAGGACGAATACCTAATCTGTGAGCAATTGGAGCATATATTTCAAGTGTTTCTTTTGCAATATCTCTGCGCTTCTGCTCTTTCATAAACTGAAGAGTACGCATATTGTGAAGTCTGTCTGCAAGCTTAATGATAATAACACGGATGTCGTGCGACATTGCAATAAGCATTTTGCGGATGTTTTCAGCCTGCTGCTCCTCTTTGTTGGAAAGAGAGACCTTACCAAGCTTTGTAACACCGTCAACCAACACGGAAATTTCCTCACTGAAAAGCTTTGTAATATCTTCTTTTGTTATTTGAGTATCTTCAACAACGTCGTGAAGCAGCGAAGCGGCAATAGAAGCTGAATCCATACCCATCTGAGCAAGAATTATAGCAACAGAAAGCGGGTGGATTATATATGGTTGACCTGATTTACGGAGCTGACCGCTATGCGCATTTTCAGCAAGACAAAAAGCTTTGTCAATCAAATCCTTTTGCTCATCGGTAAAATTATCGTCTATTTGTTTCATCAGTTCATCATAAAGCTGACGAACTTCATTTTTTTCACACATTACGGACACCTCCCATCACCTTAATTTTGCAAGAAGTTTTGAAGAGCTGAGATCCGCTTTCGCAGATACCTCAGGTAAAGTTATATATCCATTGGCATCCTTTATAAGTACTCCGAGTTCAAGCATTGCTTCAACGGATACAGCAATTTTACAAATATCTTCGGAATTACCGGTTGTTCTGAAGCACAGAGTTTCACAGTCATGAATCCAAGAACCGCAGGATTTTATATATCGGAAAATCGAAAGCATAAATTCACGGTCCGGATAGGCCAGAGATTTCTCTTTGGAAGAGAGCGGTTCGCCACGCATAATCTTGTCAAAGAGATCAAGACAACAGAGAACCGAATCATCATCTGTACCGTGTCCGCGGACAGCTTTAATCTGAACACTCGGTCTGACTTCTCCTAGGTATTCGTTCCTCTCAACAGTAACGGCAACATCAACGGTATCCCCTTTTCGAAAAGCAAACGCATCCGGAGAAACGCCAAAGCGCATTGCAGAAATACGTGTATCACCTTTAGAAAGAATAAGCCTTATGTGGCGACCTTCGCTTACAGCCTGAACAGCATCAATATGCATACCGAACAAACCAAAAACAGGAACGGGATTTCCTGCCCCGAAAGGCTCAAGTGTCGCCAGCGTGTCAAGAAGCTCGTTATTAATTGCAACAGGATTTAATTTGCAATCAATTTTAAGAATAGGATGTACAACCTCATCGAGTGTTGCGGCATACTCATTTATTTTTCTTCTGAAAGCGGAAATCATTTCCGATTTTATGCCAATACCCGCGGCAAGAGTATGACCGCCGAAATGGTCGAGAACTTCTTCGCAGGACTTAATTGCATCATAAAGAGAAAAGCCGTCAAAGCTGCGACCGGAACCGCGGCAAACACCACCGTCATCGGAAATAACAATAGCAGGCTTACCAAAAATTTCGACAAGCTTTGCTGCAACAATACCTACAATTCCGTGAGGCCAGCCTACGCCGTTGACAACAATAACCCTATCGTACCTGAGCGAAGGATCTTCGATAAATTTTTGCTTGATTTCAGAGATTATCTCAAGTTCTTTGCTGTGTCTTAATGTATTGGCATTATCAATTTCCGCAGCAATATCACGGCAATAGGAAATATCGTCACCAAGCAGGAGATTTAAAGCTCTTGTGGGACTGCCCATTCTTCCGGCAGCATTGATTCGCGGCACGAGAGTAAACGCAAGGCTGGAAGCTGACAGTTGCTTTGAAGCTTGCCCGGAGGATTCTCTTAATGCCATAATACCGGGTCTGTCGGAAGAATTGATCATCTCAACTCCCCTTCTGACTATAAGGCGGTTTTCATCAACAAGCGGCATAACATCGCCCACCGTACCTATGGCGATAATATCAGCGAAAGACTCAAGCACAAACTCACAGTCACCGCCTTCAAGAGCACATAGAAGCTTATAGACAACACCAACACCCGCGTACGACTTAAATTCACACATACAGTCAGATCGATACGGATCGACAACAGCTTCGCATATAGGCAAAACATCACCGCAGATATGATGGTCGGTTATAACCATTTTTATGCCTTTTTCAGCAGCATATTCGGCTTCTTCTATGCTGCTTATTCCGCAGTCAACTGTGACAATAAGCTTAACGTTTTGCTCGGCAAAATAATCAATTGCTTCCTTCTTGAGTCCGTAACCCTCACTTCTGTCAGGAATTCTGCAAATAACATCAGCGCCTTGTTGCTCCAGGTAAGAGTAAAGCAAGGCAGAAGCAGTAATACCGTCAGCATCGTAGTCACCGCAAATCGCAATACGCTCAAACCTATCAACAGAATAACTTATCGCGTCAACAGCCTTTTGCATATCAGGAAAGTCCCAGGGTGAAGCAAACTCTGCCTCATCATAGAAGAACGCTCTGATTTTTTCATCAGTGTCAATTCCTCTTGAAGAAGCTATAAGTGCAGCGAGAGCAAAAAGCGTATGCCTTTCTGCAAGGTCCGCAGCCAATACTTTATCGACTTTATTTATTTGCCATTTTCTACGGCTCAAGATATCACCTGCCTAAATATTTAAATATTATAGCATTAATTATCTTATAATGCAACAAAAAAATAAAGCTACAGACAATTATCTGAAGCTTTAATCACAATATTCTGTTATCGGGATGATAGAACCGACATCAATAAGATTGCCTGAACATAAACTATAGTCATAAACGCCACGGTAAGCGAGAAAAGATTTGATTTTTGCATAATCGGAATGTGTGCTGATATCACCAAAAAAAGCAACTGTATCGTGTGATATTTTGCCGCAACATCCGCCGATAAAGCCATAGTCAAATCCGTTTAATTTTACACTGCCTTTTCTGACAAGGAGCGCGTCTGTATCAATCGCTTTACACGCATCATAAACTGAAACGTCGTCAGTTATCAGCGAGCGTTCATCAACAATACATACTGAACATTTTGTATATCCTTGTTTAACAGGAATAAATTCCCTTTTATCATTCGACCAAAAATCCTTAACTGCAGCACCGCCAAGTATTTTATCATTTAAAATGCAGGTATTCAAAATTACATCATACGGATAATCGGCCAAAAGACTTACAGTACTGTTTTCTGACTTAAACCCAAGTGAAAGCAAGACAGAATCAAGCGAATACTGCGACTTTTCAACCATATAATGACCGTTTCCGAGATATGAAAACAAAATGTCAGAATGATTGCTCATTTGCTCAATAACGTCACTGCAAGGGCTGACGAAAAGCGGTTCTATGCCGCATTTTTGCAGTGACACAGACAGAGAATTGAACTCAGCCGAAATTACAACGTGTTTCACTTTTCCTATCGGCAGATTCGGCTTTATGATTGGCTTGAAATCTGTCATTTTGTCACAGCCTCAAACGCTTCACGAATATTGCTTACACCAATAATTTCAGTATCGCCAGCAATCTTAAGCGAGAGATTTTTGAGATTATGTCTGGGAATTATACATCTCGAAAAACCAAGCCTTACAGCTTCTCTGACGCGCTGTTCACAGTTGCTTACACCGCGTATTTCGCCAGCAAGACCTATTTCGCCAAACGCAAGTGTGTCATCATTGACGACAATATCCTTTAAACTTGAAACAAGAGCCATTGCGACAGAAAGATCACTTGCCGGCTCATCAAGTTTCAAACCGCCTACGATATTAATATAAGTATCACTTGTGCCGAAAAAGTATCCTGCTCGTTTTTCTAGTACAGCAAGTATCATAGAAACTCGATTGTAATCAAAGCCTGTTGACATTCGGCGTGGATTACCAAAACCGGTTGGCGTTACAAGAGCCTGAACCTCTGCCATAATAGGTCTCGATCCCTCCATAACACAAGCAATGCAAGAACCCGGAGTGTTTTTAGGTTTACCTGATATAAGCATCAGCGAAGGGTTTTCGACCTCAGCAAGGCCTCTGTCAAGCATCTCAAAGACACCTATTTCATTGGTAGAACCGTATCTGTTTTTGACAGCGCGAAGGATTCTGTATGAAAAATTGCGGTTACCCTCAAAATAAAGAACAGCATCAACAATATGCTCAAGCACCTTCGGACCGGCAATATTACCGTCCTTATTGACGTGACCGACAAGAATAATCGGAATTCCGAGAGATTTTGCAGTACGCATAAAAACGCTTGCCGCTTCACGTACTTGAGTAACACTGCCCGGAGATGAGCTGACTTCCGAATAATCCATAGTCTGAATTGAGTCAACTATAACAATATCCGGCTTATTTGTTCGAATATATTCGGTAATCGAAATAACATCAATCTCACACATTACCGAAAGAGACGGATTTTTAACGCCAAGTCTTTCAGCGCGCAACTTAATCTGATGAGCAGACTCTTCACCCGAAATATACAGAATGTTTAATTTGTTATCTAAGTACTGACAAATCTGAAGAAGAATTGTCGACTTACCGATACCAGGATCGCCGCTGAGAAGCACGAGCGAACCCTTGACTATTCCACCACCGAGAACTCTGTCAAGCTCATTGAGTCCTGTTTTATATCTGACACCGATATCACTTTTTATTTCATCAAGCTTAAGAGAAGAGGCAGGTTTAATAGTCGAAGAACGAGAAGATGTCTGAGTAACTACCTCTTCGTTCATAGTGTTCCATTCTCCGCATCCGGGGCAACAGCCATACCATTTAGACGATTCGTATCCGCAAGATGAACATATATAAAGAGATTTCGCTTTAGCCATATTCTTCCCCCAAAAAATTAATAATTCCGCACGCAACAGAAAATGCGATTTTTTGTTGATAATCCGATGTTGCAAGAAGTTTTGCTTCGCTGACGTTTGATAGAAAACCGCACTCTACCATAATTGCAGCATTCTCGCAATTATACAGTAAGTATACATTTGTGCCAATTTCTTTTATTTTTCTCTCGTTGTCGTTTTGAAGCAAACCGACAATTGAATTCTGAACAGAATCAGCCAAAGTCCGGCTTGCAGGAGATTTCGGCGAGTAAAAGACCTGCGCTCCTGAATAACGAGAGGATGAATAATGATTCTGATGGATACTGACAAAAACAGCAGCAGGATACATTTTTGTAATTTCTAACCTTTTACGAACATCTGAAACCTTGCGCTGTCTGATAGTCGGAAGCGAATTATCACCTATCTGTTCATCTTCACTTCTAGTCATTATTACATTATAACCTGAACATCGCAGAATTTCGGAAAGATAAAGTGACAGTGAAAGATTTATGTCTTTTTCAAGGATACCGTCGTCTGAGCTGGTTCCGCCGTCTTCGCCGCCATGACCGGCATCTATAATAACTGAAGGTAAATCAAATTCAGCTTTATAAACATACGATATATTAGCATCGTATAAAAAACAAGGCACAGCAATAACTGCAAACAAGACAGCAAGACTTATAAAAGCAACAATATATCGGTTCAAAAAAGCACCCCCATGAAGGATTATGCTTACATAACCGAAATTATATCAATTCCAGAACCGTTTAACCCTGCCGCCGGTAATTTTAACAGTAAGATAATCTGACATTAAGCACAGTAAATTGCCCAACCAGAAACCCAAGGTGTTCATCATCATATCGTCAAACTCACAATAGCCGATCTGAAAATAAAACTGTGAAAATTCAAGCAACGTGAAAGCCGCAATCGGAAAAACAAAATTTACTGCTATCTTGGTTTTAATTTGTTTCTTTGACAGAAACGTCGAAAAAATATATCCGAGCGGTGTAAAATAAAACAGATTTCCAAGCACGTTCATCATTACCTCATAGGGTATTTCTGAATATGCTTCAATATATTCTCTAACTGTAACAAAAGGTTGAAATCTGAACGGATAATCAGCAGTATTCAGCCTTATCAAGACAAACGAATATATTAAAATAAATCCATAAAAAGCAGTAAAAGCATAAGTGCTATATTTAAAAAAATCAGCAAAATCAGACAAGTTCTTGCTTTTGTTTAAAATTCGTTTAAATGAAAAGAAAAGAGAACAGCCAAGCCATACAGCACCGACTACAAGTAACTTATCAAAGTAAAAGTATTGAATCCAATAGGGTTGAAAACCATTAGCAATCTGAACTTTGTACTCACCAATCATTGCAACAATAAACCAGAATAAATTCAAAATAACAAGCGCTAATCCTACTGACGATTCAGAATTATGTATCAGTTCAGAAAACAAACATATAAAAACAGACCCTATAAGAGCTGTAACCAACGGTAAAACAACCTTGCCGGTCATCCTAAAACAAGGAACGCACAAAAGTATCAAAGCTGCAGCAATGACAAAAGGCTTAAACAATACGCATTTTTCAAACAATATCTTTTTCATATTGCTACCTTCTGCTGTCAATGAAGCTTTGAAGTATTTCAACCGCAGCAGCAGCATCAACAACATCTTTATGCTTTTTTTCACGTTTACCGTTCATCTGAAGCTGGCGATGTGCAATAACGCTGGTTAATCTTTCATCCCAAAGCTGCGTCCTGATTCCGCAAATCGATTCAAGCTCTTCAGCAAATTCCGTGCACGCCTGCGCTCTGAATCCAAGAGAACCATCCATATTTTTCGGCAAACCGACAACTATCAGTTCAGGATTTTTTGTATTTATTATTTCTATAATTTTATCAAGAAGCTTAGGTTTATAGCTCTCTTTAATAACACAGACAGGTGAAGCAAGAAATTCTGTTTTATCACAGACAGAAACCCCTGTTCTGACATCACCGTAGTCAATTCCAAGAATTATCATAATATTTTAAAGGTCGATGGCAACACATTGCTGCAGCCACCGACCCTTTTTCCTTTCAACTAATTAGTGTTTGTTGTTATTCTCGGGATAGAATCAACAATCCCCTGAATCAATCCTGTTGTAGGAGTGTCATTTTTATTAGTCGTTTTATTGCTGTCGGAAGATTTGTAACCGGTACAGGAAGTACATGTCTTCGGCATATTCTTTAGCGAAAACCAACCTGTAGCAGAGGCACAGCCCTTACCGGCAAGCAAACCTGTAGATAAGCAATACCGTTCTTCTTTTACGATATTTGATTTTCTGAACTCTTTTTCAGGTAAACCGTCATGTAATTCATCCATTACGGCTTTGAACAGTTTACCTGCAGGGTTACCGCTGACGTTAGAAACCGTTTTATTAAGGTCATAACCATACCATACAGCAGCAACAAAATAAGGAGTACCACCAACAAACCAACGATCGTAATCATCAGATGTTGTACCTGTTTTTGCCATCGTCTGGAACTGACCGATTTTGTACGGAGTACCTGTACCTGAACTATCCGTCGTGACAGTCTGCAAAAGTTCACACATAATATCTGCCGTATCTTCACCGATGACCTGTTCGCCGGTTATACCGGCTTTATCAAAATAAACCGTTGATCCGTCGCTGTTGGTAACCTTGTAATAACAATACGGCTCAAAGTATTTACCGCCATTGCCAAATGTTGCATAAGCTGCTGCCATTTCGAGTGTTGTTATACCGTAGCGCATAGCACCGGTCGCAAGAGGTGCAGGGGCGATATCGTATTTCTCAACAGCAGTTGAAATATGGAATTTATCCACAAGATAGCTGTATGACTTTTGTAAACCAAGTGTTTCGTAAGCTATCCTCGCCGGGACAGTATTGAGTGAACGAGCCAGAGCTTTTTGGACAGTAACGTTTTTTCCAGAACCTTTATCTCCGGTATAGTTTTTGGGCCAAAGTGTACCGTTATAAGCAAAAGCTTTATCAAGAACGTAAGTTGACCAAGTGATAAGTTTTTCTTCAACAGCGGGTGCATAAACACTAATGGGCTTAATTGATGAACCTGGCTGTCTCGGCGAATCAGCAGCTCTGTTCAGGCATCTGTTGCCTGACTTTTCACCTGCTTCGCCGCAGATAGCAACAACTCGGCCTGAATAGTCCATTATTGTCATTGCAGAC
>JAZSOM010000078.1:0-41613 GCA_045536955.1 Acutalibacteraceae bacterium
ATGCCAGGACATACGCGGGTGTAGTTCAATGGTAGAACACCAGCCTTCCAAGCTGGATACGCGGGTCCGATTCCCGTCACCCGCTCCAACAAATGCGCCAGTAGCTCAGTTGGATAGAGCAACTGCCTTCTAAGCAGTAGGCCAGGGGTTCGAGTCCCTTCCAGCGCGCCATTTATGGTGGACATAGCTCAGTTGGTTAGAGTGCCAGGTTGTGGCCCTGGAGGTCGTGGGTTCGACTCCCATTGTCCACCCCATAAAAGCAACGCACAAAGCTCCGCAAAGGCTTTGTGCATTTTTTATCAAAAAAATTACATTTTGGGGCGTCGTCAAGCGGTAAGACAACAGACTTTGACTCTGTCATTCGCTGGTTCGAATCCAGCCGTCCCAGCCAGAAAAAAGCACTTCTTCCGAAGTGCTTTTTTCAATTAAATTCGCCTTTCGGCGAGTGAAATATTACTTCGTAATGTGAAGTATTTGCTTTGCAAATGTTAAGGCGAATTTTATTTCACTTAATACGAAGTATCAAATTTCATAATCCGTCAGGATTATTTCATATTTTTCGTCAGAAAAATATTTTATTAAACAGGTTTCATCAAATCCGTTATCAACACTCGTACCACGCCAACGGGATTTTTTCCGTTGGCTTTTTTTATGCCAAAAATCGTTGATACAGAGCGGTTTTCACAAAATTTCGTTTCAAAATCTGACATCATTAACGACACTTTTATTAGAAATTTTTGTTATAAATAGTTTGTCAACCCTAGTAATCGTTTGCTAAACCTCTTCCGATATACATAATATCTATTACTTTATGAAAGAAACAATACTAAAAATCAAATAAAATATGGTTTTGTTATCATAGCTGCATTTTATTGAAATGGCAAATAAGATATGATATAATCAAAATGACAATTCTGCAAAGCAATGTGAATTAAAAAATCAGGCTGACTGCGTTTGTGAGGTAATGATATGAGAAATTATGATATTGCCGCCTTTATATGGCCGTCTTACACAGGTGACGAGCCGAGAACCCGTATTTTCTGGCCCGAGGGCTATGGTGAATGGCAGACTGTTAAAGCAATGACCAACAAAGGCTATGAAGGTTGCCGTTGGCCCCGTATTCCCACCTGGGGATATGTTAACGAAGCTGACAGCAGGGTTATGGAAATGCAGATTAACTGCGCTGTTTCTTACGGCGTCAACGTTTTTATTTATGACTGGTATTGGTATGATAACCGCCCGTTTCTTGAAAACTGTCTTAATGACGGATTCCTTAAAGCCCGCAACAACACTCAGATGAAGTTCATGCTCATGTGGGCAAATCACAATGCAACTCATCTCTGGGATAAGAGAAATTCCGATACAGACCTTTCAACCGCTATCTGGAGCGGTGTTGTTACTCCCGAAATTTTTTCGGAGATATGCGACAGAACAATCGAAAAATATTTCAAGCGTGAAAATTATTATATGATTGACGGATGCCCCGTCTACATGGTTTTTGATGTTGACAACTTCATCCGTACATTCGGCACAACTCAGGAATGCAAAAAAGGTCTTGAAGAATTCCGAAGAAAAACCGTTGAAGCAGGCTTCAAGGGTCTCCATTTTCAGGCTGTAAACTGGAAAGGACATACATATAACTGGCTTAATGACGGTGACAACTGCAAAGGCATGACAGTTTATGAGCTTTATGATTATCTCGGATTTGATTCCGTTACAAATTACAACTGGTTTTCCTGCGTTGACCCCGACGGTGAATATGCGCAGCAGACCGACGCTTATATTGAAAATCTTGAAGAAGAAACCAAGTTGATGAATGTGCCTTTCTATCCCAATATTTCAGTAGGCTGGGATAATAATGTGAGATTCAACAAGTTCATTCCCGGCGTTGTTAAAAACAACACTCCCGAAAATTTCAGAATCGCCTGCGAAAAGGTCAAGAAATTTGCTGATGAGTCAATAGAAAAGGGTGTTATGAAAGCTCCGTTCATAACAGTTAACAGTTGGAATGAATGGACTGAAACAAGCTATCTCCAGCCTGATGACCTTTACGGTTACGGCTATCTGGAAGCAATTAAAGAGGTGTTTACCGGGGAATGAATATGACTGTTTTTAAGGATTTTTCTTATGGTACCCATGAAAGACAGAAAGCTGACATTTATATTCCTGAAAAGCCTGTTTCCCAATCAGGACTGATACTTTTTATACATGGCGGCGGATGGATTGAGGGTGATAAATCCAATCACACTTCCGATGCAGAGTTTTTTTCAGGACTTGGATATATATGCGCCGCTATTAATTACCGATATGTTTCCCAAAGCATAAATGTCCATCATGTGCTTGATGATGTAACAAGCTCACTTAACACCATAAAGCAAAAATGCAACGAATACGGTTACAATATAAGTGAGCTTATTTTATCCGGCGGATCTGCAGGTTCACATATCGCACTTCTTTATGCTTACACGAAAAAGGAAGTTTCACCGATTAAGCCCTCGGCAGTCTGTTGCTACTGCCCGCCTACCGATTGCACAAGGGAAGATTTTCTTATGGGCATCAAAGGTGAATTTGAAAGCTGGAAATACGGACTCCTGTCACAGGTATGCAATGCAGATATATCAAAAGAAACTTTAAATAACGAAGCTTCACAAAAAGCTTTAAGTGAAATCTCACCTATAAACTACGTTGATGAGAACTGCATCCCTACCGCAATTTTTTACGGAAAAGAAGATGACCTTATTCCGGCAAAGCACATAGAGGATTTTGAGCGTAAGCTTACCCGGACCGGTATTAAGCACGATTTCGTTCTTTACAAAAATTCAGGCCACTTACTCGACAAAGACCCCGATGCGACAATAAAATCCAGAAATATTATCAAGCAATATGCAGAACTTTATTTCTGACTTTGAGCAAACGTAATAACCAAGCTTGCCGTAACCCTCTACTTCACTGGGAGAGAGTGTGGGAAAAAGTTATAGAAAAAGCCTTCAGCGTCAACGTCGGTATGGATGTGTGACCCGGGCTTTATGACGATTATTATGATCAGCGTTCATTCCACTAAAATGTATCACATTCTGCTGAATATATTAATTAAAATGAATCCTCAGCCGAGGGCTTATTTTTTCCCTCTTCACGGAAATTTGTGTAAGTAAAAAAAGTATTAAACAAGAGCATAGGAAGCTCCAAAATTGTGAGTGACCAAACAAACAATACCATTTTTTTACAGAGAATTGTCACCTGTGGGATCGGAGCTTACTATCGTTTTCAATTTTTGCTCAGTCTGGGGATCATTCATTTCTGATGCTATTGCAATAAGATGCTTTTTATACTTACACACCTTTTAAAAATGCTACACCCCCATAAAAATCAAATATAATTATAAAAAAGTTTTTTATTTTTCCAAACAGAACCATATCCTTTGAAATGATTGATGGCAGTAAGAAAACTGTGCAGTTCCCAAGATGGATTCCGAATCAATATCGAGGTGAATTCAGCATATAAATCAGTCACAAAAAGCCCTCCGAGGTTTAATCCCGGAGGGCTTTGCTAAGACATAACAAAGCCTGCCGAGGCAATCACCCCGGCAGGCTGTTTAGTTTATTTGTCACCATTACCCTTTCACGGTTGTTACTGTTTCTATCTGTAAATCGGCAGGCTCCAATTTTCTATCTCTTCTTTATCACCGTAGAACAGATATTTTGTTTCGCCGATTTCCGCAGAGAATGTGACTGAATCCACATCTGTATACCATTTATTATTAAAATAGTCCCATACATCAGTCTTGCCTTCAAAGGTGACGACCTTCTCCCCTGCCGTGACAGCGTGGAATACCACCATATTCTGATTTGCCATCAGCACATCCTCTGAATCGGAATAAACATGGATTCCGCAAGCACGTGCAATGGCTTTCAGATTGTTGACTGAAATCAGCGAATCACCGTAATAAATAGTGGTATAGTCTTTCTGTCTGTTGATTGCAAAGCCGACAGAGCCGTCGGAATATTTACCGAGAGTCTCGGTCTGTCCGCCGACAACCTTCATAGCACGGGAGATAAGCGCAGTATGATTATCGCTAATCAGACCCGGAACGGCAGACTGCTTTGTCATTTTTATTCCAGTTTTGGATTGTAATATATTTACCTTGAATTCCATACCCGTGAGTGCTTTAGCCTGATGAGTGGTCATACTTCCGAAATTATACATAAAGAGCGTTGTCTTGCCGTCTTTATGAAGTGCTGTCTGAAGCTGTTCTATCTGCTCATCCGTCATATCAAACGCAGATGTGATGATATACAGTTTTGCATCGTCAACACGTCCCGCAAGCACATCTTTAAGCTGAACATAGCAAGTTGAGAGTCCTGCGTGATAGAGATTAAGCTGCATCTCGCCCAGCAGTTCATCACCAACAGGACCTTGATTTGCCATGCGGTGAAGTGAATATTCATCTACAACAAGTGCCACATCGAACCGAGATGCCTGACCGTACCCGTTCTGATATGCCTGATACAGATTCGACAGCTTTCCGATGTTTTCCCATATTGCCGGATCATCCAGCCATCCTCTCGCCCATAAATCCATTGCCCACAAGCCGTTGCCGTGGATAATGGTATCGCCCAGCTCTCGCTTATGCACTTCAATAACGTCACTCAGGCTTCTTATGGGGGTTAAAAAAGTATCTTCATACGGCTCATCGGTGTGATTGATAAATGTTCGCTCATCACTTTCCTGAAACCATATTTTTCCGTTTCGCTGAATTGAGTCAACCGTTGACATATATGCACCTGTAGCACCCACAGGTGAATTCGGAGCGTATGAACTTCCGTTGCGGTCTCTGTAACTGATCGGCCCTGCAAAGCCGTCGATATTTTTGTCAGAAAGCAGCCAATTCAGATTATGGTGTCCTGAAAGAGAGCTGTACAGTTCAAACTGATAACCGTAGAAAGAAATTACGATAGCGCGGTTTTCTGTCCGTTCTTTGACAATACGCGCGAGATTCGAAATGCGCGCTGCCGTAAGGTCACAGATATACTGATGATAATCAACATATTTCTGCGTTTTTGTTCCGTAAAAGAGAATATCTTTATACAGCTTGCTGTTGTCATAAATGTTGCCGGGGAGATTATTCGGAATAGTCACTGTGGAAAGCTTCACAAAAGGATTCCCCCACGCTATCTGCAAATCCCTGTCTGTCGGATATTTCACTTTCAGCCACTGGGCAAATTTTTCATTGTTTGCGTTTGAAAAGTCCTGTCCGTTTTCACGGTACAGATACTGAAACCATTCATTATTTTCAAGATGATATCCGATAATATGCTTCGACAGCTCACCGTTGGAGCTGACATAATCGACCAGATGAGCAAGCCTTCTGCTTGATTCTTCATTGAATAAATCTGACGCCATTGATACAACACCGGATTTTATGCTTTTATCTTTATACTGTATTATTTCGCTTTCGGGTATGGAGCCTGTATCGGGCATTGTCACCTTGACACGAAGCAGGATTTTTGCGTCCGGGTCCCCCTCTGAAATACTCTTAACGCTCTCGTGAAGATGAGAGTATAACTGTCTGTATTCCGCCTCGCTGATGCTGTCAAGGTCGGCATAATAATTGATATTTTCAATAATGGAGTGAAGATGTATTCCCGCATCAGCGGCAAATCCTGCCTGACTTGTTGTGACACCGTTGGGATTCGGGAAATCCGTATTGCCGAAAAAGAGGACGGGAGATGTAAGCTGACCGTTGATTGAAAGCCGTGATAATCCGTTAACCGAGATAACCTCTGATTCCGGCATATCCGCCGCAAAAACAGGCTTCGGTGTGTCAATCGCAACACTTTCATTTTCAGCGAATTCTGCTGTTACAGCAACCGCCTCTTGGCAGGTGTATTTCACCTTGTTGTTTGCGCACGGAAGAATTGAAAAAATAAAGGCAAGAATGCCAGCAAAAAACCTTTCAAACATACATCAAATCCTCCTGCTTTTTTCACAATAATATCACAAAAGATTCAAAAACTTATTAAAACTTAATTCAAGATTATTTTAACACTTTACAACAATAATTACAAGCGCTAACAATAAAGGATAAAGAATTAAAATATCCGATTTGATTAATGCACATTTGAACGAAAATGATAATATAGCGAAAAAATTGGTAAACGATAAAGTCTGATCTGTCGTGCTTACAGCACAGTTGTTTTGTTTTGTTTTGTTTTGTTTCGAATCCGAAAGCCACCCAATTCTGTTTTTCTATTATATCTTGAAGGATTTACCCCCCTACAACACTGATTTTACCCCCCAGTTTAGTTAGGGGGAAAAGTGTCAAAAGCCGCCATCCTTCCCACGAAACCACTACGACTTTGATGCAATTTCGTAGTGGTTTTCTTTTTTGCCATATCCCCTACAAATGCCTATATATCAACGATTTCAGCAATAAGAGCACGACTATTGAAGTCGTGCTCTTTTCGTTTTATTTATGTGTTTCGGTGTATTTGATGAATTTTTAAGATACAGCAATCTTTTGTCAACCTACGGGTATTCGTTTGCTAACCCTCTTCCGATATACATAATATCTATTGCTTTAAATGATCCAAATCCATTATTGCTTCATGATTACCATGTATTAAATACTGAGGATAATTAGCTATACAATAACACTCGATACCTGCTCTCCAGATGATAAGTTTTTTACCTTGAGTAAGGAAACCGCACGGATGTATAATCCGTGCGGTTTTAAGCTTATTTATGTAAATTAAAATTTTAGAAAATCCAGTTAAAGATGAACACAACGTGGTTTACGAGCCAGTTGAGAGCATCCCATACAAAGTAGAACAGACGGAGAGAGAAATACTCAACAGGTGTGTGGATAATCTCAATAAGCTTATCGCACTGTGCCTTGTATTCATTGAGCTTTACTTTTTCAGCTTCGCCCATATTCTCATCTGCAAGGAGTTCGTCAATCTTTGCTTTGAGAGCTTCGATATCATCTTCCCAGAAGATTGTCACTCTGTTTTCCTCAAACATTTCAAGTTCGATGACGATATCTTCAACCGCCTTTTCAGCTGCTGCGATTTCTTCAAGGAGAGCTTCAAACTCTGCCTTGATTTCGTCGTACTCAGCCTTCTGTTCGTCGGTGAGGTTGTCGGGGTTAACAGCCTCAATTTCGGCGATTGCGTCCTCGATAGCTGCCTTGTCATCGCTTGTTACAGTTTCGGGATTGAAGTTGTTTTCGATACCCTTGATTTCTTCAAGCTTTTCTTCTGTTTCGGCAATCTTATCTTCAAGACCTTCGATATCCTTAATCATATCTTCAAGAGCGGTCTTTTCGATTTCGGTTGTGTTACCGCTGTCGATAAGAGCCTGAATATCCTCTTTAAGTTGTGCAAGGTCTTCGCTGTCGGTTGACTTGACTGAGTCTTCGTCATAGGACTTGACAGCTTCGTCCACTCTCTTGATTTCCTCTGCAACCTCTGTGAGCTTTTCAACGAGATCGTCTATTGCCTTGTCTGCTTCTTCAAGAGCCGCTCTTTCATCTTCGGTAAGATTATCGCCGTCGGTGAGAGCATTGATATCTTCGATGAGCTTGCCGAGTTCGGGAACATCGTCTGATGTTACTGTTTCCTTATCGTAGCCGTTTACAGCTTCATCAATTCTTTCGATTTCTTCTGCTGTTTCTGCAATTTTTGCTTTAAGCTTTTCAATTCCGTCAAGGATATCTTCAAGCTTCTTTGCTTCTTCGTCTGTGAGGTTGAAGCCGTAGCGGTCCTTGATTTCGTTTACCTTGCTGACAATCTCATCAAGCGCAGGAATATCGCTTGATTTAACTGTATCTTCGCTGAAACCTGCATAATCTTCTTCAACGTCTGCAATTGCCAGCTCAATGCTGTTGATGATGCGGAGCATATCCTCGCAAGCTTCCTTGGTATCTGCCCATTCGTTCTTTTTGTCTTCATCTGCAATATCGGTTACTGCGTTGTTGAGCTGATCAATAACGTATTCAAGGCTCTCTCTGTCGGTTGACTTAACGTTCCACTTCATCACGCCGTTATCTTCAACACGGTCAAGGTGAGAAATGCATTCGTCATCGAGCGCTATTTCATAAGCAATCTTTGCTTCGCCGCTGAAGTTGCCCGTACCTGTTACTGTGAGCAGATATACGCCTACATTTGTAGCCTTGTTGCCGCTTACGGTGTAGGTTGCTTCGGGAGCTGTGCCCGTCGGAATAACCTTTTCAACGGTCTGTGTCTGCTCTTTGCCGTTATAGGTGAGAGGAGCGCCGAGAATTATAAATCCGTCGGAAATATCTTTTGCGGTGATATCTGCGGTTGCCTCAACAAAGTAGTCGGGTGCGATATATTCGCCGCCTGCGGGGAATGTATAATTATTTGCATCCTCACCGGTTACGTTATAAACTATGGGAACAGACCAATCTGTACCAACAACTATACCGTTAAACCACGCTTCCTTTATTGTATAGCCGACAGTGTCACCTTCCACAATACCGTCAAAGGTAATAACGATTGTATCATAATCTATATCCTTTGTGCCGTCGTAAACCTTATCGGGTGCAGTTGCGGTGACGGTTACGGGTTTCTTATTGATTGTAAACTCTTTTGTTACTTCGCCCGTGTAGACACTTTCGGTAATATCACCCGAATTTGAGCTGTTTCCGATATTCTCACCGCCGCCTGCGATACCGCCTGCTGCCTGACCGATAGCCTTAATTGTTACGGTTGCTGTGCCTGCGTTAACATTGTTTGCGAAAGTGAGAGTGTAGTCCTTACCCTCTGTGAGAGTCTTGCCGCCGACTGTTACGATAACCGTGGGCTTGTGCTCCACACCGCTGTAAGTGAACTGAGTTTCGTCAAGAGTGATAACCGCATCTGCAAGGTCAGCACCCTTGCTTACCTTAACGTAGCCGTTAATGACTTTTGCATCATCGGAAACGGTAATCAGCTTACCGTCGGCATCTTTGTAGTAATAATCCTCTGCAAGGAATGTGTTTGCGGTTGTTTCATCAACAACAAAGCCGTTCGGGAATTCGCCGCCCTTGAGGATAAGAGTTGCACCTTCGTCGATGTCAACCGTCCATTCGCCGTAAGGTGTGCCGCTGTAATAGCCGTTTGAAAAGTCTGTTCCCGTGAAGCTGCCGCCGGTTACTTCAACAGTACCGCCGAGCAGATGGAGTGCCACATAGTCGTCACGGTCTATTTTACCGCCGGAGATATAGGCAGTACCTACGTTAAAAAAGCCGTCAATCTCGCCACCGTAAACGTAAAGCGTACCGCCGTTTTCAACTGCGCCGGAGTTTGAACTTTTCAGAACACCGTCATAAATATAAACAGTGCTGTCACTATAATTTGTAATCGCCGGATAGTAGTCAGTTTCAACCGTTCCGTCATTAAAATACAAAACACCGTAGTTGCGAATACCGCCGTCGCCCTTGATTATACCTGATTCAACAGTGAGTTTACCGGAATTGTCAATACAATCCACATACATGCGTTTAGTTTCAATTGTGCCGCCTTCACCGCTATCCTTAATTGTTAAATCGACTTCTTCATATATGTAGAAAACACTATCGGTTTCGTTAACCAAGTTATTACCGTTAAGGTCAAGAGTGAACGTGCCGGAGCGAATATCCTGACGTGTTGTAAGTGTAATATCATCAAGCAGAGTTACCGTGCTGCCCTCGCTTGCACTTGCCGCTGTTATTGCATCTGCAAGGGTCTTGTAGGGTGAGTCTGAAAGCTCGTTGCCGTCCTTGTCGGTTACCATTGCGGCATAGTTGAGCAGAGTGAACTCAACCGTTGCCGTTGCACCGCCGACTGTTACGCTTGCGGTATAAGTGCCTGCATCTTTAGGGGGCAAGCCGTAAGGGGCTGAATATGTAATATCACTGATTGCAACCGAAGTATCAACAAGGTTGTTTTCAATGGTTGCTTCTTTTGCTGTGCCGTCAACATAAAGGTCAGCGGGCGCAGAAATTGTCAGCGTTCTCTGTGGATTGGGGCAATTTTCTCCGTTGGCACACTCTGCGGTAATTGTATTTCCGCTTGCCGAATATGTAAATGAGTGTGTAAGAGCTGTGCCTTCAATATCTCTGGTGTCAGTTGTACCGCAACCGTAATCACATGAAGCGGTTTCCTTTGCGTTTACTTCGCACTTTGCTTCGGCTGATTTTGTGTAGGTATTAAAAGCGTGGGATACAACTTCACCCTGTGTTTCTTCGCAGACGGAGCAGGTTTCAGGTGCCGTGCAGGTTGCTTCCTTCCAGTCGTGACCGAGAGCCTCACCCTCTGTCATACCGCAGGACTGACAGGTTTTTGGCTCGGTGCAGTTTGCATCCTTCCAAAGATGATCACCGTGGAACCAGATTGTGTTATCGTTATGACTAATTGTTCTTGCAGTCGGATCAAGTGCTTCAAAATAATCATAAGCTTCTTCAGAGTCAACCTTTACAACAGCACAGTCTTTAGCTGTATACTGTGCTATGGTGATTTTTTCGCTTACACTAAGATTCTTTGCGATAACCGGTGAGTTGTTCTGTCTGAAATACAAATCACCGTTTGTGTTACCGTTAATTACCGGCGAGCCTGTTAAGGTGACAGCATCTGCTGAGCATACGCGGATGCCCTCATTGTTATTGATAATTGAGCCGCCGTATATATTGACCTTGCCGTCATATGAGCTTTGAAAAACTCCGTAATACGAACAGCCTTTGATTGTTCCTCCGTACATATTGAATCTGGTATTACTTGTTTCACTAATACCACTTGAACAATCCCTGATAGTACCGCCGTACATATTGAGGGTTGCATAGTAACCGTTTGACTCGACACCAAAAAGATCAATTCCCGTTTGTTTGTTGTTATGATAAATTTCACCGGTGCCCTTGCAGTCGCAAAGGTTTACAGTGAGGTCGCCGCCCGTAGCATAGATATACACGACGCGGCTGCTGTTGCCCGTATGATAAAGATCATAACCGTTCAGGCATAGGGTCACCGTACCGGAGCACTCAATGACAAGCGTAGGCTCATAGGTTTCCATAGCCCAGTCTTTGTTTATATAGTAATTGCCCGGCTGGGTTATTTTGAGACTCCAACCGCTTTGACTCAGCGCCGTATATCCGCTGTGATTTCCGTCGCAGCCGCCCGTTGCCGTTGGCGTCAATGCCGCACTTGCCGTAAGACTCAACGGTGCCATTGACAGAAGCATCGCCATTACAAGCAGTATGCTTATGAGTTTGTTTGTTTTTTTCATAGGGTTTCCTCCTTGGTTATTAAGTGCAGAATTATAATTATTACATTATTCATTCTGAATTCATCATTCTGAATTCTGCGTTTAATAATGAGCCATTTTGCATTCGCAAACGGGATTCATACCGAAAAGCCTGTTAAAGAAATTGACTATCTTCCATAAGAAGCCCATAAAACCGTCTCGGTGGCATACATGCTCGCAATTTACTGCCTTTTCAATCTTCGCTTCAATCGCCGCTATACCGTCCGCAACATCTGCGTGGGTTTCGGGGTCAGATTCTTTGATTGCCGCAAGGTCTGACTTGATTTCGGCAATAAGCTGTGCATATTCCTCGCCCGTGTGAGTTTCTTCAAACTCCGCAATTTTTGCTTCGATTTCGGTATAATCGGGAATTATCAACGTGCCGTCTGCAATTCCTTTTTCAATCGTGTCACAGATTTCGTTAACGCCATCTGCAATGCCGTCAAGGATATACTGTTCATTTACAGAATAGTTGTTCTTGATACCCGTGTTGCCGAGATATTCGTCAGCAATTTCCTGAACTTTATCTATTATATAATCCTTCGTTGCATCAACAAGAACATCGTAGTATTCATCGACAAGCTCGTAATAGCGCTCCATTGCAGCATCATATCCGCTGTAATCGGCTTGTTCAATGCCGCAGATGCACTCATCGGTATTGTCAAAGCGGTGTTCGTGGCTATCAACCTTCAGCTCCAGATATTTTTCATTTTGGAGAGTCAATGCATCGCGGATGGGAACAAAGTCGCCGTCAGCAACGGTTTTTGCAAATAAATATGAGTTTTCGGGAGCGCCTTCAGTTATTATGAAACTTCCCCCACTATAGAGCATTCCGTCAGGAGAACTACCCTTGAAGATTGCCCCCGGAGCTATTGTTAAGCTTTTGTGGTTGGCTATGATTTTTTGGTTATCACTTGAAGCGGTCAGAGTGCCCCCATTGAGAACAACATCATTGGAGAAAGCAGGGTTGTTTTTTACAGAAATCGTAACGTTGCCGCCGTTTTGGGTATAAGGTGCGCATATGACCGAATAACCTGCTCCTTCCGCAGTTGCCGTAATACTGATATCACCGCCGTTCACGGTTAATTCTCCGCCCCAACCGCTATTCGTAATAAAATATCCTTTTGTTGTTACCGAAAGAGATGCGTTTTCTTCTGCATTGATAATAACATCCGCATTCCAGTTTGCAATTGCATAGCTTAGACTGGGAACTATTGCATTGTCACCGGAAAGGGTTATGGTTATACTTTCGTCAATATCTGAAGATAATAAATAATGGTCAAACGTAAGATCTTTGAACGTAACATCAACGCCGTAACTGTCAATAATTTGCATTTTGGGATTATTTCCGGTAAAAACGAAGCCGTCCGGGTCATAATTATTTTCATCAATATTGTAATAATTTGTTTCAGTATTTGAAATATCGACAACAGTCGGCACGCCGTCACTTTCAGCCGCAAAAGCGGTAAGCGGTGCAATGGCAAAAATCATTGCCGCAACAAGCAATATGCTTATGAGTTTGTTTGTTTTTTTCATAGGGTTTCCTCCTTGGTTATTAAGTGCAGAGTGCAGAGTTCAGAATGCAGAATTATAATTCATTTCATTCTGCATTCATCATTCTGAATTCTGCATTCACTTTTGGTTTGTTTTCTTACATATTGAAACGAGAATTGCAATTATTTCGTTTATATCCGTTTCTAAACTTTTAAATTCTTTGTCTGTCAGATAATCTGTTTGGTGCAAAAGCCTTAACCAATAATATGTTTCGTTGGCTTCTTTTAAAGCTATGTTAAGCTTCGCATTAAAATCCGCTTTGCTTTGACCTCGTTCTGCTTCAGAAACGTTCGCTCCAATACTTGTTCCGCTTCTCAAAAGCTGTTTTGATAGCACAAACTCTTTTTTCTCTGCAGTCAGATGCTTATAAAGATTTACCGTTCTTACCGCAAAATCAAAGCTTTTCTTCGAAATAATATTCTCACTCAAATTTCCACCTCAGTTCTGCATTCATCATTCTGAATTCTGCATTCCCTCAACGTATTCCTTAAACTCGTTGAAAATGCGTTTGCCGATTGAACGGTAGTCCATTGCAAGAACTTTATCAATTTTTATCTTGCGGATTTCTTCGGGTACATTATAAATTGTCATAATGGTATTCAATGCTCCCGAAATACGTGTTTCAAGCGATACAGATTTATCAATGGCATTCAGAGTTGCGTGTTCAATACCTGCAACAAGAATTTCCGCTTCTCTGAATTGCTCGTCTGTCCAATCGGGACAGTATTCCGCAAAAACTTCTTTTGCCCTTGCGGTATCGTTATTGTGGATTATTTCAAGGCATTTCGGACTCTGATATGACGAAATGAAGAAGTCCTTGGCGACCTCGTTTTCTTCGCAAGCCGATGCCATTGTCATCAGCTCAAAACAAAGGGCAAGCAACGAACTCATACCGTCATCCGCTTCTTCCTTTATCAGCTTCCACTGGAACTTACACAGCCAATCCGTGAGCACCGCAAGAATATCTTCTTTGGAATGAAAATAAAAGGTGAAATTGCCTTTGCTGATTCCAAGCTCATCACAGACCATTTTTACACTTGAAGCTGTGTACCCGTACTCAAGAAACATTCGGGTTGAAACACGGATTATTTTATCTTTTGTTGATTCTTTCTTTGCCATAGTGCCTCCTTGAAAAGTTACTGTACTCGTACTAATTATAATTTAGCACGAGTACAAAACTTTGTCAATAATTTTTTTACGGGATTTAGTTTGGAGGTAAAAAGTGTCAAAAAGCGCCATCAAACCCACGAAACCACTACGAATTTGATACAAAGCCGTAGTGGTTTTCTTTTTTGCCCTATCCCCTACAAATGGCTATGTACCAACGATTCCAGCAATAAGAGCACGACTATTGAAGTCGTGCTTTTTTCGTTTTGTTTATGTGCTTCGGTGCATTTGATGAATTTTAAGATACAGCAATCGTTTGTCAACCTAGGGGGATTCGTTTGTCACCTCTATAAAGAAGACCTGTTTTATAAAAAATTTGAGATTGAAAATCAGCCACGACTGTTGGTTCAGCCAGGACATTTCATTAGCGCAATGGCGGGGAAGTTGTATTTACAGTATAGCGACTGTGTGTTATAATTATCCCGACAATGAAAAAATTACATCTATTTAATTTTATGGAGGTATTGTTATGAAAAAGTTTTTATCGGTAATTCTTACTATTGTAATCACCCTTAGTGTAACACCGTTTGTGTTTGCCGCAGGAACAACTTACTATATTGACAGTATGTCGGGCGATGACGAAAACACGGGTTTATCCGAAACCTCTGCCTGGAAAACAGTTGATAACATTGCTGCTTTAACTCTTGAATCAGGCGATAAAGTTCTGTTCAAGTCAGGTGGATACTATGACTGTGCCATTACGCTTACATGCTCTGGAACTCATGATAATCCCATTGTCATTTCATCTTACGGAGAGGGTGAAAAGCCTCATCTCAACACCGATGCGAGAGATGCTGTTATGAAGCTTTTTGACTGCTCATACGTTACAGTTTCCGGTTTTGAAATTACGGCACATAACGGCGGCGGTATATGGGTTGACGGAGTTACGAAGGAATCCAAGGGCGTCAGAATTGAAAACTGCGAATTTCACGATATGCAGAACTACACCGTAACCTCTCGTGACAATTATGTTGAAGGTCCGATTTCGGGCAGAGCCGCAATAGTTATCAAGCGATATGGCGGTTCACCTTATCCCGTCAACGATTTTCAGGCGGTGAACTGCAAAATATACGATGTCGGCAACGGTATATTTTTTACCGGTACTCAGGACCTGAACAAAAATGCACTTGTAAAGAACTGCGAATTTTACAATATGGACGGTGAAGCGGTCGTTCTTGAGGGCTGCGACGGTGCTTTGGTAACTCATTGCCGTGCGATTGACGTTTGCCAGGGTGTCGGTCTCGATGAAAACGGAAAAATCCTTTATTTTACCGCCGCAATGTGGACTCATTATTCCTCAAACTGTACTTTCAGCTACTGCGAAATAGCAGGTCAGAAAAACTACGGTGACGGAATGACGGTAGATTTTGACCATGGTTCATATAACTGCACATATGAATACATTTATTCGCACGATAATATGCGTTTTATGTGCAACAATCCTGCAAGCGGCGGAAACAGAGGCAACACGGTAAGATACTGTCTGTCCGTTAATGACAATCAGGGCAGAAACAAAATCGGCGTATCCGATGGCGAATGGAATTTCAGCTTTTACAACAACACAATAATCAATTCACCCGAATTCCAGATGACTCAGATTTATGATTCGCTGTTTGCAAACAATGTTATAGTTTTTAAAGATGGTCATAAGTTTTATCATATGAACAACGAAATGGAAACCTGGAATAATGTGTTTGCCAACAATTGTTACTATAATACTTTTAATCCGGCATTTGATAAAGATGCTTTAAACACTCTCCCCGGCTTTGTGGGCGGCGATGATCCGATAAAAGCATATCAGCTTGCAGAAGGCTCACCGTTAATCGGTGCAGGCTTTGAAGTTAAGGACGGCTGTATGACAGATTTCTACGGCAACGAAATAACAAGCAACAACATCGGCTGTTATTCCGCTGACGGAGAAAATGCTGAGCTTGAAACAGAAAGCTTTTTTGAAAAAGTTGTAAGATTTATCCGCCAAGTATTTAATATAGCAATTGAAGAAATACGCAAATTAATTATTGATATTTTTGAGTGATGAAATAAAAAAATCTTCCTGATGAGCCTTTTCAATTAAATGTAACACTACTCCCTTACAACACTGATTTCACCCCCGTTTTAGTTAGGGGTAAAAAGCGTCAAAAGGCGCCATCAAACCTAAATAATCACTACGACTTTGATACAAAGCCGTAGTGATTTTCTTTTTAAGCAAAAAATAAACCCAGAGTGTAAAAACGCTCCGGGATTAATTTTACTGATACTATTATCTTAAAACTGAAACGGCATCGGAAATCGATTTTTCCATTGCTTCTCTGCCGTATTTATCAACATCGGATTTGTTCTTTTCGCCGTGGGTGAGGCAACCTGCGCCTCCGATACATCCGCCGACACAAGCCATACCTTCGATGAAGTTTGCATCAAGAACATTTTTGCTCTTTTTAAGAAGTGCAACACGGCAGGCTTCAA
Source organism: Acutalibacteraceae bacterium (assembly GCA_045536955.1). Classification (GTDB taxonomy): domain Bacteria; phylum Bacillota; class Clostridia; order Oscillospirales; family Acutalibacteraceae; genus UBA8612. The sequence goes on from JAZSOM010000078.1 coordinate 16,462, forward strand.
TACCGTCGCAGACTGCAGGTTTGAGGTCGAACTCAATATTCTGCTCTTTCATTGCCTGTGAAACTGCATCCGAAAGACCTCCGCTTCTTGCGAAAATTCTGCCGTAATATGATGCGTTATCAAGCACGTCTTCTTCAAGAGTTGTGATGTCGATATCCTTACTGTCAAAGAGTGCCTGAAGCTCCTCAAAGGTCAGAACACTATCAACATAAGGCTTGACGGACTCAAGCTGTGCTTCCGCTTTCTTTGCGGTACAAGGACCGATGAAGACAACCTTTGCACCCTCGCTTATTTCCTTAATATACTTTGCAAGTGTAGCCATAGGAGAAAGATTGTGTGAAATATGCTCTGCAAGCTGAGAAAATGCAGACTGAACATACTTTACAAACGCAGGACAGCAGGAGCTTGTGAGGAAGCCCTCTTCGGCAAGCTCTTTTGATTCAGACATCGCTACCATATCTGCTCCGAGTGCCGCTTCAACAATGGTGAAGAATCCGAGTTCTTTGAGTCCACTGATAACCTGGCCGAGCTTTGCATAGGTGAACTGGCTTGAAATTGACGGAGCAACAACTGCATAAACCTTATACTTTTTGTTTTCTTCGCTCTTTTTAATAATATCAACGACATTGACCATAAAGGATTTATCCATAATCGCACCGAAGGGACACTGGTAAACACAGGCGCCGCAAGCGGTACATTTATCATTGTTGATTTTTGCAGCCTTATGCTCGTTCATTGAAATTGCCTTGATTTTACAGGCGCTTTCACAAGGTCTCTTGCGGCTTACAATTGCCGTATACGGGCATACCTTCGCGCACGCACCGCATTCAACACACTTTGATTTGTCAATGTGTGCAACGTGGTTGTTATCAAAAGTGATAGCACCTCTTTTGCATACGTCTTCACATCTGTGAGCAAGACAGCCTCGGCAAGCGTTTGTCACCTCATAACCGCCGACAGGACATTCGTCGCAGGCAATATCGATAACCTCAATCACATTGGGATTGAGCTTATCGCCGCCCATTGCAATTTTTACTCTTTCGGCAAGAATTGCACGTTCTTTGTATACGCAGCAACGCATTGTGGGTTCATTACCCGGCACAAGAGTTTTGGGTATGTCGAGAAGGTTGTCAAACAAGGTATCATTCCACGCCTGTCTTGCAACTTCACGTAAAACTTTATATTTAAGATACTGGACTTTTGTATCAAACTTTCTCATTTCACTCACTCCTTAAAAATAACTCACCTTTATGCGTTTGCCCATTTTTTAAGACATGCTGAAAGCTCTTTGACAAGATTCATTTTAATACTGAAATTTATTGGCAGATCGGGATTCTGATGAGCGAGATTTATAGCTCTGCCTACATAAAAATTTATATCAGTTGCTTCTTCAAAAAGCAAGCGGGAAATCAAGGAAGCACCGTCACGCTTGATACTCCGGTGCTCATAATGTTTGTTTTCGGCAAGATAATCATTTGCGTATTCGATAACCTTGTTTACGGTTATAACTCCCTCTGTTACAAGGTCAACACCTTCAATTTCGGCAGTCGGCGGAACATCGCTCTGCGTAAAGTCAAGGCTTGCTTTTATAGGCTTGCCGAGATATTTTGAGGCAATAGAAGACGTTGTGCCGCCGCAGATAATGTGCTTACCCTCTTTAGAGAATAAAAGCGACATCATTCGGTTGGCATCGTCGCGGTTTGAAGGCAGACAGAAAAGAATATTCATCGGCTCGCGCTTTCTTATCCTGACGATACAAGCTGTTGCATCATCACCTGGTTTGCCACCGTAATTCCCCCTCCCTCTTCGGACCGAAGTTATCTTAACAAAACTTAAAGGAGTTTGGAATTATTAAAATGTTCAATCGGTATTATCAATATCGATAACCCTTGTATCGATAGCAAAAAATAAAACCCGTCCTTTACGGACGAGCTCTAAAAATAAATTTCCGTTATCAGATCACAAATCTTGACAAATGTCAGGTTTGTGATATAATGTAAGCCAATATTGAACCTAAGGAACCAGCTGTCTGCAGAGGATGTTGGTTCCTTTATATTTTTTTGGGGAAAACTTACAGATAATATCCGTTGATACAAAGGAGAGTGCATTATGGAAATCCAACTTCAGGAACTAATTGAACAAATTAAAAAAGACGGTGTAGAAGCCGCCGAAACCCGTGCTGAAGCGATACTCATTTCTGCAAAAGACGAAGCAGAAAAAATAATTGCAGATGCAAAGCTTCAGGCTGCCAAAATCATGGATGAAGCAAAGAAAGAAAACGCAAAAACCGTTAAATCAGGTGAAGATGCAATCCGCCAGGCAGGAAGAAATCTTCTTATCTCGTTCAGAGAAAGCGTATCCAGAGAGCTTAAAGCGATAGTCGAAGGTAATGTCAATACGGTTTATTCTTCAGATGCTTTTGCAAAGATCATCATCAATACAGTTGAAAACTGGGCAGCTAAACCGGAGGCTGACGATATAACCGTTATTCTCAATGCCGGCGACCTTGAAAAGCTTGAAGAAGCCCTCCTTGCAGAGCTTAAAGCTAAAATGCTCGCCGGGGTAACTCTCAAATCGAATGACAATTTTGACGGCGGGTTCCGTATTGCAGTAAACAACGGTACGGTTTATTACGACTACTCTGCCGAAGCTGTTACCGATATGTTATCAGGCTATCTCAGCCCTAAGGTAACCGCACTTCTGAAAGAGGCTGAATAATATGGCTGAGTACTATCTCATATCACAATTACCGTCACTTGACGGAATAAACGAAAGCTCCCCCCTTCCAATTACGACGGAAAGATTTTCAGAGCTCTGCAACAGATTTCTCAGAAAAAAATCGCAAGCAGAATTTGAAAGACTGACCCTTGTTCCATCGAAGGATTGCGAAAAAGCCTCATCTGCGCTTGTTGAAAAATGGAACGATGGCGAGCGCAGCCTTCGTCTTGCGCTTGCGAAACTGCGTGCGGATAAACTGGACAGACAATATCCGACTGGAGCTCAAGGTTTTTCACCTGCGCTCTTACAGGCTGCGCGAACCGCTGTTGAAGCCGAAAGCCCGATGGAAGCCGAAAAGCTTCTCAGTAAATACCGTCTTGAATTTCTTGAAACACTCAGACCGACAGATTCTTTTTCTGAAGAATATGTTTTTTATTACGGACTGAAGCTGATGCTTCTTGAGCGTATCAGAAAATTTGATTCAGAAAGCGGAGAAGCCGCATACAGAAAAATCTATGACTCCATTATGAATGGTAACAGATCGGAGGTTATATAATGCCCGAAAACAAAGGCAAAGTAGTTAGCATTAACGGCAACCTTGTCTCGGTAAGGTTTGACGGCAGCGTTTCTATGAATGAAATCTGCTACGTTAATGTCGACAACAAAAAACTCAAAAGCGAGGTTATCCGCATCCGCGGTGACGTGGCACAGATTCAGGTTTACGAAATGACAAACGGCATAAAATGCGGTGATGATGTCGATTTCACCGGCGAAATGCTTTCTGCCCAACTCGGTCCCGGACTTCTCGGTCAGATTTATGACGGTCTCCAGAATCCCCTGCCCGTTCTTGCCGAGCAAGCCGGTTGGTTCCTTGAAAGAGGAATTTACGCCGACGGACTCGACGCCGAAAAGAAATGGGAGTTCACCCCCACCGCAAAAATCGGCGACACATTTCGTGCCGGAGAATATATAGGCACCGTACCCGAAGGTCCTTTCACCCATAAAATTTTCGTTCCGTTTTATCTTCTCGGGAACTATACACTCAAATCAATTGCAGATAAGGGAAACTACACAGTAAATGAAACCATTGCCGTTCTCACCGATGAGAGAGGCAGAGAAGTTCCCGTTTCAATGTCATTCAGATGGCCTGTCAAGAGAGCGGTAAAGTGCTTCAGCGAACGACTTGCACCTGTTGAAACAATGGAAACAAAGGTGCGCCTTATCGACTCTTTCTTCCCTGTGGCAAAGGGCGGAACCTACTGCACGCCCGGTCCCTTCGGCGCAGGAAAAACCGTTCTCCAGCACACAACTTCAAAATATGCAGACGTTGATATTGTTATTATCGCAGCTTGCGGCGAGCGAGCCGGTGAAGTTGTTGAAACGCTTACGGAATTCCCCGAGCTTACTGACCCCAAAACAGGTCGTTCCCTTATGGAGCGCACCATCATTATATGCAACACGTCATCAATGCCAGTTGCATCGCGTGAAGCATCGGTCTACACCTCGGTTACTCTTGCCGAGTATTATCGTCAGATGGGTCTCAACGTGCTTCTCCTTGCCGACTCAACGTCGCGCTGGGCACAGGCACTTCGTGAAATGTCCGGAAGACTCGAAGAAATCCCCGGTGAAGAAGCCTTCCCGGCATATCTCGAATCTTACATCGCCGCTTTCTATGAGCGTGCCGGTTACGTCCTTCTTCCCGACGGCAGCAAAGGCTCCGTTACAATCGGTGGTACGGTTTCCCCCGCAGGCGGCAACTTTGAAGAGCCTGTCACCCAGGCTACACTGAAGGTTGTAGGAGCATTCCACGGTCTTTCACGTGAGCGCTCCGATGCAAGAAAATATCCTGCTATCGACCCCCTCATTTCCTGGTCCAAATATAAGACGGTAACAGATTCCGCAAAATCCGTTTTCTGCAAAAACATTCTTCTCAGCGGAAACGAAATCGGTTCGATGATGAAGGTTGTCGGCGAAGAAGGAACAAGCCTTGAGGACTATACCGTATATCTCAAATCCGAAATGCTTGATGCCGTTTATCTTCAGCAAAATTCCTTCGACCTCGTTGACGCAAACAGCACAAAAGAGCGTCAGCGTTATGTTACAGACAAGTTGATTTATGTTCTCGGCAGCGAATACGCACTTGACGACAAGGACGATGCACGAAGCTTTTTCAACCGTATGCGTCAGAAATTCATCGACTGGAACTATACAGAATTTGAAAGTGACGCTTTTGCAAAAGCTGAAAGCGAAATCGATGCAATTTACACAGAAGGCAAGGGCAAAACAACTGCCGCAGCAGAGCTTCTGTTAAAGGACGGTGAGTGATAATGAATAAAGTTTTCAACAGAATTGAATCCATTACAGGTAACGTTATCACCGTCAAGGCTGAGGGTGTTCGCTACAATGAACTTGCACAAATAAATACACGCTTCGGCAAATCGCTTGCACAGGTAAACAAAATTGACGGTGATATTGTATCACTGCAGGTGTTTGCGGGTGGTCAGGGTGTCTCAACAGGTGATGAGGTTCGCTTTCTAGGCCACGAAATGCGTGTTTCTTTCAGCGAAGATTTGCTTGGCAGAATCTTCAACGGCTCAGGTGAGCCGAGAGATAAGGGTCCTGCACTCACAGATAATATGAAACCTATCGGCGGTCCTTCGGTTAACCCTACAAAGCGTATCCTTGCTAACCGTATGATGAGAACAAATATCCCGATGATTGATATGTTCAACACTCTTGTTGTTTCTCAGAAGCTTCCGATTTTTTCAATCTCGGGCGAACCCTATAACCAGCTTCTTGCACGAATTGCTCTTCAGGCTGAAGCAGACGTAATACTTTTGGGCGGCATGGGCCTCAAATACGACGATTTTCTGTATTTTAAAGAAGAACTTTCGGCAGGCGGCGCTTTAAGTAAAACAGTTATGTTTATTCATACCGCATCCGACCCTACGGTTGAATGTATGATGATACCTGATATGGTGCTTGCAGTTGCAGAGCAGTTTGCATTACAGAACAAAGATGTTCTCGTTCTTCTTACCGATATGACAAACTATGCTGACGCAATGAAAGAAATCGCCATCACTCAGGAACAGGTTCCCTCAAACCGCGGATATCCCGGCGACCTTTATTCACAGCTTGCAGCAAGATACGAAAAGGCGGTTGACTTTGACGATTCAGGCTCAGTCACCGTTCTTGCGGTTACAACAATGCCCGGTGATGACGTTACTCATCCCGTTCCGGACAACACGGGATACATCACAGAGGGACAATATTATCTCAAAGGCGGAAGAATCGAACCTTTCGGTTCTCTTTCCCGACTCAAGCAAAACGTCAACGGTAAAACCCGTAAAGACCATCGCGCACTTATGGACGCAATGATCCGTATGTACTCTGCATACAAAGAAACACTTGAGAAGAAGAATATGGGTTTTGCTATGTCGCGCTGGGACGGAAAGCTTCTTAAATACGGTCAGCTTTTTGAAAACAAGCTTATGGATCTTTCAGTTAATCTTTCGCTCGAAGAAGCGCTTGACCTCGGCTGGAAAATCCTTGCAGAATGTTTTGAAAAGGATGAAACAGGCATAAAATCCGACCTTACGGACGAGTTCTGGCCCGTCAGATAAGGAGGATTGAAGTGGCAAAAATCAAACTGACCAAAAACGAGTTAAAGATACAGAAAGATGCCCTCAAAATGTATCGGAGATATTTGCCTACTCTGACGCTCAAAAAACAACAGCTTCAGGCTGAAATACGCACGATTGAAGCAAGAGCTGAGGCGGTTAGACAAGCGCGCGAAGAGCTTGAGAAAAGCTTCGGCTCGTGGATTGCCGTTTTCAGCGAAACAGACGCCTTCCCCGACGGGATAATCTCCGTCAGCAATATCCGCAAAGGAACCGGTAATATTGCCGGAGTTTCGATTCCCACATACGAAGGCGCTGATTTTTCCAGAGCAGACTATGATTTATATGAAACTCCGCTCTGGGTTGATATCGCGGCAAACCATATGGAAAAGGCAATGTCACTCGACCTTGAAGCGGAAGTGTTTGACGAACAGGTCAGACTGTTAGAGCAAGAGCTTCGCGCAACCTCACAAAGAGTTAATCTCTTTGAAAAGGTCAAAATCCCCGAAACAGAGGAAAATATCAAAAAAATATCAATTTATATGGCGGATCAACAGGTAAGCGCCGTTGTTCGCTCAAAGATTTCAAAACGTAAAATTGCAGCACGTAGCCAAACGTCTTCGGAAACGGAGGTGTGGTCATTATGATAGTGCCCCTGAAAAAAGTTTCTCTCATTATTACGGGAGATAAAAAATCCGAAACACTGAAAAGACTACGAAAGCTCGGAATTCTTCACATCGAAGCTGTTGAGGGCTCGGGCAAAAAACTTGAAGAACTCAAAGCAAAAGTTTCTCTGCTTGAAAACGCACTTTTCAGCATTTCCGAAAAGAAAAACAAAAAAGTAAAGCAAGAGGACATAAACATCGAAAAGGCGTTTTCGGTTGCCGAAGAAATAATTTCTCTCGACAGCGAAAAGAAGCAATGTTCCGCTGAAAAAATTATTGTTTCAGCAGAACTGGACCGTCTTTCGGCTTGGGGTGAAATAAATCCGGAAACAATAGCAGCTTTAGCTGAAAAAGGTATTGACATTTCGCTGTATGAAATGCCGACAAAGGAATATGAAAGTCTCGGCGAAGGTATAAAAACCTTACGTTTTAAAACAACCAAATCTTCCGTTAAGTTTCTGCTGATCGAATCAGGAACAGAGGAAGAAGCAGAAATTCTGAAACCCCTGAGGACATACCGTTTTGAAGCGCCGGAAACATCAACCTCAGAAATCAGACAAAAACTTGAAAGGCTGAATAACCGAATCAAAGAAATTGACGAGAAAATTACGTCTTTTGCGGTGTATTCCGACAGCATTTCAAAGGCAATAAAAGTCTGTGAAAAACAAATAGAGTTTGAGGTTTACTCAAGCGGTATGGCAAACGAGAGTATTTCCGACATAACCGTTTCATATTTTACCGGCTACGTTGAAGAAGAGAATCTGAATTGTCTGAAAGCAACGGCAAAGGAAAACTCTTGGGGACTTCTTATTGAAGACCCCACCGAAGACGATAACGTTCCAACAAAACTGAAAAATAACAAATTTGTCAGCCTTATTTATCCTCTCACCGATTTTCTCGGCACCGTACCCGGATACTTCGAATATGACATTTCAGGGTGGTTCCTCGGCTTCATTCTGATATTCTTCGGAATTATCTTCGGTGACGGCGGTTACGGTATTCTCATTACCACAGGCACGGGAATTCTTACAGTAAAATCATTGCTGTCTAAGAAGAAGGTATCCCCTGCTTTTCTGCTTGTAGGTTTATTCGGGCTTTCAACAATTCTGTGGGGTACCCTTACCTGCACATGGTTTGGTCTTTCCGCTGAACAGATTCCCGAATGGCTTCAGAAGCTGTCAATTCCCGTTATTTCCAACGTTTATGCTGACAGAATATGGTATCCTCCGTGGACAAACGGTGAGGCCGGTCTTACAACTGCACAGAATCTGCAGATATTCTGCTTCTCGCTGGCTCTGGTTCAGCTTACCGTGGCACACATCAAGGTGGCCGCACGCAACAGAAAATCAATAAAGATTCTCGGAGATATAGGTTCGATAATGCAGCTTATCGGCGTATTTTACGTAGTACTCAGCTTCGTTGTAAACTCTCAGGTTTTTCCGTTTGGACTTGTGATAAGCGGAGTCCCCGTGGGCACTGTCGCTCTTGTTTTTGTGCTCGCAGGTTTTGTTATGAGTTTTGTATTTTCAAACTATAACGGAAGCATTATCAAATCGGTTCTTGAAAGCCTTAAGAACATCGTTTCCGTCCTGCTCGGCGTTGTCAACGTTTTCTCGGATATAGTTTCTTATATACGTCTTTGGGCAGTCGGTCTCGCAGGTGCGGCAATTTCCGCAACCGTCAACGAGCTTGCAAGCCCATTGCTCGGCAACTTTTTGTTTATGATTATTGCGATTGTGCTTCTCGTGTTCGGTCACGGTCTTAATATGATACTGAATATTCTTTCAGTTATCGTTCACGGAATCCGACTTAACACGCTTGAATTTTCATCGCATCTTGATATGTCCTGGAGCGGACATAAATTCAAACCCTTTGAAGAACAAATTGAAGAATAAGGAGAATTATTATGAATTTCGGACAGTTAGCAACAGCTTTGGCAATGGGTATTGCCGCTATCGGCTCTGCAATTGGTATCGGTATTGCAGGTCAGGCATCAATCGGCGCTTGGAAAAAGTGCTATATGAACAACAAGGCAGCACCTTTCATCCTCACCGTTTTCGCCGGTGCTCCCCTTACACAGACAATTTACGGCTTCCTTCTTATGCAGCAGATGAGTTCGGCAGACGCAGATCCCGCCTTTCTTCTCGGTCTCGGTATTGCATCGGGTGCTGCAATGGCGGTTTCAGCCGTTGTTCAGGGTAAAGCAGGTGCCGCAGGTGCAGATGCTCTTGCAGAAACAGGCAAAGGTTTTTCACAGTACATCACCGTTGTCGGTCTTTGCGAAACGGTTGCACTTTTCGCACTCGTTTTCAGTATGGTTGCACTGGGCTAAAACAACAGCTCAACAAAAATCAGGTGCGGCGGAATTTCACTTCTGCTGCACCTGATTTTACTTTTTTGTACAGTTAAGCTGCTTTCTGTTTTGCCTTGCTGCTGACGAACGTGATTCTTCGCTTGAAACATTCATCTCGTATCAGGGTCAGGCTCGTGAAGGTTTTTGTTTGACAACGAAAGTTAAAATGTTATAATGATAAAAAAGCTGTAAGGGTGATAAAAATGTTTTCACGAATAATTGCGTTATTTTTGAGCTTATTTTCCACATTCAGTGCTCCGTTTTCAATGCTTTTCTCTGAGGTTGAGCTTAAAAGCGAACTTGCAGAAGGTAATTACGAAAGTCCGTACATTGTAAGACCGCTTGAAAGCATAACGGTTGACGGCTTATCAATAGACGAATACTGCATCAACGTGCCCGATTCCGACAGCACACTGTATTACAGTGCTGCTCAAACCCTTTGCGACGAGCTTTACAAAGCCTGCGGTATAAAAATTGAGATAACCGAAGAAGCAACGGACAAAGCCTTTATAATAAATGAAAAGCTTAACGACAGTGATTGTTTCAACCTTAAGGTTGAAAACGGCAATGTTTATATAACAGGCAGCAAAACCGTCGGAATTTCAAGAGGTATTGCCGCTTTTGCGGATGAAATTCTGCTTGAATCAAAAAGCAGTATTAATCTTGAAAACGGCTATGAATTCAGCAAAACATTCACAAACTTCGTAACTTACGAAGCGTTCGGCGCTGTCGGCGACGGCAAAGCTGATGACCTTGAAGCTGTTGTTAAAACCCACGAATATGCAAACGAAAACGGACTGAACGTATTTGCAAACGAAACAGCAACGTATTACATAGGCGGAGCAAACAAAACCGCCGTGATTATGACTGACACAAGTTGGTCAACCGCGCGGTTCATAATCGATGACACTCAGGTTGAAAACAGAAGCTCCTGGATATTTAACGTAGCTCCTTCCAAAAGCGCTGTAAGCATAACAGACAAATTAATTCCCTTAAAATCCGATGCGCAAAATATAGGCACAACACTTGACGGTGAAAGCCTTGTTGTACTTACAGATTCAAACGTTAAGCACTACATCAGAAAGGGCGCAAACCAGAATTCTGGCAGCAGCCAATCAGATGTTATCCTCGTCGACAAAGACGGTAACATTTCGCCTGACACACCTCTTATATGGGACTTTAACGCAATCACTTCAGCAACCGCCTACCCTGTCGACACTCAGACACTGACAATAAAGGGCGGCAAATTCACAACTCTTGCGAACAATGCACCCTCCGAATACAATTATTATGCAAGAGGTATTGTTGTAAAACGCTCCAACACGGTTATCGACAGCCTTTACCACGACATTGAGAACGAAGGAAAAACCGGATCACCTTACTCTGCTTTTGTAAGCCTTTCCTGTTGCGCAGACGTAACGGTTAAAAACTGCACCTTTACGGGTCATAAAAAATACTCCACAATCGGCTCTGCGGGCACCTCGGTTACAATGGGCACATACGATATCGGCGCTGCAACTTCGGTCAATGCAAAGTTTATAAACTGCAAGCAGACAAACGACATAACCGACGGCGATTATTGGGGAATCGCAGGAACAAACTATTGCAAAAACCTTGTTTATGACGGCTGTGCATTCTCACGCTTTGATGCCCATCAGGGTGTGCTCAACGCAACGGTTATAAACTCTGTGCTCGGTCACCACGGAATCAAGCTCATCGGTAACGGAACAGCTCTGATTGAAAACACAACCGTACTCTCAGACAGCTTTATCGACCTGAGAGAAGACTACGGCTCAACGTGGAACGGCGAGCTTATAATCCGCAACTGCAAATTCTATCCCACCGGTGTGGAAACACATATCATAAAAGCAACAAACTCCGAGGACCACAATTTCGGCTATACCTGCCACCTGCCGCAAAAAATTGAAATTGACGGCTTATTTGTGCACAGGATGGGCACAAATCACCTTTTCACAAAGGTTAACCCAAAACACAAATCCGAATCGTACAGCGCAGAATACCCGGTCGTAACGCCGGAAGAAATAACGGTTAACGACTTCAGCTGCCTGTTCTTCGGCGAGCTCAAGGTTTCAAAAAACAAAGCGATGTTTAACGTTGAGATTTCTCAGTAACAACGTCTCATCCTGTTTGTTTTGCAGGGCACGACCCAAAAATCAGCAACCCCCGATATGCTTAGCGGCATATCGGGGGTTTATAGTTTAGATTAAAGCGATTTATTTTTCAAGTGAGTAATGTCTGATATTTACTGAAATGAGTTTATCGTAATCCGCTACGTGGATAAACGAACCGTCCTCCATCGGGTAAACCGTGAGACCCTCAGCCTCGTGGTCGCGCCCGCTGACAGTTCTTTCAAAAAGATTCTTAACTTCACCCGTCTTGACGTCAACAGTCTGAACAATTTCCGTTGCAGAACCGCTTACGTCGTAAGACATATAGAGAAGTCCGTCATAATACTCTGCGCCCTGAATTCTGTCAACAGGTTCAGAAAGCATAATCTTGTGTGAAAAAGACATATCCTCAAGTCTGTAAGCGAGAATACAATCTGTCTCGTGGAATGGAGAGGTATAAAGATAACCGTTATCAGCATCAACCGCACAGTAAGGAATACCGTCATCAAGATATTCCGTACCGAGGTCATAGTACTCACCCGTATATTCAAGCGTTTCGGCATCAAATATCAAAATGAGATTGTACGTATCGGTTTCATCCTCCGTTGCGGCATAAATTTTGCCGTCGTAATAGCTGATACCGCCGATATGGTCGCTGTTATATTTTTCTTTTATGTCCTTCGGAATTGCAAAATGGGTATAAGCCACTCTTTCAAAGCCGTCAACCGTCCACTTTGCCATACCTACAAGGTCAAGCGCAGAAATCGAACCTGCTGTGTAGTAATATTCGCCGTCTGTTGTGATACCCTGGCTCATAAGAAGCGCCCGATCAAGCGTAAATTTATCTGTTTTTATAAGCTCGGCATTAGGCGAACAAGTGATGTCACCGCCATTGATAACGCCCGAAATCATAATTATAAACGCACTGAAAACTGCCCAACCGGGATAAAGAACAGATTTGATGATATTCCAGATAAACATTGTGTTGCCTCCATTTTTATATAAATTAAATGTATTGCCGCTGTTATCAACCGTAAGCAATAAGATTGACCAGATAGCGATAAACACTGCTTACAGCAACAAGAATATTGTTATTTTCAGCTCTCATATTAGGCAATTTATATTAATAAATTAGCATTTTATTGTAAGATTGTCAACATAAAAATAAAGCACACGCCGAATAAAAGCATGTGCTTTGAGTTTACTTTGTTATCGGTATCTGTTCCTTTTTCGCTTGCTTTATGTTTTTACGAGCGTTTTTCGGAATATCGAGAATTTTCAGCACAAGTGAATTAAGCCACTTATTTGAAAGAACCAGTGTTGTAAAAACGGCAAGCGGGAAAATCACCCATATCATCTGCTCTCCGACGTCTTCTATTTCGAAACCGAACGCTCTGAAAACAGCATAAATTATGTACATTATCAGGTAGTGGAAAATATATACGGAAAGCGTATACTGACCGAGCTTTGCAATATGTCCTTTGCCGATTTTGTCAGGTGTGATAATAATAAAGCACATACATAAAATTGCAGAAACCGTACAGCATGCAAGACGGATAAGCGGACCGTAAGGTGCCAACTCATCGCCGAGCTTAACATAGGGATGCTGAAAAACAAAAATGGGTCTTAGCACGTAAAGATCCTTAAAAGAAAAGACCAGCCAGATAAGCACACCGATAAGTGCAAGCGCGCAAACCTTTTTAACTGCGCCGCGGCTGAATTTTTCAAGCTTTTTGGGTTCCATACAGTAACCTGCATAGTAAAACGGATACAGAACGATAATTCTTGACAAGACAAACGTGTTGTTAATCTCCTCATCATAGCCGGCAAACAGGCTGAGCAGCACTGCAAAGACAAGCACATACACCGGTTTGAACCTGCTTGTGAATACTGTTACCGTTGCAAAAACAAACAGCGCAAACATAAACCACGCAATGCCTGATTCACGCAAAACGAAAAACCTGTACTTTTGTATAAATATCGCGTCATATGCAAAAGCGAGCAGCTTTGAAACAAAATACAACACAAGGTATCCGAGTATTTTATCCCAACGCCTATTATTTACCATTCGCTTGGAGAAAAGGCCCGAAATAAAGATAAACAGCGGCATATGGAACGTATAGATAAGTAAATACAGACTTTGCGTGAATTCGTTTTCAGCAGTATGAACATCAGCAAAATGGCCGAGCACAACGCAGAACATCAGAAAAAACTTCAACAGATCCCATTTTTGAATACGGTTAACCATTTCAGACCACCTTAAAAGGCATTTTCGCAACTGAATGAAACATAAAAAAGCCGAAATAAACCGTCAAAAGTTAAGTTTTAAAAGCTTGTGTTTATTCATTTACCAATTTATTATACTATCCGGACAAAAAATGTCAAGAATTAGGCACAAGTAATGACACTTGTTATTTAGACCCGTATGTGTTATCATTCATTTGATTTATTGTTTGGCGGTGAAAAAATGTTTGAAGAGCTTCTGCAAACCGAATCGAGTTGGGAATATCTGAAGTATTCTCCTCTGCCGATTGCCGTTTACGGCACGGGTAACGGAGCTGACCGTGTGTTTGATGAATTTGAACGGCTCGGAATTAAAGCTTCAGCGGTAATCGCAAGCGACGGTTTTGTAAGAAGCCGCTCGTTTCACGGTTTTGAAGTGAAATCCGTTTCGCAGGCTGAGGCTGAATTCGGAGATTTCGTTACGGCGCTCTGCTTTGCAAGCCCTTTACCGCAGGTAATCAACAGCATAAGACAGCTTTCGGAAAAACACAGGGTGGTTATGCCCTCAGTCCCCGTTTTCGGCAACAACATCTTTAACAAAGAGTTTCTTAAAAACAATCTCCGGGCCGTTGAAAAAGCATACTCCCTGCTCTGTGATGAACAGTCAAAAAAAGTATTTGAAAGCATTATACGGTTTCAGATTACGGGTGACTTAAACTGTTGCTTCGGATGTGAAAGCACAAAAGACGAAGCGTTTTCCATACTCAATCTCGGCGAAAAAGAGCGATTTCTCGACCTTGGCGCATACCGCGGAGACACGGTTGAAGAATTTTTGAAACATACCGATTGCTATGAAAAAATCGTTGCCGTTGAACCGGATAAAAGAACATTCAAAAAGTTGGAAGATAACTGCCAAAATATCTGCAACTGCACAACACTTAACTGCTCCATATGGTCACACAACTGCTTGCTCAGCTTCGACGGTAACAAAGGCAGAGGTACCAGCGCAAAAACAGGGGGCACTGAAACCGAAGCTGTTTGCGTTGATTATATTTTTGAAAAGTTCGGAACATTTACATATCTGAATGTCGATATAGAAGGCGCTGAAAGCCAAATGCTGACAGGTGCAGAAAACGCGCTTAAGAGTAAGCCGAAGCTGTGCGTTGCAGCATATCACAGAAGCGAAGATATTTTTGAACTTATCAACAGCATAAACAGAATAAATCCCGAGTATCAAATTTATCTTCGGCATCATCCGCACATATCATTCTGGGATACAAACATTTACTGCATATGAAAAGCGCTGTCGACAGCGCTTTTTATTTTTTGCTGTTTTAAAACAGCATTCTTTTACAAAACAGATTGAAAAGAAGCCGCGATTTGTGGTAAAATAGTCAGGAAGTTTCGGCGAAAGAAGTTGATAGTATGAAGCCTGTCAGATTTTATCTTGTAACGGACACCCATTACTTTGAAGCAAGCCTTGGCGCTGAGGGTAAAGCATACGAAGAATATATGAAGCGCGAGCAATACTTTATGAAAGAAAGCGGACCGATTGTACGCAGCACCTTCAAACGTATCGCTGAAGATAAAGACACGGAAATTGTACTTATTGCGGGTGACGTTACCAAAAACGGTGAGCTTGAAAGCCACAAAAGCTTTCTGAAGGAGCTGTATAAGCTTAAAGAAAGCGGCAAAAGAATTTATCTTATCACCGCAGGTCACGACTACGGCAACTCTTTTGCATTCAGAGACGACAAAAGAATTGAGGTTCCGGGCGCTGATTTTGACGCTCTGCCTGAAATGTATAAAGACTTCGGATACGGTGAAGCAATCGCCTTCGATGAACCGACACACTCTTACGTCGCTGAAATCGCGCAGAATGTGCGGCTTCTCGGAATATGCTGCGACAGTTGCGATCAGCCTAAGGGCGCAATGGATGACCGACTTATAGACTGGACAAAGGGACAGCTTGACAAAGCTAAGGCTGACGGTTGTTCAGTGATTGCAATGTGCCATTACCCGATTATTCCTTCCGTGCCGGTTTTCGATCTTGTCGGCGACGCAAAGATTAAGGAATGGCGTAAAATCGCATCCTTCCTTGCCGATAACGGTGTTGAGCTTGTTCTGACGGGTCATATGCATATTCAGAGCATAAACGAATTTTACAGCGAAAACGGCAACAGGCTCATTGATATATGCACGTCTTGTCTGCCCGGTTGTCCCGCACAGTACCGAAAAATTTCGATTGACAAAAACTCTGTTATGAAGGTTGAAACAGCGGATGTGGGCGATTTTGGTTGGGATATGAATGGACTTACCGCAGACGAATACTTCAGCAACCACTTCAAGAACGCAATTAAAGAGCGAATTCTCGGAGCACTCAGCGGCGGCAAAGGATCAGTA
Source organism: Acutalibacteraceae bacterium (assembly GCA_045536955.1). GTDB lineage: Bacteria > Bacillota > Clostridia > Oscillospirales > Acutalibacteraceae > UBA8612. The sequence continues at coordinate 32,573 of JAZSOM010000078.1, forward strand.
AAGCTTATTAAAAAGTTCGCAACGAGAATCGTAACCGAATACACGGTCGGCAAATTGGGCAAACTGCTCTGGATAAGAGTACCCAAGTCAATCCGAAAGACCAAGCTTTCAGAACTTATCGGCAACATAGGAATTTGTATTTTCCTCGGTGATATGCCTTACGTTGAAGGCACGGCAGAATTCGAAGCCGTAAACAAACTTCTGAAACGATTCTCTTTTATCATCAAAAAATTCGAGCCCAAGCTTTCAAAAGACGGTGTTAAAATTGACCTTCGTGATATGATTCTCAACACCATCGGCAGCAGAAAGCCGTTTTCGGACAACAACGCGGAATTCACGCTTAAATAACAGGAGAACAGCAATGGAATACAAAAGAGAGTTAAAAGAAAACTGGAAAGCAAAGTGGATATGGCTCAAAAGTGAAGAAACAAGCAAAAACGTCCACCTTTGCTTCAAAAAAAGATTTTCGGTCGATAACGTACCGGATAAACTTACGGCAAGAATTGCAGCCGAAAACAAATACCAACTTTACATAAACGGTGAATGTGTAATCCGTGAGGGCGGACTTAAACGAGGTCCCTCCCCTACCGGCTGCTATTACGATGAGGTTGAAATTGCAAAACACCTCGTTAAAGGCGAAAATTTTATAAGTGTACTCGTATGGTATTGGGGAAATGAAGCCAGCTATTCAAGCACCGATGCCGGTCAGGGCGGTCTGCTTTTTGAAGCGGAGTGTGAAGAATTATCTATTATTTCCGACAACAGCTGGCGCGCTGTAAGAAACCCTGCTTTTGGGGAAGACCTGGGTAAACTGAAGCCGAATTACAGATTGCCCGAAAGTAACATTTATTACGATGCACGCAAAGAAATCGAGGATTGGGAAAAACCCGGATATGATTTTGAAGGCTGGGAAAAAGCTGACGAATACGCAACAGGCGGCAAAGGCTGTTGGGGCGAAACATACAGCAGAGATATTCCTCATTTCAAAGATTTCGGACTCAAAGACTATGAGAACAGCAAAGAATATGAAGGAGTCAGCTACCGTCTCAAGAAAAAAATAACACTCAGAATTCCTTATAACGCCCAAATAACCCCTTATCTTGCGGTTGATGCCAAGGCAGGCAAAAAAATCGTTATCACAACAGAAAACACGTACATGGGTTCTATCCTCAGCACATACGTCACAAAAGAAGGCGTGCAGGCATTTGAATCACCCGCCTGGTTCAATGGTGAAAGAATAACCTATGAAATTCCCGCAGGCGTTAAAATAATCAGTCTCAAATACAGAGAAAGCGGCTACAACACCGAATTCTGCGGCAGTTTCACCTGTGACAACAGCGATATGAACACCCTCTGGCAGAAGGCGCTGCGTACACTTTACGTTACGATGAGGGACAACTTTATGGACTGCCCCGACAGAGAAAGAGCACAGTGGTGGGGCGACGTTACAAACGAAATGATGCTCACGGTCTACTCCCTTTCACCCTCATCATATAACCTCTACCGCAAGGGTGTAAGCACAATGCTTTCATATATCGATCCTAAAACAAAGGTGCTGCAAACCGTCGTGCCTATCAAAAACGACTATTTTGAGCTTCCCTGCCAACAGCTCGCGGGGGTCGGTGGTTTATGGATTTATTATACCTACACGGGTGATTTGGATTTTATCAAGTCCGTTTACAAAGCCGCTGCAGATTACGTCAACCTCTGGAAGATAAGCGAAAGCGGACTTGTCGAACACAGAAAGGGTTCGTGGGACTGGCAGGATTGGGGCAATAAAATCGATGTTCCTCCCCTTGAAAATGCCTGGTATTGCTATGCGTTGTCCGCCGTTAAAAATATGGCTGAGTTGCTCGGTGACACAAACGCATCAAAAGAGTTTGACGTCAGAATTCAAGCACTCCGCAAGGCTTATCAGGTACTCTGGACGGGTGAAGGATATAAAAGCTCCGAAAATGACGGCTACGACGACAGAGGTAATGCTGTTGCCGTGCTTTCCGGACTTTGCGACAAGGAAAAGTATGGCAAAATAAAGAAGATACTTTTTGATACAAGAAATTCAAGCCCGTATATGGAGCATTACGTACTTGAAGCGCTTTGCTGTATGGGAGAATTTGAACTTGCGGAAAGACGTATGTGCGAAAGATATGCTGAGATGATAAGAACAGATTATTCAACCCTTTGGGAAAACTGGGTACGTTTTGACGGCACATCAAACCACGCATGGTCGGGCGGTCCGCTTGTTGTTATGAGCAAGCACATTGCCGGTATAAAGCCGCTCACGGCAGGCTACGCAAAAACCCTCATCAAGCCGCAGTATCACCTGCACAGCCGCATCTCCTGCACAGTGCCAGCCATTATAGGAGATATAAAATTCAGCTATACGCTTGTCGACAACAAAGCTGTGATTAACCTTGAATACCCCGAAAGCACACAGATTACCCTTCACATACCGCCAAATGCCGACGTAACCGCAAACGGAAAAACCATTGAAACAAACAGAGAAACCGTAACACTGTAAAAGGAGCACACATTCTGCCTTTTGAGAATGTGTGCTCCCTCATTTTTATGAAAACTGTGAATTATAAAGTGCGCTGTAAAATCCGCCAAGCTTAATAAGTTCATCGTGTGTTCCTTGCTCTGTAATTTCACCGTCGCGCACAACGAGGATTGTATCTGCGTTCTGTATTGTCGAAAGACGGTGAGCAATAACAAAACACGTTCTGCCTTCCATCAGGTCATTCATTGCACCTTGAATACGGATTTCCGTGCGCGAATCGACGTTTGAAGTAGCTTCGTCGAGTATAAGCATCGGTGCGTCGGACAAAAACGCACGGGCAATGGTAATCAGCTGACGCTGACCCTTTGAAATATTGACACCGTCATCAGAAAGCACAGTATCGTAGCCATCCGGCAGACTTTCTATATAGCCATCTATTTTCGCTGCTTTTGCCGCCGCCCTAACCTGCTCCGGCGTAGCATTTTCTTTACCGTAGATTATGTTTTCGTAAATTGTACCGTAGAACAGCCACGTATCCTGAAGCACCATAGTAAAGGCAAGCCTTAAATCGGAACGTTTGATTTTAAGTGAAGGCACAGAGTCGATACGTATTTCTCCGGACTGAGGATCGTAAAAACGCATAAGCAGATTTATAACCGTGGTTTTACCTGCTCCGGTCGGACCGACAATTGCAACGGTCTTGCCCTTCGGGGCAGAAAAAGAAATGTTCTTGAGAATCGGCTTTTCTGGTGTGTAGCTGAATGAAACCGAGTCGATTTCGGCATTTCCTTCAACGGATTTCATTTCAACAGCATCCGGCAAATCAAGCGGTTCCGGCGCTTCATCAAGAATTCTGAAAACACGCTCTGCCGCAGAAAAAGCAGACTGAAACTCGTGCAGAATATTTGAGAATTCGTTTATGGGTCCCGCAAACTTGCGTGAATACTGAACAAACTGAGCAACACCGCCGAGTGAAATAAAAAATGCCGTTCCTGCCGCAACAGCTCCGCTTTGCGAATACATATAAAGAATTCCGCCAAAAATTGCCACAAGAGCTATTGAAGCGTTGTTAATAAGGTTAATTGTCGGAAAAAGCATTGCCGCATTGTACTCTGCGTTGTAATAGGCCTCCATAGCTTCATCGTTACGCTTATTAAAACGCTCAGAGATAACATCCTGTCTGCCGTATGCCTCAATCGTTCTTGCACCAGAAAGCATTTCCTCTGCATATCCGTTGAGTTCGCCGTATTTCTTAGACCTTGCACGAAACAGCGGCCGTACCTTTTTGGAACGGTAGCGTGTAAAAAGAAGTGAAACCGGCACAGTGAATGCAAAAATAAGAATCATTACCTTGGATATATTCCACATAAAGATCAGCGAACCGATAACCGTATAGATACTTGTCATTACCTGCACAAGATCGTGTGAGAGAGTGCTGTTAATCGTATCAATATCATATGAAAGGTGGCTGATTATATCGCCCGTTGCGTGTGTATCGAAATAACTGACGGGCAGAGTGTTCAACTTTTCAAACAGCTCTTTTCGCATTTTGTAGGTGATTTTCTGGCTGAGGTGAATCATAATCACGGCAAGAACATAAGAAAGCACCGCTGAAAGCGCATAACACACAATCATTTTGATTACATTTTCCCAAACAACAGGAAAATTTACGCCACCAACTGCCTCGATAGCATCAATTGCCGCACCCGAATAGCGCGGGCCGAGCAAAGAAAGCTGATTTGACAGCAATGTAAAAACGACAGCCGGAATAAAAAGATGCCACTGAGCAATAACGTACCTGCCAAGTCTGAGCATAATGCCTTTGTTATCCCGCTTATGCGGTGAGGTTTCTTCTTTGGCTTTTTTACTCAACGAAAACACCTCCCATTTGAGACTGACTTATTTCTCGGTATTCGCTGCAATTTTCAAGCAGATACTCGTTTTTGCCGCGGCCGATAATCTTACCCTCATCAATTACGATAATACAGTCGCAATTTTTCACCGAGCTAACACGCTGAGCTACGGTGATAACGGTCGAACCGGACATATCTTCGTCAAGCGCACGTCGCAGGTTTGCATCTGTTTTATAGTCAAGTGCCGAGGAGGAATCGTCAAGAATCAGAATTTCGGGCTTTGATGCTATTGCCCTTGCAATAAGCACTCGCTGACGCTGACCACCGGAAAGATTTGTACCTTTTGAAGAAAGCTGATGCCCGTATCCGTCCGCAAATGAGCTTATAAAGTCGTGCGCCTGTGCTGTCACGCAGGCGCTGATTATATCCTCTTTTGAAACATCTCTGCCAAAGCGGATATTTTCTTCGATTGTATCGGCATAGACAAAATCGTTCTGCAGTGCAACGCCAAACATTGAGCTGAGCTCATCACGGCTGTATGCTTTTATGCTTCTGCCGTTTATTCGTATTTCACCCGACAGTGGTTCATAAAACCGCAGAAGCAGTTTTATTAATGTCGATTTGCCGCTGCCAGTGGCGCCGATGATACCAAGACGCTCACCTTTTCTGAGTGAAAAACTGATATTTTCCAGATTATTCTTCTTTCCGAAATAAGAAAAAGAAACGCTGTCAAACTCAATGTGAAGCCCGTTGTTTTCACGGTTATCCTCAACAGTATCAAACTTATCCGGAGTTTCAAGCACCTGCGATATTCTGTCAGCAGATGCTGCACACTTCGTATACATAACGAACATTCTTGAAAGTGACATCATTGCCATTGAGATAAGCGTGAAATACTGCATAAAAGCAATAACCGTTGCAGGTGACGAGGTGCCCTTGGTAACACGTACGGCTGCAACAGCCACAACAGCAGCAATACCGAGATTCATAAGCAGAGTCATTGAAGGGTTTACAATGCCCATAATCGTACCGGCGTGCCTTTCTTGCTTTGAAAGAGCGGCATTCACCTTATCATATCTTTTGTTTTCGTGCTCGTTTTTGGAAAGAGCCTTGATAACTCTGATTCCCTGCGCATCCTCTCGCGCCACCCTTATCATACCGTCAACCGATTTCTGAACAGACGAATAGAGCGGCACACCCTTGCGGGAAATACCGTATACCGTTACGAAAATAACCGGCAGGGTCGCAATCATAACAAGTGCAAGCGCTTTATCCATAACAAGCGTAAGTGTAATTCCTCCGATAAGAAGAATCGGCGCCCTGACACCCATTCTCTGCATCATACCGATGAAGTTATGCACGTTATATGTGTCGGTTGTGATACGTGATTCGAGTGAAGGAATCGTAAATGCATCTGTATCCGCAGAAGAAAGGTAAAGGGTTTTCGAAAAAAGCTCTTTACGCATTGCTTTTGAAAAGCAGGTCGTCACCCTTGCTGCCATACGGTTTGCAACAACATTGCAAACGCAGGCAATTACACTAAAAAACACCATAACCATGCCGTAAAAAACAATTTTCCTTACATCTTTGTCAACTATTACATTTTCGAGAATATGCGTCAGAATATACGGAAGAACAAGCTCCGCCATTGTTCCTGACACCTTTATTGTAAAACCGATAAGCATCCGCAGCCTGAACGGCTTTAGGTAAGACAAAATACGTTTCATTCTTAAAGCTCCCGTATTACTCGCTTGGCGCTCGTTTCCATACGGTCAAGTACCGAATGGAATATCTCAAGCTCTTCTGCAGAAATTCCCTGTGTGATATATTCGTTCCATTCTCTTGAAACAGCTCGCACTTCGGGCAGAATCGCGAGCATTTTATCCGTAGGATAAACAAGAAACTGCCGCTTATCCTCGGGGTTGGCAATACGTGTTATATAACCGCAGTTTTCAAGGTGATTGAGTGTTCTTGCAACCGTACTTTTGTTAAGACATATCTCGCGGGTTATATCCTCCTGCGAATAGCCCGGGTTGCGCGATATAACAAGGATGAAAGCGTGGTGGCAGGCACAAATTCCCTCTGCGCTGAATTTTTCGCTTCTGTATGTCGCCTGACAACGGCTGATGCAATTGAGGCTCTTCATAATTTTCGGCATATTCTCCTCCGTATTAGTTGCATACGCAACAGTTGTAAACGCAACAATTATACTGTCTCATAAAGAGTATGTCAATATGCAAAAACGGAAATAAAAAAGCAGAAAAGGAATAATAACTGTTGCACATTTTACAGGATTGCTATATAATCGCTGTATAACAATAAAAGAGGAGCGGAAAACTTTTTTATGAACTTTAAAGAAATTGCCAAAAACCGTCAATCGTGCCGAAATTACGATGCGACAAGAACGGTTGAAAAAGAAAAACTTGATGCCGTTATCGAGATAGCGGCACTTGCTCCTTCTGCGTGCAATGCACAGCCTTATCGCATAACGGTGTGTACCGACGATACCGCAAAAGCTGTTGCCAAGGCAACGCAGGGAATGGGAATGAACAAATTTGCCGGTGATGCACCGGTTATGATTGTATTATCCGAGGGTGAATACAATACAACCGCAGCTGCAGGTGCAAAAATCAAGAAAAACGATTATCGTTCAATTGACATAGGCATCCTCACTGCTTATATTACAGCACAAGCAACAGAACTGGGACTTGCGACGTGCATACTCGGCTGGCTTGATGACAAGCAAATAAGAAAAATCTGCTCACTTGACTCCCCTGTCAGGCTTGTAATTGCACTTGGCTATGCAAGCAAAGACGATAAGCTCAGAGAAAAGAAACGCAAACCCACAAGCGAATTTGTAAACTTTATCAACAAAAAGGTATAAAATACAGAGGTGTTAACTATGGGAAGATATGCAATTTACGGCGCAGGCTCGCTCGGTACGGTCCTTGGCGCTTACATCACAAAAAATGGCGGTGAGATTGACCTTATAAACCGCAACAAAGCTCACGTTGAAGCACTCAACACAAAGGGCGCCACAATCAAGGGCACCGTTAATATGAACGTACCCGTCAAGGCAATTACACCTGACGAAATGGAAGGTAAATACGATGTTGTTCTGCTTATGACAAAGCAGCTTTTCAACACTGAGGTCGTAACGAAACTCAAAGATCACCTTACTGACAAGGGTGTTATCGTAACTCTTCAAAACGGTCTGCCCGAACCCGGAATTGCAGAAATCGTCGGCAGTAACCACACAATGGGTTGCACGGTAGAATGGGGCGCAGCACTTGGCGAGCCCGGTGTGTGCACACTTACAAGTGAGCCGGACAGCCTTTCCTTCCATATGGGTAAGATGGAAGGAATTTCAGACGAGCAGTTCAAGATGGTTAAAGATCTGCTTGAGCTTATGTGTCCCGTACACGAGGAAACAAACCTTTTAGGTGCACGCTGGTCAAAGCTTCTTATCAATGCTACCTTCTCAGGTCTCGGCACTGTTGTAGGTGGCTGCTTCGGTGATGTTTCCGAAAACAAGGCTGCAAAGAAGGTTGCTGTACGCTGTATGAAGGAATGCATCGATGTAGGTCACGCAGCAGGTGCAACATTTGCTCCCGTACAGGGAAAGAATATTACCGCGCTCTTTTATTACAAGGGTGCGATAAAACGCGCCATTGCCACGAAGTTGATTCCGATTGCCATGAAGAAGCATCGCAACATTGAGCCTTCGATGCTGCAAGATCTCAAAAAGAATAAGCCTTGCGAGGTTGATGCAATCAACGGTGTTGTTTCTGCGTGGGGTAGGAAATGTAGCGTGAAAACACCGATCAACGACAGAATCGTTGACATCATCAAGCAATGTGAAAGCGGAGCCATGATTCCCAAAGCGGAGAATATTCATCTGTTTGACGATTTGCTTTGATACGGAAAAGGTCTTTACAAAAAATGAGGCGTGTGATATAATATTGCCATTGAATGCAAAGGTAGCGTGATTGTATGAAAAAAGTTTGGAAATGGCTTGATAATTTTTGGTATCATCACAAGTGGAAAACCATTATTATCTCCTTCTTTTTGATTGTGTTTATCATCGGATTCGTGCAGTGTATGCAGAAGGTGGATGCCGATGTTTCGATTTTGTACGTAGGCCCCGAAGTGGTGACCGGTGAAGAATACGATGCGATGGAAAAGTCGCTCGCAAGCCGTCTTGATACCGACTATAATGATGACGGCAAAATCACCGTGCAGTTTACCGACCGCGTGTATCTTTCGGATGCTCAGCTCAAGGAAAAGGAAGAAGCGGCAGCTGCGGAAGGTGAGGCGCTCTATTATGACAAAACGGCTATGAAGAGTTCGCTTGACCAAGCAAGGCAGTGGATTCAAAGTGGCGCGATGCTGATTGCGATCATGGACTATGAGGTTTACGAAACGTTTGAAAGAGTTCAGAGTAGTCTTTTTGTGCCGCTTTCCGACTATTTTGACGAAGTGCCGGAGTACAAGTATGATGATTACAGCTTGAAGTTTAAGGACATTCCATACGTGCAGTTCAGTGGAGCATTTGGCGCGATTTCGGAAGATACCGTGATCGTGTTGATCAAGCCTACCTGGACTTCAACACTTGGCAAAGACGAAGCGGCGGCGCGCTATCAGGCGCATGAAGAACTTATGCAGAAGATCGTGAAGTTTTCTGTGGA
>JAZSOM010000042.1:0-44416 GCA_045536955.1 Acutalibacteraceae bacterium
ACTTTAATTCTATTATTTCTTTTTCATACTCTTGAATGTGTCTGTATTCTCTTGGCATGCAAAATCCCCCTATGGTAGTTTCTTTAATTCTACCATAGGGGGCTCTTTTTTTCATTGTCCGTTTTTTACGGACCTGTTCAAAAAATCAGTTAGCTCTTATCAATTTTTAAATGCTATCGCTTAATATGCCATATACCGCACTCAGCAATTATTCCCACTCAGTATCGTATACACTAAAAATCATTAAAAAGTTCTCGTTTTGAACAAAAACAGAAACTCTTTCTATCACAATTATCACAGTTTTTTGCTGTCAAAACCTGCTGTCAATAGTTTTCTGACAGTAAAATCGTGAAGGTAGTGGGAAATGCAGTTCGTTTGACCTGTTATAGCACAAAACAGTTCTCATTACAACCGATTTCTAAAAAGTGTCACAATTTTTTGCGAAGGATTTCTTTAATTATCAGAGGTGATATGATATAATCAAAAAAGTAAGAGTTATATTTATGATTGGAGTATACGGGTATGGATATTAGAGAGCAACTTAATCTTTATATAAATGAATATAAAGATTTTATGGGTATAGAACAGTTTCCAGAATACAAATTGCAGACAAAGCAGGTTTCAATTAATGTTGCTGATTTACAAGGGTTCGATTCCGTTGCCGCAGCATTCTATCAACCATTAACAGGAGAACACACCTTGGTTGTTAGTACAAATCTGGTCTTGTCTCAATATGTGATGTTTCACGAGTTTACTCATATATACGACTCGGAGCAATATGCAAACAGAGATAAGATACGGTACCTTGGCCTTTCTGGATATACAGAGTATCATGCTTCCCAAGTTGAATTGGCACAACTGTTAGGTGCTAAAACAATCAAAGACATTCCGTCTTTCTCAATGGATACGATTATATCAACATATGGGAACGAAGTGACTGTCGCACGGTATGTTCAGAATAAGTATCAGCATGCTATTGATTTGTTTAGCCGAACCGATTTCCCTGCCAATATCAACACTCTTAAATCGACTTTCGGGATGTTATACAACTATTGGGGACTTCGCTCTATCTGTGAAATGTATGCAACCGATTTTGTCGAGGCAATTGACAATGCAGCAATCTTAAAGTATATTCCTACTATCTCTTTTTCTCGCATAAACAATCTGATGCATGGTTGGATGGACAATGCCAAAATTAATTCAAGCATTCCGTTATATGTAAATGCAATTATACCTATTGCTCAACAGTACAAATTGTCTTGAACTATCATATATAGTGCAGGTGTTAATTACGAACTGTTAAACAACGTAATTTCAAATGTATTCTTGCTATCGTTACATCCAAGGAAAATATTGAAACAACGCAGAGATTGGTTGAAAGGTTTTCTCACGAGGAAACTGCTTATGACTTCTCTAAATTTGAAATACAGTATATAGCTGAAGAAGAATTAAATTACCAAGCATAGGAGAGATACTTTTGGATGAATTAATCAAAAAAATCGTATCAATGGCAGTCCAAGATTTGCGTCAGCATAACCAAGGTGCGATTGTTGAGGTTATAAAGAAATCTGAAATTTCACTGGAATGGCTTGACCACGATAACTGGAATGGCGGTATCGACACATACAAGCTTGTGTTTTATTTGAAGTATTCGGATTATACAAAAATCATCGAACTGAAAAAGCTTTACGAGGATGCTATAATGAACTCAATAGATTCTTTTTATAAGGACGAAAGAAACATTATTGCTTGCGTAGAGATTGCTGCAAAGATTGATCAGTTTGTAGATTGGGCAGCTATAGCACCTAAAGAGAATAAAGACTCAGTTATTGCTTTGATTAATGCCGAAAAAGATACTTTAATCAAAGCTGGGACGGGTGTGCTACAAATTCGGGATGTAAAGGTCAACAACGAATATAAGGCGAAGCACTCTTATTTGGTCTCTTTATTAAAACAGTTAGGCTTGGAACCTGTTCACGCTTATAACGATCTATGGGATTGGTATAACGACTATAATTTACGGGAACTAAAAACATACCAAAGCCGCCGTATATTTATCAAAGACATTTTTGAACCACTACTAAATACCATTCAGAACTCTGAAGAATCTGCACTGCAACTAATCAGTTATGAACCTACCGGATGGGAAAAAGTTGACGACGGGATTGCTCGACTAAAAGAAGTATTAACCGAAGCAAATGAAACAGCAGATTTTCAATCTGTGGGAATGTATGGTAGAGAACTGTTGATTACCTTGGCACAAACAGTTTTTGATAAAGAAAAGCATCCCTCACCAGACGGAACAGATATTGGAAAAGCAGACTCGAAACGAATGCTTGAAGCTTATATTCATTACTGCCTTCACAAGCGTAGTAAGGAACGAGAGATCAAGTTTGCTAAATCTTCTATTGATTTTTCAAACGAACTAACCCATAACCGAACCGCTACGCAAATGGATGCTGAACTTTGCTATAATGCAGTTCTATCGACGGTGCATATTATCAAGGTGCTTAACAAATTTAATGACTAACAAAAAAGAGCTAACTGACTTGAAAAAATCAGTTAGCTCTTATCATTTTTAGAAAATCTGAAAAAATGTTGTCATTTTGTTGTCACGGGCTTAGAAAAAGTCCCGTAAACGGCTATTCTGCGTGGGTTTTAATTTTATGGTATTATTCCCACTCGATTGTGCCTGTGGGCTTCGGGGTGAGGTCGTAGAGGACACGGTTGATGCCTTCGACTTCTGCTGTGATTCTTGCTGTGATTGTGTTGAGAACGGTGTAGGGGATCTCCTCGATTGTGGCGGTCATTGCGTCAGTTGTGTTTACGGCGCGGATGATTGCGGGCCAACCCTCGTAACGCTTGCCGTCTCTTACACCTACACTCTTCATATCGGGAACAGCGATGAAGTACTGCCATACGTGGTTTGAAAGACCGGATTTGTCAAACTCTTCGCGCAGGATTGCATCTGCTTCGCGGAGTGCGTGAAGTCTGTCACGTGTGATTGCGCCGAGGCAACGCACGCCAAGACCGGGACCCGGGAAGGGCTGACGATCAACCATCTCAGAGGGAAGGCCGAGCGCTCTGCCTACTACGCGAACTTCATCTTTATAGAGGAGCTTAATGGGTTCAACAAGGCCGAAGTTGAGGTCCTCGGGGAGACCGCCGACGTTGTGATGTGCCTTAACGCCTTTGCTCTCGATAATATCAGGGTAGATTGTGCCCTGTGCAAGGAAATCAACGTCATCTGCGAGCTTGCGTGCTTCTTCTGCGAAGAGATAAACAAACTCGTTACCGATAATTTTTCTCTTTGTTTCGGGGTCTGCAACGTCAACGAGCTTGTCGAGGAAACGGTCTGTTGCGTCGACGTAAATAAGGTTTGCATCAAGTCCGTTCTGGAAAACTTCGATTACGTTTTCGCTCTCACCCTTGCGCATAAGGCCGTGGTTAACGTGAACACAGACAAGCTGCTTGCCGATAGCCTTGATAAGGAGTGCGGCAACAACGGAGCTGTCAACACCGCCGGAGAGCGCGAGGAGAACTTTTTTGTCGCCAACCTGCTCGCGTACGAGGGCAACCTGCTCGTCGATAAATGCGTTTGCAAGCTCGGTTGTGGTGATGCGTGCCATTGATTCGGGTCTCTTGTTTGAATCCATTATGTGTTCCTCCTTAGAGTAATTTAACGAATTAAAAAAATCGATGATTAATTATAAAATATCCGAGCACAAAAATCAACAGTATTTTTACTGCTATTTAGCTTTGATATTAAATTTTTTTTGTGCAATTTAATTTTGCGATTCGGATACGACCGAAAAGAGGATAAAAACGCGTTGTATACCACGCTTTGCTGTGGTATACTCATACCATAAAGCAGACGGAGGGTGAAAATATGAAAAAAACCGTTGTTCTCATAACGGGCGGCAGCTCGGGAATAGGCAAAGAGACCGCGCTTGCACTTCACAGAGCAGGCTGTACGGTGTATGAAGGCAGCCGCAGAGAAAGCAGCATAGACGGCATAACCCATATCCCTCTTGACGTTACGGATGAAGCTTCGGCGCAGTCGGCGGTGCGTACCGTAACGGAAAAAGAAGGAGCAATAGATATACTTATCAACTGTGCGGGCTCGGGCATTTCGGGGGCTGTTGAGTTCACTCACCTCGAGGATGCAAAGCGCCAGATGGATATTAACTTTTTCGGTACCGTTAATGTGACGAAGGCGGTGCTTCCGTATATGAGAAAGGCGGGCAAAGGCAGAATTGTCAACATCAGCTCCGTAGCGGCAACATTTCCGATACCTTTTCAGGCTTATTACTCCGCTTCAAAGTCTGCAATAAACGCATATACTCTTGCACTTGCAAACGAGGTGAAAGCATTCGGAATCACGGCTGTTGCCGTGCAGCCCGGCGACATCAAAACGGAGTTTACCGCATCACGTGAAAAATCTGCCGAGGGTGACGGAGAATACGGCGGCAGAATCAGTCGCAGTGTTTCAAAGATGGAAAAAGATGAGGAAAACGGAATGACTGCAGATAGGGCGGGCGCAATGATTGCAAAAATCGCGCTCAAGCGCAAATCAAAGCCGCTCGTTACACTCGGCTTCAGCTATAAGGCACTGTGCTTTGCCGGAAAGCTTCTTCCCGTTTTGTCGGTGAACAAAATAATCGGCTCGATGTATGCGGATTAAATTTTGCTTATTAATGCGGAGGATAACTTTCTCCGCGTTGCTGTTTGTGTGCGCTGTTCAAGCGTCGTGATTTGTTGACTTTTGCTCAATAATGTGATAATATTTTAGAAATTAAAATGAGTAATTATGCTCAAAAGCTAAGCGACAAAGATGCTCAGGAGGAGACTACGATGGAAAAATACGTAATTATTGCCGATATTACGTGTGACCTTTCGCAGGAAATGCGAGAATTTTGCGGTATGGAGGACTATATCACGGGTCATATCAGCATAAACGCAGGCGGTATTGAGCGTGATTTGCTTACAACGCTCGATTGGTCGCAGATTGAGCGCGACGAATTCTATCGCATAATCGGAGATAAAAAGGCCAAGGTTACAACCGCACCGCCCAATATCGACGAATATGCTGACAAGTTTGAGAAATACGTAAACCTGGGTTACAGCATCCTAAGTATGTCCCTTTCTTCAAAAATAAGCGGCACCTATGATTTCACTTGCACAGCCGCAAAGAGAGTAAAAGAGAAGTACCCCGAGGCAAACATTTACTGTTTTGATTCGATGCGTATGTCCGGTGCTTTTGCACTTCTCACAATGTATGCAAACATTATGAAAAAAGAAGGCAAGAGCTTTGAAGAGGTTATTGCGTGGCTTGAAGCAAACAAACAGCGCGTTCATCAGATGGGCCCTGTTGATGACCTGATTGCAATTGCAAGACACGGCAGAATCACAATGGGCAAGGCAATTATGGGCAGCTTTGCAAACGTCAAACCTATGGGCGATTGCAACAGCGAGGGTTACGTAACCGTGCTTACAAAGGCAAAGGGAATCCGCAAGGCGCTTGACCTCACCGTAAGCTATATAAAGGAGACGGCGGTTGACGCTTCGGATAATTATGCCGTTATATATCATACTGACAGAGAGCAGTATTCGCTCACGCTCAAGGAGATGCTTGAGAAAGAGCTTAACTTCAAGAAGGTTTTTGTTTCTTACTGCTTCCCGGGTAACGCAACAAATATCGGTCCCGGTATGATTGGCGTATATTATTTCGGTAACGAGATAACAGACCTTTCGGCAGAAAGAGAGCTTATCACAAAACTCAATTCCAAGTAACAGGAGATTCGGTTCCCGACTTATGAATCAGCTTATAAACGGACAGCTTTTCCGTGCATTGACAGATTACGCAATCCGCAATCTGGCGCTGCACTGTGGAGAGATAAATGACCTTAATGTGTTTCCGGTTCCCGATGGCGATACGGGCACAAATATGTTGACAACTGTCAAAATAGGATATGCCGCAATCGAAGAATTTGATGGCTCTCTTTCCGCGACGGCAAAAAAGTTTTCGGACACTGTTGTTTACGGTGCGCGAGGTAATTCGGGAGTTATTCTTTCCCAGTTCCTCAAAGGCTTTTCCGAGGTTTTTGTTGCCCTTGACGGCGACGCAGGCTGCGACAGCTTTATCGATGCACTCAACAACGGCGTGAGGTTTGCTTACAATTCCGTTGCACACCCTACTGAGGGCACTATTCTCACTGTCCTTCGTGAGGCAACTCAAGAGGTTACGGGTAAAACTTATGTCGACCTTGTTGCTCTGCTTGACGATTTTCTTGCAAGCGCGCGTGTCAGCCTTGACAATACCCCCAACCTTCTCCCTGTGCTTAAAAGCGCAGGTGTTGTCGACAGCGGCGGTGTCGGCGCAATCTGCTTCTTCGAAGGTATGAAAAAATATCTTCGCGGTGAGAAGCTTGTCGCACCCGTTTCTGCCGAAAAAGAGGCTGTGATTGATTATGCGGCATTCAACCGCAACAGCCGCTTTGAATACGGTTACTGCACAGAGGCTCTCGTTCAGCTTTGCAACGGTAAGGAAGAGCCTGATTGTGAGAAGTTTATAGCTATGCTCAACGAGCTTGGTGAATCTGTTGTAACCTCGTTTGAAAACGATAAAATTAAGTTCCACGTACACACTCAGGAGCCTGAAAAGGTTCTCAGCTACGCACATCGCTTCGGCGAGTTTCTTACGCTCAAAATCGAGAATATGAGCGTTCAGCATTCCGGACTCAACAATACGGTAACCGTATCGCCCACGCTGAAGGACGGTGCGTTTGCGCTTGTCTGCGCTGCTCAGAACGAGCGTATGACGGATCTTTTTATCAGGATGGGTGTTGACGTTGTCGTGTCTGCCTGTGACGGTTACGCTCCTTGTGCCGAAGACTTTGTAAAAGCGTTCAACGCAACGGAAAACAGCAACATTATCGTTCTGCCCAACGACAAAAATCTTTTTCTTGTTGCAGAGCAGGCAAAAGCACTTGCCCGCGGTAAAAACGTTTTTATTGCGCAGAGCAAATCGATAGCTGATTGCTATTCCTCTCTTGCAATTGTCGATTTCGACAGCGAGTCTCCCGAAGCTGTTGTGGAGGAGATTGATGCTACGGTCAGCAACATTTACGATGTTGTAATAACGCGCTCTGCAAAGGATACGGTTTTTGATTCGCTTGAAATCCATAAAGGCGATTGTATTGCAATGACTGAAAGCAGTATCCTTGCCGCAGGTAAAACCGTGTCTGAGGTTGCGAAGGCTGTTGCGGATGCTGTGCTCGACGAATGCGAGCGAGATACCGTCACCTTTTTTGCAGGCAGCAGCTTTACTGCTGCGGATGCGGATGAGCTGAGCAGATATATTTCGCACAAGTGCGTATTTATCGGAACGGATCTTGTTGAAACCGGCATTGATACGTTTGATCTTATACTTTCATTTGAATAATTTCACTTTCTAAAAGGGACAGTTATGGAATACTATATCTCGATAATTGCAGCGGTAATCGTGCTGATTGTTTTCGTGCTCTGCTCAATGTGCATTACTGCACGCATCATATATCACAAAACACTCACGCGTAAGAAGGATGAAAAACGCGATAATGCTACGATTTACAACAGCGCTGACCTGCGTGAGATGTACGATGTCGGCACATCCTACATAAAGCAGTTTGCCGACAAAAAAATTGATCTGCATACCGTGAACGACGGCTTGAACCTCTATGCGGAATATTACGACATGGGTTATGACCGCACGGTTATTATCGTGCCGGGGCGTACCGAGGGTATGACGTACAGCTATTACTACGTAAAAGCCTATGTCGAATGCGGATATAATGTGTTCGTGCTTGACCAGCGTTGCAACGGAAAAAGCGACGGCAAATACAGCTCGTTCGGCTTCAACGAAAGCAGAGACGTGCTTCACTGGGGAGAAGTTCTCCATAGGAAGTACGGTGTTAAGTCGATTGTACTTCACGGAATATGTATCGGTTGTGCCTGCTCAATTTATGCACTTACAAATGAGGACTGCCCCGATTATTTTTCAGCTTTTGTTGCAGATGGTATGTATTCTACGTTTTACCGAAGCTTCGAAAGACGTATGAAGGGTTTCCATGCTCCGCCGTTCATTGTTATTGACCTTGTCAATATGTTTGCAAAACACTACACCGGTCACAATATGAAAATCGGTCCGATAAACGTGATTGACAAATACCGAAAGCCCCTTCTTATGCTTCACGGTGATGCCGATTTATATTCCGTGCCGTCCGAAGCAGAGGAGCTCTTTGATAAGGCGGGCACCGATAAATCACAAAAGCGCCTTGTTTGGTTTGAAGAGGGCATTCATTCACGTCTCAGAATTTATCACTCAGAAAAATATGACAGTGCAATCAAATCGTTCCTGACAGAGATTGTTGATAAACAGACAGCAAATAAAAACTGAAAAAGAAAAAGGCTTATGAGTTGATTCTCATAAGCCTTTGATTTTTGTGAGATAATTACCAAGTTGTAACGGGAAGTCCTTGCCCGTCGGTCATCTGTCCTTTCGAGGTGTAGATAATGTCCTTGATGTGACCGATTGTAATCGGTATAGCAAGACCTATTACGACAAACGCGAAAATAATTCCGACATAGGGTATTAAGCAACAACAATCGCAGATGACGAAGATAATAAACATTATCAGTCTGCCAACTCCGCCCGATGTGCCGAGGTAAAGTCTGTTAATACCCATATCGCCAAGGAAAATAGCAAGGAAAAGGGCTGTTTTTCTGCTCTTGGGCGATACCTGTTGCGGTATGTATACGGTCTGCTGAGGCGGTTCATATACAGGCTGAGGCGGTGTGTATACGGGCTGTTCTTCTGTATTTACGTTGTCGAAACCATTTTCCATAACAATTAACCTCCGTTAATTTAATTGAGAACTGTTTTCGGGATTACCACTTTGTAACGGGAAGACCCTGTCCGTCGGTCATTTGTCCTTTTGCTGTGCGGACAATATCTTTAATGCCGCCGATTACGTTTGGTATGTTCAGCGCGATGGATGCGAACGCGAAAAAAATCTCAGTGCTCAGAAAGATAAACATCCATATCAGCGCGGCATCGTCGTCGTAGTAGTAGCTGTATGTCATATTTTCCGCAATCACCATAACAAAGCCGAGACAGGCAGAGGCGATACCGATGCAATTTAAGGAAATGATGTATCTTATAAGCCTTCCGACTCCGCCCTTTAAGCCGAGATAAAAACGGTTGATACCGATTGAACCGGTGGTAATTGCAAGAATGAGGGCAGCCGTTCTGTTCTTGGGCGATACCTGTTGCGGTGGTATGTATACGGGCTGCTGAGGCGGTGTGTATGCGGTCTGCTGAGGCGGTGTGTATATGGGCTGCTCTGCAGGATTTACGTTGTTGAAACCGTTATCCATAGTTGCTAACCTCCTTTGAAGATTACTGATTTAAGTATATTTTCCTAAATCAGTTTTGTCAAGCCAATCCGTTAAGCATTTCTCTTGCAGTGAGATTTTCACCGTCAAAAACAAAGGTCTGCACCTCAAATCCGCCGAGGCTGAGCGCAAATTCGCGTCCGCCTGCTCTCAGCGTTGCGGAGGCAGGCTTGTCGGTTGCGTTGTAAAAACGCATAAGTGTGCCGCCCTGAGCTTTGCAAAGCCTTGTGAGGATTATGTCTGTGCGGTTCAGTTCAATTGCCGTTTCGGGCTTTTTGCCAAGACCCGACGGGAAGAACGAAAGCGCAACACACGGTTCATTGAAAAGCTGCGCCTGCATATCAACTGTGCTTGTGTCGGCGGTTAATCTGTAACTGAATCGGCGCTCACCGATGTCAATTCGGTCATGCGTGCGGTCGGTGTCCGCAAGAGGTCTTTCGCCTATCGGATGGGCGGAATAAACAGGGGTTCTGAGCAGTGAAACAGATAGCGTGTTGCCGTCAACGCTGCCGCCGTACGTGCCGCTGTTGATTACCGCAAGGCTGTTTTTGTCGTCGGCAATGCAGCACCATTTCTGGTAAACGGCTTCCTTGCCACTCGTATGCAGCTTCTCAGTACCGAAGGCTGTCTGCCCATAAAAATCGGGTGTATCAAGCGTTGAAATGAAGTTGAGTTTATAAAATCTGCTGCTGTCGTTTGAAAGTATGCGCAAATCAATGTCTATATGGTTGCCGCTTTTAGGCAGCGTGTAAATAACGCTTGCAAACGAGTTGCCATAGCCGAAGGTTGCCTGAATCCGGAGCCTTACCGCGCCGTTTTCAATAACTCTTACGTTGCCCGTTTTTTCGTCCGGGTATCCGTTGAATTCGTTTGCTTTTCTGTCGCTGAGAAGTGTAAAGCGCCCGATATGCTCGTTGAAGCTTTCAACGGTCATACCCCACGGGTCTTCGTTGTCTTCACTTGCGGTGATGTTTGCGCTGCCTGCCTGCAGCAAATCAACTCCGTTGACGCAATATCTGTCGATAAGTCCCGTCTTCTTGCTGATTAACACCTGCATCGTGCCGTTGTCAAAGGTGAAGTGCCCGTCTGTCTGATCGCAGGGCTGAATCCTGCGCTTGGGATAATTTTCAACATATAGCTCACAGTCGAAGCGGTTTATGCTCATCGGCTCAAGCTCTGCTCTGAAGCAGACCCTTTTGCGCCAATCTAAGCTGAACGTACACGCTTCCTTTTCGTTTTGTGCGGGCAGATATTTGCCGTTCTTATCACGTACACGTACCATAGTTACTTCGTTTTCGTTCCAGTTCTGGTCCTGAAGCTGGAATTCAACCTCAATGTCCTGCGTTATTCTGTAAGGATGTGGGTTGAAAACAAGAACGGGAATTTCGCCGTCCTTTGCTTTGGGCTGACCCGCACAAAGCTTAAAGAAAGCCTTGTTCTTATACCGCTCGGCAATCTCGTTGCCGTAGGAAAGCAGGCGCAGGCAATCATCCTCCGCCGCCTTGATGCTTGTGCCGGGCAGAATATCGTGAAACTCACAGAAAAGGAGCGCTTTTTCTGCCTTTTCAAGCTCCGATTTGTCGTAATCAACGCCGCTGAGTGCAAGCATTTTTTCGCATAAGCTGAGATCGTTTTCGAGCCTGCGGTGCGCTTGCTTGATTCGTGCCATCGTTGTGTAACAGCCGACCATAGTATAGTTGAGCGACTTGTCAAAAACGTTGAGAGCCGATTTGTCAAGCTGCTCAAAATAGCTCTCGCAGTATGAATGTTTCAGCCCTTTTTCGGGATTGTTTTGCATAAACTGTGCAATCGCGTTCAAGTCGGCTCTTGACGGGCCGCCGCCGTGGTTGCCTATACCCCAGAACATTATGTTTGTTCCGTTTGTGCCATATTCGCGTTCAAGCGCACGGTTTATTTTGCTAATAACCTTGCCCTTGCCCGAGTTGTAGCCGCCGTTCATTTTGTGGGCGGTTATTTCGCTGCCGTCAAAGCCGCGCCATATAAAGTCGTGTTCTGCATCTATCCAGGACGGGCGCATAAAGACGTATGAGTCATAGCCGCACTTTTTAAGGATTTGCACAAGACCTCTCGTATGACCGAAGGGGTCGAAATTTATTGCGGTTGTCGGAGTAACACCGAACTTCTCTTGGAAGTATTTCCTGCCGGTCTCAATCTGGCGGATGAAGCTTTCGCCGCAGGGCATAACGCAGTCAGGCTGAAGATACCAACCGCCCATAATATGCCACTTGCCCTCTTTTACAAGGCGTTGAATACGTGCAAAAAGCTCCGGCTCGTGCTCCTCAACCCATTCGTAAAGCACGGATTCGTTGTGGTTGAATATGAAGCCGTCAAATTCATCACAGAAATCTGCTGCGACACGAAAGGTGGATATGGCCTCGGCAATTCCCTCGGGGCGTTGCCAAAGCCAGACGGGGTCAAGATGTGCGTTGCAAATCAGATGTAATTCTTTCATTTATATCACCGGATAAAAAGTTTATTCAAGTACAAGGTAGCCGCATACGTCAAGCGTTAATTTGCCGCTTACCGTTTCGCCGCTTGTGAGATTTCTGTATTCTTTGTCAAGCACTATCTCAGCCGCATTGTCGCTGAAATTCATAACAAAAACGGTGTTGCCTCGTTTTCTTACGGTTACGTTTTCGGGTGTGATAATATTTGCATCGGGTTCAATTGAGATTTGTGAAACAAGGGATTTGCAGAAATCCGAGGTGAAATCATCATCGTTACGGAATGCGGCATAGTATGCCTTGCCTTTGCTGTAACTGTTCTCTGTGAGTGCAGGCATACCTGCGTAGAAATCCTTGCCGTAAGTGCCGAGCACCTTGGCAGTTTTTGCGTGAATAAGGTCACAAATATGTACGACGTCGTATTCCTTGCCGCCACAGACGGCAACGTTTTTTATGCCTTCGGGCAGTGAATCCGTTTCTTCGCACCATACGCCGAAAACTTCTTTGAGTTTTCCTGCGGGGAAGCCGCCGAGATGGCACATATCGTTGCTGTCGACAAAGCCGAAGAGATAGCCTGCAACGAAATTGCCGCCGTCAGCAACGTATTTCTCAATTCTGCTTTCCGTGCCGTCCTTGAGCATATAGAGGTAGGGCGCGATAACAAGGTCATACTCTGAAAAATCCGCATCCATCGGGATAACGTCTACGGCAATACCCATATCATAAAACGGCTTGTACCATTTGACACATTCGTCAACGTAATTTCTTTCAATGTTGTTGAAGCCGCAGTAATGTTTGATTGCCCA
Source organism: Acutalibacteraceae bacterium (assembly GCA_045536955.1). Lineage (GTDB taxonomy): Bacteria > Bacillota > Clostridia > Oscillospirales > Acutalibacteraceae > UBA8612. The sequence goes on from JAZSOM010000042.1 coordinate 12,707, forward strand.
GGAGTTTTCCCAATCGTAAATCACGGCAACCTTTGCGTTGCTGTAACCGCCGACAACGCTGCTGAGCTTCTCGAGCACCGTGCCCAGACGTGCAACGTCACGGAAAACCCTCGTGTTTTCGTGTCCGCAATGGTCAACGACTGCGCCGTGATATTTTTCATGTCCGCCCTTGCTCTTTCTCCACTGGAAGTACTGTACGCTGTCTGCTCCGTGTGCAATTGATTGTATGGATGATAATTCCTGCATACCGGGCTTCGGGAGCTTGTTGACGTCGTGCCAGTTGACGAGTGATGGCGTGCTTTCCATCATAAAGAACGGCTGGCCGTTTTTCATTGAGCGGAAAGCATCATGCGCAAATGCCGTCCTTACAGCAATTGCGCCGTTATTGCCTTTGTCCCATGCAGGGTAGTTGTCCCACGAAATAAGGTCAAGGTGAGCGGCAAATTTCTGGTAGTCGATGCCGTCGTACATATTCATAAAGTTTGTCGTAATCGGAATGTCCGGTGTGATTTCGCGAAGCGGAGCAATCTCGTTTTCATAAAATGAGATATGACTGTCCGAAACAAATCTGTTCCAGCAAAGCTTCATTGCCGAAACGTGGTTTTCGCCTCTGTATTTGGGCGAGCTTATCTGGCTCCAGTCGTTGAATCTGTGGCTCCAGAAACCGTTCCACCATTTTTCGTTGAGTTCTTCAATATCGTTGTGGTAGTAATCCTTCAACCAATCGCGGAAAGCTTCCTGACAAAGCTCGCAGTGGCATTCGCCGCAATATTCGTTGGAGATATGCCACATTTTGAGCGCGGGATGGTCTTTGTAGCGCTCGGCAAGAATTCGGTTGATTTCACGCACCTTCTGCCTGTAAACGGATGAGGTCAGGCAGTGGTTGTGTCGTACGCCGAATTCGTTGCGTATTCCGTTTTCCTCTACGCGGAGCACTTCGGGATATTTTTGAGCAAGCCACGGAGGTCTTGCGCCCGAGGGAGTTGCGAGGATAACGTCAATTCCGTTTTTGTGCAGCTTGTCCATCATAGTGTCAAGCCAACCGAAATTATAGACGCCCTCTTCCGGTTCGATCAGCGACCAGGCAAAAATGTTTATGGTTGCCGAGTTTACGTGGGCAAGCTTCATAAGACACATATCTTCGTCCCAGATTTCGGGTGTGTTTATCCATTGGTCAGGGTTGTAGTCTCCGCCGTGAACGATGTGATCAAAAAATTTTGCAGCCATATATGTCACTTCCTGAATTTTACTTTCTAAACTATACCATATATCGTAAAATGAAAGCAAGCACTTGTCCGAAGATAAGTGCCTGCGCGGAAATATTGCTTTGTGCAGAGAAGTTGCTTAGTAGTTTACGGTGTAATCCTTAATAAACGTGAAGCCGATAACAAGTTCGTGCGTGCCGAACATATTGACCGTGATGTTGAGCGTGAGCGGCGTTGAATAAATGATATGAGTAATTCTGCCTGTTGCTTTATCAACGGTTGCGGTGATTTCACAGTTGTAATATTCGGTTGTGAATTTTTCCACAAAAGGAGCCTTTTCCGCAACCTCACCCGTCTCGATTACGTCACACACTGCGCCGATACCCGAGCCCGCCGTCGGGCTTGTCTGGTTTTTGAGCTTGATGTAAATAGTATATGTGTTACCGTTGTCCGTGCAGGTTGTCTTTGCAACGTATGCAGTGTCAAGCCGGCTTACATAAGGCTGAGCGGGCACGATGAAGTTTTCCTGAATTTCTTCCTTGCCTGTGTAAACTATCGGATCGGTGTCGTCCTTCATAAAAGAAGCAATCATATCGTCGGCGGTTGACTGAAGCCCTGCGGGTACAACGAGCCTGTCTTTGTTTACGATGCGCTTTTCGTAGTTTTTGGTTACGGTTGAAGCGTCGGATTTGATTTTGTTCGCACTTTCGTTAAACAGTCTGACAATGTCTGCCGTTGCCGTCGGCAGTGCAGGTGCGGCTGTCGTTTCCTCAGGTTGAGTCTGAGCAGTATCGGTTGAGATGTCTTCGGTGGCTTGTGTCGTGTCGGGCACGATGTCTGCCACGGCTGATGTGAGCGGAGCTTCGTCCGTAGGCACGGTTGAGGGTCCCTCCGTGTTGTTGCCGCAGGCGGTTGTGAGTAAAAGCGTTGATGCAAGAATTACGGCAGAAAGCAGTTTTTTCATAAACAATCTCCTATCGGTTTTTCTCTATCCGAACAAAGTATAATCCAATTCCGAAAAAAATTCAACAGTAAAGGGTTACGGAAATGTAACCGGATAAATATGCTTTTGCTTCTTGAAAACGCAAGAGTAATATGGTAAAATTAGACCAAATCTGACACGGTTTGTGTCGGAGTTTAACAATCGGAAAAGAGGATGGTAAAAATGGCAAGTTTTTGTGGTGTATGCGGCCAGGATATTAAGCCGGGTGAAACCGTATGTAGTGTTTGTCTGACACCGGTTAATAACTCTGCTCCTGCCAATACCGAAGCTCAGCCTGTTGTTGAGCAAGTTGCACCTCAGCAGCAGTACGGCAGTTATCAGTCTGCTTCTCAGCAGTACAGTAACTACCAGACCGTACCACAGCAGCAGTACGGCAGTTATCAGCCTGCAGCTCAGCAGTATGGCACACAGCAGCAGTACGACAGCTATCAGCAGCAATACGGCGGATACCAGCCTGCTCACGTAAACACACAGAACGTTCAGGCTCAGTACAATAACTACCAAGCTTCTCCTGCAAACGATGAAAATATGGCTCCTGTTGTCAGCGCAGGTAAGTTCTTCGGTCTGACACTTCTGTTTTCTATCCCCGTTGTCGGCTTTATTATGCTGATTGTTATGTCCTTTGCACCGCAAAACAAGAACATCAAGAACTATGCGCGTTCCTATTGGATTTTTGTTGCAATAATTCTTGTGCTTGCCATAATCGTGGCTATATTGGCAGTTCTCGGTGTTGTCAGCGTTGGCAGTATGCTTGGCGGTTATTATTGATAAAGTTTTTAAAATTTGCTTCGCTCAGACGGGTCGCAGCCTTTTGGGTGAAGCTTTTTGTTTTTTGATAAGGAGAAAAAATGAAAACGCCTGATATTCTTATAAAAAAAGCACAGGAGCTTGAAGAAAAGATGCAGAGGATTTTTCCGCCTCTTGCGCCGCTTGCAAAGCAGTGCTTTCTCAACACAATCGAAACAACAACTCAGCAGCTTGATGACGGTACGTATTTTGTGATTACGGGCGATATTCCCGCAATGTGGCTTCGCGACAGCGCCGCACAGCTAAAGCCGTATATCAAGTATGCCGCAGAGGATGAGGAGCTTAAGACAATTCTCCGCGGTGTTATAGCAAGACACGCTTACTACGTTAATCTTGACCCGTATTCAAACGCATTCAACGCCGCACCGTGCGCTGACAAGTGGAAGGATGCGTCGGATTTTGACCACGAGCTTATATGGGAGCGTAAGTATGAGGTGGATTCTCTTTGCGCTTCTGTTTATCTCACGTATGAATACTATAAATCAACGGGCGATTCCCTTGTGCTCACCGAGCAGGTGGAAAAGATGCTTGAAACAATAGCTGACCACTTCATAAAGGAACAGCATCACGGAGAAAACTCAACGTATTTCTTTGACCGCAAGAATTGCCCTGCTTCCGATACGCTTGCGTTCGGCGGCTACGGCAGACCTGTCAATTTCACGGGTATGACGTGGTCGGGTTTCCGCCCTTCGGATGATTCGTGCATATTCAATTACCTTGTGCCGTCCAATATGATGGCTGTTGTTGCTCTGCGCTATGCCGCAGAGCTTGCGGAAGCATTCGGCAACAATGCTCTTGCCGAAAAATGTCTTAAGCTCTCTGCCGAAATTGATGACGGTATCAGAAACTATGCTGTTGTCAATCACCCGAAATACGGCAGAATCTACGCTTACGAAACCGACGGCTTCGGCAACTTCAACCTTATGGACGATGCAAACTCACCCAGCTTGCTTGCCGCACCGTATCTCGGCTACTGCGGTAAGGATGATGAGATTTATAAAAACACGCGCCGTTTCATTCTTTCCAAGGATAATCCCTATTACTTTGAAGGCAAGGCCGCAAAGGGTGTCGGCAGTCCGCATACACCGAAGAACAACATCTGGCATATCGCGCTGACAATGCAGATTATCACAAGCTCGGATAAGGACGAAATTAATCAGTGCCTTGATATGCTCAGCCGCACACACGCGGGCACAAACTTTATGCACGAATCTTTTAATGCGGATAATCCGTCTGATTTCACACGTGTCTGGTTTGCCTGGGCAAATACGCTTTTTGCGCAGATGCTTGACGGGCTTGAGGGCTGACGGATAGGCAATAAAAAATAAAGTTGAGGTTTGCGCCTGAAATCACACGCGCAACCCTTTTTTTATATTGAAATATTTGTCTGTTGGTGTTATACTGTATAAGACGCAATACGGTCTTAATTCCGATTTTTACATAAGAAAGGACGATGAACTTTGGCAGAAATCAAAAATCTTGACGCTGTTGCAGCGCTCGACGCGATGGATGCTCACGTTGACGATTGGCGTGACGCCGTCAAGGGCAAGCAGAGAGGTATTTTCTCATTTGACGACGTTGTAAACGTAAAGCTCAAGACACTTAAAAAAAGAATTTACACAGACATCGAATCTATCCCCCCGTGGAAGATGAAAGAATGCATCTACAAGGGTGTAGGTGATTATGAATATCTTTACGATGAGTGGAAAGACCTTGACGTTGGTGACCGCTGGGGCAACAACGGTTGGAGTGCTTTCTTCAAAAATTCATTCGATATTCCTGAGCGCTTTGCAGGCAAGAAGGTTACACTCAACGTCTACTTCGGCGGCGACTCCCTTCTTTCTCTCAACGGCGAGCCTTACCAGGGTCTCGATCCCTTCCGTAACAGCGTTCTTCTTTCCGACTGCGCTGAGGCAGGCAAGCACTATGACGTTGATATTGAGTCATACTACGTATGGCACTCAAACGAGTCAACCGTCAAAACTCTTTCCTGCTCATTCATCGGTGTTGTCGACCCCGTAATCGAAGAAGTTTACTGGGATTTTAAGACGATTTTCAATGCACTGTTTATGCCTGTTCTCGATACGGGTATTGCTGAGCTTATCCGCTCCGCGCTCAAAGAGGCTTTCACCCACGTAAATTTTGACGTTGACGGTGATGAGTTCAAGGCAGGTCTTCTTAAGGCACAGAAGGTGCTTAAGGACAGAGTTTACAGCAACACAAACTACAAGACCGAGGGTATGATTGACCTTATCGGTAACTCTCACCTTGATATTGTGTTTATGTGGGCATATAAAGAGTACGTACGTAAGCTCGGCAGAACTCATGCTACAATGCTTCGCCTTATGGAGCAGTATCCCGACTTCATCTTCTCGCAGAGCACAGCTCCCACATACATCGAGATGGAAAAGAATTACCCTGCAATGTTTGAGCAGGTCAAGAAGCGTATTGCAGAAGGCAGATGGGAATACATCGGTGCAATGTGGGTTGAGCCTGACTGTAACCTTATTTCAGGTGAGTCCTTTGTCCGTCAGCTTCTTCACGGCGTAAGATATGCTGAAAAGACATTCGGCATTACTCCCAAAACCTGCTGGGTTCCCGACGTTTTCGGCAACGGCTATGCAATGCCCCAGATTCTTAAGAAGGCAGGCGTTGAGTATTTCGTAACGCACAAGATGGGTATCTGGAACGATACAAACCCCTGGCAGTACAACACATTCTGGTGGGAAGGTCCCGACGGTTCAAAGATTTTCTCAACCGTTCCTCCCTCACACTTTATCGGTACTGTTGAGGCCGACTCACTCAAGATGAGCTGGAAAAAGTACACAGACAAGGCTACAATCGGCGAGTCAATGTACTGCTACGGCTGGGGTGACGGCGGCGGCGGTGTCGATACCGAAATGCTCGAGTACGTAAAGCGTTACAAGAACTTCCCCGGTCTGCCCACAACACAGACAAGCAAGATCGAGGATTCGCTTGCAAGAATGAAGGCAAAGGCAACCGATACAAACATCCCGACCTGGAAGGATGAGCTCTATCTTGAGGAGCACAGAGGTGTTCATACCACTAAGGCTATGCTCAAAAAGCTCAACAGATACAGCGAAAACCTCTACCGTCAGGCTGAGATTTTTGCAAGCATTGCAATGGGCTATGGCTACGAGTATCCTCTTGCAAAGCTCAATGAGGGCTGGCAGATGATTCTTACAAACCAGTTCCACGATTCACTTCCCGGCTCACACATTACCGAAGTATTCGGCGATCTTTGCAATATCTACAAGGATATTATCGCAATCGGTGAGAGCGTACGTGATGAGGCTCTCAACGCAATCGCAGGCAACATCGGTGCAGGCGCAAAGTACGGCAAGCCTTTCGCACTGTTCAACTCTCTCGGCACTGCTGCAACATCAAAGGTTGAGCTTCCCTACAAGGATGTCGAGATTTACGATGCTGACGGCAACAAGGTTCCTGTTCAGGCTTACACAAAGACTGACGGCACAAAGGTTCTTGTCTTTGTTGCAAAGGATGTTCCCGCTGTCGGTTACAAAGTATACTACACCAAGGATGCTGCTGTTCCCGCTGCAAAGGCGGCAGAGTGTGCAGACGTAGAAAATGCTTTCTTCAGCCTCAAGTTTGATTCTGCCGCAGAGCTTGTCTCAATCTACGACAAGAAAAACGACAGAGAAGTTCTTGAAGGCAAGGGTAACGTATTCCGCATCTACGAAGACCTTCCCGGCAAGTATGATGCATGGGATATTGTTGCAACCTACACAGACCGTGAGTTCGACACAGAGCCCGGTAAGGTTGAAAGCGTTGTATGCGGTGACGTATTTACCTGCGTTACAATCACAAAGAACATTATGAAGTCAACTCTCAAGCAGAACATCATTATCTACAACGAGCTTGACAGAATTGACTTTGATACCTTTATCTCATGGCACGAGCAGGAGAAGCTTCTCAAGGTAGGCTTCGACGTTGATATTAAGGCTCAGAAATTCACAAGAGATATTGCTTATGCAACAATCGAAAGCTCCAACTACCGCCACAATCCCTATGATAAGGCTAAGTTTGAGGTTTCTGCTCACAACTTCATCGATATGTCTGAGGATGGCTACGGTCTCACAATTCTCAATGATTGCAAGTACGGCTACGAGGTTAACGAGCAGAGAATGATTATCACTCTTCTCAAAGCTCCGATGAATCCCGACCCCGAATCAGACAGAGGCGACCACTACTTCACATACTCACTCTATCCGCACGCAGGCGGCTGGAAGGACGCCGAGACTCTCGTCAGAGGTCTTGAGTTCAATAACCCGATGCTTCCCGTTGAGCTCGGCGATGAGGCTAAGGGCACAGAGAGCGGCTCCTTTATCAGTGTTGACGGCAAGAACGTTACGCTTGAGGCTGTCAAGAAGTGCGAGGATGAGGATGCTTACATCGTCCGCTTCGTTGAGAAATCAGGCAGAAGAACAAAGGTTAAGGCTGAGTTCTTTGCCGAAATCGCAAGCGTTACGGAGTGTAACCTTCTTGAGCGTGAAGACGTTGAAGCAGATATTGCAACCGGTAAGACTCTCAGCTTCGAGATTAATCCGTTTGAAATCAAGTGCTACAAGGTCAAGGTAAAATAAGCTGAAACATAAAAATGCAGCTCTTTCCTGTTGGGGAAGGAGCTGCATATTTTTTATTGTTATTTTGTCAATTCTTCCGCGCTCGGCATTGATGCGGCGGCGCCCATACGGCTGACAGCAATGCTGCCGGCTTTGTTGCCCATATCGCAGGCTTTGTAAATATCTCTGCTGCGTTTGTATTCAAGCGCCATTGCCGCCGTGAAGCAGTCACCTGCCGCCGTTGTGTCTGCTACGTTGCTCGGGTAAGCGGGCATTATGCGCAGCTCCTCGCCGTCGAAGACGGCGCATCCTCTGTCACCGAGCTTAAGCACGACAAAATCCGCCAAACTTCTTTCCTTAAGGATTACGCAGGCTTCGCGTATTTTTTCTTCGCTGTCGGGTGAAACTCCCGTCAGTGCAAAGGTTTCGCTTTCATTGGGCGAAATTATTGTTGCGCCCTGCATTTTTTCAAGCGCAAATTGTTTTGCCGGTCCGCAGTCGATAACGGTTGTGATACCCATTGATATTGCGCGGTTGACACATTCCGCAACAACCTCTTCAGCCGTTTCAAACTGAACAAGTAACAGGTCAAGGTCATCCGTTATGAAGTCTGCCGCCTCTTTTGCGTTAATCTCTGCGTTTGCGCCTTCGTATACGACGATGCGGTTTCTGCCCTCACCGTCGAGGATGATTGCCGCCATACCCGTCTGCGTGCCGGAGGTTGAAACACCCGTGCAGTCGATGTTGTTTGCCGCAAGGTTTTCTATGAGCTTTCTGCCGTTGGCGTCGTCAGCCACCTTGCCTATCATCTTTGTTTTTGCACCGAGCTTTGCAAGGGCGGATGCCTGGTTGGCGCCCTTTCCTCCGCAGGAATAGCTGTATTGAGTGCCGAGCACGTTTTCGCCAATTTCAGGCACTTTTTCCATCGAGAGGATTATATCCATATTTATGCTGCCGACAACTGCGGCGCGAATGAAACCGAACATAGTTTTCTCCTTATGCGTCAGTCTGCGATTGCCGACCTGAATTCTTCAGCGGAAACGGTCATAGCTTTATCCTTGATAAAAAGTCCGCTTGTGCCGAGCACAAATACGTCAGCGCCTGCCGCACTGAGCTTTTTGCCGTTTTCGGGGCTCATATTGCCGTCGACCTCAATGGGAATATATCTGTCTGCCGTGTTGAGCAGCTTGCGTGCGGCTTTAACCTTTTCTTCTGCGCCCTCAAACATCTTCTGGCCTGCAAAGCCGGGTGTAACCGTCATAATAAGCGCCATATCAATGCTGTCCGTAAAGGTTTCAAGGCATGAGAGAGGCGTTGTCGGGTTGATTGCGAGCCCTGACTGACAGCCGTGTGCACGGATGAGCTCAAGCGTATTGGCGACGTCCTTATCCGCTTCATAGTGTATGCAGATAACGTCGCCTTTATCAAGCTTCATTCGGTCAATGAAGCGAGCGGGGTTATCCACCATCATATGCACGTCAAGCGGTATATCGGTTATTGATTTGAGTGCGTTTACAAAGTCGAAGCCGAGCGTGATGTTGGGCACGAAACTGCCGTCCATAATATCGATATGCAGATATTCGATTTTTGCCGCCTCAAGCTCTTTTACAGCTTTTTCTATGTTCATCAGATCGGCACACATCATTGAGGCGGAGAGAAGTTTTGTCATTTTTGTTTCCTGCCCTTCGGTAATATTTCAGTGTGAATTATATCATACAAAACCGAAAAAACAAATAAAAACCGTATATTTTATACAAATCCTTGCAGTTTAATGCTTTTTATATTATAATTATGAAAAATCCAAATAGTTTTCAGGAGGATTTGTTATGTGGAATATCATCAGAGTTTTTGTTTCCGTTTTTGTTGCGATCGAAATGACTCTGTCAGGGCTTTTCAACGGCGTAGCTCCCAAAAGTGTTGATATGCCGGAGATTCCGGAGACGGAGTACGGCAAATATGTTGACCCGTTTATCGGTACGGGTGGCACACCGTGGACCTGCGGTATGGTCAGTCCCGCGGCAACCGTGCCCTTCGGTTCGGTCAGACTCGGTCCCGACACATGCTTCCTCGGCGGCGCATATATCGTCAAGACAAACACGTCGGGCTATTACTATGAACACGGCCACATCCGTGGCTTCAGCCATTCCAGACTTTCGGGAACAGGCGCAGAGGACTATTCAATGTTCAGGGTTACTCCTGCCGTAGGCAACTCCAAGGCGGGCACACTTGCTTACTCCCACGCTAATGAGCAGGCTTCACCCGGCTACTATGCCGTTTATCTGCCGAGTGTAGGTTGCCTTGCAGAGATGACGGCTGACGTACATACGGGTGTTCACAGATACACATTCAACTCCTCAAAGGATGCAAGACTTTTCATCGACGTCACAAGTGCTGCTGCCAAGGCACAGTCCCGCGACGGTAAGGTTGAATACAACGAGGAAACGGGCGTAATCACAGGCAGCTGTCTGCTCTTCGGCTCGTTTGCAGGCAGATATGACGGTTTACCCACTTACTTTGCTGCAGTTGCGGATAAGCCCATCAAGTCTGTTGAGATTAATCCCGATACCGAAAACTGCTCGATAGACATCAACTTTGGCGATCTCAAGGATCAGAGCGTAGAGCTTAAGGTTGGTATCAGCTTTGTCAGCACAGAAAACGCAATGCTCAACCTTCAGACAGAAACAGGCGGTCTTACTTTTGACGACGTGCGCGAAAAGGCTGCCGATACATGGAACGATGAGCTTTCGGTTATCAAAATCGGTACCGACGACGAAGAAAAGAAGACAATTTTCTACACAGCCCTTTACCACAATATGATAATGCCCACAAACTTCACCGACGTTAACGGCGAATATCTCGGCTTTGACAAGAAGGTGCACGTTGCTGAGGGTTACACTTACAGAACGGATATGTCACTGTGGGATACCGTCCGTTCGACACATCCTCTCTATACTCTCATCGCGCAGGATATTCAGGTTGATTGCCTCAAGAGTATTGTTGAAATGGGTAAACAGGGTGTCGGTGTTCTTCCCCGTTGGCCGCAGGGCGCAGGCTATGCCGGTTCGATGATGGGTGACGTTGCAAACATTATGGTTACCGAAAGCTACCTCAAGGGAATCAGAGATTTCGACGTTGAAACAGCATACAGCTTTATGAAAAATTCGTCCGAAAACCCCTCGAGCAGAGCAGGACGTGAGCACGTAAACGAGTATAATCAGTATGGCTACGTTCCCAATGACCTTTGCCCCGGTAACGAATCCGCAAGCCGTACAATTGAGTATGCCTGGGAGGATGCCGCAATCGCGACACTTGCAGGTGAGCTCGGATATACAGAGGACGTTGAAAGATATACCGAAAAGTCAATGTACTACAAGAATATCTTTGACCCGGAAACAAAGTACTTCCGTGCAAGAAATTCCGACGGAAGCTTTGAGGCGCGCTTCAATCCCCATATGACCACCTTCTACGATATGATAATGATAAACAAGTATGCCGATTACTACTGCGAAGGCAGTGCGAGACAGTGGCGCTGGAGCGCAACGCACGACATCGATGGTATGATAGAGCTCTTTGGCTCGAAGGAATACTTCATCAGCGAGCTTGAAGACTTTATGGAAGATGCTTCCCGCAACAGAGCCGCCGTTGACCCCGGTGACGGTTTCTGGATCGGCAATCAGCACGATATTCACACACCTTATCTTTTTGCAAATGCAGGCAGACCCGACCTTACGCAGAAGTGGGTAAGATGGACCCTTGAAAACCGTTTCAGCACGGATATCAACGGACTGGACGGCAATGACGACGGCGGCACAATAAGCTGCTGGTACGTATTCTCTTCAATGGGCTTCTATCCGCTTGCAGGTACGGATAAGTACTGGATCGGTTCGCCCAACCTTGACAGCGCGGAAATCAGCCTTTCAAACGGCAACGTGCTCAAGGTAAAGGCTGTCAATCAGTCGGATGACAATATTTACGTAACCTCCGTTAAACTCAACGGCGTTGAGCTTGAGGGTTGCTACGTAACGCACGAACAGCTTATGGCAGGCGGTGAGCTTGTATTCACTATGAGCAACACGGCAAAATAAGGAGGCACGTAAATGGCAACGTTCAAAGCTGTAATAGGTTTTATCGAAGTGGTTTTACTGTCCTTTTTTGCTCTTCCGATAGGTGGCGAAGTAAGTTACAGCTCAACAACCTATGAGCCACCCGAGGTTACAACCCCGATGTATATTGTTGAAGACGGTGAGAGTGATTTCGTTATTGTAACGGGCAACTCGCCCGACGAATGTATACTCACCGCTGTTGACGAGCTTCAGACCTATGTTGAAAAGCTCAGCGGAGTTGAGCTTGAATACGTTACCGAGTCGGAATATGACGACGGTGATAAAGCGATTATTATTGGCGAAACAGAGCTTGAAGCACAGCTTAAGCAGGTTGACCGCGAGGCAATCGGCGCCGACGGCTTTCTGCTGTATTCGGACGGCACACATCTGCTGATTGCAGGCGGTGACAGCAGAGGCACGCTTTACGGCGTATACACTTTGCTTGAGGAGTATTTCGGCGTGCGCTGGTTTACGCCTGAGCTTGAGGTTGTGCCCGAGAGTGACGACCTTATCGTTGATGCGTCGCTTAACCGCACCGTAAGGCCTTCCTTCGCGATTCGCCGTAATGCATGCCCCGGCTCGACGGATAATTACCGCGCAAAGATGAAGGTTAACGTTTCATTCTGGAACGAAGCGCCCGAATACGGCGGCGCGCTTACCTACGTCCTTTGGGACGTTACGCTTGATACGCTTGTGCCGGATTCGCTTTTTGCCGAGCATCCGGAGTATTTTGCAATGAATCCCGACGGTACACGCACAACCGACCACGTCTGCCTTTCCCACCCCGACGTGCTCCCGATTGCGATTGAAAACGCAAGGAGAGAGATTCTTGCCTGCCCGAGAGAAACTTCCGACCACATTCACATCGGTCAGAAGGATAATTCAAATTACTGCCACTGCGAAAGCTGTGAGGCACTTTACGAGCAGTACGGCAGCATCTGCGCACCGACACTGATATTCACAAATAACTTTGCCGATGCACTTGACGATGAGTTCCCGAATTTTACCTTCACTTTCTATGCCTACGGCGAAACGGACCGCCCTCCGCAGGACCTTACGCTCAGATGTAACGATAACGTCGTGCCTGTCCTCTGCGGAATCCACAGAGCTTGCCGCAGCCATCTGATTACGGAGTGCGGCGCTCAGGACGGTAACGAAACCTTTATTAACCTTTACGGCGAAAACGAGCCGACAGTTGCGCAGGACCACGCAAACTGGGTCAAGGTTGCGGACAGAACGTATATCTACGACTACACAATCAACTTCCTCAATTCAGCTCAGTTCTTCTCAAACTTTGAAACTCTTCAGCCGACGATGCAGTATATGCGCGACATCGGTATCACGGGTTACGTTTACAACTGCGGCGATGGGCACAGCGCGGCATTCAACGAGCTGAGAAATTATCTTTACTGTAAGGTTATGTGGGATGTTGACTGTGACGTAGAATATCATATGATGGATTTCCTCAAGGCCTATTACGGCGAGGATGCCGCACCTTATATCAGAGAAATACTCGACGTTCAGACAGCACAGATAAAAAAGACGGCACACGCATTTGATTTTGACTGGCACTATCAGTCGGGCTTCTACCCGCTTTCAACAATTATGAAGCTGGATTCTCTCTGGGACAAGGCACTCAGCGCCGACGTAACTGAGGAGCAGATGTTCAACGTTGAGGTTGCAAACCTCAGTTGGGAATATTTCAAGGCCAATCAGTTCCTTGGGGAATATTTCTTCCTCAATCCGTGGCGGCTGAAGGCTAACGAGGAGCTTTACGATGCGTTCATCGAGCACAACGTTCACAGAGTTTCCGCCTTCGGTCTGATTCCTCAGGATAAGAGCACGGTGGACTTTATGCTCCGCCCGTTCAACTGGAAATAAAAATAAACCGTACCGTTATCGTGTGATAGCGGTACGGTTTTTTGTGCGCTTTTAGCCGTCTTTAAGCTGCTTTACCGTGAGCGAATCGTCAACAGGGGTTTCAATGTAGGCGATAAGCTCTTCGAGGTCTGATGTTGTAACAAAAAGATTGTTGCAGTTTTCGCGGATAAAATTCTTTTCAACGGCGCTGTCAATTACGGTGTTTAGCCCGTCGTAATAGTTGAGGATGTTGTAAATTGCAATCGGCTTGCTGTGGCGGCAAAGCTGTTTGAGGGTAAGTATTTCAAAAAACTCCTCATACGTGCCGATACCGCCGGGTGTGATTATGAAAGCGTCTGCATAATCCTCCATAATCTGCTTGCGCTGGCGCATGGTGTCGGGCGTAATAAGCTCGTCACATTCCTCGAATATAGCTTCGACGTTTTCTTCGCCGAAAAACTTCGGGATAACGCCGATTATGTGTCCGCCGTGTTTTTTGATTCCTCTTGCCGCGGCGCCCATAAGTCCGTTTGCACCGCCGCCGAATACGAGCGAATGCCCGCGTTTTGCAAGCTCCTCACCCATAATCTCGGTCTGCCTGATGTATTCGGGGTCAATTGTCGGTGACGCCGCACCGAAAACGCATATTCTCATACAGAGCACTCCTTTCCGATAATATATATGATATGAGAAATCGGCAGAAAAATCAACCGTAAAATAAAAAAGAGCCGATAACAAGTATCGGCTCGGTGAAAATACTGTTTCTATTAAAGTTCGCTGAGAATTGCGGCGATTCCTACGCCGCCGAGAATTACTATACCGATGATGAAACCGATTACTCTGACTACAAGTGTACCTATGCCTGTGAGCAAACCGATGAGCACTTTCTTATCCTTGGGCTCGCCTGCCTTCTTGGCTTTGGACATTGAAAGAATTGCAAGCACGATAGCAGCGATTGCAGCTGCAATCAAAACGATTGACAGGAAGAGGGAGATGAACCCCCAGATTACGTTAATAACCGGAATCATATTACAAACAAAATTGACAGGATACTGAAGAAGTGTCAAAGCAATTGATGCTATACCGAGAATCATTATGATAAGACCCATCTTCTTTGCCTTGTCGTTTGCAGCGGGATTTGTGTAATTTGTCTCGGTATAAACAGGTTCTACGTATTCAGGTTGTGTGTATGTCGGCTCGGTATATGCAGGCTCTGCGTATACAGGCTCTGCCTGTGTTTCAACTACTTCGCCCAATGAAGTGCCACAACCGGGACAAAAAGTTGCGCCTTCGTCATACTGAGTGCCGCAAATTTTACAAAACGCCATTTTTTATTCCCCTTTTCGTTGATTTGTGTTATAGCAATTTGATTCAAAAACTTTGCAACGATTTTGTAATTTACATATTTAAAAGACTTGCAAATATTGCCAATACAACGCCAAAGCCTATCCAGCAGCAGAAGCCGATGACAGAGAGCGCACCAAAAACTCCGGTAATGACGGCTACAAGAGAGAAAGGTGATTTTTTATCGTTTGCCTTAGCCGCTTTTAATCCCTTGAAGCCTAAAATCAGGGCAACAGCAGACAAAGCTAAAATCGGAAAACCAATGACGTAGTTGATGAGCGGGATTATGTAAAAGAAAATAAGAGAGCAGGCAACAATGCCGAGAATCATCGCAACGGGGCTTTCTTTCTTAGCAGCGCTTGCCGGTGCGTAGGGCTCATAAGCAGGCTCTGCATAGACAGGCTCTGCATAGACAGGCTCAGCATATGTCGGCTCTGCGTATACAGGTTCTGCCTGTACTTCGATTGCTTGGCTTAATGAGGTGCCGCAGCCGGGACATACCGGTGCACCTTCTTCGTACTGAGCGCCGCAAATTTTACAAAATGCCATTTATTATTCCTCTTTTCTGTTTATTTGAATTTGTTATAAATATACAGTAGATTTTCTGATTAGTCAATATAAAAAGCAAAAAAGACAGGTGCAAGAGTAGTGGATTTTTGAATTTTCAGGAGCGTCTGCCGCCGTTGTCGGTTATGCTCCACAATTTTGTACGGAGTGTTTTTCGTTAATTGTTGATTTATTGTAACGAAAATGTTATATTATATTCTAAATAACTATGTCTTTAGAGAGGGGGCAGTTCATTGTGGCAAAACTGAAAAGCTTTTTTGTTCAGAACAAAGGCAAATGGCTTTGGGCAGTGGTTGCGTTTTCACTTTGTGCGCTTTTGCAGGAGTATGTTTTTCCTTTCCTTCTGGTTATTGCTTATATAAAAACGGTCAGCTTTAAAAAATTATCTCTTCGTACAATAAGCATACCGGGTGTTTTTCTTCTGCTTTATGCGGCGTGGCAGATAATCGGTCTGTTTTACAGCGGCTCTGCCGTTTCCGGTCTGTCGGGTATTGCAATATGGCTGGGCGGTTTTATCTCCGTTATAATGATGAGCCGAAGTATTGACAGCCCGCTCAAGCTCGACACGGTTATGTTTGCAGGCTCAATCTGCGGTGGTGTGGCAGGCGGCATCGGCGTTATGCAAATGGTGCTTTTCCATTACGGTGAGCTTATCTGGGCACCGCTCAAAACAATGTTCAATCCCTTCTGGCATCAGCTTGATAACCTTGTTGCAAAGCTGGCAATCAATTATCTTCTGCCGGATTTTGCAAGAAAATACATACAGCGTACGGAGTTTATCTCCATTGAGGAGCGCGCAAGCAGCACTTTCACAAACCCTGTTATGTTTGCGGCTTTCCTTACGATGATGCTGCCTCTTGCCGTTTACTGTATGTTTTATCTCAACGGCAAGGTGAAGAAGTGTGTCGGCTTCGGCTGTGCCGTGCTGATTGTCGGCGGTATTGCCGCCTCATATTCAAGAGGTCCGTATCTTGCCCTTGCGGCAGCGTTTGTTGCGCTTCTCTTTTACGGCGGCAAGCGCACGCTTGCTTTGCTCGGCATCGGTGTCGGCGGTATTGCCGCGCTTGCGGTTGTTGCCGACGGTGTTTTCAAACGGCTGCTGACCCTCTTCAACGGTAACGATATTTCGGTCAATACCCGTGCGGATATATGGCGAGCCTGCTTCGATATGCTCAAGGGTCACTGGATTTTCGGCTATGGCACAGGCGTCAACAACGTGCGTGAGCAGCTTAACAATACGTACAACATCAACCAGCCGCATGCACACAATATTTTTATCGAGTCAACGCTTGAAAACGGTCTCATCGGCTCAACGCTTCTTCTGGCTGCGTTCATTGCGTTTGGCGTGATGATGATAAGAATTTGTCTCAAGGGCAAAAAGCAGCGCGCTGTTGCAATCACACTTATCGCTTCGCTGCTTTCCTTCTGTGCCTGCGGTATGACGGATTGCCTTTTTTACGGTCTCAAGCTCAATATATATATGATGATGTTCTTCGGCATTGCTTCGGCGGCGGTGAACATATATCTGAACAAAAAGGAAGAATAACTTAAATTTTCAAAAGGACGCGGTTAAGCTTGGTTAATGATGAAATAGAAATCATCGGTGTCGTCGAAGACGTTTCGGTGCATATTGAAGAAACCGGCTTTACCGTGCTGGAGTTGTCGAGTGACGATGAGTTTATCACTGTTGTCGGCGTATTGCCCGACGTTGCTGTCGGTGAAAAGCTGACGGTCAGGGGCAACTACGACACGCATCCGCTCTACGGCAGACAGCTTAAGGCAAAATCCTTTGCGCGTTCACTTCCCTCAAGCGCACAGGATTTGTATAAATATCTTTCTGCGGGTACGGTCAAGGGCATAGGTCCTGCAACGGCGCAGAAAATTATTGAGGAGTTCGGTGATGATGCCTTCGATGTTCTCGAAAACTATCCCGAAAAGCTCAGCAAAATAAAAGGTATTTCAAGACAGAAAGCAAACACAATCTGCGAAGAATTTTCGCGTCAGTTTGCCGTCAGACAAACTCTTATTGCACTCGAAAAATTCGGTATGACTGCAAGAGAGAGTCTTAACGCATACAAAATATTCGGCTTCAATGCGGTTGATATGATAAAGGCGAATCCGTATATCCTCTGCGCAGAGGGTATAGGGGTCAGCTTTGAGCGTGCCGATGCAATCGCATCGTCCTTGCCGGAGCAGCCCGAGCAGATGCATCGCATACGTGCGGGTATTCTTCACGTGCTGCGGCACAACCTCGGCAACGGTCACACCTGTTGCCCGAGAGAAAAGCTGGCTTTGCCTGCGACAGAGCTTCTCGGTGTTGAGGAGCAGACCTTGCGCGATGCAACGGACGGGCTTATACGTGACAGACAGCTTGTCAGCGAAAGTCTTGACGGCAGGGAGTTTCTTTTCCTGCCCCACATACACAGAAGCGAAAAAAATGCCGCAAGGCGTATAAAGGTGCTTTGTTCATTTCCGCCTGCAGGCAAGCCCACCTTGCTTCAGGATATTGAGGATATTGAGAATATTGAGAATACGCTTTGCATAAGATATGAGCAGAAGCAGAAAACGGCAATCATAACCGCAGTGGAAAAAGGTGTGCTTATTCTTACGGGAGGTCCCGGCACGGGTAAAACAACCACGATAAACGGTATGATATCGCTGTTTGAAAAAGATAAACTGCGCATTGCGCTTGCCGCACCAACAGGCAGGGCGGCAAAGCGGATGAGCGAAATCACCGGCAGAGAGGCAAAGACGATTCACAGGCTGCTCGAGGTTGAGTGGGATGATGAGGATAATCAGAGCTTCAGCAGAAATGAGCGCAATCCGCTTGAAGCGGACGTGCTCATTGTGGACGAGCTGTCGATGATTGACGTTCAGCTTTTTTCCAGCCTGCTTGATGCGTTGCCGCTCGGCTGCCGCCTTGTAATGGTCGGCGATTCCGATCAGCTTCCGCCTGTCGGTGCAGGCAACGTGCTTCACGATATGATAGGCAGCGGTATGTTGCCTGTTGTCGAGCTTAAAGAGGTTTTTCGCCAGGCTCAGCGCAGCGTAATTGTTACGAACGCGCACAGGATAGTTTCGGGCGAAAATCCCGACCTTACGCGCAAGGACGGCGACTTCTTCTTTATGCCCAGAAGGAACGGCACGCAGGCTGTGGAAACGGTTTGTGAACTTTGCGCAAGCCGCCTGCCGAAAGCCTACGGCTATTCGCCGGTGAACGATATTCAGGTGCTCTGCCCCTCAAGGCGGGGCGAGATGGGCACTTACAACCTTAACAGACGTTTGCAGGAGGTAATCAATCCTCCCGATAAGCATAAGAGAGAAATTACCGTAGGTATGTTCCGCTTTCGCGAGGGCGACAAGGTAATGCATATCAAAAACAACTACGACATTCTCTGGAAAAAGCCTGACGGCGAAGAGGGAAGCGGAGTTTTTAACGGCGATATCGGTACGGTTGAATCGATAAAGCCTGACGGTACGACAAAGATAATTTTCGATGACGGCAGAGAATGCAGCTATTTCCCCGATACAATGAGGGAACTGGAGCTTGCCTATGCCGTTACCGTGCATAAAAGCCAGGGCAACGAGTTTGAGGCGGTTATAATGCCCGTGCTCAATACGCCTGAGCTTCTCAGCTACCGTAATCTGCTTTATACCGCGGTTACAAGAGCCAGAAAGCTGATGATAATCGTCGGCTGTGAGGAGCAGGTTTACAGAATGGCGCGCAACGATAAAAAGGCAAGGCGCTATTCCGCGCTCAGATATTTTTTGCTTGAATGATAAATGTTCGGGAGGGTAACATAGTATGGAAAGTTTTACTTTTGATGACGGCATTGAGCCGGGCGGACTCAGGTCACGCAACGAAATAAAGGTGCTTGTGTGCTACCTGCTTGCAGGTGTTGACGAGCGGATTACGAGAAGTCAGCTTTGTGAGATTGCTCTTGATAAGGGGCTTGCAAATTATTTCGAGGTCAATCAGGCTGTAAGCGAGCTGATAGAAAACGGCGCTGTCGTCTCCGATTTTATCGAGTGTGAGGAATATCTCAGCGTTACCGAAAAAGGTCGTTCATCCTCAAAGATGCTCGAAAGTCAGCTTCCGCGCTCCGTAAGAGAAAAGGCAATCAACGCCGCAATAAAAATGCTCACACTTGCAAAGCGCAAGCGCGAAAACAAGGTCGAGGTAGAGGCGCTTGAGGACGGCGGTTTCCACGTCACATTCTCTATGGAAGAGATGATGAGGCTCACAATTTACGTCGCGGACGAAATGCAGGTTGAAACCGTCAAAAACAATTTTTACGAAGATCCGATAAAACTGTATTCGGGTATCATAGCTTCACTTACGGTGTGATAATGAATTGATTCATCAATTCAAATTGTGTTGCAACGCAACAAATCACGATTTGCAAAATAAATTTTGCATGATTTGTGTTCTTCCAAAACACATTTTATATAACAGTTAATAAACTCAAAGTATTTATGAATGAAAGGCTGATGAAAAATGGCAAAGTATACAATCGGTTTGGACTACGGCACGCTTTCCGGACGTGCACTTATCGTCAACGTTGAAACAGGCGAAGAGCTTGCAAGCAGCGTTTATGAATATCCCCACGCGGTTATGGATGAGAAGCTCCCCTGCGGTAAGAAGCTCGGTCAGGACTGGGCTCTTCAGCATCCGCAGGATTACATAGACGTGCTCAGTATCACAATTCCCGACGTTCTCAGAAAAAGCGGTGTTGATGCTGCGGACGTTATCGGTGTCGGTATCGACTTTACCGCTTGTACCGTTCTTCCCACAACAAAGAGCGGCATACCGCTCTGCTTCCTTGATGAGTATAAGGAAGAGCCGCACGCTTATGTAAAGCTCTGGAAGCATCACGCAGCACAGGCTCACGCAACGCGCCTCAACGATATTGCAATTGAGATGGGAGAGGAATGGCTCGAAAATTACGGCGGAAAAATTTCTTCAGAGTGGGCAATTCCGAAGCTCTGGCAGATTCTTGACGAAGCCCCCGAAATTTATGAGAAGGCAGAGCGCTTTATCGAAGCAACCGACTGGGTTGTATGGCAGCTTACGGGCGTTGAAACACGCAACTCCTGTTGCGCAGGCTATAAAGCAATGTGGAACAAAACAACGGGCTACCCCTCAAACGAATTTTTCAAGGCTCTCGACCCGAGAATGGAAAACGTGATTGACGAAAAGTTTGGCAGAGAGGTGCTTGCAAGCGGTAAGTGCGCAGGCTATATTACCGAGGATGCTGCAAAGCTCACAGGTCTCAGACCCGGCACAGCAGTTGCCGCAGGTATTATTGATGCACACATTTTTGTTCCCGCTGTCGGTGTATCAAAGCCCGGCGAGATGGTTGCGATAATCGGTACTTCAACCTGCCATATGATGATGTCCGACGTTGAAAAGAAGGTCAAGGGCATCTGCGGTGTTGTTGCAGATGGTATTATGCCCGGCCTTTACGGCTACGAAGCAGGTCAGAGCTGTGTAGGTGACCATTTCGGCTGGTTTATCGATAATTGTTTGCCCGAAAGCTACTACAAAGAGGCTCAGGAAAAGGGCATTAACATTCACAAGCTTCTCCGCTCCAAGTGCGAGGCTCAGAAGCCCGGCGCAAGCGGACTTGTTGCACTCGACTGGTGGAACGGCAACCGTTCAATCCTTGTTGACGTTGACCTTACGGGTATGATTGTCGGTATGACTCTTCGCACAAAACCCGAGGAGATTTACCGCGCACTTATCGAGGCTACTGCATACGGCACAAGAATGATTATCGAAAACTACCGTGAGCAGGGTGTTGAGGTAAACTCCTTCTATGCTGCGGGCGGTATTTCACAGAAAGACCCGATGACCATGCAGATTTATGCAGATATTATCAAGATGCCTATCAAGATTGCGGGCTCGGATCAGGGCGGCGCACTTGGCTCAGCTATTTTCGGCGCTGTTGCCGCAGGCAGTGAAAAGGGCGGATATGACGATGCGTTCTATGCCGCAAGCATTATGGGCAAGGTCAAGGACGTTGTCTATGAACCCATCAAGGAAAATTCCGATATTTACGATAAACTCTATGCAGAGTACAAGATTCTTCACGATTATTTCGGTCAGGGCGGCAACGACGTTATGAAGCGCCTTAAGGCAATTAAGGGCGAAAGTGAATAATTTGCAACACGCAACTAAATCGACTCGTCTGAAATGATTATGAAAAGGAGGCAGAGAACAGATTGAGCAGTAACCGTCGCAGAATACATCTCATCGATGAAGTGAGAGGTATTTCAATAATACTGATGGTTTTTTACCACGCTTTTTATATGCTCGGCGATTCCTTCGGGCTGAAACTTATGTACGAAGCCCGGGTCTTCTTTGAGCCGCTTCAGCCTGTCTTTGCCTGTATATTTATCTTTATCTCCGGTATTTCGTCAAACCTTTCACGAAGCAATTTTAAGCGCGGTATAAGGCTGCTTGGCATAGCAATCGGCTTTACGCTTGTTACGGTGGTTATACTGCCTAAGTTTGATATTTACGGCGCGGAGATTTATTTCGGCATTCTTCATCTGCTGAGTGTGTCGATGCTTGTCTATGCTTTGCTCAGACCGCTTCTGAAAAAAATCCCTACCGCTGTCGGTATACTGACGTCGCTGGCATTTTTTGTTGCGGTATATTCCGTGCCGAAAGGCAAGCTTCTTTGGTTTGATCTGCCGGATGAATTTTATCAGTTCAGCTTTTTGGCTCCGCTTGGTTTTCCGGATTATAACTTCTATTCGGCGGATTATTTTCCGCTGGTACCGTTTTTGTTTTTGTTTCTTGCCGGAACGTTTTTCGGTAAGCTTGCCGCAGACGGTAAGCTGCCTGAGTGGTGGTACACCGAGCGCTGTAAACCTTTATCGGTTATCGGTGGCAAAACACTCATAATTTATATACTCCATTGGCCGATTATATTTTTAATAGGCTTGATAATCTCATTATTTTAATGTATAATGGGTATCGGGTATGTATCAGATAACAGAATTATAAAAGTAAGGGTGACTTATTATGGAAAAAAACAGAGTCAGACTCAATATCTGCGGTGCAGATTACAGCATCACAACAGAGGACGATCCCAAGTACGTAATGGCGCTTGGCGATGAGCTTGATGCCGCGCTCACAAAAACACTTCGTGAGAACAGCCGTCTTTCTGTTACTCAGGCTGCTATCCTTGCAGCTCTTGAGTATGCTGATATGTATAAGAAGGCAGAGATCAGCGCAGACAATCTCCGCGGTCAGATCAAGGAATATCTTGAGGATTCCGCTCGTTCCAAGATGGATGCCGAGATTGCAAAGCGCGAAGTTGAAAGACTTACAAGAGAGCTTCAGAATGCTCAGTCAAAGCTCGGTGGTTGAGGTATTAGCTCCTGCCGGAACATATGAAGCTGTCGAGGCGGCGGTGCGCTGTGGCGCGGACGCTGTTTACCTTGGCGGTAAAGTGCTGAATGCCCGCCGAAACGCGGGCAATTTCAGTTTAGAGGAGCTTAAATCGGCAGTTGAATATTGCCACGTCAGAGGCACAAAGGTGTATCTGACGCTTAATACGCTTGCGTCAGACGCTGAACTTAAAAATGAGGTTCAGTGTGCAGTGCGTGATGCGTGTCAGGCAGGTGTTGACGCTCTTATCATTCAGGATATGGGCGTTTTTCGTCTTGCAAAGCTTTGCGCCCCTACGATGCCGCTTCATGCATCGACGCAGATGTCGGTGCATACCCTTGCAGGCGTAAGGCAGCTTGCTGAAATGGGCTTTTCGCGCGCAGTGCTCGCAAGGGAGCTTTCACTTGACGAAATAGAATATATAGTCAGAAATTCACCAATCGATATAGAGGTGTTTGTTCACGGCGCGCTTTGTATGTGCGTTTCGGGTCAGTGCCTGATGAGTGCAATGCTCGGCTCGCGCAGTGCAAACAGAGGCCTTTGTGCACAGCCCTGCCGTTTGCCGTTTGCTGCGCCGAACGGCACAGGAAATGACCTGAGCTTAAAAGATCTGTCTGCGATAGATTACCTTGAGAAACTTAAGGAAATCGGCGTAAAATCGTTTAAAATAGAGGGCAGGATGAAGCGCCCGGAATATGTTGCTGCTGCGGTTACGGCGTGCAGAAAGGCACTGAAAAACGAAGATGATGCGGTTTTGCGCGAGCAGCTTCGCGGTGTATTCTCTCGCTCAGGCTTTACGCACGGTTATTTTGTCGGTGAGCTTGGCAGAGATATGTTCGGCATACGCCGTAAGGATGATGTCCAGGCGGCGCAGCCTGTGCTTAAGGAGCTTGCAAGGCTTTATGATAAGGAGATGCCACGCGTGGGTGCAGACTTTATGTTCTGTGCTTACGAGGGTGAGACGGCAAGCCTCTCCGTAAAGGCGGCGGGAAAGAGCGCTTTTGTGCTCGGCGAGGTTGAGGCGCAACCTGCTCAGAACGTTGCGCTGACGCACGAAAAGGTGCGTCAGCAGCTTGAAAAATGCGGCGGCACGCCCTTCTTTGTTAACAGCATTGAGACAGATATTGACGACAACATAAGCCTTCCTCTTTCGTCAATAAATGCGCTGCGCAGGGCGGCTTTTGACAAACTCTACGAAGAGTTGAAATGCCCTTACAACCACGCTTTCAGGGCAATTAATGTGGAAAACTATGTGAAAAAAGTGAAAAACCCACAGTTTTTTGCACGTTTTTCCAAGTTTGAACAGGCAAAAGCGGTTTGGGAAAATGTGGAAAAGGTTATCCTTCCGCTGTCACAGGCAAAGCAATCTGCAGAGAAAAATGCTGCAAAAACAGTGGCGGAAATACCGAGAGTATTTTTCGGCAAAGAGGATGCAGTGCTCGAAAAACTTCGTGTTTTGAAACGGCTCGGAGTTGAGTGGGCGGCATGCTCAACGCTTGATGCCGTTTTCCTTGCAAAAGAGGCGAAAATGAAGATAATGCTGAGCCTCGGAAGCAATGTTTTTAACTCTTTGAGTGTATTGCAGGCGGAGGAGCTTGGCGCGGAAAAAATTGTGCTTTCGCCGGAACTTACGCTGATGCAGGCATCAAAGGTTGGCGGAGAGTGCGGAAAAGGGCTTGTAGTTTACGGCAAGCTGCCTCTGATGATAACACGCAATTGCCCGATTAAAAACGGCACAGACTGTGCGCATTGCGGCGGTAAACGTCAGCTTAAGGACAGACTCGGCGTGGAGTTTCCCGTTGTCTGCGGCGACGGTTATTCGCAGGTGCTTAATTCGCGCCCGATTTATATGGCGGACAGACTTGATGAAACCGCGTTTGTTGATTTTAACTTGCTTTGGTTTACGGATGAGAGTGCGGAAGAATGCGTAAATGTGCTCGAAAAGTATATTAGCAGAGCATCGGCACCCGATACGAAGGATTTCACACGCGGGCTCTATTACAGAGGTGTGGAATAAGCCTTGATATTGATGTCTGCTTGTGGTAAAATCAATTGTGGTAGCAAACCAATAATGAATTGATTTTAATCAATTCAAATCGCGGAGCGTAAGCGAGAAATAATGGTGCTTGTACCAAATCATGCGACAGAAAATCATTTTAACGTCTCAATTAAGCCGCAATGTTATCGAGTATTGAAACGCATAGGGCAAGTTTTAATATTTGCGTTTTTGTTTTATGATTTGCCTGACGGCATGATTTGATTTTTACAAAATCATAAATTGCAAAATTTATATTTTGCATGATTTGCGTTTTTCAAAACGCATACATAAACTTTAATTTGGTGGTAAACAACATGGAACAGTGGGAATATGACAGAATAAGTGAGCTTACGCGTATTTCTCGTGAGCGCGAGCTGACACCCGAAGAGCAGGAAGAGCGAGCTGTGCTCAGAAGAAGGTATATAGATTCTTTCAAGCTCAGCCTTACATCACAGCTTGATTCTACCTATGTTGTAGATGAAAAAGGCAACAAAACAAAGCTCGAGCGCAAGAATAAGAAGAAATAATTTAACACTGAGAGGTGCTTTAAAATGTATAATTTTTCAATTGGCGTAATTGTTGATTCGTTCCGTCTTCCTATCAAGGATGCGGTGAAGAAGGCTGCTGAGGTTGGTGCTCAGGGCATTCAGGTTTATTCAACAAGGGGCGAAATGGCTCCTGAAAACCTTGATGCTGCTGCACGTGCCGAGTTCAAGAAGCTTGTTGAGGGTAACGGCCTTGTTATTTCAGCGCTCTGCGGTGACCTTGGCGGTGGCGGATTCAGCTTTGCTGACAGAAATCCTGAAAAGATTGAGAAATCAAAGCGTATTCTTGACCTTGCGAAAGAGCTTGGCACAAACGTTGTTACAACACATATCGGTGTTGTGCCGGAGGATAAGAGCCACGACAGATATAAGGTTATGCAGGAGGCTTGCTACGAGCTTTCACGCTATGCTGACGAAATCGGTGCACATTTTGCTATTGAAACGGGTCCCGAAACATCTGCAGTGCTCAAAGATTTCCTTGATTCGCTCGGCTCAACCGGCGTCGGCGTAAACCTTGACCCCGCAAACCTCGTTATGGTTACGGGTGATGATCCCGTAGGTGCGGTTTATAACCTTCAGAAGTATATCGTGCACACACACGCCAAGGACGGTGTGCAGAACTTTGTTGAGGACCCCGAAATCGTTTACGGTCTTAAGAAGAGACCCGTTGACGTTATCGTTACGGGTGATTCGTTTGATGAAGTGCCTCTCGGCGAGGGCAGTGTGCCGTGGGAGGGTTACCTCAAAGCGCTTGACGATATAGGCTATAAAGGTTTCCTTACAATCGAGCGTGAGGTTGGCGACAATCCCGCTGAGGATATCCTCAAGGCAGTCAGATTCCTGGAGGGTTACATCAGATAATGAAATTTTCAGTCAGTTCATACAGCTTTCAGCGCTTGCTGGACAGCGGAAAATATACACAGCTTGACCTTATCGGTGTTGCAAAAGAGATGGGCTTTGACGGCATTGAGTTTACCGACCTCAAACCAACGGACGGTATGAGCGTGAGCGAGTATGCAGTTGCTCTCAAAGAGGCAGCCGATAAGGCAGGTATTGCGATTGTCAACTACACAATCGGCGCCGACTTCCTCTGCGAAAGCGGCTGGGAAGCGGAGGCTGAAAGACTTTTTGCACAGGTCGATATTGCTGAAATTCTCGGCGTAAAGGGTATGCGCCACGATGCAACGGGTGGTTTCAAAGGCGACGAAGCAAAGTATAAGAGCTTTGACAGCGCACTTCCGATTATCGCAAAGGGTTGTCGCAAGGTTACCGAATATGCCGCAAAAAAAGGCATTGCAACAATGATTGAAAACCACGGCTATTTCTGCCAGGAGTCGGCAAGGGTTGAGCGTATTGTTAACGAGGTTGCTCACCCGAATTTCGGTTTGCTTGTAGATATGGGTAATTTTATGTGTGCCGACGATGAGCCGGCAGCAGCGGTTGGCAGGGTTGCAGCTTATGCAAAGCACGTCCACGCAAAGGATTTCCACGTAAAGAGCGGCAGCGGGCCCAACCCCGGAGACGGTTTTTTCCGCACCCGCGGCGGTGATTACCTCAGAGGTGCCGTTGTCGGTCACGGTAACGTGCCTGTTTATCAGTGCCTCTGCACACTCAAACGCAGCGGTTATGACGGATATGTCAGTATTGAATTTGAAGGTGTTGAGGATAACGAGTGGGCAATCCGTACGGGTCTTGAAAATCTGAAAAGATACGACAACTGAAACTGAAGATAAAATAAAAAAGGTTTGCACAGCAACATCAAGCTGTGCAAACCTTTTGTGTTTTTAAGCCTCGGGGTTGATTTTTACGGCAAGAGCCTGCAAAAGAAGTGCGTGGATTGATTTCAGGAATACCTTCAGCGCTTCAAAGAAAGTTGTGTTGTTCCAACTCTCCGTGTCTTTGTTTTCTGCTGTCATCGGTTCAAGCGAATCAGACACCCGGTCGTATATCATATATTGCGGGAAATCAGGGTCGGAGAATACGGTGAAGTTTTTCCGGCCGAGCATTTCTGTGAAAATAGCGTGGATGCTGTTTGGGAATTCGGCGTGCTTGATGTCCTTGATGAACCACGTGCGGTCAGGGAACATCGCGGTGGATGCGTCAATCTGAAGGTCCGGCGAAATGTATTTGTAAGTGCCTTTATTTTTGGCAAGGTTGATATAGTCCTCGTCAAAAGTTTCACCTAAGGGCAGAGTTGTTGCTCCGTTTGATGAGTCCTTAAGGTGCGCCGTGTTGTCGGAAACGGTGCTGTTGTAATCCTTCGACGAAACAGGGAGTGCCTGCTTGCCGTATTTTGCAACGGTGAATATGTTGACTCCGTTTTCGGCGTAAGCCTTGAAATCTTCTTCAATTTCAACGGCAACGTTGTAATGGTAATTGTCGATGATATCAATGAAGTTGGCATATTTTTCAGCATCAGCGCTGTGGAAAACAACTTCTTTTGCCTTTTCGTAATCCTCCGGTGAAACCATACTCCAGTAACCGGGATATGTAGCAAAGGTTTCAACCATTATTCTGGGCATAATGTCGAGGTAAATATCTTTGTAAACATTGTTGAATGCCCAACAGGCTATATCAAGACCGTGCGTGTCATTGAACATTGTTATGAACGTGTTGAGCAGATCGTTGTAAAGCTCGCCCTCGCCGAGGAGATTTGTGTCGTAAAGGAAACGCTCAATTCCGTCTGCCTCGAGGAAGATTTCGCCTGCAAACAGCTTGCTGCAAATTGCTGCGCTGTTATGTGCACCGCTGTAAAAGATAAAGTCAGATACAAATTCGCCGTTGTATCTGTCCATATACGCAGCGCCGATGTTTGCGCCAAGGCAGCGGCCGACAATAGCAACCTCTGACGCACCGGTTGCCGCCATTACGTCCTCAATATAGCTGCGGAGAATGTCAGCGTTGCGGTAGGGGTCGAGGCGCCAGTCATAGTGGAAGGTGTACGAAAGAATATCGTATTTGCCGTAATGGTTACGAATGTCCCTGATTTCGGATGCGTTCCACGACCAGGGGGCATACACGCCATTTGGTGAGTTTCCGTTTTCGTCAAGTGCAAGTTCACCGTAAATATCGGTGATGATTCCGTAGAGGACGTCGCAGAATTCTGACCAGTCCTGAGTGAAGAATGCTTTTGAAAAAACGTCAATGTTTTCATCTACAAGTGCTGAAATTTCCTCTGAGGAAATCTCTACGGGATAGACCTTTGTTGATGTGCCGTCACCGTTATCTTTGTAGAGGTGGAACCCCGTACCTTCGATATAGATTACGGGGACATCACTTCCGGTGCTTTTAGTGACGTCTGCACCGTAGCCTGTGACAGCCACGGTGCAGAACATAACACAAAAACAAAGGATAAGTGAAATTATCTTTTTCATTTTCCTTTTTAATCCTTTTTACTTGCGGGAATTATTTGTTCTTTTCCCAATACTCTGTTGTTGATGAACCTTCTGTGAGTACGTGTGAGAAGAAGAACTCCTCACGGGGCTTGCTGTTGATAACCGTAACAGGTTTGATCTGGTTGAGAACAACACCCTGTGCGCGGAGATTCTCTCTGTAATCCCAATATGTGTTGGGTTTGAGGATGAGAATTTCGGGACGGTTGAGCATACCCCAACGTCTGTATTTGTAGTACTTTTCGTTAACTTCCTTAAGCTCTTCGTCGAGAATGTCAATCATCTCCTGACGCTTCTCTTCGCTTACGTCGCCCTTGATTTCCGTGAAGAGGCAGTAACGGGGAGGATTAGAGGAGAAATCGGGATAGAAGCTGTAACCGACAAACTCTGCGTTTGCTCGCTCGAATGTGCGCTTTGCGCTGTGGTCAACCATTGCGGTTGTTGTCTTTTCGTTGGCAACGTTCATGCTCAGGTTCTTTCTGTAAAGGAACTCGATAACAGGTGTTTCGTTGTGCATTCTTGTAACCTGAACGATGTCCTCCATACGGTATCTGTAAAGACCTGAGGAGTTTGTAACGACAAGCTCGTACTTCTTTCCGACCTCTACTTCGTTAAGAAGAAGAGTCTTGGGTGTTTCGTTCTCATCCTCTTCGATATCATCGTTTACGGGGATAAATTCGAAGAAAATGCCGTAGGGAATAAGCACGCCGTCGTGAACGTTAAGCTCTGTGGGCATTGCGAAGAAGCCCTCGGCAGCAGCGTAGCCCATGTTGTGAATCGGAACGTCCTCACCGATTGAGCGGCGGAGTTTTTCGACGTAGACCTTAAGGTTTGAGCCGACCATACCGTAAGCATAGGTGAGTCTGGGCCAGATTCTGGGTGCGATGGGTGTATCGAAGCCCTTACGGAATTCGCTGCGGAGGAATTCTGCTCTCTTGGGGTTGGGCTTGAGTTTCTTTTCGTATTCCTTGCGAAGCTCGGGCGTAATCTTGACGTTTTCACCGATTGTGCCGTGCTCAATATCGTCGCAAAGCTGCTCCCAGTTTTCTTCAAGGTAGTCGAACATTGTTGTAACAAGGGTTATAACAACGCTGCCGATGTAAGAAACCTTTTCTTCCTGGAGAGCGAAACGGAGCTGAAGGTAGGATGTGTCAAGAAGCTCCTCGTGCTCGGGGTAGAGGAGAGAGAGGGGAGATGTGCAGAAGAATTTTGTGATGGGCTTGAGGTATGTGAGCGGAACCTGACCGGCGCCGTTGCACTGCTTGCCGTCCTCAAGCTTGTGACCTGAGAGGATGAGGACAATCGGTCCCATCTGGGGAGGCATCTTTTTGCCCATAACCTTTTTGAGGTAGTGAGCTGTTGTGGGAATAGTGCAGGAGAAACCGATACACTGCATATTCCAGATGTCGTAGATTGACTTGGGAAGAATCTTCGGCTTGCCGACGCTGCCTGATGAAGAACAGTAGCGGACGTTGTAGCCCTTATACATAATGTTCTTCTCTTTGTTGTGTATCATACGGTCTACAAGCGGATCGTAGTCATCATACGTTGTGAGCGGAACTTTTGAGCGGAATTCTTCCATACTGTGAATGTTGGAAAAACCGAATTTCTTGCCGAGTTCACAGCTCTTGTTCTTTCTGATGATTTTCTTAAGAAGTTTTTGCTGAGCCTTCATAGGCTTTTTTGAAGTACGTTCGATTTTGGCGAGAGTTACATCACCAATCAAAATGCCAAGATCTGAAAAAGCCATTGTGCACTTCCTTTACTGAATAATCGTTATTAATTGAGTTAATTTGACTCATACCATCTAATTATAACATATTTAAAAAATACATAATTCTTTTAAAGAAATATAGAACAAAAAATGAACAAAAAATGAACAAAAAAGATAACAGACAGGTAACAAAACACCTGTCTGTCGAATTCGGAATATTTTTGCAGAAAATAAATCAGATAAGGCCCTGTGCCATCATTGCATCTGCAACCTTCTGGAAGCCTGCGATATTAGCGCCTGCAACGAGGTCGTAGCCGAAACCGTTAGCCTCAGCAGCTTCTGCGGAGCTGTCGTGGATGTTCTTCATAATCTGCTTGAGCTTAGCATCAACCTCTTCTGCGGTCCAGCTGTATCTCATGGAGTTCTGGCTCATCTCGAGAGCGGAGGTAGCAACACCGCCTGCGTTAACAGCCTTTGAGGGAGCAACTGCCTTGCAGTTTTCCTTGAGGTATTCGAGGGCATCGTTGGTTGTGGGCATATTTGCAACCTCGATGTAGTAGGGAACACCGTTCTTGACAAGCTTTTCAGCTTCAGCCATATTGATTTCGTTCTGTGTTGCGCAGGGCATTGCGATGTCAACCTTAACGCCCCAGGGCTTCTCGCCTGCGTGGAACTCTACGCCGAACTTGTCTGCATAGTCCTGAACCTTATCACGGCCGGAAGCACGCATTTCGAGCAGATATTCAATCTTTTCGTCTGTGCTTACACCGTCGGGGTCGTAAACATAGCCGTCGGGGCCGGAAATTGTAACAACCTTACCGCCGAGCTCGGCAATCTTCTTTGCTGCGCCCCAGGCAACGTTACCGAAGCCGGAGAGAGCAACAGTCTTGCCCTTGATATCCTCGCCAAAGTGCTTGAGCATTTCAACTGCGTAATATGTTGCGCCGTAGCCTGTAGCCTCGGGACGGATGAGAGAGCCGCCGAAGGAGAGACCCTTACCTGTGAGAACGCCGTTTTCAAATGCGCCCTTGATGCGTCTGTACTGTCCGGAAAGGTTGCCGATTTCTCTGCCGCCAACACCAAGTCGGTTCGTAGCCATGTCTTTCTGTGAGCCAAGTAGTAGATC
>JAZSOM010000003.1:0-4962 GCA_045536955.1 Acutalibacteraceae bacterium
AAATGTTTAATAAGAGCGAGCACGTGATTTGACCACAAATTACAAGGTTAAGAGAATTATATCGTAAAGAAGATTATTCAAAATAATAAAACAGCACTTCCTCCCCGTTCACTTGCTTATTAAAATATTGTACGATTATAATGGGTAATCCGCTCATTACCCGTACAAATTTTAAGCAGGTAAATATTATGAAAAAGTTTACACAGATGAGCAAAAAAGTGCTGTTTTAGAAAGGCATATTGCAGTATCTGTCAAATTTTTTTGTTGAGATAATTATATCACACACAATCTGAAAGTACAATCAGGTGCGGGTGTCCCGCCTATAATTATTCATTATTACGAACTTGCGAGTAACTATTTTCTCCGAAGCATAGAATTCTTGCGCAAATAATAAACCTCGTCTGCTAACTTGCCAGAAGTGTCATCTGTAAGAATAATAGCTTTTTAGCACTCATAACCACACCCCTTATCACTTTTGATGGCTCTCGCATGCATATTAATTAATAAGTGTATCAACTGAAGTCAAATTATAAATAATTTTTATGTAAAAAATAATCGTATTAGAGTTAGTATAGCTGTATCAGTGTGTTCACTTTTTTCAAAAAATGTAGTATTATTGGGTCTAAAAAACTATTCAGAAGAACAGAAAAAGGAAATTGTATCACGATATCGGTCTGGTAAAAAAATTTCCAGCATATGTGAAGATACCGGCATTTCTAAAAGCACCTTGTATCAATGGGCAAAAATCTATAATCTAAAAAAACGAAAAGAACTCAATTTAACCGATGTGCGAATTCTCAGACAACGCTGTGAAAAATATGAGAAGATGGTGGAGATATTACAAATGGCTCCTTGCACTGTTAAAGCTCCATTGCACGAACGATATGCAGTAATCAAAGATTTGTCAGACAACTACTCTGTCACCCTTCTTTGCGAAACCTTACAGGTAGCAAAAGGAAGCTATTATAATCACATACTCCGAAATGCCAATGAAAACACCTCATTTGCTCGTAAAAAGAAAGAGATAACTCCAATTATCGAAGAGATCTTTCATGAAAGCAATCAAATTTTCGGTGCCAGTAAAATCAATGCTATACTGAGAAGTCGCGGCTACAAAGTCGCAGATAAAACAGTAGCCGCCATTATGCATGAAAACGGTTGGTTCAGCATACGTGGCGGCGCTAAAAAACTATTATGAGATGTCCAAACAAAGAAAAGAAAATATATTATCGCAAAATTTTGTTGCTACCGAGCCTAATCAGGTTTGGGTAAGCGATGTTACTTATTTCTCTTTTAAAAATGTCAGATACTATATTTGCGTTGTACTCGATCTTTATGCAAGAAAGGTTATTGCATATACAGTATCAAATATTAATAGCACCCGTCTCACAAAAGCCACTCTCAGTAAGGCTTATTATGAGCGAATGCCAAAAGAAGGTTTGTTATTTCATAGCGATAGAGGCTCTAATTATACCTCCCGCACCTTTATAGACTTTTGCAACGCCTTAGGAATTAAGCGCTCATTATCAAGAACAGGCATACCTTATGACAATTCCGTTATGGAAGCTTTTTTCAAAACGCTTAAAGCGGAAGAACTGTATAGACACTCCTATAGATCAGAAAGAGAGTTCAAAGAAAAGTTGGAAAAATACATAGAATTTTATAATGATAAAAGGCCTCATAAAATGAATCGAAATCGAACTCCGAACGATTCAGAAAAGTCATTCCTTCTTCAGCAGTCAAAGAGCACGAAAAAGTGACTGTGTTTATCGCACTATATATCGTAAAACAGACTATTTTTCTAAAAACAATTACTACAATTCCATCAAACCAAAAGGTTCATTTTTATCAAAATTTCTCGGTTCATATTTTTATAAATCTGAGTTTTTAACACAGATTTTGGAGCTTTTTGAATTTAGGTGTTCGATTAAAATAAAAATAAGGAAGTGCCGTGAAGCCTCTTCCCTACTGGGTTTATATAAAGAAAACGACATCTCTATCGAACCGCATTGGTTCGGATTAGGGATGTCGTTCAAAAATGGATTTTTTCAGTTTACTCTTCCTATCATATCGAGGGGGATTTCTTTAAAATCGGGAGCGACTTTTCTGATTTCATCAATATCTTTGATATTATAATCTCCGTTATAGATATCGACAAAGATTTCATCGCATTTGCCTACATTATATATTGCATTTTCGCTTATATCGCTGAACTTCCATACGGAGCTGTAAACATCGCCGTAGCCCATGTTTTTATTAATGATAATATTATTTTTGAAGGTGCTTGCAGGGTTGGGAATATAATCGGGCGAATCTGATTTTGAAATATCGTCTGTGCAGTTCTTGTATTCGGGGAATGCATTTTGCCAGGTTTCACTCTGCCAGGGTGAATTATACAGTGCTTCCCACATATCGCCACTGCCGACGTAAGCGTGAGTAAACCATCCGTTTTCAAGAGCACCTTCTCTTGCTCTGTCATCGAATCTCAGGGCATTGTTGCCCGGATTCACTATGATATTATTGGTTATGACATTGTCTCTGCCGCCGCCGACGTGAATTGAATTGCTCGGAATATTGATAAGAAGATTACCGTAAATCCTCTGACCTGAAACCGCATCATCAAGATAAATACCATCGGGCCTGTGATTTTCCGAACCGACATTATAAATACAGTTGTATCTTACAATATTGCCGTACCACACCCAGCTTCTTCCCGAATAAATTGCACCCGCATCATCCGAAAGAAGGCACACATCGTGGATAAGATTATATTCAATAATGTGATTATTGCCTTTGTAAGTAATTGCTTCGTGAGGAGAGTTCGCCATTTCGTTGTGAGAGCAAATATTTCCCACGCCTTCAAGAGTAACGGCAGGCTGATAGGTCTGGTAAATTTCCGACCAATCGTGGATGTAATTGTTGTCAGCCTTGCTGTTGCCGGGAGTAAGAGCTTCTGTATCACCGCCGGAAATAATA
Organism: Acutalibacteraceae bacterium; assembly: GCA_045536955.1. GTDB lineage: Bacteria > Bacillota > Clostridia > Oscillospirales > Acutalibacteraceae > UBA8612. Next base: position 2,977 of record JAZSOM010000003.1, read on the forward strand.
ATTCCACCCTTTCCAGTACGGGTGATTTCGTTGTTATATGCAAGATTGTTGCTTCCGTTCATAACAAGAGCATTGCCTGCAACATTTTTGATAAGACAGTTCTGAACGGTATTATTATTTCCTGTTATAACCACACCGTCACTTCGTGTTCCTTTTACGGTTAATCCGTCAAAGGTGATGTAATCAGCCTCAGAATTAATTACGGGATTGAGTGAGAGAGAAAGAATAATTTCTGCATTATCCTTGTTTTCGGGTTCCCACATACAAAGGAGTCCCTTTTCTCTGTCGAGATACCATTCACCCTCTGCAGTAAGTTCTTCAAGAACGTTGAAAAAATAGTACGGTGCATCGGTTTTTGTTCCGTAAAGACTAACGAATCTGGGAGAAAGTTCACGAGTATCTTTATCAAAACTTCCTATGGGAGTTGAAGCATCCGCCCAATCATATTTCCAATAGCCGAACATCCACACATCATCAAGGTTTTTCCAGCCTGAAATTCTCTTTGCAAGTTCAGGATTAACTTTGTAAATGTCCGGTTCGGGATTACGGATTTCATACCAATTTTTAACCTCTGTAAGCGCACCGTCGGATTCCTTGCCCAAACCTGTTTTTACAACCTCTTCGGTATAAAGATATTCATTATCGGGATATCTTGCAACGGTTTGTCTTATGTCATCGACGAAAAGCTCGCAATAAAGAGATCCTGTATAATCGCCGTCATAGTTATCTGCTGTGTGGTAAGAGCCGATTGCATAAATCTTACCCCAATCATCGCTTGTGAGCGAATACGGTGCTTTTGTCAGGTCAATAACCATAACATTTTCCTGAGCATCGGCAGAAAGTCTTTCTGCAATTTCGGGATAACCTTTTGCATTTTTAAAATCAGCGGTATCAAGTGTTATACCACCGTTGATAACAACCTCACCGTTATAAGAACAGTAAGTTACGGGACATTCCTCCGTGCCTGAATCCTCTTTGGTAAGTTTGAGAGAAGACACACGGTATTCACCGCCTTCTATGCAAACCGTAATTGAGTTTTTGCCTGCTTTATCTGTATTTCTTACAGCTTCAATCGCTTTTTCAATTGTCAGAAACGGTGAATCTTTTGTACCGCTGTTTTCATCATTGCCGTTTGTGCTGACATAAAAATCACCGATAATCATTTTATCATCATTCTTTTCTTTTGATACTGTTGATATAACAGGTACAGGAGCATTGTAATCTTCGTAAAGTAAAACGTAAATTTGCGATTTGATATACGAATGACTTCCGAAGAGAAATCCGATAACAATAAGTACGCAGAGAACCGCTTTTAAAACCTTGTTGTTAAATATTCTGAACACACAAAGCAAGGCCATGACAGATGTGATAATGAATGTGAGATACACGGGAATAACCATTGCCGCAAGCTCAAGCTCACCGCTGCCGATTACGGCATTTATCAAAAACATAAGTCCGATAAGTACAACAGCAAAGACCAAAGCCGTCAAAACTGCATTCAATACTGTTTTCTTTTTATCCGTTTTTTTGCTCAGCGGTATTGAAAGCAATGCTCCGCCAAGACAAACAACTACTGCAAGTATAAATTGCAATGCTGTATATTCATAGCACAGGTATTGCATGTGGTAGTAATACAAACCGACAATTGCAAAAGCTATGCCCAAAACAAGACAAATTGTTCCGGATATTTTTGTTTTTAAGTTTTCCTTCATAGAAATAAACCCTCCCGGATGCAGATTCGTTGAAATAATTATAGCACAATGTAACTATTCTTTTCAATCGCAAGTGACAAAATACTCCCTGCGCTTCTGTGTTATGTGGTTATGTTTGTTACCCGACAAATTGGAATTTGCTGATTTATGTCCATAGCGATGTTATAAACATTGGCGAAGCATCTTTGCTTTTTTCAAAGCCACACGCTTCGTAAAACTGTAACTCATCATCATAAGCGACAACTACAATACGCATATAATCTTTATACTTTTC
>JAZSOM010000051.1:0-47162 GCA_045536955.1 Acutalibacteraceae bacterium
ATACGCCAAGAAAGAAAAGGTCAATTTTGTCGCTTTTGCGTTGTCAATGCTCTTTCCCGAACAGTTATATCGGAACGAATTCCCGCCATAACCGCCTATCGCTATAAAGCCTTTTGTTTTTTTGACCGTTATTCGATAATAATTATTCGCGTTTTCTGTGCCGCCCGTCGTGTTCGGGTTGTTTGCAACCTGTATCGTTCTTTTTTCGCGCAATTTTCCGTCCGCGTAAAAATTAAGCGTTGCTTCTCTGCCGGGCTTGTTTTTTAAAATCTGCACGCCTGCGATCAATTCGCCATTTGCAGAAGTCAAAAACATTTGAAAACCGCCGTATTTGTTTGTGTCTAACGATTGCCCCGCTATCAATTCACCAAATCGGAATTTGTGACCGTAAGCCATTTGGAAAAATTGCGAACCGCTTTCCCCTGCTGCATCTGTCGGAAGTGTTCGCGTTATAGATGCGCCATGCCAACAGCCGATGCCTGTTCCATAATCGGCGGGTGTCAAATAATATGAAACGGGGATTGCTTCTTCATATTCGCTGATAGGCATATCGGCGCATTTTGTTTCGTCAAGCACGCCCGTTTTTCCCAAATCGTCCGTGCGCTCTGCTTTGAATTTAATATCTTCAAGCAGCGTTGTTGTTGCTTCAAGGTCTTTGACAACTGCCGAAACCTTGACAACGTGACCGCTATTGCCGCGCCAATAATCGCTTGCCTTTTTCAGCGTTACATCGTGCCATTCACCGCCGATTTGCACCGAGCATTTAAGCCCGCGTTTTGAACCGAAATAGTTCTTTGCATCGGCAAGGGAAGCCGTTATTGTTACAGATATTTTGACGGATGTTTCGGTTCTTTCGGTAGCTCTTGCAACAAGCTTATAATTGATATACGGCTTTTCAGCTTCGCTTCTTACCTTCAAAATCTCTTTTTCCGTGTTGGGGATATACGGACGATAAAAAGCGGCGGGAGCGATATTTAGCGATCCCGTTTGTATCTGCTTTGTGTCTACCGTATAGCCGTTATTAAGCCCCCACAATGCTTGCGCGTTTGTTCCCCAAGCCAACTGATTGCCGAAATCTTGGTGTGTCAGCGTTTGGGATCTATTATATTCTTCAATATCAACTTCGCTCGGATCGCCAAGTTGAATAATTTTCGCATCTTCATTAAAAAAGGCAACATATCCGCAATCGCCCGCGCCTGTCAGCGGTGTTGCGGTTTCGCCGTCTGCTGCGATTTCCGTTTCGTTGTAAAATCTCGCTTCAAGCGTTGGATATGCTTTGTATGTGCCTTGATAGTCAATCAATATACTTGATTTATCGCCCGGTATTGATTCCGCTTCGTATTCAATCACCGAATATTTGAAAGGATTGGTGCAAAGAATTTCAAATTTACTGACAACAGAATTTGAACCGGGGTTGACCTCGCCGATAACGCAAGGTGTGCCGATGAAAAATTTATCTTGTTCATCGTTGAATATCAGTTCGGCATCTTTCACGTTGAGGATTGCGCCTAACTTGTTAAATGCTTCTCTAAATGCTTCGTTTGAATCAGCAATAAGCTGATATGTCACAACAATAATTCGTTCGGGATAACGCTTGTTTTTGAGCTTTGAGCCGTCACGAATGCCCGTTGTAAAGGATGTAACATCGGACGAAAGTGCTTCGCGCCCTGCTACATTCAGCGTTCTATATCCTTTTATTAAATTTTCGATATATTCGCCATTGAGTTTGAGGGCTTCGGAAGGCAGCACGATTCCTTCCGAAACCTCGTTTGTGTCTATAAACTTATACATACTGCCTTCCTATACCTTTCCGCGTTTTCTACTCTCTCGCGTATCTCTTTTATTTAGTTCGTCTTGCGTATATGTTGCCGTAGCTCTTGCGAATTCTCTGCCGTCAACAGAAAGCGGCACTTCGATTGTATAATCAGAAGTTCTGTAATAGTCATATTCAGACATCATTTCGCCGCTATACGCCATTGCAAGATCGGGTGTTGCAACTTGCGGTATAGATACAAGCCGTTGTGCTGCATCCCATACGCTATTTGCCATATCCGAAATGCCTATTGCATAGCCGCCGCCCCAATATCGACCGAGCTTTGTTGATACCCTTGACGGGCTGTGAATTTTCGCTTTTGCTCTTATGGCTTTATCAGCCGCAGCCGCAATTTTTGAAGCCGCGCTTTGAATAACGCCAAGACAAGAAAGCATTCCGTTTGCAAAACCTTGACTAATAAACGCGCCCGCGCTATGTGCGGAAGCTGCGCCGGACATCAAAGCTTTATTTACAAGCGAAACTGCTTTTTTCGCAACCGAAGGCGCGGTTTTCAAGCCGCTTTGCATTCCTTCGGTGAACCCTTTGCCGACTTTTTTGCCCGCGTTTTTCGCGTTCTTTGCGGTATTATCAAAAGCATTTTTCAGCTTTTCCATTGCGGATTTTGCTTTGCTTCCGAGTGCTTCAAGCCCCGTGTTTACAAAATTCATTGCGCTTTCCATGCTCTTTAAAGAGCTTTCAGCAGATTTTGCATTCGAAGCAATGGTTTTCATCTGTGAGCTAACACCGACCAAAGCCGCCGCCATAACAAGAACACCGGCAGAAGCCAACAACATTGCAGCACCGAAAGCAGCAACACCGACAGAGGATGCCGCCGCACTTGCCGACATAACAAGCAATGCAGCCGAAAGCACAAGTGCCGATGCCGAAAGCACCAACGCCATTGCCCCCACCGCTGCCGTTATAGCCATTAAGACCGTCAATGTCGCGGCTGCTGTTAAAGCACCCGAAGAAACATTCATCAATGCGGAATTTTGCATCATCAAAGCCGCGCTTGCCATTAAGGTTGTAATCGTCAAGGCTTGATTGCCTGCCGCGAACAACAACGCGCCCGCTGCCGCAAGCAATAAGGCTGCGCTCAATACAACAACAGAAACTGCCGCTTGCATTAAGCCCGCTGCCAAGATCAGAGCTGCCGCGCCTGCCAAAACAGCACCCGGAGCAAACGACATCATAGCCGCGCCAAGCGTGATAAATGCTTGTGCGCCTTGCTGACTAACAGCTGCCAAAAGCGGCAAGGTTGCCGACAAAGCAAGAATGCCAAGCGATGCTAAAAGCATACCGGCTGCAACCGATATAACAGCAGATGCCAACATCAACATCGCGGCTGCCGCTAATGTGATGCCGACCGCCGCTGTTGTCATACCAACGCCGAGAACGAGAGCTGCTGCCCCTGCGGTTGCCGCAGAAGGCGCAAACATCATAAGCAACGCGCTCATTTTGGTTAAAGTCCACGCCGCAGCCATTCCGCTTGCATTGATGATTTCTATTGCTGCGCCCATTGCCGCAAACCCTGCGCCGGCTATTGCCGCGCCCGCTGCAAGCAATAAGGTTGCCGCAGCCAATGTCACAACGACCGCTGCCGCAACAACAAGCAGAGGAACAGCCATTGTTAAAGCCGCCGCAAGAACAAGCCCTGCAACGCCCGCCAACAATGCGCCTGCTGCAAAGAGAACAAGGCTTTCCGACAACAATATGATTGCCGAAGCTCCTTGCGCCCCGTATGTTGCCAACAAGGGCAGCAAAGCGGTTATGATAGCCAATGCAACAGCGGCAACAAGTGCGCCAACGGCAAGAATCAAAAATCCCTGCGCGACAACAAGCACCGCCACCGCCAAAACAAGCACCGCAACGGAAGCAACAAGCAAAGCTGCTGCCAATACCAAAGCGGCAACGCCTGCAACAAGCGATCCCGCGCCGAATACATACATTGCAACGCCAAGCTGAATGATAGCAACGGCGGCTTGCGCTCCGTATGTTGCAAGAATCGGCATCGCGGTTGTCAGCATCGTCAATGCTGTTGCCGCAAGCAATGCGCCCGCGCCAAACAACAACATTCCTTGACCTAACAATGTCATACCAACGCCCGCTATAAGAAGTGCTGCGCTTATTAAGATTAAGCCCGCGCCTAATATTACACACGCTGCGCCCGCAACAAGTGCGCCCGCACCGAATACATATAAGCCCGCGCCCAAAGCTGCCATTGATATTGCGCCCTGTATGCCGTATTGAATCAATGTCGAAAGCGTTGATGCAATAATCTTCAAAGCGTTCGCAACCAACATCGCAGCCGCGCCGATAAGAGCAAATCCTAAACCGACAAGCGCGATTGTGCCGCCAAAAGCAAGCAATCCCGGTGCGGCAGATGTCAACGCAGCACCGAGCAATGCCGCGCCTACCGCAAATAGAACAACAACGGCGAGCAAAGCTGCCAATGCTATTGCTGCGGGCGCGCCCGCGCTTGCAAGAGCTATTGCAGATTGAACAAGCAATGCCAAGCCAACGCAAGCCAACAGAACAGCACCGCCAAGCGCAAGACAAGCTGCTGCCGATTGCAAAATGCTTGGTGCGCTTGATGCTCCCGCCGCGCCTGCGGCTGTTTGCCCCGCTGCAACGCCAAACAGTTTCGCGCCAAGACCGACAATGCCTTTGCCTGCCATTTTCGCAATACCGCCTGCAAAAGAGGTCAAGCCCGGTGCAACGCTATTGACAACTTTATATGCTGCAAATGCCCCTGCGAGCTTCAAAGCAACGGGAAGAATCTTTGCGATAGTGTCCGCGTGTTCTTCCATAAAGTTTGAAACATTTATAATCGCATTCGCAACGCTGTCGCAAACCGATTTGAATGTTTCAAGCGCAGATGCTTTGCTGAATTCGCCGTTTACTTTTCCGAAAGCCGTACCGATCGCGCTGAACGCTTCGCCAACTTCTGAACCAACACCCGAAAAGGATGTTTTTGCAACGCCGATAAATTCCTTTACGGTGTCAACTGCCGAAGAAAGTTTATTAGCAAGCCCCTGTGCATCGATTTTGTCGAAAGCTCCGGCGATAGAATCAACAGCTTTAATGCCTGCCTTTGATAAAACATCGAAAGCGGGCGTTAATTTGTTGCCGATTGATTCTTTCAAGCCGTCCATAGCTTGCCCGACCGTTTTTGCTTCGGTTGCCATTTTGGAAAAGCCTTCGCTATTGCCGACCGCGTTGATCGCATCGAAGAAATCTTCCGTTTTGACTTCGCCCGCTTGAATTGCCGTGACTAATTCAGCCGAAGTCATATTCATTTTTTTCGCAACCGCCGCCATACCTGCGGGCGTTTGTTCAAGCATCAATTTGAAGTCAGCCCAAGCAACGGTTGGCTTTGCAGCCATTTGCGTTGCTTGCTGTGACAATGTTTTCATTGCCTGCTGCGGGTTTTCCGAAGCAGCCGCAAGACCGCCGAAACCTTTAACAAGCTTTGCGGTGTTCTTTGTACCGACCGCCGCAAGCTGTGCATAGGTAGAAGCCATATCGGATGAGCTGTAAACGGTTGTTTCGGCAAAAGCTTGAAGTTCCTTTTTAACGGAATTGATTTCGCCTTTGCCTTTGCCGAGTATTCCCATATTGCTTTCGAAGGTTTTCCAAGCTGCATTTGACGAATCGATTTCGCTTATAAGCCCCGAAACGCCGTTTGTGATAGCACCAAAAGCCGCTTGCCCTGCACCTGTTAAGATGCCGAAATTAAAGCCGCTTTTGAGCTTGCCCGCAAGGGAATCGACCGAACCCATTGCGCTTTTGAGAGTAGAAGTAAAACCGCTGTCAACTGCGGACAGCTTCGCTTTGACCGAATAATCGGACATTTTCTCACTCTCCTTTTTTCAGAAACTTACCTATGCCGGGATATTTGCTTTTATCAACAACGGATGTTCTTGCCTTTTTCGCCTTTTCAAGCTCTTTTTCGTAATCGTAAAATTTCTTGAATTTGCTATAAACCGGCTTGCTCTTGTTTTTGCCTGTTTTCTTTTCTGCTTTGACAGAGAAGTTTAAAAAGGCTTGCAAGTGGTTTCGATAATCAAGATCGATTTGCTTTAATCGCACCGCTTCCATAAGAAGTTCATATTCGGGAATGGTTAAGCGGTCAACCTCGGCAAAGCTCTTATAATCTAAATACCGAAAGCAATTTAAGGCGATTTCCCGGTATAGTTCATCAAAGGTGGTTAATTCGCTGCCGCTGCCTTCGCCTTCTGTTCTGCATCCGCTTTGTCGAGCTTCTGCATTACTTTCTTGGTGGCATTTGCTTTTCTTAAAAAATCAAGCACCTTTGTAAACAGTTCTTCGATGTCCTCGCATTCGTTGTCGATATATTCATCGATTTTGTCGCGGGAAACGCGCGGATCAAAGCCCGAATTTGCAGCGTAAAGAACATCAACCAACGCCACAATATCGCCTTCCATAACGCAAGCGATTTTGTATTGCAAGCCGATGTCCTGTTCAACATCCTTCAAGCCGTCAACGGGCTGTTTCAGCTCTTTGTTGAGCATACGCATAAAGCCCATACCGAATTTGAATTGATATACCGTTCCTTTGATTGTAAGTTCAAACATTATTTTTCTTCCTTTCGTAAATAAAAGGGCTGATATTGTGTCAGCCCTTTTTTCTTATGATTTTATTGATTTATGCACCGGTTTTGTTAGTGTCGGTGAACACATAGTTTGCAAGCTCCTGTTGTGCAGCGGAAACAGTAACTTCGCCCGCTGCGCCCTTGCCGTTAATGCCGAAGGTAAGCGAGATTTCAACAGCTTCTTCGGAAGAAGAAGTTCTGCTGATCTCGTTAAGATAGCCTTGAAAATACTTGCCCTTGAATTTGTTTTCGCCGCCTTCAACGGGTTCTTCAAGGTTTGCTTCCCATATTTCCATAAGCTCATCATTAAGCATCGCTTCTTCAAGCTCATCAACAAGGGTGTCACCCTTTGCGAGAATTGAAGTTGCGGTGATTTCGATTTCGGGTGCGCCGGGTGTGCGAATTGCGCCGTCCTTTGTAACCGTGGATTCACTTTCCTTTGATACGGTTCTTTCGTTCTCGGTAGTGAATGCAAGGGTAGTGCCTTCATTCGTTGCCGCCTTGCTTGCGATGCGGTAAAGGTAAACAAGTTTAGAACCCTGCACCGCTTCCGCAAAAAGTTGAAGATTGAGTTTCATTTTCTCTGCTCCTTTAACTGAAATAAAATTCTGCTTCAATAACGCCGTGAAGCAGCGGTGTTTTTGTGGTTGTGTCCGCAAATATCTGTTGCGTTGGATTTTTAAAGCTCCAAGCGAAATTTGCGGTGTGTCCGATATGTCTGCAAGCCGTTTTAATGTCAAGCAGCATTTTTGATACTGTGCCGCGCTGTTTCGGGTTGTTGTGCCAAACGTGAATTGTAAGGTAAACACGCCCATGAACCGCGCTTTTGTTTGCTTCATCGTTCTGTCTGCAATCCCCTAAATAAATAAACGGGTAAGGCGTATCAGCAGGCGGCAAAAAGCCGTCATATACGCTATATTCCTTTGCTTCAAGGGAAAGCTTAACAGCCGTAAAAAGTTCCTGTTGTGGATCGATATGTGCGCTCATACAATTCACCCCTTTACAAGCTTTTGCATATCTCTTTTGAATTTCGCCGATTGTTCTTCAAGCGCGGGCTTTACAAATGGCTGCGCATCCATAAAGCGCGTGCCATATTCCAAATACGGCGAATATTCCGTTTTCGGTTCGACTTCTGCATCAAAGCCGCCGTTCGTGATTTCAAGCCCAATGCTGCGCTTTGTTGTGCCGGTCGCATAACCTTTTGTAAAGTCTGCCTTGCTTTGCATCTTTTTGTGAAGCTGTTGCCCGTTATTCCGCACAACGTTTTTCACATCATCAAGCTTGACATTTTCTTTCAAAGCTTTTTGCAACTTGTCAAGCCCGTCAACCTTGATTCCCGCCATTATTGCACCTCGCTTATTACAAAAGCTTTGTGCTTTCGGGAAAAATCAACGCGGTATGTTTTATTACCGATTCGGATGCGGTCGAATTCCTTTTCATAAGGTCTTTGCAACCGAATTGTCAAGCTGCCCTGCTTTATCTCGCCATAAACAAGATTGAGCGTGTCAGCTCCCGAATCAGTAACGCTTGCATAACGCTTTTCTTCGGCAATGGTATCATCGCCGTAATTGTGCGTTTCGGCATCAAGTTCGCCTGCCGTTATTCGTTGAAAATAAACGGGTGTGTCATATCTCATTATAAGAATCTCACCTTGCCCTTTGTGCTTTCCTTTTGGGTATCAAGAAAAGCTTGTATTTCGTCAGAATAAGCAGCAAAATCGTTGTCGGTGAATGTATTGCTTTCGCCCTCTACCGAATGGCTTGACATACCTTCCGAGCCGATACGATTAAATCGAATTATTGACACTTCAAGAATGATGTTGTCCATACTTTCGGGCGGTTCGATGCCGCCCAAAAGCATTTTAAGTCTTGATGTTGCCATTGATATAATCAATTTCAACTTATCATCAAGCGATGTGTCAGTTAATTCGATGCCGAGCATAATTTTGAGGTTTTGAAGCATTTAGCTAACCCCCTTTTTATTTTTCGGTGGCTTCCGCTTCTTTGATCTTGGCAAGAATGTCTGCTTTCTTTGTCAAGCCGTCAAGGTTGATGCCTTTTTCTCCGGCATAAGCCTTCAAATCGTCAACCTTCATATTGTCGATGCCGTCCTTTTCTTCGCCGTCCTTTTCTTCAACGGGTTCAATAAGCGGTTTGCCCTGCTTGTTTTCGCTGCCGGAAAGCTCCGCAATGCGTTCTTTGGTAACTTCAAGACCTTCGCGGGGGTAAAAGTCTTTCCCGGCGGTGTATTTGTGGCAATTGTCCTGCAAATCGGAAAAAGAGTTTATAACTTTATATTTCATAGTTCAGCATCCTTTCTTTATGCCGCATCAGCGGGTTCGATAGTGCCGACGATAACGCCGTCAAGAAGTTCGGGGTAGAATACAACGCCGCACATTGCAAGGGTGTCAATGGTTGCGTTGTCGGTCTGAATAGAATGAGTAATACCAACAAGACCGGTAGAATCAGCGGTCAAGCCGAAGGAACGTGCAACATCGCCGCTGTTTGCGGGAACATACGCGCCGTGAAGGTTCTCTTTTGCAACGCCGACAACCTTGCCTTTGGTAACGCGAGGCGATACGATAACAGTACCAAGACCGAGGAAGTTTTTGAGATAGGACAGACCGAATGCCTGCGCCATTTCAACGCCCGCTTTGCCGATGTAGCCCGCAACATCGTCAACAGAAACCATGTAAACGGGGGTAACATCTTCGTCCTCGTGGAATTTTACGAGTTCAGCCCAAACCGCCGCAAGAGTACCCTGCAAGCCCGTGCCGTTTGCCTTGCCGCCGCCCGCAAGCATAACATCGTAAAACTTCTGCTTAACTTTCTTCTGAATGCCGGAAAGCAGCTTTTCATCGGTCTTGTTGATTGCGTTGTCACGACCGGATGACTGAATTGCCTTGTGGGTGGTGTTTCTTCTGTACGTTTCGAGTTCAAGATCGATAGTACGAGCAAGTTCCCTCTTGATTTTGGTGAGGGGAATAACTTCACCTTCCGCAACCTGTTCGGGCGTGTTGACCTGCTCCATTTTGTAAATCTTAATGGAAGTGCCTGCGTTCATCGCTTCCATTTCGGTAATGCCGAGGACTTCCTGCAACTCCTTAATGTTCGATGCGATACGGCTTGCGTGATCGACCGAAATTGCGGGCGCGATGTCAGCCGCAACGGTGGTGTTTTCTGCTGCTGCAAAAAGTTGAAGGTTAAAAATTTTTTTCATGGTTTGATAACTCCTTTACTTGAATAAGTGTAAATTTTCATTGATAAGGCGTTGTCTTTCGGTTCTGTTTTCGACTTTCATAATCTGTTCAGCCGTCAAGCCGGAAGAGCCGCCCTTTTTGGGTGTTTCGCCTTTGTAGGCTTCTTTGACAGCTTTATCAACTGCCGCTTTGAATAGGGAAACGAACGATTCAACGGATGCTTTCGTGCTTTCGGCATCTTTGGAAACAAGGTTCGCAAGAAGTTCATCGGAAACGTTGATATTTTCCTCTTGAAGCATTGCGCGGGCTTGGTTTGCCATTGCGGTTTTTGCTTCTCTGTTTTTGTAATCGTTCAGTTCATTGCGGAGCTGATCCAATTCATATTTGGTGCGCTGCTGCTCGTTCATTTCAGCGAGCTTTTTCGCTTCGTTTTCTTCCTTCGCCTTCTTTTCGCGCTTGGCTTCCATTTCTGCAAACTTTCGCGCAAGAAGGCGGTCAACTTCTTCTTCCGAATACTTCTTTTCGGTTCTTGCTTCGTTGCCTGCTGCCTTGCCGTTTTCGCCGTTTTCGCCGTTCGTTTTGGGTTCGTTTGCTTCGTTGTTTTCGTTGCCTGCGCTATCACCTGCGGCATCCGCAAACAACTGCAAATCAAAAAGTTTTTTCATAATGGTTTTGTCCTTTCCGAATTTTTGAATCTTTCGATTGATTTCCGTAGCTTTTTATAAGGGATTCCACGCCTGCCCCGATTCCCGTAGCTTTTAAAGCGATCCACGCCTGCGCTCCATAGCTTTTTACATCGTCAATGCTTAGATGATTTCAACGTTATTTGGGTAATTGTCGGCTATCATTTCAACGCCAACAAAAAAGGAATCTATCAGCAACTGCGCATTTGCCGATAAATCCCCGTGCGTTATTTCAACCCAACCGGGCGAAATATCGTATTGAATTGCATCTTCGGTCAATTCTTCGATTGAAGCAATAAGCGTTTGCGCCAATGTAGAAACAGCAGCGCAAACAATGTCTTGACCTTGCGGAGCATAGCCCGCGTGTCCTTCGATTGTTATGCCGCCTTTGTTGCGGCTTATTTCAATCAATTTGCATCACCTCTTGAAATAGTAAAGCACCGCCCCGAAGGGCGATGCTCTTTTTGCCTATGGTATTGTGCTTCTGTGTTACATTACTTCGTGTTCGCCGCTCGGAACGCTGACAACCTCATAACCTTCCTCATAGGGAACGGAAACAAAGTGTGCGTTGATTTCTTCAACAGTTGTGTAAGACGTTGTTGCGTAAGTAGCATAAAGTCTTTGGCTTGCGGGCTTCAAATTGCCGTTTTCGTCAAAGTTTTCGAGAACATCAAGGCAATAGAAGCAATAACCCTCTGCCGCATAAAGTTTGCGGAAAGTGTATTCGTTGCCGCCGATAACTCTTGTATATGTGTGCAGATATAAGCCTTCCTGTATAAGCACACTTCCTTCGGGAATTGCTGTGTAATTCATAATAAATACCTCTCTGCTTATTGAATGTTTACGTTTTTTAATAATAAATAATCTTCAAGGGGCATAGCATCTTCGGCTGTGCTTTCGCATAGTTCCATAGTCATTTTTTCGTGTTCATAATCCGTTATGCGGCAATACACGTTTGCAATTTTTTCGCGGTTTGCACTTCCCATTGTCAGCATAATGTTTAACCCTTTGACACATTCCTTTGCGATATGAACCAAACTTTCAACAATCAGCAAATGCCCCCAAGTTGTACCCGAAGCAATCTGTAACGATGTTCGGATATTGTAGGGGTAAAACTCAGTCAACGATCGGCATTGATTCAACATTGCGTTGACATTTGGTTTGTTGTTCAAATCGATATTCTCAATTTTTTCAATGTTTATGGAATTGTAAAACGCATAAGAAAGATCTTTCGCTTTGCTTGTGTTTAACTTCGAAACTGTCAACAGTTTTGCGCAACTGTTACAGATATAGCCGAAGTTTTCTCCGTTGCTTGTGTCAATATCGGGAAATTCCGATATGCCACTTTGCGCAAAACAACGGTTAAAATTTTTCCCTTTTGATGTGTCTATCACATCATAAAGGTTCGCTCGCGCGCCGCTTGCAAAGAATGACGAATAATCTTCCAAATCGTCAATGCCGATTTTTTCACTATTCGCTATCCTTTCGTTCGCTTTCGGTACAAGTGTGCTGAATGTTTCGTCTGCGCTTGCTTCAACGCCGTTTTCTTGTAAGGTTGCGGCAAGGCTGTTTTTTTGATTGATTAAATCATTCAAATAATCTGCCGTTGTGGGCATTATTCAGCACCCCCCATTTGACAGCGTTGCAAGGATTGTGTTCAAATCTTTGCTAACGGATAATACTTCGTTAAGGTCTGCACCAAATTGCGATTCTGCGCCCAAATAACCGCCTTCAACGGCATATTCGAAGGCGGTCTTTCCGTCTGCGCCGTCTTTTCCGTCAACGCCGTTTGCGCCGTCTTTGCCGTCTTCACCGTTAAAATCGCCGCTTGCCTTTGCTTCTTCAAGAGCTTTGTTTACAGCTTCGGCAATTTCTTCTTCGCTCACCGAACCGCCGCCGTTCTTTTCAAGCTCTGCAATGCGCTGTCCGTGTGATGCAATAACATCGGGGAATGCTTTTTCGATCTGCTTGCTGTTGTAAATGCTTTCGCCAACGGGAACACCAACAAATTTTTCTGTGGATTTCTGATATTCAACAATGCCTTCATCGTTAATGCAGGCAAAGCGGATGCAGAAATTCAATGTGCCGTCAAGCTGTGTCGCATCGCCCTTTATGAGCCAACTGAAATTGACGGTGTTTTCATCATCGGCAGCAACCGCAAAATCGTCAACCGTGTCAAAGCTTGACTTTATGACGGTTTCCCGCGTTGCGGTGTCTTTGTGGATGTTGTCAAAATGCACTTCGACAACATTGCACAGCGACATATCGTGTCCCTCGATGTAACGCGGCATTGTGAATCCGTAGCGTTCGGCTGCGTGATCGCCACGCCTTAACGCTTTGACTTCATCAACGTTTGATATTTTCATTAATTCGTCAATCGTAAAGCGTTTGTCGCTGTCTGTTACGCTGTGTTCGTGCGCCATTTCTTCACCTCTCTTTAAATTTTTGCATTAAAAAAGCACCCCGAAGGATGCTTAAAAACCATATTTTCGTGTTTTTTGGTTGCTTTTTTGTGAAAATCTCGCAAATTTGGGCTTTAAGAACCACAAATGAGCGATAAAAAAGCACCTCGCGTTCTGTTGCAAAGTGCTTTTTTGAATTGTGTAATTGCAAGGCAAACAATTACGTTCTATCTTTGAAAAAGTCAGCCCAATACGGATTTTCTTTGTCAAATATAGCTTTCTGCTCGGGTGTGAGCTTGTGCGGGTAGTCTGCAAACATATTGAATACTGTTTTTTTGTCAAAGCTGAACAGCCATTCGCCGACCGTGCCTTGATTGTCTACCCACCATATTTTATCGGTCGGGTTGTTTTTATAGAATTTATTTGATTGTTCCATATTTACCCTTCCTTTGCTCGCCTTCTGCGGTGTTGATATAGCCCAACAGATAACGCAAATCGTCCGAATCCTTTAACGAATCAACTTCAATCATATACGAATCAACGCCGAAGCTGTTTTTGACTTCACCGAACCTTGTTTTAAGCGTATAACGCGGGTTTCCGTCAAACTTTTGCCAACCGCTGCGCCGTGCCGATTGCAATTCCAAATATTGCAGCTCGTCATTGTCTGTTTTTTGCACAATCGCTGCGTGTCTACCGCTGACAAAGTAATATTTTTTGCCGCGCTCCACACTTTTAAGCAATTTGTTGCCTGCCGTTACGGAAGATTTCGCATATTCATAGAATGATACAGATCCGGGCAGCTTTGCTATTTTGTTAAGCCAAAAATCTTGCGCGAAGAAATGTCTGCTTTCGCCGTCCCTAAAATCAAGAACGTTCATACCGCCTTTTTGCCCGATGTATGCAAGCCCAAGCGATGCACAAGAACCCCTTGTTAAATCACCGCCCGCCAATGCGTTGATGATTTCATCTTCGGACAGCGGCGCATCGTGCTTTTGTACTTCTCTGTAATCAACGCCGGTTCTCTTTAACCCTTCGTCAAGAGCTTTCATATTCTCATCGTTCAAGTTCGGCTGTATTTTATCACTTTTAGCAGAATTTGTCAATACCTTCGCTTTTAATTTCTCTTTTTCAGCGGCAGGCAGCTTGTTCCATTCTTCGGTTGTGCCGCCGTTTGAAAGATAATCAAGCCAGGCTTCGTATTCTGCATCATCGGAATATGCTGCGGTGCTGCATCGGCAATGCGGATGCAAAGGCGGTGCATTTTCGCCCGGCTTCATCTTTTCGACCTTGAAATGCTTTCCGTTCAAGTCTTGGCAATGGTCGCAGCAAGAGCTATTTGCAATAAATTCGTATTCGTCAAATCCGTTGCGAATGAACGATTGCTTTTGCGCTTCCGTCTGCACCCTTGCAAGCTCGGTTCGCATAAGCCGTTCTGTATGGTAAATTGCGCCGCCGCCCTTTTTTGGATCGCCAAAATAATATTTTTGCAGTTCTTTCGCAAGCACGCGGGGATTTTTGCCTTGAATCAATCCGCTTTGCAACAGCTTCGCCAAATCCTCGCGCATCATATCTTGATATTGCCAAATATAATCCGAAAACGTGCTTTTGCCGCCGACTTTCGCAACCTTGAACGAACCGTTGACAATAGCGTTTGCTTGCTGCGCGTTGTTCTTGATTGTCTTGCCAAGAATACCCGCTTGCCGCTTCAATTCTTCTTCGGTTCTGTTCTGCAAAACGCCTTTCATAAACTTTTCAAGCTCATCGTGTCCGGCTATCAATTCAAGCCCGATGTTTGCTTTCAGCATTTCAAGGCGGTTTATCTTCATTGCGGCATTATAAAGGCGCATTTCTTCGTTTGCACGCTTTGAAAAGTCTTTGTCTTTAACATATCGCGCCGCTTTGCGCTCGTAAGCCGCTATATCAAGCTTTGAAACGCGCTTTTTCGCCTCGGCAAGGGAAATGCCTTCCGCTGCTGCATATTTGCCGTAAAAGGCGTTTATTTCCTTTTGGCAGGCATCAAGCATATTTGAATATATCCGCTTCAATTCGCGGTCATATTCTTTTTCATCGGTGATGTAATGCTTTAACGCTTCATCTTCGCGCTTGCGCCAATAATCACGGTTGTTCATCGGCGATTATTCTGCCGCGTTCTTCAAAAATTCGGCTTGTGCCGCAAACGCTGCATCTTCAAACGCTGCAAAATCCGCTCTGCACTCGGCGCGATGTGCTTTGTACGCTTCATTGTCTTTCTGAATCTGATTGACAATCATTTTTTCGGGATTCGCTGCATCAATCACCGCGGAAAATGTGCAAACGACATTTTCATCAATAACGCTTTCGCCGGTGATAGTGATTCTTTTCTTTACAGTAAGCATTGTTTTACTCCTTTATGTTTTGTAAATATAAAAAAGCAGCACTATTCCGCGGCTGCTTCTTGCTCTGTTTCAACTGCCGTGTTTTCCTCGGTAGTTGCCTTATTGCCGAAACCGAACATCGTTTTGTCAACAATGGTTTCTTCGCTCGGCGCGTTTTCTTCTTCGATTCTGTCAAGCTCGTCTTGAACATTATCAACGATAGAAAGCGATTTTAATTGTGTATGATGCGATGTGATGCCTTCCATTCCTTGTGCGATCTGCACTTCTTCAAGCAAGTTCGCGGGGATGTTGGGCGTAAAGGTATAATGCAACTGCACCCACGCATCGGCAGGCACTTTCGCCCTTGACAGCGGATGCCCGAACAGAAGCTTATATCTGCGGTTCATTCCGCTTGTGAATTTGCGTTCTTTCGTCTTTTCAAGGTTGCTCATTGCTTGCAGCTTGTAACGAAGCGCAATGCCGGAGCTTGCACCGAAGTTTTCATCGGATATATTCGCAACCA
Source organism: Acutalibacteraceae bacterium (assembly GCA_045536955.1). Classification (GTDB taxonomy): domain Bacteria; phylum Bacillota; class Clostridia; order Oscillospirales; family Acutalibacteraceae; genus UBA8612. Next base: position 15,590 of record JAZSOM010000051.1, read on the forward strand.
TACTGATTTGGAATATAAGCCGTTCAAGGCGGTTCAAAAGGTTCTCTTGCGTTACATCGGCATCGGGCTTTCCTAAAAACTCAACAACGATTTTCGCGGCATCGTCGCCCTCAAAATTGATAATGCGGTTATCGCGGATATGCTTTGCGGCATTTTCGTCCAATTCCGCGCCCAATACTTTCAAATAAGCATCGGCGAAATAGTCAACATCGTTCGCTTTTTCGGAAATTGCCTTGTTATACGCATTTACAATCGACATAACGGGTTCGAACAAGCCCTGTCGCTCCGCGTTTTCAATATATTCCGTTGCGGGTACATCGTCAAAATTGTGCGGCTGCCAATCGTCATCAAGCCATTGCAAGCTGCCGTCAACGCGAAAATGTCGCACACCGTATTTATTGGATATGCTGCCGAATTCTCTGTTTTCGTTGTCGGTGTATCGCCTTACGAAATACAGCGGTCTTTCAACGATAGATTCATCGAAAATCATAAACGCTTCTTCGGGCGAAAGGTATGTAATGCAAAGCGTTGAATTTTCATCCGCATAATACATTTCATATCCCTTGCCGTAAATGCTCATTATCTTTGACAGCTCGGCGTTGTTATCGTCTTGGTCGTTGTATTGTTCAAGAAATTCAACGTAATTCGCAACTGCTTCGTCCTCTGCAACCGCCTTGACGGGGTTGCCGATAAAAAAGCCGTTCATCGTGTCAACAATATATTTCGGGAAGTTTACCACGATTCTATTGTCGGGCTTGTGAGCATCTTTTTTCTGTGCGTGTAAAATCTCGTGATCGCTCTTGTAAGCTTTCATCAAAGGTTCATATCGGCTTGTAACCTCTGATTTATGCTTTTCGATAAATTCAGCAAGTACGGAAAGCGTTATTTCCGCATCGCCGGGTAAACGAAACATTATATTCCCCCTTTTATTTTGGTGTTAAGTTTGATTTGTCCTTTTGGTTTCGGGTTCTCATATACACCCGTAAGCGCATCCGGCGCATCATCGTGCGCGTTTTTGCCCTCTTTTTGGTATTTGATAATATCTGTTGCAAAGTCAGCCCAACGGTCAGCCCAATTCACGGGAAAATAAACATTGTTCATCACGCTTGCGCTGTTTGACAGTATTCTCGCCGCCTTGTTGTCGCTTTGATGAAACCACTTTATAACCGTGTGATTGTTTCCGCTTTCTCTGCATTCTCTTTCAACGTTCCGCGCAAATCCGCGCCCGCCGTTGTTGGATTCTATCAGAGCGAAGCCGACATTGTTCTTTTTCAGCATTGCAGCCGTTGCCGGTTCTGTGATTTCCATTGCTTCTTTCGTGTATAGAACATCAAGCACATAATAAGAGCTGCCAAACATTCCGTAACAGATCGAACACAAAAAGTCATCGCCCGTGTCGGCGGTGTCGGTATAGTTAAGGATATATTCAAACAGCGGTTTGCCCGAATCGTCTTTCGGTATTTCGGTATATGTTTTGATGCTGCTATAAAGCCGTCCTTTAATGTCAATCGGTTCTTGCTGATAGTTTGCAAGAACGATGTCTTTGTTCATATTCTTTGTTTTTAGCGCGTAATCTTCTGCCGAAAGAATATCATCGCAGAGCATCGATCCGTCATCCTGTACGGCTTTGTAATTTATGTGAATGACATTATCGAAGTTGTCAAGGATGTAGCCTGCAAGGTCTTTCGAAGCCCACCTTGTCATAATAACGATGATTTTGAACCCTTTTTCGGTTCTTGACATCATTGTGTTGTTGAACCAATCGATTTGTGCCTGCAACGTGTTTTCGTTGTATGCTTCCGCTGCCGATTTGATTAAATCGTCAATAATCATTATGTTACAGCCGAAGCCCGTTGCTGTGCCTGTCGGCGATGTTGCAAGATAGTTTGCTTGGCTGCTTCCTTCAAGCGACCATTTTTGTGCCGCGGCTTCGCCGTATTTTATTTTGGTGTTCGGGAAAATATCGTTATAAACAAGCACGCCTTCCGTTGGCTTTTCCGCAATAACATCGCGGACAGCTTTTGCAAAAGTGCCGGAAAGCGTTTCGTTATATGATCCCGTCATAACCTTTTTTTCAATGCCGTATTTACCGAACAGCCATTGAACAAACTTTGTTGCCGTTCTTGACTTTCCGTGTCGCGGGGGCATATTGATAACAATTATCTGTTCTTCCGCTTCTTCAATGAACCATTGAAGCTTATCAGACATATCGTGCAAGAACGCGCGTTTTTCTGTGTAAAAATCGGGTGATGTAAGCTTGCAATATCCCCAAAACTCGCGCCGGGCAAGTTCTATTCGGGCATAATGCTTTATCAGCTCTTTATTCATCGTCAATCAGCTTTCGCAATTCTTCCGTTGTCAGCCCCGCCATAGGATTATTGACAGCGCCGGACAACTGCACCTTGCTTGTGTATTCATCTTCCATTTTGTTATCAAGGTCAATCGCCCTTTGCCTATCTGCCGCCGGAAGTTCTGCATCTCTTGCCATTTCCGCAAGTAATTTTCGCTTTTCGTTTCTTGTAAGGACAGCCCCGCCCGCTTCAAAAGCAGCGGCATTTTTTAATTCTTCATACCTCGCCCGAACCTCGCCCCGCTTAAAAAGCGCATAGGCTTTGTTGTCGATTGTCTTGTCGCTGCACCTTGCCGATTTCGGGAAAGCCTTTCTGTATGCTATTCTTTGGGATTCATCGGCTGCCAACGCCTGCGCGAAACTTTCCCAATTTGGATTTTTCAAAACAGGCATTTGCAACACTCCTTTCGTTTATCTGTTTTCGCCGATGTACTTGAACCCTTGTATTGCTCTAAAATGTCCGCCGTACTTCGAACGTTCTCGCACCCCAATCATTTTGCCCTTGTTCTTCTTTGCCGAACGAAGAAGCGAATCGCGGTTTTTATTTGCGTTAGTTCCATACAACACGGCTGACACTTGCACCCATTTTGGAGAACGCCGCAAAGCGGCGCATAATTGCGGGTGCGATGTGTTTATATAGGTCGGGTATTTCCTATTTCCACGCCCTAATCCTTCGAGATTCCTTTGGGAAACATAATTCAATAATGCTGTACCGATTCCGATTCCTTGCCATTCCGGCATTGTAACAAGCCGCGCCGCCCTATATCCTCCCACATTGAAAAAGGGGCTTATTCCTAAATGACAAGCCAATTCGCCGTTTATTGTCCCGATGTAATATTCTCCGGCGACAAGGTGCGGCGCTTTTAGATAGTGATGCGGTTCAAAAATTCGCCAATAACTTCCGTCGACCTTCCATATTTCAAGTTCGATTTTAGGTCGCCGAAGATGCACCCGTTCAAATGTTTTCTTGTTTGTGTCAATCACCCAATCGGGCTGCACCCAATCGAGAATGTCATAATGCGGCGTAAGCAATACAACCTTGCCGGACGGATTTTCGCGCCGCCAAGCTTTTTGAAAAGCTTGCGCCCCTATTTTTGCAATCTGTCTGTCGATAACCGATGTGAATTCATCAACAACAACTTCTTCGGGCTTTTCACAAATAAGGCGGGCAAGCCCTGCACGGAATTGCTCGCCGTTCGATAAAACACGAAAAGGGCGAAGCCACGCGGGAACATCACCCAAACCAACAGAAGCAAGCATACCTGTAACCGTGTTGAAATCGCCGCTCGGTGCAATATCGTCAACAATAGGTTTGTCCGCGCTCCAGCCTTCCGAAAGATTGACAATTTTGTTTTCGCCGAATATCTGTTTTCCGATTGATGTTTTGCCCGATCCCGAAGCACCGACAACAACGCCGATATTCCAATCCCCGGACAAATCCACGTTTTCAATAGTTAAATCAAAATTGCAGCCGCTTTCGGCATTAAAAAGACTTTTCACCCTTGCGGCGCGGTAACTGTCAAAATCACTTACTCGATTATGTATTTCAATCTTTGTCATACGGCAACAACCTTGACTTTGTGACCTTCATTCTTCAATCGGTTGTATACCGCTTCTTGCTCTTTTTCATCTTTGCAAATCACCACAACGGCGTATTGCTCTTTGTAGGTAAATCCACCCAAAAATATCACTCTTTCTGTTTGAATTTCCCCTTTGTCTGTACGCAAAAAAGCACCCTGCCAATCTCTCGGCGGGTGCTTTATAGTTTTTGATATTATAGTTATATCATTTTTCATATAAACGATTCAACAAGATTCTGTTGGTTGTTTATAATATTCTGCACTTTTTTTAGCGCAATTCGGTGCAGCTCCGTTGTGTATTGATAAGAATAATTTTCTTCGGCAGCTATTTCCGCAAAAGGTTTGTTTCTGACATATCGCTTATGTATAATGCTGTAATAGGGTTCGTTAAGCTGTTCGATAACAGCAACAACCTCACCCATAACGCGGCAATATTGCGCCAAGTGTTGAGCAAGTTCTGTTTCAAGTTGCGTGTAATTGACAACCGCGGTTGCCATTTTGTCGGGTTTGCCGGAAGATTGCACCCTTTCGCCGTCCGCTTGCGGTGTGATGCCATAAGCAACGGATTTTAATTGTTCGATCTCTGCGCGTTTGCTTTCTATCCTTTTTTTCAGCGTTTGGAGCTGCAACAAAAATTCTTTTGCTTCCATTCTGCCGCCGTCCTTTCGGTTATTTGTTTTTCTTAACACACTTGATTGATTCTTGTATATCTTCCCAATGCTTATGAAACCAAAGCCGCCAACGGGTGCATTGCTTGAAGTTCGATTTGCAATTCCCTGTTCTTGTGTCAAGGCGTTCACATTCTTTGCAACATTTCGGTGTCATTGTTTTACTCCTTTGCGTTTCCTCGTTCTTTTAAATTTCTAATCCATACAATGCTATTTTTATTTTATTCAGTGCTATTGCTCTTTTTCGGTACAAGGTAGAATATTCGCAATGCAATTCTTCGCAAAGTTCGAACACCGCTTCATCCGAAGGATTTATAAGTGTCCGTTCAATGATATGCCGTTCGTCCACATTAAGCGCGCTTAATGCCGCGTTGATTGCATTCACGCGATTTTGTGCAATCTGTGCGTTTATACAAAGCACGTTATATAATCGCAGAATCTCCACAACATCAGCATTGCTTTTGGTGTTTTTAAGCTTTTTGTCCTGTTCCGCTTCTATCGTTACCGTTACATTGTTTTCTTTCATTCTGCCTTCCTCATCGTCAAGTTTTACGTGTAGCTGCCTGATCTCTTGCTGTTGGCGGTTGATAAGGTCAAGGGCATACTTAAATTGTTCGTGGCATATAGTATGTTCGTCATCTGCATCCGTACCCAAAAAATAAGCACATCCATTCTTTGTGTACATAGGGCATTTTAGCTTTTTGCAATCGCCTATCGATTCTGTTTTTATGCAACACTCCAACGCCTTTATGATCTCGTTATCTTGCATTTTGTTATCCATATATCACCTCATTTAGCCAAACCGCAAAACCGAACATTGCCGCATAAAACAGAAGCACAATTATATTTGCGATTATGTTCTTTTTACGTTCCTCTTTCTTCATCTTTTTAAATTCTTCGGGTGTCATTTTGTATCTCCTTTAACGGACACCATATCGGCGTTTCGCCGCCGCTGACATATACATCAATGGTTTTGTATTTCATCAACTTGCATTTGCAAGCGCCGCCGTTATCATCGATGCTACGAGGAAATTTGCAATGATCGCAATTAATACAAGCCATTATTCCGCACCGCCTTTCTCGGTTGGGCGGTCGTTCCATTTGTCATAAGCCTGTTTTACTGTTTCGCAAAACCCTGTATTATGGATATGTCCGTTTTTATTGCATTCAATAACATATCCAAACGGGAACTTTTTCAAAACACCTTTTCCACCGCAAACACATTTCTTTGCTTTCATTTCCCCTCGCTCCTTTCCGCAAGTGCTTTTTCTTTAAGCCATTGCTGAACATACCACAGTTGACCGCAACCGCCGCCAATATCGTCTTGCCCGCTCGGGTCGAAAATTCGCGTGTTATAACCGTCCTTCAAAAAAGACATTTCAAACGCTCTTATGCTATCAAGGTTTTTATATCCTGCTTGTTTCATGTTTTCGTCTTTGGAGCATACAACGCTAAACGTGAAATTGAACACCAAAGGGCTAAACAACATTTTCAACCTTTCGGAATCTTCTTCGCCGTTATTGCTTCCGTCAACGCAATAATTCAAATAAGGGTGTCTGCCTGTTTTATGCCACCACAAAACGCCCAAATCACGAATTTTAGCAAGCGACAATTTGTTTTTGTACGGTATCAATTTGTTTCGGGCTTCGTTGCTTGATTTATGTATAGAAAACTGCAAGCCGATTTTTTCGATTTTCGTTGATAACAATATCATTTTGTTTATTGCTTCGGGTTCATCGGGCGCGATTGTTGAGATAAGAAGTTCCGCGTGTGGATATACTTTGTGCAGGCGCGTTATTGCATCTTCGACATTATCCCAATTCAACAAAGGTTCGCCCATACTCATAAACATTATTTGGAATCGTTTGCCCTTTTCGTCAACATCTCCGATTTGCTTATCTCTCAAAACGGCAGTTATTTGCGAAACAATTTCATCGGCGGTAAGATTGCGGACAAAATGATTACCTGTGCCGCAGAATTTACACCCAACAGGGCAACCGCTTTGAGTTGAACAGCAAATTACCGTTCTTTTGTAAAAATCTTTGTATTTGTATAAAACCGCTTCGGCAACCATATCGCTTGAAGTGAATACATACTTCCACACATTGCCTTCGCTACTTTCAAAAACCTTGTATTTCATTTTTCTTTCCTTTCTCCGTAACTGCAAAAATCATCGGGATTTCTCCATTGCCGAAACGTGTTACAATACCACGCTTCAACCGCTTCTTCTCCTATTGCTTTCATAGGGAAACTGTGGTCGCATTTTCTGCAATCCTTACATCGCACCACTTCCACAACATCGGCAGTGGGTGTTATCATCGCTATTGGCGCAACAAGGGAATAAATATACGGCGCGTTGTGTTTTACATTTTCGAGAAATGTTTTTATCTCTATATAAGCCATTCAATCACCTACTTTCGGCGGTTCGGGAAGCGGTTCAAGTTTCGTTACGTTCTTGAACATATCCGAAAAATCGGTTTGTTCCTTGTAATTCTCACACTCACCGATTCTGTAATTCTCGATGTGCTTTGCTTTGGCGCATACAGCTTCGTGTATGCAGGTTTTACATTGTTTCATATTTACCTTTACTTTCCGGCAAATTGCTGCTTTAACGCATCTGCCCTTGCCTTTATGTTTTCATCGTCTGCCGCTGTTTTTGGTGGTTCTTTTTCGTTCCAACCTCTTACAATAGCCGCTTCGATAAATTCCTTTTCGTTAAAAGAAGAATTGCCCGAAGCTCCTTTATCTGCATAATTCCCGTCAAGCACCTTCGCCATATTCTGATCCTTAATCAGCCAATCGAACGTTGCCGTCCAATTTCGATTGTTGCTGCCCTTTAAGAACGAAGAAGCTTCGGCATTTTCAAAGCATTGCTTGAAATCGTCAACGGTATATGTGTTCAGCCTTGCTTTAATAGCCTTTTTTCTTGCATCAGATAAAGAACGGACAGAAGGGAAGGAAACGCAGATTGTGTTGAATAGGTCGACTATCTGCTGATAGTCGATTTTTTCTATATGCATTCCTTTCAGCTTTCTTTCTTCTTTTCTTTTTTCTTCTATTTCTTGTTCTATTTCTATTTCTATTTCTTTATCTGTTGCGTTACCTTGCGTTATTGCAACGTTATCGGTAACGTTATCGGTAACGTTATTTGCAAGAAGTTTTTGTTTTTGCTTGAATTTTGCCTGCCTTAATCGGTTTTGTTCCTTGATTTTTTCAAGCCCTTCGATGTTTTGGTATTCGCTCCAATTCGAAAGCATATACACATCATCAATAACGGAAATCATACCTTCGTTAATAAAGAACGCCATACAAAGCCGAAGTTCTTCTTCTTCGCGGTCGATCATTGTCGCTATGTCTGATAGTTCATAGAACGGAATTTCCCTCGGACTGATAAAAGCACCTTCGTGATTGCATCTTCCGGCAAAGTCCATTAATTCAAACCAAACAGCCGTTAATTTATCGCGGAAACTTTCGCCGCCGATTTTAGCGCGCTTGATTTTCTTAAAGCTCATTCCGTCAAACATCCCGACTTTAAGTTTTATCCACTTTACATCAGCCATAACTCAATCACTCCATAAGCTTTGTTGGTTTTGGTCGCGTTCTCGCTTTTCTTTCATCCTTGCGATATACGCTTCATAGGCGGTTGACTTCTGCTGCGTGAAGCTCAAACCCTTGCACCAATAATCGTTTCTTAAAAGTGATTTGCAAATTCGCCGCCAGCTCGGAACATCCTTTTTGCTTTCTAAATGAATATCAGCTTCATCGGGTATTCCTTCGGGATATCCTCTTGTTTCCCACCACTTAACGAATTTATAAATCTTGTTTTTGTAGTGTTCTTGCGTTTTCGGTGGCATAGAATTTATAAGCAATGTCGCAAAGCTTTTCCAAGTATGCCCCGAGGGTTTTGTGATCTTGCGATATCCGTTCACATTGCCGTTTTCGTTTATATACATTGCACCGCTGTTTGCGCCGTTAACCCTTGCCACAACTCGCGCCCAGGTTTCAGGTTCTATGAGGTGGAAAAGCCACAGCCCGCGGCGTTGGTCGTCACCGTATGGCTGACAAATACGCATTTGATGAATTGTAAGCCCGGCAAGGTGCATATAATCGTATAGCTCGTTATAGGGTTTGTCGGGGTTCTTCCCTTGATATATCCAATCGTCTTCGGTTGCCCAATCGTATATTGGATAAACGTTGTATGTATGCTCGGTTACTTTCGTAGTCCACATTTTGCCGTCTTTTGGTGTCTTGTATCTGTTGGCAATAGTGCGGTATCGGTTCAAGCTTTCATCGGAGCGGATGCCTACAAGGCAGGCGCAGCTTTTGCCTTGCGAATACCATTCCCCGAACAGCGGCACGAATTCTTCAAATTCCATACCGTCTTGAAAGAACGGAAAATAATCAACATCAGATATACAGCCTTTCGGCATTGGTCTTATCCATTGCTGTTCGGCTTCTTTATCCCAACACTTCCAAAAAGGTTCGTAAACGGAAACGGCGTTACGCAGATGAATCGGCAAGCATATCCAATACCATTCGGAATGGTCTTTATATAGCTCTCTGCACCTTTCTGCGTGGTCTATGGTCTTTTTGTATTGCCCTTCAAGATCAATAAGCAAAACGCCGACCTTGCGCCCTCTCTTTATTGCTTCGTCCATTACCATATGGAGCATACAAGTGCTGTCTTTCCCTGCGGAAAAGCTCACATATATGCGTTCAAAATTGTCGAATGTCCATTCTATGCGTTGCTTCGCCGCTTCGTAGACATTCATATTAAGCAATGTTTTCAAAACATATTCCCCCAATCGTTAAATAAACCTATTTGCGGATTTTCTTCGTTCTCACGCTCTCGCAGCCAACGCTTTATGATTTCCGCTGCTATGCGGTTCGCTTCTATCCGTTGGGCTTCGGTCATAATGCCCCACGCTTCGCGGGTTTCGTCTTCGTGTATGCCCGCATAACAGGAACAAGCAGCTTGACCAAGCCACGCCTTGCGGTTTATTTCGGCGTTTGAAAAGTTATATTCCGTTGCGATTTTCCATTCGGCAACAACCTTTTCCATAGCTTCGCGGCATATATCCGGCGTTCCCAATATTTCAGCTGCTTTCTTTACGCGCTCTGATCTGCCGTCCCTGCTTTCGTCATACATTCCCGCGTGGTAGTCTTCCCACAAAGAATAGTGATGAAAAATCCGCTCCATTTTAAAACTCCGTGATTTCTTCGGTCATATCGACTTCCCAGGCTTGCGAAAAGTCTTTGTCTGCAAACATTTCGGCAAGCCCCGTTATCTGCGTCAAACGTAAAACCTCGTCCGCATCCATACCGAGTTCTTTTGCAATCTTGTTATCGCTCCAATTCCGGCGTTTTAATTCGATAACGATATCGGACATTGCTTCAACGCGGTGCTTACCTCTTGCGCGATTGTGGCGAATTGTGGAAGCGATGCGGTCGCCTTTATCTTCTCTGTCGTTGTTTATGACAACAACAGGCAAATAACCGTGAATGCGTTCTTTAATGTCGGGGTATTCCTTGCCTACTCTGTTTCGGTGGAAACCGTCAACGACTTCATATATTCCATCGTGTTGCCATACAACAATAGGCTGTGTGTATCCGTCCTCTTGTATTGAAGTATGTAGCAGCTCCATTTCGGGGGGGGCAACGCTGTTGGGGTTATAATCGTTTGCGATGACCTTATCTGCATCTACCCATTGAACGCATTCAACGGGTTCGCTGCTGAACGGGCTGATTTGTTTTAAATATTGCTTGATCTCATTGATAACGCGCACTTTTTCTTCAAATCCGCACGTTGCAATGGCTTCCAACTGTTTTTGTAATTCAATGTTCATCTTTTATTCTCCCAAGCTGTAACGCTTTATGTAGCAGGTTTCTTCGTGTCTGTTCTTGACCGCTTCGGTCTTGCTTATAATGTTATAGCCCTGCTTTTTAAGGTCAGAAACGCGGCTTGCTAACCTCATTATGCCGAGGTCTTGCAAAGCTTCAAGCTGCGTTATGCTGCCGAAAGTGTTTATGTAATCGATTATCCGTTCGTTTTGTGTCGGCTTCGAATCTATCTTTGCCATTGTTACACCTCTCTGATCTTGATGCCGTGAATATACAGCATTAATTTTCGTTTGATGATATAGTCCTTTGTTTTTGTTGCTTCTGACTTCGTATCTTCCACAACCTTTTTACTGTTTTCGCAATATACAAAATCGGCATTGTAAACAACGGATTGTTCAATACAAACGCGCTTTGTTTTGGGCTTTCCTTTAAGCTTCCCGCGCTTGTAAAATTCGCCCGTTGGGATTTCTTCATATTGTGCCGGTATGAGTTCAAACGGCACTTGCCTTTGTAGGTCTGTGATTGCCCCTGCTTTCGCAAGCAAGGACAATTCACAGTAACGCTTATATTCCTTAACAGAATCGTATTTGATGCCGTTACGGATGATTTTACGGCTTTTGTATTTGCTTTTTTTCAAGACCTTCACCGTCCTATACGCAGTTTTCAAAAACCGTTTCCGCAAGCCGTTCAGTCTTTTCTTTGCGGATGCGCTCGACTTCATCGCGGCAGCCGTTTATTATAATGAGCTGTTCAACCGTTATAAGCACATCGGCAATTTCTTCGGGAATGTTTGAATCTCTGCCCCTGCGGTTATGCAAAAGGGCTTGTGTCAGCTCGGACATTTCTTCGATTGCAATATCCTCTTGATGCTCTGCACCGAAAACGCTGATTGCCGATGCGAATATCTTGTTTTCTTCCATTTTTACTTCATTAACAGTTGTTTTCTTCATTGTCTTTTTCAGCCATTTTAAGACATTCAAACAAAGGCTGTTCCGACAATAAACATTCCCTTTCAAAATATAAATTTCGGGCTTTATCAAACCACTCACCGACAAGATATAAACTTGCCTTTGCGGTCAAAATATCTGTTTCCTTCGCGTGATACAAAAGGTGTATTTCATAACAAACGTTCGCACCGATAACATATCTATACAATCCTTTTGTAACTTCATTCCAATTCTTCAATTCGTTCATTTTTCTTTCCTTTCTCAAAACGGCAATTCATCATCATTGCTTAAATCTTCCATACCGCTTGTATCACCGTAAGCGGGCGCGGACGGTGCAGCTTCGCCGGATGCGTTATCACCCTTGCGCTCAACGAAAGAAACTTCATCCGCGATAACTTCTGTTGCATAGCGTTTATTGCCGTCAGAATCCGTCCAGGTGCGATTTTGAAGCGTACCCGATACAAGTATTGGTTGCCCCTTTGTAAAGTGCCTGCAAACGAATTCTGCGGTTGTGCGCCACGCCACAATGTCGAAAAAGTCTGCCTTGACTTCTGCATCGGGTCTTGCAAATCGCCTTGCGACAGCTATGCGAAACCTTGTAACGGAAACACCGCCTTGCGTAGTCTTTAATTCGGGATCGGCGACAAGATTGCCGACAAGTATTGTTCTGTTAAATGCCATTGTTTAATATCCTTTCGATTTTTTCATCCATTACTTTTGAAAGCCCGCGACAGCTTCCGTGCGAAATATGGTTTTTCCAAGCCTTATAGGATGCGTTGAATTTGTCTTTTGATAGCCTGCCGGATGCAACCAACTTCGCCATTCTTAAATATTTGCGCTGCTTGTTGCGCTTGTTTTCGTTTTTAAGCTTGCGGATAATCTCCCCGCTTTTTGTTATGTAGGTATGAAAACCGAGATATTTCAAGCCGCTTTTGAAGGGGAATATTTGCGTTTTTCCGTTCAAGGTCAAATCAAGGGTTTGCAAATATTCGGTTATGACTTCAAGGCAATATTTCAAATATTCTTTGCTTGGATGTATCAAATAGAAATCGTCCATATACCGCCCGTAATATTCGATTCCGAGTTCGGTTTTTATGAGCTTATCCATACCGTCAAGATACAGCAGGGCGAACCCTTGATTGATTTGATTGCCAAGCGGGATGCCTTTTCCTTCGGTGCTGTCAATAAACAGATTGCAGAGCCAACATATATCGGCATCATATCCGAAATAGTATTCGACAATATCCTTCAACTGTTCGTGCGATATATTGTAAAAGAATTTTGTTATATCGCATTTGAGTATATATCCGTCAAATCCGTGCTGTTCATAAAACGCCTGCATATGTTCGCTCAACCGTTTAAGCGCAAACGAATTGCCTTTTCCTTTTTGCCCGGCGAAATTATCATAGATAAAAACCCCGCTTAATTTGGGAAGAATCACGTTGTCGCATAAGCTATGCTGCACAACCTTGTCTTTGAATGATGTTGTTTGAATGATACGTTCTTTCGGTTCATAAACCTTGAATTCGTTGTACGGTGCGATTTGATACGTTTTGCTTTTGAGCTGTTCGATCAATAGGTTTATTCCGTCCAAAGCCGAAACGCTGAATTTTGCAGAGCTTGTTTTGAAACCCTTGCCGTTCTTTGCTTCGCAATATGCGTTATACATATTTTCAAAATCAATCACTTTTTCAAAATCGGTCATACAGCATAGCTCCTTTTTGTTTATCCATTCGGAAAGGTTGCGCGTTCTTTTGACGCGGTGCATTGATTTCGGCTGTTGCCTACTCTGTCGAGCTTCCCGCCAATACGGGCGAACGCCGTTGTTGTTGTTGTAGTTGTTGTTGTTGATATTACCGTGCGGCGAAACGCAAAGAAAAAATACAACGCGCAACCTATGATTTTATTTGTTTTTCTGTTCCCGTTCTTCCTTTTCTGCCTTACGCCAAGCGATAGACATAAACTTCACATCGGAAACCATTTTGCTCCAATATGCAGCCGAGCTGCCGTTCAATATTTCCAAATTCATTGACAATTCGATGAAGAAAAGCAATTCATCGCAATATGTGATTGCCTTTGTTATTGCTTCGCACCTTGCCCGTTTATCCGTTGCGTTGTGGATGCGGTTTGCTTCCGTCAACGTTTCGTATATATCAAGGCTTTTGATTTGGATTTTATCGACAAGCGAATGCCTGTATTTTTTCGGGTATCTGTTGGCATTCGATGTCAATTTGAATGTATGCACGGCAAGTTCTTTTGCCTTTACGATGACTTTTAATTCGGTATCAGCCATTTTTTAACCTTCGCAAGATACAGAGATAGAAGATACAAAGCGCAAAACCGGGCGAACGCCGAAGTCGTAGTCGTAGAGGTCGTCGCCGATAAAACCGAGCGGCGAAACGCAAAGAATGAAGTTTTTATATTCTTCGCTGTCGGGCGTTACAAGCCACCACCAAGAACCGATCTTGTGCGTTTCAAAAACGCTTCTGTGCTGTCGGTAGAAATCAAGCGTTACAAGGCTAACTTTGGAACGGAAATTCGGGAAAGGTTTTGTGCCGTCAAGGGCAAGCATATCCGTTTCAAATTCGATGATATTTTCTGCGCCGACCTCTGCTTCAAGTTTCGGCAGCAGCTCCGCTTCAAGGCGCGTTTTAATTTTGCTTTCGGCAAAGTTGCCGTTATCGCCGAATGATGAATTGAAAAGCGCATCTTTTGTAATGGCGATTATTTCTTCGCCGTCTGTGACTTTGACGAATTCAACGCCTGCGATTTTAAAGGTTTCGCCGATTTTTACTTCATTGAGCTTCATTGTTGTTTTTCCTTTCAAACAGATACAAAGATATTAGAATTTAAGATACAAAACGGGCGAACGCCGTTGCAGTCGTTGTAGTTGCCGTCGTAGATAAAACCGAGCGGCGAAACGCATTTAATCCAATTTGCATCTTCGTGTGAGGGCGTGCTGCAAGGCGTTATAAGCCACCACCATTTATTGATTTTGTGCTTGTCGATAACCTTTACATATTTTCTGTAAGTGTCGCATTCCAACAAGGAAACCTTTGTATTAATCTTTCCGTAATCATCAAGCCCGTCATCGGAAGTCAATTCAACGGAATGCGTAATAAGGTTGCCCGCGCCGACGATACCTTCCAATTCCTTTGCGAAATCTTCAAGGCGTTTTCTGACAACGCATCCTTCGTCCGAATAATTGTTGTTGTCGCCAAATCGCATACTTTCTTCAAGCAAACCTTTGTAAAGAACGCTTGCAATGCCGCCGCCTTGCTTCAAAACAAAGAATTCGTGTTCACCGATCTTGAATGTGTCGCCCGCTTCAAGCTCGCCCAATTTCCTTTTGTTCTCGCCCATAATTTCCGTGATTTTTGCGATTTGCTCCGGGGTAAAGGTGATTTGCTGACCGTTCAGCATCAAATAATTGTCTTTCATTTTTGTTGCCTTTCTTTTATAAATAAGATTTTCCAAATATCAGCCGGAAATCGTATTCCGACCATTCGTAATGTCGCATCGCCTTCTTCTGCGCTATTTCGTGTAAGTGTTGAGCGGTTTCGGCGTTTCTGTGTGCCGATTTCTTTCCGTTGCGGTGGCATCTATCTCCGCATAGGTACACGGTTAATCCGTATTTCTCCGACCACTTGCGATTATATGCTCCGAAAACGTGATGATTCTCCAAAGGATCGCCGTGTCCGTTTCTTCCGCAAAGGAAACAATGATTTTTGTCTTCTTGAATTATGCTTTTCATTCAGCTGCACCCCACAAGGATTTTAATTCTGCTATGCGGTTTGGCGTTTCCGTTTGTATGCCTACCGCCTTGCAATCTTGTATGATGTTGTCAATCAGCTGTGACATTTGCTTTGTGTCATATTCGCTTGAACCGTAATACAAAATTACATTCGTGCAGCCTTCAAGCTTGCTTGGAAAAGTTTCGGTCTGCCAACCTATCCCGTTTTTCGCCCAACCTTGCCGTAATTTTTTTACGGCAGCATTTTTTACACATACCACTTCGGAATTGCCGCCAATATCTCGGACAGCGGCGCGGTATATTTCTTTCGGTGATTTGTTCAGGCGTTCGGCAAGCTCGTTGATAAGCTTCCAACAATAAGCGTTCGCATCAAGGCTTCGCTTTGCACGAAAAGGCTTTATTTCGATTGACAGCTTTTCAAGGTCTTTTAATTCGTCATACCCTTGCAGAAAAGCGGTCTTTTCGTTGATTGATAACGTGACCTTTGGAACGCCGGAAACAAAATCGATGTTTACATCGTTTATGCGCCCTGTTATCTTCATTTTGCTTCTGTGCTTTCGGGCTTTTCGCCAAGAAGAATTAACAGCGTTTCTCTGTCAAGGTATTTATCGCTTTTGACAAAATCCTTGACGATTTGCAGGCGTTCTTCGGATTTCACAAGCCGATCATACTGTCCTGCGGAAATAAGTATGCATCTTTCTTCTTTGGAATTGAAAATTTCTGTTAAAGATTTCATTGTGTTTGCTCCTTTTGTTTATCAGTTTTTTTCGGTCTTTTATCCCATAAGAAAACGCGGGTGTTTTTGTTTTCGTTCTTTATAGAAAGGGCAACGATATTTCGGTTATCGTCATATAAAATTTGTTCAACGAAGAATTTGTTATAACATTGAAACTTGCCGTTCTGCGCTTGCTTGATCTCTGCTTTATCAGCGGGAATCCATATAAAAGGCGCGGAATAAAGCTCTCTGCCGATGCCCCAATTAAACGCGGCGCGTTTGAAGCTGTCCGATGCAAGCCCCTTTTCCTTTTCGGTGAAAGATTCCGTGCCGGTATCTTCTTTTTCGATCCATTGGTTTTTGTCGGCATCCCAAATTGAAATGATGCAATTTGCGTTATCTCTTGTGTGCCTACGCTGCCAATTCATCGCGCCAACAGTTTCATCGAGAATGTTCTGATCTACCCTTGCATCTTTGTAAAGCAGAAGTGTCAGCCCTTTTTGATTAATGGTTGAAACTCTGCAATCGATTTCGTCAGCGTTTAAGGTTCTGAATTTCAATTCCATTGCTTTTGCTCCTTATTTGATTTGTAAATTTTGGCAGGCTTCGATTGTGATACCGTCAAACTCCCGCCCGTTTTTAATGGCTGTTTTCAGCCCCATTACATCAACATCAAATTTGTGTTTCTTGAATTCTTCGGGAATAACCGCGTCTTCCGAAAATTTTAATTTTTCTGACTTTCGGAAAGATGCTTTAACCTTTGCGGATTCCCATTTGTTGCCGCCTAATACATCAGTTATATAGGTTTCAAGCCTTTCGATTTGGTTTTCACAAACCTTTTGCCTTTGCGCGAAGTTTAGCTTTTCAGCCTGCAAAGCTGCTGCCTGCGCTTTTAGGTTTTTGATCCACAAAAGAATGTTTTCGATTTTCTCGTCTTTTTCGATGCTCAATGCTTCTAATTTTTCATAGTCGATTATTTCGCCCGTTTCGGTATCGATGCAATCAAGGATTTCGCGTTTGATTTCGTAAAGGTTCATTAGTTATCATCCTTTCTGTTTTGATCATCTTTGTTCATTTGGCAAATGCTATACCACATAATCGCCCAACCTGTAAGAGCTGTGCCGCAGAGAATAAGCGTGATTAATACCCCTGTTGTCATTTTTGTTGTTCCTTTCTTTATTTCTTAATCATATTTAACCCCTATGTATTCAAGCACTTTGCCACACCCCAAACCTTCTTTGTTTGGCTGCCATTTGCCGTCAAGCATTTCGCCGCCACCGATGCAATAGTCATATTGTCGCGGGTGCGTTTCTTTCAGCCGTTGGAATCGGTTCGGTTCTTCTTCAAGGTGGCAGCCGAACATACAGAAGATGCATCCCGTTCTATCGCAACCCGTTGTTATAAGCGTGTCTTCCGCTTCGTATTCGCCGAGATAGTCAATCAAATCAAGTTGACCTTCAAGGGCTTCGGCTTGCGGTTTAACTTGAATATCACCGTATACCGAGCAATAAGGAACGTTATATTGCTTCAAATAGTGCAGTATGTCTTGGTTCGTCCAAAAGGAAAGCGGTTGTGAAGAAGGAGCTTTTTTCTCAAAAGCGTTGCAGCCGTGCTGAATCCATTTTTGATACCTTAATCTTGATTCCGAAGCCATTGTGCCAATGATCGGTTTTCGCCCTGTCTTTCTTTCGTACTTTTTTGCGGGGCTTTTTTTCATAACATCACAGCACTTTTCCGATATTGGTATTGGAGCATCGACAAGAAACTTCCACTTTTCCGATATTTCACCTTTTGTAACCTTTGAACCGTCCGATTTGATACCTTCAAGCCGCAGCCGTCTTGTTACAATATTGTTTTCCGTTGGATTTTGGCATTGCCGAATATAAAGAGCCAATTCCTTCGAAAGCACAGGATAGCCGTAGTTTTTTAGCACCTCATCGAATCGCATTTCCGGGCGCACTATATCAAGTACAACTTCAATTTCGTATGTAGTCCGTAACCACTCGGCATAGGTCTTGACGAATTTTTGTATTTCGGGATATTCAAGCCCCGTGTTTACAAAGAGCAGATACAAAGTCCACCCGTGCGCTTGACATACTCTTGCGCACAAATCAGCTAAAACCGTTGAATCCTTGCCGCCCGAAAAGCTGACATACACTTGACCGTCAAAAGCCGAAACGATATATTCCGTTTCCTTCATCGGCGGTGTTGCGCTGTAATCCCTTGTGTCAATAGTTGCGAATCGCTTTTTGCCCGTCTTTCCGTCCTCGATTTCAAAGCGTGTCCAAGAACGATACCAAACTTCGGCTCTTTGCATTGACATTCTGATTTTGGATTCCAATGGAAGGCTTTGCATTTGTGCAAGGTCAGCGGGAGAATGTACGTTGCTCTTATTCGACATAATCTTCCGTCCATTTCCTATGTTCTTGAATAAGGCATTCTTCGCAAATCAATTCATCGTTTATTTCGTAGCACTCGTCCGTCATTATCGGTTCATCGCAATAAGCGCATTTCGGCAGCTTGTCAAGCTCTGCTTGCTGTTCCGCATCATAGCGGAGATAATCAGCAGCGGGATCGTCTGTGTAATACATATCTTCACTTCCTTGCTTTTTCGGTTTCCTTCAAAAGCACCGCCGCAGCATTATGAATCGCCTTCATCCGTCTTGCGCGTTCTTCATCGGTCAAAAGCGGGCTGAACACGCGGATTGTTGCGGATTTGCTTTCGATTGTTTTTGTATGTATGAATTCCATAAAATCACCGTTTGTCAGTTTTCTTCGCCGAACATTTCGCTTTTTTTCGTTTCAACCGTTATTATCGTGTCATTTTTGCTGCCACCGTGCGGAACGATTAAAACTTCCAGCATTTCAAAACCCCGATTTATGCCCAACCCGTTTGTATTCCAACCACAACAGATGACAACACCGTTTGGCTTCAAGATTCTTGCAATTTCGTCTTTGCAAAGTTTCCAATACCTCATATTCGCAACATTTATTGCAAGTTTTTCTTTGCCGTAAGATTTATAACATTGCGCGGCTTGCGTAATAGAATAAGGGGGATCATACAGAACCACATCGGCAATTCCGCTTTCTTGCTGTTGAAGGAACTCCAAAGCATCAAGATGAAAGTTAGTATTGTATTCGGGGTTCAAATCGTTTGTTATAGTTCCGTATTTGCAATCGTTGGCAAACGGATCGACTATAACAGACGCATTTTTTATGTATTCCTCAACCAATTCTTTTATGGGCTTAATCGTAAAAGTGTTTTTGTTGGGCGTTGCCCATTTGCGTGTGAATTTCATATTTTCTCCTTATCTGTTTTTCGCTCTGTTCACTTCGCGGCGCACTCTGCCGAGCAATACGCCGATGCCGATAGATACAAACCCACCAAGCACAGCCCAACCCGTCCATTCGGGCGCACCGTTGCCGTAAAGCATTCCGTAATCGCTTGACGAAGCTGCAAGGTAAATCACCATACAACCAAGTGCGATTGTCAGTTCCGGGGATCGATACATAACTTTTTTCAAAATCCTTTTCATTTTGTTTTTTCCTTTCTGTTTCTTTTGGTTCATTTTATGAACCGCTAACCGCAAAAAAAATAGCTTGCTTTTCCTTCAAACTTGTAATACCAAGCTCGGCGCATAAAATATCAATCTGCGATGCCTTGAATTCCGCTTTGTTAATTACACAATTACGAAATCCCGCATAGGAAAGCCCGACCTTTTCGGCTAAATAGTTTCTTTTCTTGCCCGATTCGGCAATCTTCTGTTCTAAAAGCTGTGTGTTGTTCATTTGCTCACTTCCTTTCTTGGTTCATCAAATGAACCGTTCTGTTGATTATTATAATCACGTTTTGCAATTTGTCAATACCTTTTTGCAAAAAAATAAACAGAAATATTGATTTTTATGAACCAAATCATTATAATAAGGGAAAAAGGCGGTGCATTATATGAATATAGGCGAAAGAATTAAAATCAAGAGAATCGAAAAAGGTTGGTCGCAAAGGGATTTAGCGGCAAAGATGAATTATTCAAATCATTCAACAATAGGAAAGATTGAAACGGGCAAAGTAGATATTCCGCAATCACGCATTGTTCAGTTTGCGGAAGTTCTCGGAACAAGCGTTGCATATCTTATGGCGTGGGATGATGAACAAAACAAAAACCCCGTTGAATATAACGGGGTTTCGGAAAAGCGGCAAGCACTTATTGATTTTGCAAAGTCTGTTCCCGATGACAAAGCGGAGATGATTCTTCGAGTAATGAAGTCAATTGTGGAAGATAGTTGATTATTTTGTCAACTTGTTCGGGGGTTAGATTTTCGATGAAGGTTAGCAGCTCATTTTTCATAGGTAAATACATCCTTTCGCGTTAAATCCGGGGCGGGAACACAAGTTCGTTTTCTCGTATTCATAGAATAATATACAAAAAAAGAAATTATCTGACAATGGGGAATAAATGGAAAAATCTCTGTTGTTCAGTATAGCAAAGGCGGTGATAGAAAAAAAGAAAACGCTGTCGAACACATCAAAGAAAATTCATAAGGGGGAATGTTTATGTATCATTTTATAAACTATTCGGAGCTGTTCACGCCCGAAGAAATACTTGACTATTTGAGGAAATCGCAAAGCGATGATCCGTTGCTGTCGGTCGAAGAAGTTTTGCAAAAGCACGAAACCATTCTTGACGAATGGGACGAAAAGCATTTAGGCGCAAAAGTGCCGGAACGCAATCGATTTCGTGAAGTTGTTTCCGGCGAAACGATAAAAGAACGCCCCGAAATCAACAAAGTGCTGCGGCTGATAGAATCGCCGAAATATAAAGCGGTCAAGGTTGTCGAGCCACAGCGTTTAACTCGTGGCGATTTAGAGGACATAGGGCGTTTGATGAAGCTTTTCAAGCTCACCAACACTTACGTTATCACGCCCGAAAGAATGTACGATTTGCGCGATGAATACGATTGGAACGCTTTCGAAGCCGAGCTGAAACGCGGAAATGACTATCTGAAATATACGAAAAAGATTATGGATCGCGGACGGTTGCTTTCGGTAAGTCAAGGCAATTACATCGGCAGCGTGCCGCCGTATGGCTTCGATAAAATAATCGTAATGGACGGAAAGCGCAGATGCCCGACATTGGAAGAAAATCCCGAACAAGCCGATGTTGTCCGTATGATATTTGATATGTACGCAAATAAAAATATGGGTAGAACATCAATTTGCTATTACCTTGACGATTTAGGCATCAAACCGCCGAAAGGTGAATTGTGGTCGCCGACAGCGGTTAAAGAAATGCTTAAAAATGTTCACTATATCGGCAAGGTGCGTTGGAATTGGCGCAAAACCATTTCGATTGTTGAGAACGGCGAAATCAGAAAAACGCGCCCACAAACCGATTTACAAGAATATATGATTTTTGAGGGCAGGCACGAAGGTATTGTTCCAAAAGAATTGTTTGACAAGGTGCAAGAGAAAATCGGCAGAAATCACCGCGCAACATCACGGGTTAAAATTAGAAATCCTTTTGCAAGCATTTTGTTTTGTAAATGCGGCAAAGCGATGATTCTGCAACAGCAAAAAGATAAAGACGGCAAGGACAAATGCGCCCCGCGCATCGTATGTTCAAAACAATCACGCTGCAAAGAAAGCACGGGTTCTTGCACTTTTGAAGCGATAGTTGACCGCGTGTGCGAAGTTTTGGCGCAATGTATAGAAGATTTTGAAGTTCGCATAGAAAACAACGAGGGCGATTCTGTGCGCTTACACGCGCGGTTAATAAAGAACCTTGAACAGAAAATGAAAGACTTGCAGGCAAAAGAGGTCGCGCAATGGGAATCGCAAGCGCATCCCGATCCGGCGCAACGGATGCCCGCAGAGATATTCAAGCAGCTCAATGAAAAGCTGTTGAAGGAAAAAGAAGAAGTCCAACAGGCGTTGTGCAAGGCTTACGAATCTATGCCCGAACCCGTGGACTATCAAGAAAAGATATTAAAATTTCGGGATGCTTTGGAAGCGTTGAAAAATCCCGAAGTTGATGTTGCTGTCAAAAACGAGCTTTTGAAAGCTTGCATCGACCGCATAGAATATTATAGAGAAAAGCCGCAACGAAAGCAACCCGCCAAAGGGAACGGCACTTTCCCGATGATTGCGACACAATGGACGAACCCGCCGATTGAGCTTGATGTGAAATTAAGGGTATAATTTTATCTTCGACATACAACATCGATGTGCCTATGAACACGCCCACCGATGTTATATGTGCTACAAAAACCTTGAAAGGGCGCGATTTTATGAACGCTTTGGGACACCTTGAAAAAATGCTGCTCGCCGGGGAAATCACCGAAGAAGAATACAAGCAACGCAAAGCAGCCTATGTCGAAACAATCCTTGAATTGTATATCAAGGGTATTATCAGCAAAGAGCAGATGCAAGAAAAGCTGAACCAATGAAAAAAGCCCCGCCATTTTCGGCGGGGTTTGTTTTGTTTTTGTACCCATTGTGGCAATATATACAAAACAAAATGTAAAACTTTGGTTATTTTGCATATTGAAAATGTACCCATTGGGGTATATAATAAAGACACAATCAAACGAACGGAAACGAAAGGAAAAAAGAAAATGACAAAAACAGTACTTGAAAAACTCGAAGGAACGATTTACAAAACTACTCTTGAACAAAAGAAAAACGACCGACAACGATTTGAAGAAATGGGGCATAAAAAAGAAGCGGACGGGATAAAGAAAAGCGTTGCAGGGTATGTTCAAGCATTAAGAGATTGCAGAGTTATTACCGAAAGAGAACGCCAAGCACTTTTCATTTATTACGGCACGATTTAACAAATATAAAGCCGAGGGCGGCGGCAAAACCGCCCACAATGAAGAAAGGAAAACGAAAAATGAGCAGAGCAAATCAAGCATACGAGAAATTGAACACTACCCAAAAGGAATATCTGAAGTTGCAATCGTCTATTATTAAAGCTGCAATGCAAGAAGGGCAAAAAGAAGAAAACGAAAGGCATCGCGGTAAATTAAGGGGTTATTTGGAATGCTTGCGAGATATGAGAATCATAACACCGTCTGATCTTCAGGCATTATATTTGTATTTTGTGCAGATTTAATCACCCGCCGAGCGGTAGCGGCATAAGTCTATCGCAGAAAGGCAAAGACAATGAGATTTTATGAAATCAAGTACAAGGTAAACGGAAAAGAATGCACCGCGGTCGAACAATCGGCAACAGAAAGCGGAAAGATTGAAAGAAAAGAACAATTTTTACAAAGAGTATTAAACCGCATCGAAAGTCTTGTAAGCGCGGGCGCGGTGATAACGGATTTAGCGGAATATAAAGGCGGTGCGAAATGAACGAAAATGCACAAGTGGCGATTCCGCTTTTTATGAAATCTATCAGCAAGACCTTCTTTGCGATTATATTGAATTGAAGCTTCTCGGAACTGCAAAAACGATAGAAGAAGCAAGAACTTGTTGTAATCTTTTTCGTGAAGCGATAGAAACATCGCAAGCGAGAGGTTTGCCCGATTTGCGTAGTAGATGCACGGTGTTTTTTAGACCTGTATTAAAAAGAGGTGAAGCGGAATGACAATCAATGAGCTTCGCAAAGCTGCCGGAATGACACAAACGGAATTCGCAAATTATTTCGGCATCCCATATAGGACGGTGCAAAAATGGGATTTAGGAACGCGGAAATGCGCCGATTATCTTTTGCGGCTTATGGAATATAAGCTGCGAAACGAAGGCATAATAAAATAAAAAAGGGGGGGCATATCAATTAAGATATACCCCTCTTTTTTCGTTATTTCATTTTCAAGAGCTTGCGCCAAGTTTTCTTTTGCGCGGTGATTTCGCCGTCCGGGTTTTTCATCCCGACAACCTCTCTTTGGTATCGCTTGACAGCTGCGGTGAATTTTGCGCCCGCGATTCCGTCAGCTTTGCCGACCTCGGTATAACCCAACGCATAAAGCATCTTTTGTACGGGCTTCACAGCCGCGTGTGTGCGATTTTTCGTTGCGGATAGCGTTACGGTCTTGCCGATTGTTTCATTGCCTGCCAAGCCGTCCACAGCCGCCCCAATAGCCTTTTGCACATCCTTGACAAACTGCTTTTGTGTGTATGCGGTTGTAGTTTCCTTTTTCGGCTCTTCTTTTTTCGGTTCTTCCTTCTTCATTCCGTAATAAGCCGCAATAACTTCCGCTTCTGCCTTTGCAAGCTTGTCAAGGTTGCTATCGGACATAAGCCAAGCTGCGCTTGCCTTGTTGGTATGGAATGAATGTTCGATGATGTAATAAAGCGGACAGCCCGAAGCTCTTGCGCCGCGAAGCACGCCGTAATATTCCCAATCGCCTTTTTCGCTTTTGCGCGTTTTGGTTTTGCCCTCAACGCCCATACAACCGCCGATTGCAGCTGCAAGCTGCTTTGCCAACACGCTTGCGTTGTTCCAATCGTCATAGGCATAAAAGACGGTTGCGCGGTTTACGGTCGCGCTTCTGCTTGCATCGGAATGCAACGAAAGGAATAAATCACATCCCTTTGCAAGCTTGCCGCGCGCCGTAACTGCCAAATCTTTTGCTTGATTGCTTCGGGTTTGAAGCACATCAAAGCCGTAGTTTTCAAGATGCTTTTTCAAGAGCAAATGCAGCTTCCACATTTGCTTTGATTCATAATACTGCGGATATACCGGGCTTTTGTTATAGCTGCCGTAGTGTCCGGCATCGAGCATTATTTTGATTGGCATAATTATTCATCGCCTTTCTTGTTTTTTTCGTGCTGCGTTCCAAAATAAAACGCAACCACCATAAGAACAACATTCATTACATTGTCGGGCGAGATAACGCCGCGAAATGCAAGAACCGCGAAAACCAAAATAACAATCAATGTTACAATGGTTTTTACTTTGATAAGATTTGCAAGATTTTTCAAAATGTCCTTCATTGTGTTTGCTCCTTTCACGAAATAATTTCCCAAGATTGCACTTCTTTGTAAATCTTGTCTATGAATGAATTGCCTTTCAAAGCCTTGTATGCTTCGTAAAGCATCACAAAGTTTTCATATTCGTATTGACGGATTTTTTCTCTTTCGCGGTTGTGATAATAGATGCGTAGCATTTCGCTTCGCAGCTGACATTTCGTGCCGGTTGAGATTTTGCGAATGCTCACTATTACCGGTATTATCACACCCAAAAGAACGCTAATTTCAGCAATTAGCGTTGCAACAGTTGTTAAATTCATTTTTGATGCTCTCCCTTTATACGCCTATTACATAGCGCAAAACAAATTTGTTATTTGCGTAGGTTATGCCGTTGTTTGTGCCGGTTAGGTTGTTATCATCGTGTCCGACAATGCGATCATCGTAGATATACAAATATTTCGTGCCTTTTCGTGTATGCTTGCCGCGGCTTAATTCGAAGGTATGCCCCGAAGTAGATACCGACACAAGAAGTTTCGGCACAAAAAAGCATTGCCATCCGTAGTTGGTATCGGATGCGCTTTCGTAGGCACTAAAAACCAAAATAATGCCGTGCGGCTGTTCGCTGACCTTTTCCGTCAAGGTGGCTGTATGCCCTGCGGTCATATACATACCGCCGGACAAATCCCCGCCCCACAAAAAATGCTGTTCGTGATAAACATTTTTAGCGGCTGCCGGTGTCAAGGTTGTGCGATTCCATTCAGAATAACGCCATTGATTGTCGCTGCTTCTTGTTACATCCCGTTCCCATACAGCATTGCTGTTGTTATAGGGCGTAAACCTTTGCCGCAAATAAGACCATTGCGTTTCTCTTACACCTTCGCCCGTGGAAGCTATGACTTCAAAACGCCCTGCTCTTGCGGGCGGTACGGTATTATCAGAGCCTAAAAGTTTGCCACCGCAATAAATCATATCAGCTCTTGAAGGTTGATCGTCAGAAGAATTGCTGTAAATCGCCCAACAACCTGTGGTTTTATAATCATCCAAATCATCACCATTTGGAATATATGGCAGCTTATCCAAACCCGCAACTTTGCCATAAACGGGCTTTGTAAATCTTGCGTTCCACCCCAAATCAAAAAGGTCATCTTCTTCCGCAACCTTGCCGAATGCTATGCCCTTATGATCTTTGCGAAAGCTTACGAAAACACTTGCCGTTGGTGCTTTCGTTGCGCTCTTTGTGGGCTTGGCTGCGTTGAAATTATCGGTCACATACAATTCGACATCGTAAGTGCTGCCGCCGATTGCAGGGAAGATATACGATCCGTTTGTGACAGAAAAATTATTCGCATAGTTATTCAGCGCAATTTCTGTAAAATTCGCATCGGCTGATTTTTTGTATTTCAAAACATAAGTCGCGCTGTTTTTGCTGTTCAAGCTCGTTACAGTTGCGCTGAATGTTGCCTGCACATATTCGCCCGTTTTGTTTTCCATCCCGTCTGCATTGCATCGGTTGACAACGAATCTATCAATGACGGGCTGTGTATAGTCCAAAACTGTAATTGTTGCCGATGTGCCGCCGATTCGCCCTCGTTTATCCGTTACGGAAGCATTGATTGAAAGCGTGCCGGATGTTTTCAAAACATCCGTTGTGAATTGTGCCGCCGTGTATGTGCTGCCGTTTACGATTGTTTTATAGGCTGCAATGGGCGAATTATAAGCAAGCGTTGCTGCAACCGAAACATTGAGCTTTGAAATGCCTTTGATATACGCGCCGTATGTGTTGGCATACCCTGCGGCATCTGAAACAGTAACGGTGCAAGAAGGCTTAACGCTTGACGGAAAAGAACAAGTTTTTGTGTAACTGTTGCTGCCAAGACTTGTGCTGCCGTTATAGGTGGTTATCGTGTATTTGATCGAAACGCTTGTTCCGCTTGTATTTTGGCTCGCCAACGAAAGCGGCGGCGTGAATGATATGCTTGTGCTGCTTGATTTTGTGCATATCGTTCCGCTTGAGCTGCCGCAAGTGTATGTGATTGTATGCGTAAAGCTCGTTGCCTGCCGCGTAACTGTCAGCGTTTGCGCCGTGCCAAGCGTTCCGTTCGCAACAGAAAGCGTTGATTTCCGCGGAATCGTTGTCAGCGTTTTTTCTGCCGAAGCTGCAACCGTGCCGGAGCTAACGCCCGAAGTGTACGAAGCAGAAACAGACAGCTTTTTCGTGCCGTCTGAATTGTGCGTAATATTCAGCGTTTTTGTGTAAAGGTTGCAACTTCCGCTTGTTGTTTGCCCGGTATTAAAGGGCGAAGTAAATGTGTATTTTGTGCCGTCAATGGTACACGAACCGGATTTTTCAAGGGTGTTAAATGAGCCGCCCGTCCATTTCGCATTGACTTTAACTGTCACATTTGAAGTGTTGTTCGCTACGTTTTGGCTATTTTGTGTAATATCAATAACAATACTAACTGCCATTTATTCACCCCCCGATCGGAACAAAGTTTATATTGCCGAATGAATCTTTTTTGCCTTCAAGTCCAAACAGCGTGAATTTTTCCGTAACATTCAATTCGGGAATATTTGCGCTCTTTGCGTTTTCGTTGACTTCAAACCAAAGAACACGCGCCCCGTTGACTTGCATTGAAAATTCGTTATCGTCCAAAAACAGCTTATAAGGGCTTTCGGTTCTGCCGATTGTTACGCCGTCAACCGTGATTGAAAAGATAAGCGATATTTGGTTGAATTTTTCTTGCAAATCATCGTCAACGGATTTTATATCGGCTTCCGTCTTTTCAACCTTTGCCGTTATTCCGTCCGCTTGCACTTGCAAGGATGCAACCGCTTCTTTCAATGCGGAATAATCTTCGCCGTTGGTTTCAACATAATTTCGCAGCGCAGAAAGAAGAATTTCATCAAAAGCGGTTCGCATTTCTGCCGATTGTTCAAGCAATGTTTCGTGAACAGCCGTGATGTTTTCTTCCAAATCTTCGCCTGTTGCCATATCTTCGGGCGCGGGTGTCCAATCGGTCGCCTTGTTGCCTTTTTCAAGTTTTGGCAAGCGTATATCGATTGGCAATGTGTTATCGCTCGGATGATGACATCCAAACAGCGATGTGCCGCTTGTGGAAGTTCCGGTATGTTCGTATGTTCTGCTGAATCTCACCCATTCGCCCGCGCTGCTTGGTAAAGCCCACGTTGTGAATTTTTGATCGTCTTGGTTTGGGTAGAAATAAAGTTGCGCATCCGTTTGCGATCGATAGTCGAAACTAAGCGTGTATGTTTCGCCCTGTTTTTTTTCCTCGGAAAACGTCAACCATAGATATGCGTTATCGTAGTTTTTGCCTTCTGCGCGCGTACTCATATCAAAAGTGATATAGGTTATATCACCTTCGGTTGTGCAAGTTCGTGTCGCGCCGGTATCAGAGCCGTTAAGATACGATTGCATGTTTTTTGAATTTGTGATGATGTTTCGCCCGCCGATCTCGATTGCCCCGATTGCTTGTGTCAGCTCTGTTTTGGTAGCTCTTTGCAATATGGCTTCGCTGTTCTGCTCAATCTTCGTTTCAGCGGTGGTTGTTCTCACTTCCAAAGCATCAACATCGGCTTGCGCTTTGTCTGCTGCCGCTTGTGCATCCTCTGCCGCCTTCTGTGCGCCCTCTGCTGCGATTTTCGCATTGTCCGCAACAGTTTGTGCAGCTTGGGCGTTTGCTTTCGCTGTGTCCGCTGTGGCTTGCGCTGCGGTGGCATCTGCTTTCGCCTTGTCTGCTGCCGCCTGTGCCGTTTCAACAGCCGCTTGTGCTGCCGCAACTTCTTCTTCGGTCGCATCAACCCTTGAAGTAACATTCGCAAGGTTTTGTTTTGCGGTGTTCAAATCGGTTTGAGCTTGTGCCGCTTTTGCATCGGCATCATCTGCCGCTTGTTGGGCTGCCGTTGCTTGTGCTGCCGCTTCATTGGCTTTTGTCTGTGCATTTGTGGCATTGGTGACAGCGGTGTTTGCCGTTCTTTGTGCTTCGGCTGCTGCTTCGGCTGCTTCATTGGCTTTTGTTTGGGCTGCCGATGCATCGCCTTTCGCTTCGTCGGCGGTTCTTTGAGCAAGAGAAGCCGCGCTTGCGGCATCATTTGCAGCGGTTTGTGCATTGACTGCGTTCGTTGCCGCTTCGTTGGCTGTATTTTGCGCCGTGTTCGCTTTTTCGGTTGCGGCTTGTGCATTTGCTTGGGCTTGCTCTGCTGCGCTCTGTGCGGCATTTACAGCGTTCTGCGCTGCTTCAATTTCTTCTTGTGTAGCATCCACGCGGGAAGAAACTGTCGCAAGGTCTGCTTTTGCCGCTTCAAGGTCTGCTTCGGCTTTATCTGCAACGCTCTGCGCGGTAGCTGCTGCCGCCTTTGCGATGTCGGCTTCGGATTGTGCGGCATTTGCCGCGCTCTTGGCTTCATCCGCTGCCGTTTGAGCCGCTTGCGCTTCGGCTGTTGCTTCGTCTGCCTTTGTCTGTGCCGCAGAAGCCGCGTTTTGAGCCGCCTGCGCTTGCTCCTGCGCGTTGTTTGCGGTTTCGTCGATAGTTTCCACCCTTGAAACGGTTTGCGTGATTTGGGCGGCATTCTGGCTTATCTGCGATTGAAGGTGTGCTTCGCTTTCCGTCAAATCGGTTTTCCGCGCATAGTCCGCTTTCATCGTGTTTTCAAGCGTGGTTAAATTTTCGCCGAAAGCATCAATATCCTTTTGCGCCTGCTCTGCATCGGCTTTCGCTGCTGCCGCTGTTGCGGATGCGCCTGCCGCTTGGGTTTTGGCTTCGCTTGCATCATTCTGCGCGGCATCCGCTTTTGTGTTCGCGCTGTCTGCCGTGCTTTGAGCCGTTGAAGCTGCCGTTTTTGCTTCCTCTGCCTTTGCTTGGGCGTTCTGTGCCGCTTGCTGTGCTTCGGTTGCCTTTGTTTCCGCTGTTTCAGCGGCTTGCTGTGCTTGATTTGCAGCATTTTGCGCGTTTGTCACGGTGGTTTCAAGCGATTCAACGCTTTTTTCCACAACATCCACAGCCGATTGTGCATTACTTGCAGCCGTTTGCGCCTGTTCTGCTGATTCTGTTGCGGCATTGGCAGCCGTTTTCGCTTCATTGGCAACAGCTTGCGCGTTTTCGGCATCCGTTAAAGCGGCGTTTGCTTGCGCTTGTGCCTGCTCTGCGGTGGTTTGTGCGCCTGCTGCAATCTTTAAAGCCCTTGCCGCCGATGCTGAATTTTTGGCAAACTGTGCCGCAAGGTCAGCAACCTTTTGATGTATGCCGTTGCTCTTTATAAGGTGTTCGCCGAATGTTGCTTTGCACTTCTGATCTGTTATCGATGTTTCAAGCTGCAAAAGCCGTGTTGATAAATAAAGCTCCCCGTTTCTGTCAACAATGTTGATTCTGTCGCCGATTTTAATGCCTTTCGGCAATTCGGGGATTTCCACCTTGTAATTCACTTCGACATCGCAAAGCTTTTTAAGCTCCGCAATGGATTCCGTCAGCAATTCCGCTTGTGTCATTGCTTCGGAAGAAAATGTTTTTGTTATATGACCGCCGCTTTGCTCGGTCTGTTCGGTTTTCCAAAAGAATCTATTCCATTTTGCAAACGCATTTCGTGATTTAAGGGTGTCGCCGTCAATGTAAAAATCCCCGTCATCATAAGAAAAGCCGAGAAGCGTGATTGCTTCTTCGGCATCTTCCGGCGTTCCCCCTGTGCAGCGCAATGCTGTCGCAAGGTTTGAAATGGATTTTGAAGTTATAATATAGTCAATATCGCGGTTTAAATATAGCGTTTCGCCGTTATCTTGACCGCGTTTTTTGAATACATTGATATGCTTGTTCAATATGTTCAAGCCGTCAATTTCGAAGCTGAAAGATATTTCGCAACCGTCAAAAAGTGTCGCGATTTCCGCGATTCTCTTTGTCGCGGTTTCTTCTTCATCGAATTTTAACTTTTTTTGTATTCCTTCCGCTTCGTTAATGTTTATGACAAAGCCCGCGTGCGAAGCGCACATGTTGATATAATGTTCAATCGGGTATTCCTTGTCAGCTTCATATTTGCCGACAACATCATTCAGCAAATCAAGTCCGGCATCTTCGGCATAAATATATGCGGTTTGAGCATCCGTGTCGATTTCGGAATCAATGATTGTGTAAAATTTATTTTCATCATCTCTGCACAAAAGATAATTGCCGCATTCGGTTAAACGCTCGGCTTCTTTTCGGGTATCTTCGTCAAAACAGATTTCACATTCAAAAGTGGCAACGCCGCTTTCGACATCCTCAATCTTGTTATCTTTCTTGGCTATAAGACCGAGGGGCAGGCTTGTGCTTGCCTGCCCTATAACATTAAATTGTCGGTCTGTGAAATATAAAATCATAGGAACACCTCACGATAACGCACTTTGAATGTCGGCGCGTGTTCATCGTCCACCCATTCCGAATAGGATGCGCCGATTTGGTTAAGTCCGGGTGTCAAACAGAATTCTTCCCAATCGTTCCCCAACGCGCCAAGCGAAGGAGCATTCAAGCCGTTCAATAATATCGTGCCGCTTTTGCAATCAGCTTCGACAATATCATTCGTGCTGAATTTGTTCGGGATGTCCTTTTCTGTATCACAACTGTTTTTAACGAATTTAACCCATTGAAGCCCGTTGAAAGGCATTGCATCATCAACCGAATACGCCAAGAAAGAAAAGGTCAATTTTGTCGCTTTTGCGTTGTCAATGCTCTTTCCCGAACAGTTATATCGGAACGAATTCCCGCCATAACCGCCTATCGCTATAAAGCCTTTTGTTTTTTTGACCGTTATTCGATAATA
>JAZSOM010000062.1:0-23880 GCA_045536955.1 Acutalibacteraceae bacterium
ATATGTATTATAATATTTCATCATACAATACATATTTTTTGCTAGAATTAATAAACCGTAAATAAAAATAAAAGAAATAAAGCATATAGTATTGAAATCCTGCGGTTTTTGTGTTATAATCAAAATACTTGAAAAAAGCAAATTTCCGGAGGACAAACAAATGGAAAAATTAAAGGTCGGTATAATCGGCTGCGGTAATATTTCGGGCGGTCACATCGCAGGCTACAAGGCACTGTCCGACAAGGTCAGCGTTGAAGCTGTATGCGATATCGATGAAGAAAGAGTAAAGGCATATGCGGCAAAGCACGGTGTTGAACGCTGGTACACCGATGCAAAGGAAATGTTCGCAAACGAAAAGCTGGATGCGGTTTCTGTATGTACCTGGAACTCCCAGCACTGCCCGATGACCGTGCTCGCACTTGAAAACGGTGCACACGTTATCTGCGAAAAGCCGATGGCTATGAATGCACAGGAAGCGGAAGCAATGCGTGATGCGGCTGAGCGTAACGGTAAGCTTCTTATGATAGGCTTTGTCAGACGTCACGGCAATGACTGTGACGTTATCCGTGAAAACGTGGAATCCGGCACCTTCGGTGAACTTTACTATGCAAAGGCTACATATCTTCGCCGTAACGGCAACCCCGGCGGTTGGTTTGGCGATAAGTCGCGTTCAGGCGGCGGACCGCTTATCGACCTTGGTGTCCACGTTATAGATCTTGTTCGCTTTATTTTCGGCAATCCAAAGCCGGTCTCCGTTTACGGTGTCACTTTCCAAAAACTTTTTAACCGTCCCAACGTTGTTGGCGGTAAAGCCTGGCAGGCAAGTGGCGTCGGCGTTCAGGATATATGTGATGTTGAGGACCTTGCAGGTGCAATTATCCGTTTTGACAACGGTGCGGTTCTTAACGTTGAGGCTGCTTTCAGCCTTAATATCAAGCAGGATGAAGGCAATATTGAACTTTTTGGCACAAAGGCAGGCGCAAAACTCAGCCCGAACGTAGAGATATTTACTGAGCTTAACAACCGTATGGTGAATATCAGCTTCGCTCAGCCGACAGCACTTAATTTTGATGGATTGTTCCAGAAAGAAATCGATAACTATGTTGATGCAATTCTCGGCAAGGCAGAGTGCCTTGCACCTGCACAGGACGGTGTTGAGATGATGAAGATTCTTGATGCTGTTTACGAATCTGCAAGAACAGGTCACGAGGTTATTTTGTAATGGCTGAAAATAAACGTGTTTTTCTCTCGTCGCCCAATATGAGCGCACAGGGCTATGAGATGGAATATGTAAAGCTCGCATTTGATACTAACTGGATTGCTCCGTTAGGTCAGAATGTTGACGGCTTTGAAAACGAAATGTGCGAATATACGGGTGCTTCTCAGGCTGCTGCGCTGAGTGCGGGCACAGCTGCATTGCACCTTGGACTGAAGGCGGCGGGCGTAAAAGCAGGGGATAGAGTTTTCTGCCAATCACTCACTTTTTCAGCTACGGCAAATCCTATCGTCTATCTTGGCGCCGAGCCTGTGTTCATCGACAGCGATGAAAAAACCTGGAATATGTCTCCCGATGCTCTCAGAAGGGCTTTTGAAAAGTATCCGGATACAAAGTACGTTGTAATTGTCCATCTATACGGCCTTGCAGCCGATATTGACGCAATCAAGAGCGTTTGCGACGAATATGGTGCGGTTATCATAGAGGATGCTGCAGAAAGCCTCGGCACAACCTACAAAGGCAGGATGACGGGAACATTCGGCGATTACGGCGTTTTCAGTTTTAACGGAAACAAGATAATTACAACTTCCGGCGGAGGTATGCTTGTATGCAACCTCGAAGATGAAAAGGCACGCGAGCGTATCAGGAAAGTTCGGTTCTGGTCAACCCAAAGCCGTGACCCGGCAAGACATTATCAGCACAGCGAGCTTGGCTATAACTACCGTATGAGCAATATCGTTGCAGGTATCGGTCGAGGTCAGCTAAAGGTGCTTGATGAGCGTATAGCTCAGAAAAGAAACATATTTATCCGTTACTGCGAGGCTTTTGCAGATGTTCCTGACATCAGTATGATGCCTGTTAACGATTTCTGCGAGCCTAACTGTTGGCTTACCTGTATCACTCTTTCGGGTGATAAGGTGCGTCCCGACGATATTATCGATGCACTCGAAGCTGAAAATATCGAATCAAGACCGATTTGGAAGCCGATGCACCTTCAGCCGGTCTTTGAAAAATGCGACTATATAGACAACTCGGGTGTGAGCGAAAAACTTTTCAAAAACGGTGTATGCCTTCCGTCTGATACAAATATGACGGATGACGATATTGAAAAGGTTATCGCAATTGTCAAATCCCTTTGGAAATAAGTTTTTGGAGAATTTTGTTTGAGAAAGTTTTATGACGTTGTAGTGAAAAGGACTGTTGACATTTTTGCGTCACTGTCAGCGCTTGTTTTTCTCAGCCCGCTTTTGTGCGTGCTGTGTATTCTTGTGCGTTCAAAGCTTGGTTCTCCTGTTATTTTTAAGCAGGAAAGACCCGGCAAAAACGGTAAAATATTTACTCTTTATAAATTCCGTACCATGACGGATGAGCGTGACGATAAAGGTGAGCTTCTGCCCGATGAGATAAGGCTTACAAAATTCGGTCAGCTTATGCGCAGTCTTTCACTCGACGAGTTGCCTGAGTTTGTCAACATACTTAAAGGTGATATGAGTTTTGTCGGTCCTAGACCTCTGCTTGTCAGGTATCTGCCGCTTTACAACGAGCGTCAGGCGATGCGTCATAACGTGCGTCCGGGGCTTACGGGTTTGGCTCAGGTCAATGGCCGTAACCTGATTACCTGGGAAGAAAAGTTTGAGTGGGACGTCAGGTACGTAGAGAAAATGAACCCGTTTATGGATATAGGAATTCTTTTTAAAACCGTGTTCAATGTTTTTAAACGCGAAGGTATAAGCAGCGAGACGAGCGTTACGATGGAGCCGTTTACGGGAACAAAAGAAACGGTGGTGGAAAAACGATGAAGAAAGTATTGCTTACCGCTACCGTACAGCACCATTTTACTGCGTTCCATTTGCCGCTCATAGATATGCTCCACAAAAACGGTTTTACGGTCGATGTTGCAGCAAGAGACGTTCTGGGCGGTGAACTCCACAAAAAACTTGAGGATGCTGTCGACTGTCTTTACGATATTCCTTTTGAACGCTCACCGTTCAGCCCTAAAAATTTCGGTGCATACAAACAGCTCAAAAAGGTAATCAATTCGGGTGAATACAATGCGATTCACTGTAATACACCTGTCGGCGGCATACTTACAAGATTTGCTGCGCGCAAAGCACGCAAAAGGGGTACAAAGGTTATATACACGGCTCACGGACTTCACTTTTACAGGGGAGCTTCAAAACTCAACTGGTTGATTTTTTATCCTATTGAAAAGATTTTCGGCAGTCTGTTCTGTGACTGTATGATTACTATCTGCGATGAAGACGAAGCAAACGCCAAAAAACTGAAGCTTTGCAAAAAAATATGCCGTACGCACGGCGTTGGAGCAGACTCCGTTAAGTTTGCGCCGTGTACGGACGAGGAAAAGCTTGCTTTGCGTGAATCATTCGGTTTTGATAAGTCGTGTAAAATCTGCCTTTGCACAGGTGAGCTTAACGAAAACAAAAACCAACAGATGTTCATAAAAGCGGTGCCTGAGGTTGTTTCATTCTGCCCAGGTTTTAAGCTTTTGCTTGCCGGTGTCGGTGATAACGAGGAGAATTTGCGCACGCTTGTAAAAGAACTTGGTGTTGAGGAAAACGTTATTTTTCTCGGATACAGAACAGATATAGATAAACTTGTAAAAACAACGGATTTTGTTGTTTCGGGCAGCTTTCGTGAGGGCTTGCCCGTCAACATAATTGAAGGCATGCTCAGCGCAAAGCCTGCAATTGTTTCCCGCAACAGGGGACATAATGAGCTTGTTGAAGACGGTGTGAGCGGCGTATTTGTTCCGTTTGATGATGTCAAAAAGGTTGAGCAGGCTTTTATCACCCTTTGCTCCGATGAGGAGCTTTGTAAAAGAATGGGGGAAGCCGCACTCAGACGAAGCAGAAAATATTCCTCACAAAGTGTTGAAAAAGAGATTGAAAAAATATATAATGAAATGGTATTCAATGTAACTTGAAGTATAAAATCAAGGAAAGAAAGGTAAAGAAAGATGAAAATTATCGTACTTGAAAATGCAGCACAGATAGGCGAGGAACTCGGTAAGTTCTATGTTGACTTTATCAATGAAAATCCCTCTTGTGTACTCGGACTTGCAACGGGTGCGACTCCCGTACCTACCTATAACTACATAACGAAGGCTTATGCTGACGGTAAAGTCAGCTTCAAGAACGTAAGCACGTTCAACCTTGACGAGTATTGTGACCTTCCCAAGGATAATAAAAACAGCTACTATACGTTTATGTTCCAGAACCTTTTCAGCCATGTTGACATTGACCCTGTAAACGTCGGTTTCCTCGACGGCAACGTAACAGATTACGATGCTGAGAGTAAGCGCTATGCAGAGGCAATCAAGGCAAAGGGCGGTATTGACGTACAGCTTCTCGGTATCGGTCACAACGGTCATATCGCTTTTAACGAGCCTGCTGATGAGTTCACTGATGAGGCTTTCCGCGTAACTCTTTCCGAGAGCACAATCAACGCGAACTCAATCTATTTTGACGATGCTCCGATGCCGAGATACGCAATGACAATGGGTATCGGCTCAATTATGCGTTCAAAGAAGATTGTTCTTGTTGCAACAGGTGCCGGCAAGGCTCAGGCAATCAAGGGTATGATAGAGGGCGAGGTTACACCTCAGCTTCCCGCATCAATCCTTCAGAATCACGAAGATGTAGTAGTCTACCTTGATAAGGATGCAGCGTCTTTGCTTTCAAAATAAGTTTTTTATAAATCCTCGACGACAAGTCGGGGATTTTTGACAGGAGTTGTTACTATGAAAAAACTGATTTCGGTACTCCTTTGCGTCTGTATGCTGAGTGCTTGTCTTACGTTCGGTGCAAGTGCTGAAGATAATGAGCTGCGTTTTGGTTCTGACGGTAAGTTTACCGTGCTTCAGATTACCGATCCGCAGGATGATCATTATCCCGCACACGGCCTTGCGGAATTTATAAAAAAAGCGATTGAAACAACAGAGCCTGACTTTATTGTTCTCACAGGCGACATTGTTGAAGATTCACGTGCCGGTGATATCTCTGACGATAAGCTGTTTCAGGAAGGTGTAGAGGTTGAGGGTGATTATGCCGCAACCCTTGCGAATACCGAGAAGGCTTGTGCTGATATTTTTGCTCCGATTGAGGCTTCGGGCATTCCTTATGCGGTTTCACAGGGTAATAATGATTATAACAGCGGTGTCACTAACGAGGATTGGCTTAAGATTTACGCGTCGTATCCGAATAATATGACGGTTGATATGTCTGACGATGCGGAAGGCAAAATCGATTGTTATATTCCTGTGTTTGCTTCCGATTCGGATGAGCCGGCTTTTGGTCTGTGGATGCTTGATAACGGCAGAGGATTCACGGGAGGTCAGCTTGAATGGTTTAAAACTTTCGAAACACAGGGTGTTCCTTCTGTTGTTTTTGAACACGTTCCCGTTGACGATATGGGTAACCTCTATGAAGAATGCAGCATTTTTGATGAGGGGGCGCTTATCGACGGCACAAAAGCATACCGTCTCAGGGGCGATATTGCAAGCGGTCACGCAGAAGGCATAATCAAGCCCGGTTCATCAACTCCGGAGTTTGCCGCATGGAAGCAAAAAAACGTTGTAGGTGCTTTCTTCGGTCATTGGCACACCAGCGGCTTTACAGGCGTTTGGGACGGAATTACTCTCGGCCTTACCTACGGCTGCCAGTTTTCCAAGGCAGGCCCTTACGGTGTGCGTACGGTAACGCTTGATGAAGCGAGCGGCACAATTGAAACAGAGCAGTATGAGTACATTAACGGTGAATTTGTTCTTCAGGTTGACAGTGCATACGCGCAGTATGACAATGCTTTTGAAATGGCGATAGCCGCCGTTATCAACTTCTTCAAGAATCTGGCTGCGGCTCTTGCTTATCTCCTTAAATTCTGATACTTACACATAAAAAATCAGCAGAGAAAACTCTGCTGATTTTTTTATTTTCCGTATTTTTCTTTCATCTCTGCCGCTCTGCCGCAGGTCAATCTGCCTTCGGGGCAGAAACCGTCAACGTAGCAGCTCGGTCCGTAGTATCCGAAAAGCTCAGGCTCTTCGCTGCGGAGGATTTCAAGCATCCTGTTTGCATAAATCTGAATTTCCCACTGTGCTCTCGTACAGCTCCTGAGCTTCATAAAGAGCATAAGTTCTCTGCCGTTCATGGTTGAAACAATGCTGAGTGTGTTGCCGCTGAGGATGAGGTAGGGCAGTGCGTTTACCTCACCGTCTTCTTTGAGCTCTTCAAAAAGTCTGATGTTGTTTTCAAAGCAGGCTGTGTATGTTGCAAGAATCTCGCCATCAGCTGTTATGCTTTGCGGTTTTACCCAGTCGTTGCGGTCTACCGTATTGAGCGAGGGCACCTGAATCGAATGTATTCTGTGGCGGGCAAAATGGGTGAGCGTTGAAAGAGAAACCTTGTTGAGTGCGAAGGTGAACTGAACGCTTTCAAGTGCTCTCGGGCGGGAAGAGTTTATAACAGCTTTTATAATTTTTTCTCTTGTTTCTTTGTTGTTTACGGCGGCTTTTACTGTGGCGGGTGAGTAGATGTTCGCTTCAAGCATTGCTGCTGTTGCAACGGTTCTGGATGCATTGCTGCTTCCGCCTATATATTCTACAAGCTCATCAGGCGAAGTGAAGCGGTCAGATTCGATAAAGCTGAGATCGAGCACATCGAATTTTTTCGGCTTTCTTTCTTCAAAGCCTGTGAGGACGCCGGGCGCAATTTCTTTTACCTGCTCGAGAAGCTGTTTGCCGAGGGCAAAAATTTCGGGGATTTTACTGCCTCTGCCGTGAAGCATTGCGTGAAGCACGTGAAGAAGCTCTCTGCCGCCGAGCGAACAGAAGAAATTGCTGAAGAAGCAGTACGGAAGAACAAATCTGGCATCCTCCTTCGGAATACCCGCGTCTGTCATTTTTTTGTAAGCTTCAAAAAGTGAAGAAATATATGAGTTGTATTTTTCTTTGTTCTTTTCGTTTTTGAATTCGGGAACGTAAAAACCTGCGTCATAGAAGTCGACGTATCTGCGTGATTTTACCGTGAAGGAGGCAAGCCTGAACTCTATCATAAACTGTTCGACAATAACAGAAACGTCGTTGAAGGCAAGGTTGAACATAATGTGTTCAACCGTTGAGTTGTGGCCTGACCGTGTTACCTTGTCGATAAGAGTTGCATTTTTATCGTCATCCTGTGATTTTTCCCATATACCGAGTGCGTTGCCCGGCTGAGTCGATATCCTGCCGCTTGCAGCACACATTTTTTCTTTGCAGTTGCTGTAACCTAATACGTATACACCGGATTTGCAGTCCATATTTCAGACCTCCGTCTTTGTTTTTTGAGTATTTGCCGCAATTAAGTTAATCATACTCAAAAGTAGCAGAAAAGTCAATAAGCGGGATAATCATTAAATGATATTAAATAATTGAAATATGCAGCAATATATGTTATAATACCTAATGTATAATTAGGTGAGTTGTGAGTAAATGAATTTTCAACAGGAGGAAGCAACATTTTCTTTGTTGCGGATAAACCGAAATGGGCAGAATGATAGTAATCGAAGGGCTTGACGGAAGCGGAAAGTCCACACAGATATCTCTTCTCAAAAATTACCTTGACAGCAAGGGCTGTGCATACAAACAGATAAAATTACCGGATTACGAAGACCCGTCAAGCACTCTTGTGCGAATGTATCTCGGCGGCGCTTTCGGCAACAAGCCCGAGGATGTCGGCGCTTTTGCTGCTTCAGCCTTCTTTGCTGTTGACCGTTTTGCAAGCTTTAAGCAGCATTGGCAGGCAGATTATGAGGCGGACAAGCTCATTCTTGCGGATCGCTACACAACCTCAAACGCATATCATCAGCTTGAAAAAATGCCTCGTGAGGATTGGGACAGCTATATCCGGTGGCTTGAGGATTTTGAATACGTCAAGCTCGGTATTCCGAAGCCCGATGCGGTGATTTACCTTGATATGCCCATAGAGGTATCCCAACAGCTTATGTCAAAGAGAAGTGAACAGACCGGCGAGAAGAAGGATGTTCACGAGGCGGACGTAGACTATCTTCACCGTTGCCGTGAGGCTGCTATGTATGCGGCAGAAAAGATGGGTTGGCACGTTATAACCTGCGCGAAAGACGGTGAGCCTCTGCCGATTGAAACGATTGCGCAGATGATTACTGACTCATTGCCCGGAGAGTTGATTTATGCTTGAATTTCATCCGATAACAATGTCTGATAAGCCGCGTGCGGAAAAAATTCTTATGGCAACCGAAAATATGGGTTGTGAATATTGCTTCGGCACGCTCTTTATTTGGAAAAATGTTTATAAGACGCAGGTTGCTTTTTACGGTGATATGTTCGTTGCGAAGTATATTACGCAGGACGGTGTAAACTATTGCTGCCCTACCGGTGAGGGTGATCTGAGGCGAATTACAGAGCTTGTCATCGAGGATGCACACAAGGAAGGAAACCGCGTGGTTTTGGCCGGTTGTTCACTTGCGGAAAAACAAAAGCTAGAAACTCTTTTTCCTGATAAGTTTACGTTCACTGCGGATGACAGCCGTTTCGATTATATCTACAAAAGCAGTGATCTTGCAAATCTTGCAGGCAGGAAATATCACGGCAAACGTAACCATATTTCTGCTTTTATCAAGAATAACCCTGATTGGAGCTTTGAAGAAATTAACCCTGCAAATATAGGTCAGTGCGCCGCTATGAATGAGCGTTGGCTCGTTCTTAATGAATATAAGGACGAAGAGGCAATTTCAGCTGAGCATAATGCACTTAACCTTGCACTTGCTCATTTTGATGAGCTTGGTCTTTATGGCGGACTTATCCGTGCGGGCCGTGAGGTTGTTGCGTTTTCTTTCGGTGAAAAGCTAAAGGACGGAATGTTTTGCACTCACTTCGAAAAAGCTTATTCGTCGGTGCAGGGGGCTTACCCGATTATCAACCGTGAGATGGCAATCAGGCTTTGCAACGATTACAGCCTGATTAACCGTGAAGAAGACACGGGTGCAGAGGGCTTGCGCAGGGCTAAACGTTCTTATCACCCCGAAATATGGTTAGAAAAATATATTGCAGAGTGTGAATAATTGTGGTCAGATTTGAAAATCCGTCTTTGAGGGAGCAGGCTGTCGCTTTGTGGCACGAAGCTTTTGGCGATAACGAGGATTATATACGCTTTTTTCACGGTGCGCACGGCTCTTGCCGTTGTCTTATGCTTTCGGAAGGCAGCGAGCTTATCAGCGCACTCTATTTGATTGACGGAGAGCTTTGCTCTCAACAAGGTATGTATCTCTTTGCCGCAGCAACATTCAAAAAGCACAGGGGCAGGGGATATATGGCCGACCTTCTGAAAAAGGCGGAAAATTTTGCAAAAGAAAACGGAAGAAGCTTTATTGCGCTTGTGCCTGCAACACAGTCACTTTTTGATTATTACTCAAAATTCGGTTATAAAACCTCATTTTACGCTCAAAAGCAAGCTGTCGGTACGGCATTCAGTATGGCTGAAGTTAATGCTTTTTGTTGGAGTGAAGGTCATAAGGATTACATCCGCAAAGAGCAGGAAAAGTACGGCACGCAGCTTTACGAGGCTGACGGAATGCTTTTTTCGGTATATGAAGGCGGATTTATAAAAACGCCTGCCGAAAAAACCGCGGCAAACCGATACGGTATGCTTCTGCCGCTCGACAGTGAGGCGTACAGACTGACGGAATACAATTCATATATAGGCTTAACACTCGAATGAAGGAGAATGCTCAGATGATTTATGTTTTTCTTGCAGAAGGTTTTGAAGAAGTTGAAGCGCTTGCAACCGTTGATGTTCTTCGCAGAGCGGGGCTCGATGTTAAAACCGTAGGTGTAAGCGGCTCAACTGTGAGCGGCTCTCACTCAATACCCGTTGTATGCGACACGGATATTGACAATGTTGAGCCTGACGGCAGTGTAGAGGCTGTTGTGCTTCCGGGCGGAATGCCGGGCACACTCAACCTTGAAAGCAGTGGAAAGGTGTGCAGCTTTATTGACTATGCTTATGCTAACGGAAAATATGTCTGTGCAATATGCGCCGCCCCGAGTATACTTGGCAAAAAAGGTATTCTCAACGGCAGGGAAGCAATCTGCTTTCCCGGATTTGAGGAATATCTCTCAGGCGCAAAGATAAGTGATAAATCCGTCTGTGTTGACGGTAAAATAATTACGGCAAAAGCCTGTGGTGTTGCTCTCAAATTCGGTAAGGTTATTGCAGAGCAGTTTATCGGTAGTGAAAAGGCTGATGCACTTTGGGAGAGTCTTTATAATGATTAAGGATATCAGACCCGAAAAAAATGCGTTGAGAGCGTCGTCGCTGGAATGGCGAAAAGGGCTTTCACGTAACGAAAAACAGCGTATGGATTTTAAAATCCAAAACAAGTTTTTGACTCTTTGGAAATTTCGGGAAGTCAGAACGGTGCTTGTATACTGTTCCAAACCGTTGGAGGTTGACACGTCATTAATAATTGACCGAGCGCTGTCTGTCGGTAAGACTGTTGCGGCACCGAGATGCGTGCCCGGAACAAGAGATATGGAGTTTTATATTATAAGAAGCCGTGATGATCTTGAGTCCGGTGCTTTCGGTGTGATGGAACCTGACCCCGAAAAATGTGAGCTTCTGCGTGATTATACGTCGAGCGTTTGTATTGTCCCTGCGCTTATGTATGATAATTCCGGTTATCGACTTGGATACGGCAAAGGATATTATGACAGGTTTCTTTCCGCTTATAACGGTGCCTGTATAGGTCTCGGCTATTCGTCACTTATAAAAGATGATCTTCCTCACGGTAAATATGACCGTAAGGTGGATATAATAGTAACTGAAAAAGATAACTACTTTTGCTGAATACAGGATAGGAGTTACATATGGACGATAAGAAGAAATTTGAAATTGAATTTGATGATGATTTTGATTCGTGGCTTGCTCAGCGCGAGCAGGTTTCAAAATCGTCACAACCCACAAAACCTGCGGCACCTGCACAACCTGCAAGACCTGCGGCACCCGCACAACCTGCAAGACCTGTTTCACGCCCGGATGCACGTCGGTTTAAACCGGTTGAATCTGACGGCGGTATTAACGTTCAGGCGAGCAGACGTGAGGTTGTTAAAAACTTCAAGGTTGAAATTGACGAAAATGAATATCAAAGACCTGCTTTTGAAGAACCCTCTTTGCCGGTGAAGAAGGACAAGTCGGTTTATTTTGCAGGCCGCAAGCCCTCAAAAGCTCAGATAGAGCACCGTAACGCTCAGGAAAGAGCACGTGAAGAGAAGGTGAAGAGGGAAAGGCAAGCTGTTAACGACAGCAGGATAAAAGAGCAGGGTCAGGTTACGAGGCTGCGCCGTATACTGCTGGCGCTTATAATATTTATCTGTGCTTCATCGCTTGCCGCGTACGGTATTTCGTGTA
Source organism: Acutalibacteraceae bacterium (assembly GCA_045536955.1). GTDB lineage: Bacteria > Bacillota > Clostridia > Oscillospirales > Acutalibacteraceae > UBA8612. Next base: position 11,653 of record JAZSOM010000062.1, read on the forward strand.
TCAATGACGTTCTTGCTATCGGCAGAGATGATGAACTTATTACCGTTGATATTGAAAAAGGCGCAGAATATAAAGACGTTATGAAGGCTCTCGATAAAAGCGGACTCATAAAACACAGATGGTTCTGCAAGATAATTACCAAGTTCAGAGGCTTTGATGACGAGCAGTATCTCCACGGTAAGCATTACCTTACGGCTGATATGGGCGTTGAGGGTATGCTCAATGCTATGCTTGCCGAACAGACTTCGGATAAGACCATACGTCTGTCATTCCCTGAAGGCTGGACGATTCCGCAGATTGTAGAAAAACTCGATGAAAATAACGTTTGTCCCGCAGAGTATATTTACGACGCGCTTGAAGAGGTTGAATACGAATACGGATTTGTCGGACAGATTTCCGAAGACGGTTCGCGTTGCTATGCTCTTGAAGGTTATATCTTCCCCGATACTTACGATTTCTTCGTAAGTGAAAAAGAAAACGGGATCGGCGAAAATCCTACAAGCATTGTGAATAAATTCCTCGGTAACTTTGAAACAAAGTGGAATGACGTTTATACGAAGCGCGCTGAGGAGCTTGGACTCACAATGGATGAGGTTATTATAATTGCATCCATTATTCAGAAGGAAGCAGCAGATAAGAGTCAGATGACGAAGGTTTCTTCCGTAATTCACAACCGACTTAACAACCCGGGCTCTTACCCGACACTCGGCTGTGATTCTACGAAAAATTACGTTACTAAGTATCTTTCTCCCGCCATCGGTTCCTCGGGCGCAAGCGTTTATCTCAACGGATATGATACAAACAGCGTGCGTTCGGGTCTGCCTGCAGGTCCGATATGTAATCCCGGTATAGATGCGATAGAGGCTGCTCTTAATCCGGATGATACAAACTACTATTATTTCTGCCACAACAATGCCGGTAAAATTTATTTGGCTGAAACCTACGGTGAGTTCCAGAATAACTGGGCACAGGTTCTCAGGGACAATGAGGAAGAATGATTATGATAAAACCCGAACTTTTGTCACCGGCAGGTGATGTTGAGCGTCTTGCGGCTGCCGTGATGTACGGTGCAGATGCCGTGTACCTTGGTTCTACGAGCCTTGGTATGCGCGCCGCACCGCAGAATTTTGATGCGCAACAGCTTAAAAATGCCGTTGCACTCTGCCACGGCAAGGGGAAGAAGGTTTACCTTACCTGTAATGTGCTCGCTCACAACAGCGATTTGCTCGCTTTGCCTTCGGTTATCGAGTCAGCGGTTGAAGCCGGTGTCGACGCGATGATAATTTCCGATATGGGTGTACTTTCGCTTGTCAAAAAATATGCACCCGATATGGAAATTCACATTTCAACCCAGACAGGTCTTGTGAATTATGCTGCCTGTCAGGCGATGTACGATATGGGCGCAAAGCGCGTTGTTCTTGCGCGTGAGCTTTCGCTTGAGGAGATTGCCGAAATCAGAGCAAAAACACCGTCAGAGCTTGAAATCGAATGCTTTGTTCACGGCGCTATGTGTGTTTCGTTTTCCGGCAGATGTCTGCTTTCCAACTACTTTATCGGCAGAGATTCCAACAGGGGCGAATGTGCACAGCCCTGCCGTTGGAAATACGCACTTATGGAAGAAAAACGCCCAGGCTTCTATCTTCCGATAGCAGAGGACCACAGCGGCACGTACATAATGAACGCACGTGATATGTGTATGATTGAGCATATACCCGAAATGATAAAGGCGGGTATCAGCTCATTCAAAATTGAGGGCAGAGCAAAATCATCTTATTACACTGCGGTTATAACCAACGCGTATCGTGCGGCAATCGACGGCTACCTTAAAAATCCTGCGGATGATTATAAACCTGAGCAGTGGATGATTGACGAAACCCGTAAGGTCAGCCACAGAGAGTATTGCACAGGCTTCTTTTTCAGTGACCCGAGAGATGATGCGCAGATTTACTATGACGGTGTTTATAAACGCAACTGGAACGTTATGGCTGAGGTTAATTCCTGCGAAGACGGCAGAGTTTACGTTACCCAGCGCAATCGTTTTTTCGAGGGGGACGAGCTTGAAATAATGGTTGCGGGTTCTGAGCCGATAGCAATCCGTGTTGAAGGGCTGTGCAACGAAAAGGGTGAACCGATTGACGTTGCACCTCATCCGATGATGAAATGCAGCTTCAGATGTGATGTCGACATTCATCCCGGTGCTCTTGTGCGCAAAATTGCAGACGAAGAATAAAATATGACACACATCGGACAGAGGCGGTATAAGCCTCTGTCCTTTTTAAGTATCTGTTAAAACTTTATTGCTGCAATCATCCGAAAAAACTTGCCTTTTAAATGTGTATATAGTAAAATAACACTATCTTACAATGGTGGTATGTTATGTTCAGCGAGAAATTTATTGAAATAAGAAAACAGGTAATTGAAAAGCAATTCGGCAAAATGAATGCGGTGCAGCGCAGCGCGATTTTTCATACAAAAGGTCCGCTTCTTGTGCTTGCAGGTGCAGGCAGCGGTAAAACAACCGTTCTTGTCAACAGAATTGCAAATATTATTCAGTTCGGAGATGCCTACTTTTCGGAGGATTTGTCACGTCCCGTAACACAAAGCGATATTGATGCGATTGAAGCTTACCTTGCAGGAGATGATTTTGCTTACGCCGAGATAGATGACCTTATGCGGGTGAATGCACCTCGTCCATGGGAGATTCTTGCAATCACATTTACAAACAAAGCGGCAAACGAGCTCAAAGAACGTCTTGAGCGTATGCTTGGCCCTGACGGACTTGATATATGGGCAAGCACGTTCCATTCTGCCTGCGCGCGTATTCTCCGCAGGTATGGCGACCGTATCGGCTTCACAAATCATTTCACGATTTACGATACCGATGATTCACGCAGAGCAATGAAGGAGTGTCAGCGGGCTCTCAATATTGAAGAGCGCGTTATCGGTCACAAGGCTGCACTTTCGGAAATCAGCAAGGCCAAGGACAGCCTTATCAGTCCTGAAGAGTTCAGGCAGAATGCAGGCAGTGATTTCCGCCTTCAGAAAATTGCGGCGCTGTATGAGCTGTATCAGCAGAATCTTCAGCGTGCGGATGCAATGGATTTTGATGACATAATCGTCAATACCGTTCGGCTTCTCGAAAAGGATAAAGAAGTTCTCGAATACTATCAGAACCGTTTTAAATACATAATGGTTGATGAGTATCAGGATACAAACCATGCTCAGTACAGACTTGTCAGCATCCTGGCTGCAAAACACAGAAATCTCTGTGTTGTTGGCGACGATGACCAGAGTATTTATAAATTCCGCGGTGCTACGATTGAGAATATTCTCTCTTTTGAAGAGCAGTTTAATGCAAATGTTATCAAACTTGAGCAGAATTACCGCTCGACTCAGACGATTCTTGATGCTGCAAATGCGGTTATCGATAATAACAGACAGCGCAAGGGCAAAGAACTGTGGACGGACAACGGTGAAGGTGAAAAAATAATTCTCAACACCTCTTACGATGAGCAGTCGGAAGCGAGATATATTGCCGATACAGTGCTTGACGGTGTTGCCTCAGGTAAACGCTTTTGTGATTTTGCCGTGCTTTACCGCGCAAACGCACAATCAAACTCTGTTGAAAATGCTTTCGTGCGTATGGGCATACCTTATCAGATCTTCGGCGGTCATAAGTTCTACGATCGTAAAGAAATCAGGGATGCTATTGCTTATCTTACGGTTATCAACAACACGTCCGACGATATAAGGCTTCGACGTATTATCAACGAGCCCAAGAGGGGAATAGGCGATACAACGGTTTCAAATGCTGCAGATATTGCAAATTCTCTGGGAATCAGCTTGTTTGAGGTTATTTCCAATGCCGAGGATTATCCCCAACTCAAACGCGCGGCATCAAAGCTTAAAGAGTTTTCGGATATGATAAACAGCTTTGTTGAAAAAACGCAGGAGCTTTCAATAAAAGACCTGTTTGATACCTGTATGAAGGAAAGCGGTTATGTTGATTCTCTTGCGCTTGACCCTGTAACATATACAGAGCGGCTTGCAAATATCAATGAGCTTTCAAATAACCTTCAACGCTACACCGAGGAAAACGACGAGCCTTCGCTTACAGGTTTCCTTGAGGAAGTTGCTCTTATGACAGATCTTGACAATATGAACGAGGATGCTGAGCGTGTCGTTATGATGACGCTTCATTCTGCAAAGGGTCTTGAGTTTGAAAACGTGTTTATCGTAGGAATGGAGGAAGGCGTGTTCCCGGGTATGCAGGCTGTTTATAACCCCGGTGAAATTGAGGAAGAGCGAAGGCTTGCTTACGTAGGTATCACAAGAGCCAAGAAAAAGCTCTATCTCACAAAAACGCGCACAAGAATGCTTTACGGTTCAACCACTCATAACCGTACTTCACGCTTTGTTGATGAAATTCCGATGAAGCTTATAAAGGAAACGGGCGTTGCCCCGCAGCCTCCGAAATTCGGAGGAGGAATGGGTGGCTCAACGGGCGGCAATCCTTATTCAACGCAGTTCAAAAAGGCAACAGAGCCTGCTCGCAAGCCTGCTCCAAAACCCGCACAGCCGATTGAAAACCTTGCCGTTGGCGACAGCGTTTCTCACGGTACCTTCGGCACAGGCGTTGTGCTTTCGGCTAAGCCGATGGGTAACGATATTCTGCTTGAAATCGCGTTTGATAAAGCAGGCACAAAGAAGCTTATGGCAAAGTTTGCCAAGCTCAAAAAGATATAATTTTTCAGGGAGATGTATAGAATGATCAAATCAATTCCTAACGGCGTATATCCGACAATGGTAACGCCATACACAGCAGACAACAAGGTTGACTACAATGCCGTTGAGCAGATTATCAATTGGTATTGTGATCGCGGCGTTGACGGTATTTTTGCAATTTGTCAATCCAGCGAAATCTTTTTCCTTTCATTTGAGGAAAGATATGAACTGCTTAAGTTTATTATTGAGCATACTCCCAAAAATATTTCGATAGTGGCTTCGGGTCACACAGCGGATGATATACCCACACAGATTGATGAGGCAAAGAGATTTATCGACCTTGGTATTGACGGGTATGTTTTTATCTCGAACCGCCTTGCAAAGCAGGACGAGAGCGATGATGTTTTGCTTAAGAATGTAGATCTCTTTATGAATGAGATTCAGGATACCGCATTCGGTATTTATGAGTGCCCTTATCCCTACAAGCGTCTTATGACACCCGAAACGCTCGGCAAGCTTGCTCGCACGGGTAAATTCACTTTCCTTAAGGATACCTGCTGCAACCCTGCACAGATCAAAGCAAAGCTTGAGGCTGTTGAAGGTACCGGACTTAAAATTTTTAATGCAAATTCCGCAACCTTGCTTGATACGCTCAAGATGGGTTGTGCGGGCTTCTCGGGCGTTATGGCAAACTTCCACCCTGAGCTTTATTCATGGCTTTGCAAAAATTATGAGAAAGAGCCTGAAAAAGCACAGCTTGTCCAGGATGTAGTAGGTTTCTTCTCTGTTGCCGAACGTCAGGTTTACCCGGTTAACGCAAAGTATTATCTTACTCTTGACGGTATTGATATGGGATATACCTCAAGAGCACGCAGTGTCGATGAATTTAATGTCGGTTGCCGATATGAGATTGAAGAGATGCACCGCGTAACTCAGTTTGTAAAGGCACAGCTCGGAATAAAATAAGTCTGAGAAAGGTTGTTCGTAATGAAAAAAACGTTTAAAGCGATAGTCAGTATTATCTTGTCTGTTGCGCTTGTTGTCGGTTGTTCATCGGTTGCTTTTGCAGAGGATGAGGGATGCGACTGCGGCAAAACACCCGTTGTGTTTGTCAACGGTATCGGAGGCGTTATTTTTTCCGTTGATGAAGACGGCAACGAGTATTCGATCTTTCCTATTGAAAACGATACAATGATCAGCACAATTTTTACTCTTCTTCCTGCCGCACTTATTAACGGATTTTTTGGCGGTTGGGATGCGTTTGCCGTATCTCTTGACAATATGCTTACAAAGCTTTTTTTAGGAATGGATTGCGATAACGAAGGTAACTCCGTGCTGACCGCATACGCGGATGAATGTGATGCCGTTACGCTTGAAGAGCATCTGTACGATAATGAATTCAACTTTCTCTACGATTGGCGCCTTGACCCGTACGAAACGGCTGCAAAGCTCGATGCTTATATTGATGACATTATTGAGGTAACAGGTCACGATAAAGTTATCATAAATGCTTTCAGTGAAGGCGGTGAAATTGCTCTCGCTTATTTTGATGAATACGGCAGCGATAAGGTTGAAATGTATATTTCGCAGTGCTCTGCCTTTCAGGGGCTCACACTCATCGGTAAGCTTTTCACTAACCAATGCAGTGTTGATGCAAATCAGCTTTACAACTTCCTTATGACAATGCTTCCGGTAGTCAACGTCGATCAGGGTGTGCTTGATCTGCTCACCGTGCTCAGATATACAGGTATCTATAACGTTCTCACGATGCTTGTCAATAAGATTCTTGATGAGTGCTTCGATGATATTTATTCGGGCTTTGCAACGGATGTATTTGCTTGTATGCCGGGTATATTCAATTTTGTGCCTGACGAATACTATGATGATGCAATAGAGATGGTGTTCGGTGATGATCCGCAGTATGAAAAGCTTGTCGAAAAGTTGAATAAGTATCACCTTGCTCAGGTGAATGCGGAAGAAATTCTCAAGGAAGCCCAGCAGAATGGTATGGCGGTTGCCTTTATTTCACACTACGGCATTGCTCCGATGCCTCTTGTGGGTGATGTGTGCTACCAGACCGATGGTCTTATTGACTCTGCAAATACGGCGGGCGGTGCAACTTTTGCGCCGATGGATGCGCCGTTTGATTCTTCGTACAAGCAGGCTGTCAGCGACGGCCATAACCATGTTTCACCGGACGGAACGGTTGATGCTTCAACCTGTATGTTCCCCGAAAGCACGTGGTTTGTACGCGGCTTCAGCCATTGGAACGTGTCCGAAAATCTTGTCGAATGGCTCGAATCTTACGACGGTCAGCCGACAATAAACGACAACGCTGAATTTCCACAGTTCCTTGTCGGTAATCCTGCTGAAAATACCGTATCTGCAATGGAATAAATTCATATTTAATAAAAAGCTTGCGCAGTCATCGGATGGCCGCGCAAGCTTTTGTTTTCTTTGATGGTTTTATTTAACCGTTATCTTGAAAAGTCGTGCACCGTGAGGGTTAACTTCAGCGGTGAATTTATCCTTTGTTACTGTGTACTCTTTGTGTGCCCACATATCGTGCACGCAGTAATTGATTCCGCCTATTGAAATATCGGTGATGTTAAAGCTGATTTCTCTGGTTTTATCATCAGTATTGAAAAGAGCAACATATTTGCAGTTTTCGCCTGTGGATGTCCAGATGATTTCACCTTTGCCGTCCGTTTCTTCACGGCTGAACTGTCTTGCTCCGTTTGAGTTTTTGAGCATATCGATAAGTTCTCTGTTCTGAAGCAGTGAAAGCGTGAAATCGTCGTTTTCGCGCATTTCACCGCCCATCATAAGCGGTGAGCGGAATATACCCCAAAGCGTCATCATTGTTATCTGCTCGTCGTGTGTGAAGCGTGTATATCGGTTTCTGTATTCCGGCAGCTCCTCTGTGAGCTGAATCCTGCCCAACGGAAGCATATCGCAATCAGGCCAGGCTCCGGGCTGAACGTATTCCTGCCAGGCAAAGCAACGCTCAAACATAGCGTGAAGCTTATCCCACTCGTCCCAGAAATCACCGGTCATACGCCACATATTTGCGTGTGCCGCAAGGTGCTCGTGTTCCCAAACGGGAGCCGGTCCGGGCGAAAGGCTGAGGACTATGTTTCTGCCACATTTATCAATTGCTTTTCTGAGCATTTCGATTTCTTTTCTTGCCGAATACGGATTGTCGGGATACATCTCCGTGTTGGCAATATCGTCGCATTTGATGAAATCAACGTCCCAGGAAGCATACAGCTCAATAATGGAATCGTAGTATTCCTGAGCTCCTTTTTTGTCGGTTTCAAGTCCGTACATATCGGGATTCCACAAACAGATTGACGTCGGCTTTGCTATATCTTTCGCGGTAATACCTTCACATTTGATTTTTGTGTTCTGATGAGCAGCCTGCCTCGGAATGCCTCTCATAATGTGAATGCCGAATTTCAGGCCGAGAGAGTGTATGTAATCCGCAATCGGCTTGAAGCCTTTTCCTCCTGCAGATGAAGGGAAACGCTCGACCGAAGGGATAAGTCGTGAGTATTCATCCATGCAAAGCGGAGCAAAATAATGGTAATAGAAGCTTTCTGCCGTTGGTTCCGACCACTGAATATCACATACTATGTATTCCCAGCCGTAGTCCTTAAGGTGCTTTGCCATATAGTCTGCGTTTGCAAGCAGCTGTTCTTCGTTTACGGCCGCACCGTAACAGTCCCAGCTGTTCCAACCCATAGGGGGTGTGAGAGCAAGTTTTTTAAAATCCATTTGAGCTACCTCCGTTTTTGTTAAGCCGATTGTAGCATACATTTTTTGTTACTGCAATATTATTTCTTCTCTCTCTGTTATTCCGACTTCTTTTTCGTTTCGTCGGGGTTACACTTTACTTCACAAAGGCGGTGGTGAGAGTGTGAAACAGGTTGTCTACGTTGATGTGCTTGTTGCGTTGAACGTAATTATCAGCTTTTTTCTGATTAAATCCGTTTGCGCTGTGTCGCGTGAAAAGCCGAAAAGCTGCCGTGTGCTTGTCGGTTCGCTGATGGGCGGAATATATTCGCTTGTCATTTTTTTGCCACAGGTACATATTGTACTCAGTGTTGTCGGAAGGATTTTTTTTCTGGTTGCTGTTACGCTTGCCGTCTTCGGCACAGGTGGACTGAGACGATTCTTGCGTTGCTTTCTTTTGCTGTGTGCGGCGTCTATGTTGTGTGCTGGTGCATTTACGGCGTTGTGGCTTTTGTTTTTGCCTCAGGCTGTTATGCTGCGCAACGGTTCGGTTTACGTGGATGTCGGTTTTATTCAACTTGTTCTTTTGTGTTCACTTGTTTATGTCGCGGCAAAGCTTTTCGGCAGATTTCTGGTAAGGCGCAGCAGTGAGGAAATAAACGTGAGGCTGAAAATTACTTTTCGCGGAAAAACGGTCAACGCAAACGGTATGGTTGATACAGGCAATACGTTGCGTGATTCGTTTACGGGAGAGTATGTGAGCGTTATTTCGCAAAGTCTTGCGCTGAATCTTCTGCCCGATGAGTATATAAGGGCGGCAATTGAGCCGATGAACGGCAATTTGCCTGAAGGTATGCATCTTATTGTGTATGATACCGTTGGTTCAAGTGCATTGATGTGTGCTTTCAAAGCAGAAAAAATGATGGTTATCACATCGGATAAAGAGCTGAATATTGAAAAACCAACGCTTGCAGTAAGTCCGAGAGAAACGTTTTCAGCAGGTAAAAATGTGCTTGTCAACGCCGCGTATATCAATGATATTAAGGGAGGAAGAGACAGTGATAAGAAAACTGAAAACACTCATATTTCGCATAAGACAAAGGTTAAAAAAACAGGGAGTCTACTACATAAACGGGCCGGAAACTCTGCCCGCACCGTTGACAAATGCCCAGGAAAAAGAGGTGATGCACCGCATTGAAAACGGTGACGAATCCGCAAGAGAAAAGCTGATTGTGCATAACTTGAGACTTGTTGTTTATATCGCAAGGAAGTTTGAAAATTCGGGCGTCGGTATTGAAGATCTGATTTCAATCGGCACGATAGGGCTGATAAAAGCCGTCAACACGTTTTGTCCTTCGCGTAACATCAAGCTTGCAACCTATGCTTCAAGATGTATCGAAAACGAAATTCTTATGTACCTTCGTAAAATCTCAAGCGCAAAGGCGGAGGTTTCAATTGATGAGCCGCTTAATGTTGATTGGGACGGTAACGAGCTTTTGCTTTCGGATATACTGGGAAGTGAGGCGGACTGCGTTAATACGGGGCTTGAGCACGAGGATGAGCGGAATACGCTGCTCAGCATCGTCAGCACGCTCAACGACAGAGAGCAGACGATAATGCGCCTGCGTTTCGGTATAGGAAGTGAGCGAGAGCATACGCAAAAGGAGGTTGCGGAAATGCTCGGCATATCTCAAAGTTATATTTCAAGGCTTGAAAAGAGAATAATTGAGCATATAAAATTTGAGATGGAAACGGTATTGAATTAATTATGCAAATGTTATAATATATAGGCAGACTTAACGTCTGCCTATTTTTGTCAGGGTGGTGAATTTATGAAAACTGCGGCTGTTGTTGCTGAATATAATCCTTTTCACTGCGGGCACAGGTATCAGCTTGAAAAAACCCGTGAGATGGGTGCAACCCATATTGTTGCGGTAATGAGCGGCAATTTTGTCCAGCGCGGCGAAGCTGCAATTTTTGATAAATTTACCAGAGCAAGGTTGGCTGTCGGTTGCGGTGCAGACCTGATTGTCGAGTTGCCGCTTCCCTGGGCGATGAGTACGGCGCAAAAGTTTGCAAGGGGTGCCGTGGGCCTGGCAGGTGCACTTGGTTGCGTAGATATGCTCTCTTTCGGCAGTGAATGTGATGACGTGTTGGCGCTTAAACGCGTTGCCGATACGGTTTATTCTGCGGAGTTCGAAAGCAAGCTTGCGGAGCTTTTGCCGTTGTCGGTTTCTTATGCTTCGGCACGTGAGCAGGCCGTATGTGCGATTGCGGGTGAAAAATCAGCGCATCTACTTGCAAACCCAAACAGCATACTTGCGGTTGAGTATATTGCTGCGGCAAAAAAATTCGGTTTGGATTTTGAATTTAACGCCGTAAGGCGAATCGGTGACGGATATAATTCGGTTACGGCTTCTGATAACGGTTTTGCTTCTGCAAGCGCAATCCGATGTATGATAAGGTCGGGCAACGATTATTCTTCATACGTTCCCGTTGCCTTTCCGTCGGAGTTTGCTGATACATTACGTCTTGATACAGCAGTGCTTTACGCACTTCGCAAAATGACAGCGCAGGAAATTGCGCTTGCTCCCGATGTGTCCGAAGGGCTTGAAAACAGGATTTTTGAAGCAATAAAGACATCAGTCAGTGTGGATGAGCTTATTGAAAAAATAAAAACCAAGCGTTATCCTACGGCAAGAATCCGCAGAATTGTTATGAGCCTGTTTCTTGGCTTAAGAGCCGAACATTCCTGCGGTCTGCCGCCCTATATCCGCGTTCTTGCCTGCAACGAAAGAGGCAGAGAGATACTTTCTTCGGCGAATCCGTCGCTTCCGGTTGTTGCAAGAGCATCGCAATTCAACACTCTTGAAGGCAGAGCAAGAGAAATATTCTCGCTTGAATGTGTTGCGGATGATATTTATGCACTTTGCTTTTCTCCTGCAAGGGAGTGCGGTGCAAACTATAAATCAAAAGTTTTTTAACGGAGGTAATTTATATGCATCTCGGTATCATAAACGGTTGGTCGGACGGCTGTATCAAAGCTGTAAGCGAAAAGGGTCTCGGTTGGGTTGAGTTTTGTGTCAACCACAATTATGACAGTGCGGAGGTTCTCGCTCAGGCTGATGAAATTAAAGCAAGCTGTGAAAAATACGGTGTGCGTGTCGGTTCAATAGGCCGCTGGGGTATGGACAGAATTGATGATGACGGTAACGTTATCCCTGAGGCACTTCAGCACGACAAAAATTGTATAGATTTGGCATCTAAGCTCGGCTGTCCCGTGTTTAACTGCGGCTGTAACGAGGTTGAAACAATGAGTTTTATGGAAAACTGCGATCTTGCCGTTGATTATATTTCAAAGCTTATTGAGTACGGTAAAGAGCGTAACGTTAAAATTGCCGTATATAACTGCGACTGGGCGAACTTTGTTGTTGAAGATAATGCGTGGAGCGTTGTGCTCGGCAGACTGCCCGAGCTCGGTATCAAGTACGATACGTCTCACTGCATCAACAGAGGCGGCGATTATCTTAAAGAAATGGAAAAGTGGGGCGATAGATTCTACCATTTCCATATCAAAGGTACACTCTACATAAACGGTGAGCATTATGATGACCCGCCCGCAGGTATGGACGACGTCAGGTGGGGACCCGTATTCGCACTTCTTTACATAAAAGGATACAACGGTATGCTTTCAATCGAGCCTCATTCAAATAAATGGCACGGCTCGGTAGGGCAGTGGGGCGTTGATTATACAATCAATTTTGTGAA
>JAZSOM010000008.1:0-65187 GCA_045536955.1 Acutalibacteraceae bacterium
GTATCTACGTCAGCCATATATGTTGAAAGCTTTTCATTCTTAACTGTGAAGTTAGCAGTATCAAATACCTTAATTGTGCCATCAAGGAGTTTAGCCTTTACGTCAGCAAGCTTTTCAGCTGTGCCTGCAGCGGCAGCCTTATCGTTAATGTCGGTAAGAACTACTGAACCTGTTTCAATAGTACCTGTCCAGTCAGCGTCAATAGCTTTACCATTCTGAACACATTCAATCATATATTTGAAGTAAGGTGTCCAGTCGATTCTTGAAGAAACGATAAATGTGTTAGGGCAAGCAGCAAGAGTTGAACCATTGTAAGAAACATTTGGAACACCTGCTGTTTCACAAGCTGTAGGAGCACCCATTGAGTCAGCGTGCTGGCTTATAAGAACGCAACCACCGGTAATAAGAGCCTGAGCTGCTTCTTTTTCTTTTTGTTCGTCATACCATGAACCTGTGAATTTAACATCCATTGTAACAGTTGGGCAAACAGATTTTGCACCAAGGTAGAAAGAAGTGTAACCTGACATAACTTCAGCGAATGTGAAAGCACCAACATAACCCATTTTTGCTTTGTCAGCAGTGATTTCGCCAGCGTCAATCATTTCGTTGAGTTTAAGACCTGCAGCAACACCTGCGAGGTATCTGCCTTCGTAAATAGAAGCGAAAGCATTGTGGAAGTTAGCAACACCTGCTGTGTGAGCCTGTGTACCTGTTGCGTGACAGAATTGTACTTCAGGATATTTCTTAGCAGCGTCAATTAAGAATGATTCGTGACCGAAGCTGTCAGCAAAGATGATGTCGCAACCGTCAACTTCGATAAGTTCAACAGCTGCATCGTAGCAATCCTTGGACTCAGGAATCTGAGTCTTCTGAGCATACTCAACGCCCATTTCTTCACAAGCTGCCTTTGCAGCGTCCATAAAGTTCTTGTCGTAAGTTGACTGCTCATCGTGAAGGAAAATGAAACCAACCTTCAGATCGGTTGCTTCAGGTGCAGATGTTTCTCCGCCGCAAGCAGCAAAGGTTGTCATAACTGCAACAAGAGCCAAAACCAGTGCGAGAATTTTCTTGAGATTTTTCATGACAATTTCTCTCCTTTGATTTGTTGTAATATAATTTACAGCATAACGCTGCTATTACCTTGTTATCTGCGGAAGTTATGTTTCATGTTCTTTCGTTCGTAGATTCTGCACGGATGCCCCGGGTTCTGAGTTTGTCACCGACGCAGTTATGATTCAAAAAGCTGTAACCCTTGAGCATATTACCGAAAAGTTGCAGTCTGTTTTTCAATAACTGCATAACACATCCTTTTATAGTAAGTATTATAATGTATATTCAACAAAAAAACAACATTTTTGTGGAATTTTATATAATGTTAGCAAATGAGGATATTATGATTTTTCCCTCAAAAAACTCGTCAATTCAGCAACATCAAGAGCAATAACGTTAACCTATTAATGCTGATTATGAAGAAGATATAAAGATGAACCGGGCGACACATTTTGCTTTTTGTCAATAAATAAAGCTTATTTTTGTTTTGAACGAATTGCAAACAGTTATTTTTATGTATCAACTGATATCCTTATAAAAAAGATACCGCAGTTGATACATTCCGTACCAACTGCGGTATTGTTAGTTCTATTTGAATGATTTTTGCAATCGCGGTTTCAAACCGTCAGTTTATTCTCACAACAAGGTCACTTTCGGGGTAGCAGCAGCACGGATGAATGAAGTTGAACTGCATATCTGCTATACGGCGTTTGTCCTCGCCTTCGGGAATATAAACCTTGCCGCTGACAAGTTTGCTTCTGCAAAATCCGCATTCGCCCGTGTGGCATCTTGCGGGGACCTCCAGACCGGCACGTTCAAAAGCGCAAAGCACAGTTTCGTTGCTGCTTGCTTTAATTTCTGCTTTTTCGCCGCGGTTGATAACTTTGATGCTGTATTCCTTGGGATTTTCATCGGCTTTCTTGCCTGATGAGAATACCTCAAAGCGGATGTATTTCCTTTCGAGTTCTAATTTGGGAAGTTCTGTTTCAAGAAATTTATATAATCCTCCGGGACCGCATACGAAAATGCTGTATTTGCCTTTGGCTGCGTATTTTCTGATTATGTCTGCGCCGACAAAGCCTTTTTCGTAGCCTGCCTCATCGCTGTGGCTGAGTACGTAAACTACGTTGATTTTTTCGTTCTTTTCAGCGAGTGAATCAAGCTCCGGTTTGAACAGAATTTCGTCTGAATTTCTGCAACCGTAAAGCAGGGTAAGCGAGCAATCCTCATCGCCCTCATCTATTGCTCGGGCAAGTGAGAGGAAGGGTGTTATGCCGCTGCCGCCTGCAATCGCAATTATGTTTGAGGCGTCTCTTAAGGGGCTGTATACCATATTGCCCTCGGGTGCGTAGGCTGTGACCTTGTCACCGACATTCCAGTTGTCAAGAATATAGTCGGAAACGAAGCCATCGGCAATGCGCTTAACCGTTATCTGATATTCGCCCTTCAAAGCGCTCGAAGGAGAAGAGGCTATTGAATAAGAACGGGTAACAACAGAATTGCCGATTTCAAGCCTGAACGTAAGGTACTGACCGGCTTTGAAATATGCAAGCGGTGCAGATTCGCTTTTAAAATAGTAGCTTTTGGCTATGTTTTTATGCTCTTCAATTCTGCTGATAACAAGCTGCTGCTCTTTAGGATGGAGGCTTCGGGCAACTTTGTTCACACCGAAATCATCTGTACGTGTGGGAAGTACAGCTTCCGCGCCGTTTATAAACTTGTGTCTCTCTGTGAGAAACTTTACCGTGTTTATACCGTCTTTAAAGTTGCCGTTTACGGAAAACTTTTTCTTACTCATCACTTTGCCTCCTTTCCCATAGCGAGAATGGCAGCTTTTGCCGCCTGATCACCTGTTGTATAGCTTGGTGAATAGCCCATGTGTCTGACTGCGTATCCGCCTGCGAAATAAAGACCGGGCATACCTTTTCCCAACAGGTCAAAAACAATTCGTTTGACGATACCGTCCTCCTTGCTTGCCTCATATCCGTATATGGTTCCGGCAGGGGCATCGGTATAACGTGCATAGGTCATAGGTGCTGCAATTTCGATTTCTTCTATGTAATCTCTTATTGCGATACCCGTTGCTTTTTCAAAATTAGCTATCATTTTTTCTGCAAAGACGTTTTTTGTTTTATGATAATCCTCGGCAGAAACCTTGCTCCATTCATCACCCGCAAAAATAGATGTCATATAGAGTATGCTTGTGCCTTCGGGTGAGCAATCGTCAAAAGCTCTGTTGAGGCAGACGGTTGCCTGCACATCATTTGTCTCGAGCTTTTTGCTCAGCTCATAGCACTTTCTGTTATCGTTGTTTGGATAGATGAAATATGTGTGGTTGTTAAGTCCGAGTTCGTCTGCAGAACGGTTGAGACCGATAAAGACAGCAAAGCCTTTTGATGACAGTGTTCTGGCATTTACTTCCTTTTTAAATTTCTCGGGTACGTCTTTTTCGTCCATCAGCTTTGTGAACGCATTGTATGGTGAGGCATTGCAGATTACCGCCTTTGCGTTTATCTGTGTGCCGTTATCAAGTATAACGCCTGTTACGGTGCCTTTTTGGACTGCTATTTTTGTAACGCTCGTGTTAAACCAGGCTTCACCGCCGTTTTCGGTGAATGCTTCAAGCAATGCTGTGCTTATCTGGTGGCTTCTACCTCTCGGGATAACGGCACCATCAATGATATATGCATGAAGCATAGTGAAATAGTGAATAACGTTAAGCTCATCAGTAGGTTGGCCGAGGTAGCACCAATATCCGTTGAGTATATCTCTTGTTGTTTTGCTTACTCCGAATACATCCAGAACCTGGTCGACAGAATAGTTTGCAACTTTGAGAAATTCTGTGTGTTCAGAGAAGATTTCTTTTATCATTGAGGGCTTAAAGTCATTAATTTCTTCGACAAAATCGAGAGTTTTTTCAACGCTTTCAATAAGGTCAAAAATCTTTCTGACAATCGTTGATGAACCCGGGTCATATTCTTCAAGCTTGTTGATAAATGCTTCCTTGCCAAGAGGCATAGTGTAGTCGCACTTGTCGTTTTCGTCAAGCGTGATTAATCTGTATGCTTCATTGAGCGAAACCCATTCTATTTTATCCGCTGCGCCGATTTCCTTAAAAATTTTCTGAAGCGGAGCTTTTCCTGTAATAGGTCCAATGCCGCAAAGCTCATGAAGAGATGCTTCAAATTCAAATCTGCCCCTTACAAAGCTCGTTGCAAATCCGCCCGGAAGATTATGACGCTCAATAAGTAATGTTTTTTTCCCTTCTTTGGCGAGACGCGCTGCCGCAACAAGTCCACCGTTACCGGCGCCGATAACAACAGCATCATAATTCTTTACCATATTTACACTTCTTTCATACATAATAATGTCTTATATCGGTATAGTGTATCATAAAATTGAAAAGCTTACAACAGAAGAAGTTTTTTGTTGATTAATAAGCCATTTCTGCCTTTCAGTACCTACTCTCACAATCCGAGCAGTTCATACCACTTAAAATGCTCTTACTTCGGTAGGATTTTTATTTATAAGTTACGTTTGCAAACTCATCACTTTCAAACATCAGTTTGCTGTTCTTTGATGAGTTGAATATGCCTGTTTTTACGTTTTCGACGGTTACGTTTACGGTGTTTGTTTCGTTTGCAGCTGAAAATTTGGATTTCATTGCAGCATTGTATGTGATGTTTTTGAATACGACGTTATCTGCCGTGAAATTGTAGATGGGAACGGTATCCATATCGCCGATTTCTTCAGTGAATATCGTACACATTATGGCTCTGCCGTCATCGCGGAAAATTTCAATATTGTCAAATGTTACACCGTCAATGCTGCCCTCTGCAAGCTCAACAACAACCGCAAGCGAAGCAATTCTGTTGTTATTCCATGTTGCGTCACGGCATATAACGGCACTGTCTTTGAACGTGATGTTGCGCATTGCTTTGTTTACTTCGCCGTGTATGCCGTAGCATCTTGCCTTGCCGCCCCAAGCTACGCAGTCGGTGAAGGTTATGTTCTCGCTGGCTGAAGGTTCAACTGCACCGAGCGCTTTTACATCAAAAAGGTCGTCGCCGCTTCGTGCAAAGCAGCGTTCAATCAGACCGCCCTGCGTGTTACAGATTGCAAATGCGTCAGAGTTCATTTTGTAGCCGAATATGTCAACGTCTTTGATTTTTACATTCTGGCAGCGGTAGGTGATGAAGGACCATTCGGGTGAGTTGATGATTTTCATACCCTCTACTTCAACATTGCTGCACTGTGTGAACACAAGACCTCTGCGCTCTCTGCGGTCGAGACGAGTCAGGTCAAGCACGCCTCTGCCGACAAATTTGATGTTGTTGCAGTTATAGAAGTTTACAAACGGACGCCGTGTCAGGCCGAATGCATTGTCCTCTGCAGCTCCGGGCTCAATGTATTTGTTTTCGTCTTCCTGACTTCTGATGCTGTATGTGTGCTGTGCAAGCACATAAGCACCCTGCCTGAGGTAAACGACATAGTTTTCTTCATCTTCGAAATGAGCGTACGGTGTCTCTACAAGCACACTGTCGACAACATAGACATTTTCTTCGCCGTACTGTTTTTTGTATTCTGCGATTTCTGCTTCTTCGTCAATACGCTCTCTTACAAAGATTGTGTAAGAATATGCCTGAGATGCCGAGTTGAAAAGGAAGGTGTATATACCGAAGTCATTTATGCTTGCTGTCATAACTCCGCGTGAGCATTTTGCTTCAACGCCGAGCTTTTCGGGCAGGCATATTGCGTCTTTTATTTTGAAATCTGCAGAAGTCAGCTCAATGTTGAATGAAAACTCTTCGCCCTCGTCAAAGTAAACTTCTGAAAATGAGTGCAATTCGCCGTACTGTGTTTCGCCGAGGAAAACAGTTGTAGCATAAACAGGGATGTCTCTGTCGCCGATTGCGGCTGTGTAATACGGCGAAATGAAAATACCGTTTATATCGTCATATCCTTTGCAGCCCTCGTATGCCTCGGGCTCGGAATCTGCGCGTGATTTGAGTTCTTCCGCCGTAATGCCCCACTCTGTCAGGGGCTTGACTGCCTCCTTAGGGTATTCGAGCACATCAAAATCAAGATTTTCGCTTGGAGGTACAATAACTGCCGGAGAGAAGATCGAGGAGAATGTCACGGTGAGCGTAACAAACAATTTGAATAAAAACCTGAATAAATCTAGCATAGTTTAATCTCCTTGCAATGAAATTTACTTTTACCGTAATGCACTCATTATATATAAATCTGCAACTTTTTTCAATATGTTCTTTGCGTTGCGTTTTGATGCGTGCGGTGTTGCCGTTTGTGAATATGAAGATGCAAGTATTGTTGCGTCCAACACCGACAGAAAAGCATTCAGAAAATGCCTCTGTGTAAAAAAATGTCGCGGTACACCGCAGATGAATGTGCGGTAAAAGATTTGTAACTGATATTGAGATTATTGCTTTTTCAAAAATATTTAACGTTTCGTTTGAGGAGCTTTTGCTCGGATAAAACAGAAATGAAACCCCCTATGGCAGAGTTTAAAACTACCATAGGGGTTTGTATTGTCTGTAAAATGGGGCGGTCAGAATGTATCTGCCCTTTTACTATTGAGTTTTTTCGTTTATGAATACCCTGAACAGCGGTAGACATGATGTGAAGAATTTTTTATATGCTTTGCAGTAATCCTCACTGAGCTGTGTCCTTTTGCACCCACCGCCTCTGCAGATGGGATAGAACTTGCAATCCCTGCATCTTTCGGGTATTATAAGGCTTTCTTTGATGAAGCTGACTGCGGTTTCGCTGTGCTCCATTTTTGTAAAATCGGTTTCAAGTATGTTGCCGAGCAGATATTCGTCCGTGCAATAAAAATCACACGGATAGATGTTGCCGTTTGCCTCGCTTACAAATTGGTGCGAGCAATGCCCTCTGATTCCGCACTGCTCCGTGGGCTGACCGAGATAAAGACGCACCCAATTGTCAAACTGACGGATGCTTACATACTGATTCCGCACGTAGTCCTTGACGTAAAGATTGAACAGCTTTATCAGAAAATCGGCATATTGCTCCGACGTCATATACATTTCGCTTTTTTCTGCTGAACCGAAGGGGCGCAGGCAAGGTATGAACTGAAGATAGCCGAAGTGCTGAAAGCGGAAGAAATTGTATATCCTTTCAATATTTTCGGCACAATAGCCTGTAAGTACGGTGAGAATATTGAACTCAACTCGGTGCTTTTCTAAAATACGAGCAGTGTTAAGTATAGTGTAGAATGAGTTTTCGCCGTCGGGCCTTTTGCGGAATTTGTTGGCTTCAATGTCACCGTCAAGACTTAAGCCGACAAGAAAGCTGTTTTTTTGAAAAAATTCTGCCCACTTTTCATCGATAACGGTGCCGTTGGTCTGCATACTGTAAAAAACAGAACTTTTCTTTCGGTTCAACTCGTTTACTGTTTTTACAAAGTAAACAAAAAAGTCAAGCCCGGCAAGTGTTGGTTCACCGCCCTGAAAAGCGAATCCGATGCCTTCACCGTCGGCATAATCCAGAGCTTTTTCGATAAGCACACGCGCAGTGCTTTTTTCCATAATGCCGAAGCCGAGGTGCTCGCGATGTTCCGAAACGTCACGGTAAAAGCAGTATTCGCACGATAGGTTGCAAAGTGAGGATGCAGGCTTGATCATCAGCGATAAAGGCGGCATATTATGAAATCACACCTCGTCTGTTATTCTTGAAGTCGTCCGTTACTTCGTGTAGCTTTGCTTTGAATCGGTCGGAAATTTCGGGATATACGGGAGTGCGGTTATAATTTTCCGCATAGTCATCGTTGAGTATGTGCAACCAGTTTTTACGGTTTTTATCCCAGAATGCCGAGTTGTCGTTCTGTATCTTTTCAAAATACTTGAACGAAATATATTCGTTGTTGAGTATGCTGTAATCATAATCGGGGTAGAGCGCTTTTACTTCGGCTGTCGGCACGGCATACTGAACAGCTTTTATTTCTTCGCGCTTCATATGAAGAATCGGGTGCTCCTCTGTATGAATAACTTTGTCGTTCTTTATCAGCTCTGCCATTGAGATGCCGTCGATAACACGGTCGGTCGGCAGATAATTCTTTTGTCCGCCGTTACCCGTAATGCCGCAAAGCTCAACCAAAGTAGGATAAAGATCAACGAGCACCGCACTGCTTTCTCTTTCGGTTTGCTTTTCGCCGAGTGCGCCGTTGTCATTATCCCAGCGAATCATAAACGGTACCTTCTGTCCGCCTTCGTAGGCGAGGTATTTGCCGCCTCGAAGGTCACCGACGGAGCCCTCAAGAGCGGGACCGTTATCGCTTGTGAAAACAATTATTGTGTCTTCAAGCACGCCGAGCTTTTCCATTTCGGCAAAGAGGATGCCGAGATAATGGTCAAACTCTGTTACGCAGTCGACGTACGTGCCCATTCCGCTTGTGCCGTCAAAATCGTCACCTGCAAAAACGGGGCCGTGAGGCCAGGGTGAGGCATAGTAAGCAAAGAACGGTTCTCCGTTTTCTGCCTTGTCGGTAATCCAGGCGGTGATTTCGTTGTGAATCCATTCTGTGGCGGCACTCTGGTCCTTGAGCTCATCCGTGCCGTGGATAATCTGCCATTCGCCCTCTTCTTCTCTGACGTGATAAAAAGGCTTCATATCGTTTACGTGGTGTGAGCCGTAGAAATAGTCAAAGCCCTGATTCGTGGGAAGATATTCGCCGTAATCACCCAGATGCCATTTGCCGAAGCAGCCTGTGGAATAACCGGCTTTTTGGAAGGTTTCGGCAATTGTAATCTCGTCGCCGAGCATACCGTCGGCATTGTTGCCCATTTCAATTGAGTTGAAAATTCTTGTCTGTGCGAACGGAGAAAGCGTGGCAACAGTCGGGTAAATAACATTATCAGCATAGCCTCTGTAAGGGTATCTGCCCGTAAGTGCGGCAAATCGTGCGGGTGAGCAGACCGAGTAGGCTGAATAGAAGTTGGTGAAATTAAGTCCGTTTTCACCGATTGAATCGATGTTAGGCGTGGCATAAATTGCACCGTTAAGCGATACGTCACCCCAACCGAGATCATCCATCATAACAACAAGCACGTTGGGAGAATCGGCGGCATTTGTTTTATCGATACCGTTGAGGTATTTATCGTGACCTTCCCAGAGCCTTTCGGTGTTGGGCTTTGAGCGCATATTCATCGTAAGCACATAAAGAACGCTTGTGCCGAGAAGGCATACGCACATAACTGTGCAAACGGCGAGCTTTGCCGCGCTGCGTCTGAATGTACGCTTTGCAAAAAGGAATAAACCGATAAGCGAGAGAATCCACGGAGAAGCAAGAAGAATGTTGCCGAGAAGACGGGTGAAAAAATTGCCCTCGCCGGTAAAAAGCGGATGGTCTGCGGAAGAGTAACCTGCCAGACCCGAAGTGAACGCGCCGAAACCGGCATCTGCGCCGAAAATTATAAAGTAGAGCATAACACCAAGCCCCGACAGCGCATAAGCGAGTATCATCGGAGTGTAGACTTTTCTTTTGATTGCAAAGCTCAGCGTAATAAGCGCAGCCATTATGCAGTTGAACGCTACCGCAACGACAGCTACGATATTAAGACGCATAAAAAGAAGCGATACGGCAAGCAATGCACCTGCTGCCATAAGAATAAAGGGTAAAACCTTTTTGCCGGAGTCTATATGAATTTCTTTTTTCATTACAGTTCCTCCATATATATTTTGTATAATTCAATTATATAATTGCGTTGGATTTTGTCAAGAGATAACGGAGCGAATGCCGTGCGCGGTAAGTTGCGGTTAAATAAAAATACCGCAGTTGGTACGTCGGCATCAACTACGGCTATCTGATTTTACTTTATAAACCTTAATCTGAATCTGATAAGGTGAATCAGTCTTATTTTGAGGCTGATGTTTTTTTCTTTCAAAAATGCTTTGAGATGCTTTTTGCCGACCTGTTTACAGGTCTTTTCTGCGAGCGGCTCAAAATCCGTGCCCTTATACAGCCTGCGCTTGTGATTGAGCTGATAGAATACAGCCCTCAATGCAAAGGCTCTGATATGTTCGTTTGGTGAGTCGGCAAGAATATCGCAAAGCTTGTCATAGGCGTTGACGATTGTCAGTTTCTTTTCGTTAAGTGCGGATTTTGTTGCCGAGCCCTGGCGGACATAATAGTAGTAAAGCGGTTTGTCTGTAATGAATACGTTTGTGGTTTCGTTCAGGACCAAAATGATATAGCAACCGTCTTCGCCCATTGCGACACCCTCGAAAAATCGGACCTTTTTTGCAACGTCAGTCTTTATGAGTTTTGCAAAGCAACACTTGCCGAGCATATTTCCCGTTGTGAACAGTTTGTTGAAATCCGTCTGAACAAAATCATAGCTTTGGTAATCTTCGCTTTTTTCGTCTTGTGATTTTGTGACCGTGTAATCCGAACATACCATTTCCGCGCCTGTTTTTTTTGCACCGTCAACAAGAATTTCAATAGCCTGCCTGTGAAGATAATCGTCACCGTCAAGGAAGAAAACGTAATCGCCCGTTGCGGTGTCAAGCCCTTTGTTACGTGCGGCGGAAACGCCTGCGTTTTCCTGATGAACGTAAACAAATCTGCTGTCTTTTTCCGCAAAGTCGCGTATAATCTGAGCGGAGCCGTCTTTACTGCCGTCGTCTACGCATATTATTTCAAGCTGAGTGTAGCTTTGGTTAAGCACGCTCTCAAGGCAGTTTGAAAGGCACATTTCGATGTTATATACGGGAATAATAACGCTTACGGTCGGCTGCATTTTTTCACGCTCCTTCATACACCTGTTAAGTTTACCATAAACAGTGGTTAAAAGCAAGGCTTACGGCTTGACGGCGGGCGACTAAAAATTTGGATATAGTTTGCTCAAACTTCTTGCACTGACGCAAAAATAAAAGTATAATGATGTAAACAATCAACCGTTCGGCTTTAAAAATATCGTGCGTTGACCGGAGGAGAAATGCGCTATGAAAAAAACACTTATCGTTATTGATATGCAGAATGATTTTATTGATATGGCACTCGGCACGAAAGAGGCTGTTGCGATTGTGCCCAACGTCAGAGCAAAAATAAAAGAATATGTTGATAACGGTGATGAAATTATTTTCACAAGGGATACCCACGGCGAAAATTATCTTGAAACTCCCGAAGGCAAAAAGCTGCCCGTGCCGCATTGCATTAAAGGTACTGACGGTTGGGCAATTGCGCCCGGTCTTTACGTTGAAGGCTGTAAGATTATTGACAAGCCGAACTTCGGTTGGCCCAATTGGAAAGAGGAAAAATTAGAATCGGTTGAGCTTATAGGGCTTTGCACGGATATATGCGTTGTTTCAAATGCACTGATAATCAAAGCGAGTTTCCCCGATGCTGAAGTTAAGGTTGACGCGTCCTGCTGTGCAGGTGTTACGCCCGGAACGCACAGTGCCGCGCTTGCAACAATGAAAATGTGCCAGATTGATATTGTCGGCGAATGATATAAAAAGGTACGGAGGGAAAATAAATGTTTAATGCTGAAAAAGTGAAAAACGAATGTGTAGAATGGATACGTAATTTTTTTGAAGAGAACGGCAAAGGCTGCAACGCTGTTGTCGGCATTTCGGGCGGTAAGGACAGCTCGATTGCGGCGGCACTTTGTGTTGAGGCCCTCGGAAAAGACCGTGTTATAGGTGTGCTTATGCCTCAGGGAGAGCAGCACGATATAGATAAGGCTTTTATGCTTGTAAATCATCTGGGAATAGAGCACTACGTTGTAAATATCAAGGACGCTGTTGACGGTATAATCAGAAATCTGCCTGCGGATATGGAAATCACGCCTCAGACGGTGCAGAATATTCCGCCGAGAGTCAGAATGTCCACGCTCTATGCTGTTTCGCAAAGCTGTAACGGACGCGTGTGCAACACCTGTAATCTCTCTGAGGATTGGGTCGGCTATTCAACACGCTACGGCGATTCCGTAGGTGATTTTTCACCGATGAGCAATATTACCGTAACTGAAATCAAGCAGATAGGCTACCTGCTCGGCGTGCCCAAGGAGCTGGTCGACAAAACTCCGATTGACGGACTTTGCGGTAAAAGCGACGAGGAAAACCTCGGTTTTACATACGCAGAGCTTGATGCGTATATCCGTACGGGTGAAATAGCTGACAAAGAGAAAAAGCAGATGATTGACAGAAGACACAAAATCAATCTTTTCAAGCTGCAGCTTATGCCTGCGTTTGATCCGAAGGTGGAAATAAAAGCATAAAAAAAGAAGCCCGCGGGCTTCTTTTTTGTTTTGATGATTTATGTTCAGAAAACCATATCCGCAAATATCGGATAGTGGTCGGAGAGATACATTCCGTTATATGTATCTCTTACAATACGGTATTCTTTTACGGATTCTATGCTCTCATTTACGCATATAAAGTCAATCGGCACACCGTCCTCACCGCCGTTATACGCGTGGTAGGTTTTGCCGTCCATTGTTGTTTGTGCAAGCTCCTGTGTATCTCTGAATTTGCCTGAAACGAGCTGAGTGTAAAGCGGGTCTGTTTTTTCAAAATTGAAGTCACCCGTCAGAATTACGGGCATATCAAAGCTTTCTGCAAATTCAAGTACGAGCGCAAGTCCGTTTGTGCGTGCCTGCGGCCCTTTGTGGTCGAGGTGGGTGTTTATGTGGGCGTACTGTTCGCCCGTAAGTTTGCTTTCGAGCACAACCCACGTGCAGGTTCTGTGGTGCTGTGCGTCCCAACCGACCGAAACCTTATCGGGTGTTTCGGAAAGCCAGAATGTGCCGCTGTCGACAAGGTTGTACTTATCTGTGCGGTACATAATTGCCGTTGATTCGCCGATATACCTGATGCCTGTAAGCCTACCGACACCAACGATGGCGTAGCGGCTTTTGAGGTATGTGTCAAGAGTCATATACCACGTGCCCTCACACTCCTGTAAACCGACTGAATCGGGCATATAGTCCGCAATGCTCTGAGGTACGCTTGTGCCTCGATCAAATTCGCCGTTGCGTACGTTGAAGGACATAATTCGTGTCACGTCTTCCGCGGGACCCTTTGAACCGTAATCCTCAATTGCTCCAATACCGAAGAAGGGGAGGATTAGCGATAGAAGTGCGCATAAAATCTGCTTTACGTGGTTTAAAATTTCACCGAATGACATATAATTCACCTCTGTTACAATCTGTAAGTTTAATATAGTACATATTTTTCAATTTGACAATATGAAAATTACAACCTGAAACAGAGTTGTATTTTGCAAGGATTGTGTTATAATCGAAATATAATATTCATAAGGAGTGCGGTTATGTATAACATTGAGCTCGGAAAAAGCGGCCTGCAGGTGCCGACGGTTGCGGTAGGCTGTATGAGAATCAGCAATATGAATGAAACGGAAGCTTCGGCTTTCGTAAATAAAGCCGTTGAAAACGGCGCTGTGTTTTTTGATCACGCCGATATCTACGGCGGCGGCAAGAGCGAAACCGTTTTCGGCAAGGCAATTGCCTCGATGAAAAGAGAAGACCTCATCATTCAGACAAAGTGCGGTATCCGTCAGGGCAGGTTTGATTTTTCTTACGAGCATATCACACAGTCGGTTGAAAACAGCCTTAAAAGGCTCGCCACCGATTATCTTGATGTACTTCTTCTTCACAGACCGGATGCACTTATGGAACCTGAAGAGGTTGCACGGGCTTTTGATGCGCTCAAATCTTCAGGGAAGGTGCGCCATTTCGGTGTCTCGAACCAGAATCCGTATCAGATGCAGTTGCTTGAATCCTGTCTCGATATGCCGCTTTGTGTCAATCAGCTTCAGTTTTCGGTTATGCATGCGCCGATGATTCAGTCCGGCATCAACGTCAATATGTATAACGATTCAGCAGTCAACCGCGATGGCGGAGTGCTCGATTACTGTCGACTGAATAAAATCACGATCCAGCCGTGGTCGCCAATGCAGTACGGATTTTTTGAGGGCTGTTTTATCGATAACGAAAAATTCCCCGAGCTCAACAAAACCCTTGAAAACATAGGGGAAAAATACGGCGTATCCAAGACGACCGTTGCCTTCGCGTGGATTCTGCGTCACCCTGCAAAAATGCAGCCCGTAACAGGCACAACTAACCTGACACGTCTTACCGATTGTATCAAAGCAAGCGAAATAACACTGACCCGCGAAGAGTGGTACGAAATATACCGTGCGGCGGGCAACATCCTCCCGTAAAAGAAAGTAAAAATCACCGCAGAA
Source organism: Acutalibacteraceae bacterium (assembly GCA_045536955.1). Classification (GTDB taxonomy): domain Bacteria; phylum Bacillota; class Clostridia; order Oscillospirales; family Acutalibacteraceae; genus UBA8612. The sequence goes on from JAZSOM010000008.1 coordinate 14,300, forward strand.
AGTGTAATCTTTCTGCGGTGATTTTGTTTCAGGTGATATTAAGTCGGAATTTATCCGATTCGTGAAGATTGAGGGTTTCGATAACGTGGTTGAAATTTTCTTTAGTGCCTGTAAGTGCTGACGCCTTGTGTGAGTCACTGCCGAGATAAAATTTACAGCCGCATTCCTTGGCAACGAAATATGGGCGGAGAAGGATTTCGCTTTCTTTATCGCTCATACCGATGGTTTTTATGTTGAGCTCAATACCGATACCCTTGCGCGCACATTCGCTGAAAACGTTTCGGAGCGTTTCGTACGTCAGGAGGGGTAAAACCTCGAGGAGTCTGCCTTTCATAATGTGTCCGCTTGTGAGGTGGGCAATGCCGATTTTATGCCACGGCAGATCTTTTTTCAGCAGGTTTTCAAATTTATCAACCCAGTGGAATGCCGCTTCCTCAGGCGTTTCAATCTTACGTCTGACTGTGTTTCCGTCAAGATGAAGGTGAGTTGTGGAAACGATAATAAAATCAAACAGGTCAATTCTCTCGCGGCTTACGCCTACGATGTTGTTGAAATCCATATCCGTTTCAGCGCCGAAGAGGAAACGTGTGCTTTCACCCTGAGGGAGAGGGAGCACGGAGCTGACGTGAGCAAAGTCGTGTTCATCGCACCAGTCTGCCTCGCTTTCAACCTTTTCATCCCAGAAATGGTTTGTCAGGCAGACAGAGGTGAAACCGTTCCTTCGGGCATAATCGAAAATAGCCTGCGGTGTCTGTGTGGCATCGTGACAACACAGCGAAACGGTTGAATGCAGATGGTAATCGTGGTCTGCTGTATATCGCATCACATTCAGCCTCACTTGTTATTTTCTCTCATTTCTTTGAGGTCTTCAAGAATCTTTTCGTGCTCAGCTTCGGAGAGCTTGTAGCCGTGAATCGGAAGAGCCTGAAGCACACAGCCTGCCGCGGGGATGAAGGTTATAAGAATGAGCAGAGCGAATGTGATGTCGGGATAGTCTACGTTAAAGTCGAGGTTGAATACTTGATTTGTGTTTGCTGCCTCTTGGATTTTTGCGCCGAGTTCTTTGATTGTGTTCTCATAATCGACGGTTGCAAGCACACCGTTTGTGACAATGGCTGTGATAGCTGCCGTGAGCTTGGAAACAAAGTTGAGACCTGAGAAGAAAACGCCGTCGTTTCTTACGCCTGTCTTATGTTCCATATAGTCGATACTGTCTGCTACCATTGTGGTGTTGTAAACGGTTGAGAAGCCTGTAAGGAAACCGCTGAAGAAGAGCATAACCGCCATAAAGATGATATGCTCATAGCCGAAAATAAAGATGAGTATATATGGAACAGCATTGAGGTAAGAGGTGAAAAGATATGTTCTCTTCTTGCCGAATTTTGCCGCAACCTTTGTGCTGATGTTCATTGCGATTATCATACCGATAAGGAAGGGACCGCCGAGCTTTACGAGCCAGAGCGTTTCGTCGCCGCCATCGCCGTAAACCCACTTGCAGAAGTACATACCTGCCGTGAGCATAAGTGTCTTTGTACAACCGAGGATGTTTGCTGCCATTGCGCGCAGGAAAAGCTTGTTTTGCCACATAATGCGCAGGTTTTCTCTGAAGTTTCTGTCTTTTTCCTTGGGGGCCTGAGTAATTCGCTCACGGATGAAGGGGAAAGGCAGGCGGAAAAGAAGACCGCCTACAAGTGCGACAGCCGCAACCGCAAACAGATAGCCCTGAGGCTCTGAAAAGTATGCGAGGTCGGAGTTTGCCTTGCCTGTGTTTGCAAACAGACCGAAGTCGATAGCACCGAATGCATCCTTGATGGGGTAGAAAGCTACGATTATTATACTGCCGACGCTTGAAACCGTTCTTGCGGCAGAGATGAGCTTGGCTCTCTTTTTCTCATCGGGAGTCATAAGTGAGGTGACGCCCCACAGCGGAATGTCACCGAGGGTGTAAATTGTTTCCCAAAGAAGGTAGCTTACGACAACAAAAATTATCTTTGCATAATCGGGAATGTTTGTAAGGGGGAGAAAAAGAAGAATTGTCATTATCGCAACGGGAATCGGTACGAATTTAAGGTATGGTCTGCACTTGCCCCAACGGGTGTGCGTCCTGTCGACAACGGTACCCATAAAAATATCGTTGAGTCCGTCCCAGATTCGTGAAGCACCCATAATGATGGTGAGCGCAAGCGGAGGAACAATAAGCACGTCGGTGTAGAAAACCTGAAGCACTGAGCCGATGATGGCATAGATAAGGTTCTGGCCGAACATACCTACGAGGTAGACGTTGCGTTCTTTGTTTGAGTAGTCTCCGATGTCTTTGGTTGCATTGGGGAAGGATTTGCACAATAACTCTTTTATTCCGTTGAGCATACTGTTGACCTCCGTTTTTTTATTTTAGCAGACTTATCAGTACTGCAATGATTGTGATTGCCGCCGCTGCACCCAGCACCTTCAGTGCTCTTGATACGGCGTCGAACATATTTGTCGGCATAATCTGATAAAAGGCAAACCAAAATTTTTCTTTTACCTTTGAACCGACAAGGTTTCTGAATCTCAGGTCGTAGGTTTCAAATGTGCCGTCAGGGCTGAGGTTTATCATCCGTACACCTCTGTCAAGCCCGGGACCGTATATATGAAATCCTGCGCCCTGTGTGTAGCCGACGTCAATGTCGCCAACTTTTCCGTTGAAAGAATTTATATGGTCGTGACCGAAATATATTCCGACAACGTCACCTTTTTCTGCCATTGCCGAAAATTCACCGCTGTTTTCCATCGGGTCTGCAGGTGATTCCTTCATAAAGCCGTCTGCATTTACCCGCTCTTTGTTGAGTGCATACCATTTGCCCTTGTGGTTGCGGAAACCCTGCACGGCACCTTTTGTGCCTTTCTTTACCTCATTGAGAAGTTCAAAAACCTCGGGCACGGGTATATGCTGAATTACGATTGAGGGGATTATCCTGCCGCATTTCTTTTCGTATTCGTCACGGGTTCTCTTATACCATTCAATCTGATTTTCGTGCACATTGTCGTAGCCGATTTTGAGGCTTGTGTTGCTGTCAATGCAGTAGAGGAGAAATTTTATTTCTCCGTCCTGCGCAATCTCGATAACATGGTTTGCACAGCCGTCGATTCCGTCTGCACTGTCACCGACAAAGCAGGGGAAGGTGCGATATATTTCGAGCTGTTCCTCGTTTGATAAACCGACCTGCCTGTCGTGGTTGCCGAAGCAGATCGTGAACGGAATACCTCTCGAATGTGCAGGTTCAGTGAGCTTGAAAAGCACATCTTTAACCGTGTCACGGTCGCCCTTGAACGCTGCGCGGTTCCATATCTGGTCACCGGAATACACCACGAGGTCGGGCGCTTCTTTTTTGATTGCGGCATTGATGAGAGCGAGTGTGTCGGGGCTGACCTTTTTGCCCTCCTGCGTGTCTGCAACCTGCATTATTTTAAACTTTTCATTTCTGAAATTTAACTGCATACGTTATTTTGCCTCTGCTCTTTTTTCTGCTATATGGTCGTGTACTTCTTTGCGAAGGTCGCCGTGAAGCTTGAATCCGAAGCGGAAAACAAGAAGAGAAATAACCATAAGTATGGGCGGAATTGCAAAACAGATGATTCCGATAGCCGACTTCGTCGGGTCGTTAAGTGCATTAACGGTTTTTATGTTGGGGTTAGCTGCCAACTGTTCGTTGTAATTCATCAGGCCGAGACCGCCGAAAAGAACGATTGTCTGGAGTGTGTAAGCCATTTTCTGAAGGAAACCCTTCATCGAGAATGTTATGCTTTCGCTTCGGCTGCCGGTTTTATACTCGCCGTAGTCAACTATATCTGCAAGGAATATTGTCTGATTGACAAACATTGAGCCTATGCCGATGCTTGCAAGTGTGTAGCTGAGGTCGAGCGCAATTTCGATTTTGAGTACGGGTCCGAAGATAAACATAAGGATATAACCGACGATTGCAAGGGTGAGCGAAATCTGATAAATCGTGCGGTTGGAGAATTTTTTGCTCAGCAGAGGAATGACGAGCAGACCGAGTGCCGAACCGACGGCGCCGATTGTTGAAAAAAGGCTTTGAGCTTCGCCGTTGCCGAGCACGTCCTCGAAAAAGTAAACCGCTGTGCCGCTTGTGAGGTACCAGCCTGCGTTTGAAATCATGGCAAAAACCATAAATACAACAAGCTGATCGTTTGATTTGAGAACTTTAATTACTTTTTTGAAGCTGAATTTTTCGCTGTTGTATACGACGTTTCTTTCTTTTGTTGAGAAGAATGAAATGAGCGCGAAAATAACAAGGAAGATGCCGCAGATAATTGCCCATTTTGAGAAGCCGGACGCACTGTAACCCTTGTCGGTTGTCATACCGTCGGAGAGTTTGGGCAGAATGAGTGGCGTGAGTATTGAGATAAGACCCTGACCGATGCCGCTGAAGGTGCGGGCAACGGTTGCAATAAGGTTTCTGTCCTTGGGGTCGTTCGTGAAGCTTGGAACCATAGACCAGTAGGGAATGTCAACCATTGTGTTTGTCATACCCCATAGTACGTACATAAACGCGATATAGACACAGAGCTTTATGCCGCTCATACCGAACGAGGTGAAGAGAAACGAAAGCACAACTGCGTTTGAAATTGCACCGATAAGAATCCACGGTCTGTATTTGCCGATTTTTGTTTTGGTGCTGTCAACAATTGATCCCATCAGCGGGTCGTTGATACCGTCCCATATTCTGGCGAGAGGTGTGAGGATGAGAAGAAAGCCTGCTTCAAGCCCGAGCACGCTCTGAAGGTAGTAGGCGAGGTAGGAATAGAAAAGACCGTAGGACAGGTCAAGACCGACGGCGCCGACACCGTAGCCGAGCTTTTCGCCCCAGGTGGTTTTGTGTTCGCTCATATCGAGTTCTCCCTGAATCAAGAATATTTTGTTTAATTATATCATATTTTTTAGAAAAATAAATACTTAACCGCGAAAGTTATTTTTTCGTTGTGATGCAATCTTCTTGACTTGTCAGAATAACATTGCTATTATTAGGCTAAGCTTTAAGCTAATAATTTTTGGAGGTAGATAAAACAATGAATTCAGTTAAAAAGTACGTTGCGGAATTTATCGGTACGTTTGTGCTCGTTCTTTTCGCATGCGGTACAGCTGCCGTGAGCGGTTGCGTTTCGAGTGAAAAGAACATAGCTTATTTCATCACGGCACTTGCCTTCGGCCTTGTTATTGTTGCGATGGCTTACTCCATAGGCAATGTTTCCGGCTGCCACATCAACCCTGCTGTCTCGATTGCGATGCTTGTAAGCGGCAAGCTCTCAATCGTCGATTTTGTCGGTTACATAATTGCTCAGTTTGCCGGTGCAATTGCAGGCGCTGCTGCTCTTATGGGCATCATCGGTAAGGATATGGGACTTGGTCAGAACGGACTTTTTGAGGGTGACTACGTCAAATCCCTTGTTGTCGAAGTAATTCTTACTTTTGTGTTTGTTATTGCAATCCTCGGTGTTACTTCGAAGGTTGAAAACAGCAGTGTGGCCGGTATCGTTATCGGTCTTACTCTCACACTCGTTCACATCTTCGGTATCCATTTCACAGGCACTTCCGTTAACCCCGCACGTTCATTCGGACCTGCGCTTCTGGTCGGCGACGACGCTCTTTCCTGCGTATGGGTGTTTATCGTCGGTCCTCTTGTCGGTGGCGTGCTTGCAGCACTTGTTTATAAGCTAATCGCTTCCAAGAAGGCATAAGTTATTTCAACTGAAAAAGCCACACTTCGACGAGTGTGGCTTTTTGTTTTGTTTACGGTTTCCAAATAAGCCAGAGCATTACGTAGCCTGTGATAACAGCTGCAAGAGTGAAAGGTACGCCGTATTTCATAAACGTTGTAGCCTTGACTGTGTGGCCTTCTTTACGGAGAATGCCTATACCTGCTATATTGGCGCTGGCACCTATGGGTGTGAGGTTTCCGCCGAGTGTTGCGCCGCAGAGCAGACCGTAGTAAAGAAGCGTGGGCTCGATTCCGACACCGTCTGCAATTACGGGAACAATTGAAAGCATTGTTGCCGTATAGGGGATGTTATCGATGAAAGCGGAGAGGAGGACGGACATCCAGACGATGATTGTGTAAACAACGAAGGTTGAGCCGCCGCCGAGATTTTTGATTGCCTCACCGATAACGGTGATAACACCTGCGCTGCTGATACCGCCGATAACAACAAAAAGACCGGTGAGCAGAACGATTGTGTAATAGTCGATTTCTTTGAAGGCATTCTTGACGATTTGCTTGTTCTTCTTTATGAAAAGCTCACGGATAATACCGACGAGGAAGAACGCGATGCAGATTATGCCGTTTGTGATGTCGGGCTTGTAAAACTGACCTTCCGCAGCCGCATCCTTATATGGAATGAACGATACGGCAATAAGCGAAACAACCGTGCCGACAAGAAGAATTGTCGGGAATTTATCTTCGACCTTTGTACGTGAGTTGAACTCGATTTTGTTCTTTTCTTTGCGGAACATAAGCAGAATGATGATTGCGCTTACAAACGCACCTGCCTCAACAACCCAGAACATACCGGGGTGACCGTCATCGACAAAAAAGTCTGAAAAGTCGAGGTTTGCTTGCTTGGCGAGAAGGATAGACGTTGTATCACCGACAAGCGTTGCCGCGCCCTGAAGGTTTGATGAAACGGCAATGCATATAATGGATGAGACGGGTGAAATGTTTACTTTTTTGCAGAAGGCAAGAGCAACAGGTGCAATCATAAGCACGGTTGCAACATTGTCAACAAAGGCGGAAACAATACCTGCAAAAAGTGAAAGAGCAACAACGGTCCACTTTATATTAGGCATTTTTGAAATCAGGATGTCGGACATGAGCTGCGGCATCTTGGACTCGATGAAGAGAAAAACCGTGCCCATCGTGCCCGCAATCATCATAATGACGTTCCAGTCAATTTCGCCAAAAGCCTGGAAAGGTCCGAATGCAAAATGACTTCCGTCTGCAAGTCTGAAAAACGGTGAATCGGGGTAGAAGTTTGCTGTTATACCGAGGATGATAAAAATCAGAGCAGAACCGACGGTGACGTAAGGTCTGATTTTTTGGAAAGCCATCATCAGTATGTAGGTTACCGCAAATAATACCAGGGCGGTTATGGTAATGGGACTCATAGTTTTTCCTCCGTGCTTTTGTGCAGCAGAATTTGTCAAAAAAGGCAGAACCCTTGGATTAAGGATTCTGCCTTATAACCGGGAAAACGCAACTGAGAGCGATTTGACCAATTACAATCCAAAATAAATAGAACACGCTGTGTGCTCTATGACAGACTCCACCACTCATTTTGATTGTGCTGTCATTATACTATCCGAATTTGAACTTGTCAACATTAATCGTTTTTTAGCGTTCATTACTTATTTTTTACGAAAAATTTGTATAAACTATTTACTATTTTAAAAAATGGGTCTATAATTGTTTATCAACGTCGAAATATATCGTTTCAATTTAAGAAAGAGGAGGTGTAGCAGTGAAAACAAGTCCGCACGTGATGGTTCACGGTATGTTCGGTTGGGGTGAATCTGAAAGGGTAAACAAGTTTCTTCCATATTGGGGCACTACGTCAGGTGATGCAATCAAATATCTTCGTGAGCAAGGACACGAGGTTTATACTGCTACGGTAGGTCCTCTTTCCGGCGCGTGGTATACCGCTTGTGAGCTTTATGCACAGCTTACGGGTACTACGGTTGACTACGGCGAGTATCACTCTTCAAAGAGTGGTCAGCGCCGCTTCGGCAGAACTTACGATAAGCCCCTTCTCGAAGGATGGAGCGAAGAGAGAAAAATTCATCTTATCGGTCACAGCTACGGTGCTTCTACTGTCAGAATGTTCACACATATCCTGACACACGGTGCGCCGGAAGAGGTTGCGATGACAGGCAAGGAAAACGTTTCTCCGTTCTTCCTCGGCGGTCAGCAGAACAAACTTGCAAGTGTTACCTCTGTCTGCGGCACGCTCAATCCGACAAATACTTTTAATATTGCGAAAAAGTACAAATTGCTTCCCATTATGAAATGCGGCGTAATCGGAATATCTGCCTATATCAGCAGAAGCCCCATCGGCGGCGGCAAATTTATGAGCTGCAGGCTTGAACGTCTTGGTATCTGTGACACTCCCGGTACACATGATCGTCTGCCCTGGAAACAGGCTATGGCGCTTGAGAAGGCGGACCCGAATTCAATTTACGACGATCTTTCTCCCGACGGTCTTCGCAGGATGAATGAATACATCAAGATAACAGAAAGCCTTCCGTATATTTCATATCCGTTCAACTTTGTCAAAAAGCACGGAAAGCTCATACTTTTCAAATGTTATTTCCTGCTGCTTTACGCAATATCGGCACTGATATTTTTTGATAATTTTATTAGCGGCAAAAAAACCGAGATAGTGCACGACGGTTTGCTTGAAATTGAATCGGCGGAGCATCCTGAAGACGAGCCTTTTGAATATTATGACCCCGAAAAAGGTTTGCAGGACGGCACGTGGAATATTATGCCTATGACGTATGCTGACCACGGCTTGCCTGTCGGACTTTTTCACAGCAAAAAGAGTACAAGAAAATTCCTTAACGATATGCTCACGTTCATCGAAAGCGAAGAACTCAGACGAATTGAGGCAGCTATAACAAAGGTTAAGAAGAACTGACAAAGCAGAAAAATACGTAAACCTCCGATTATACCACGGTATATCGGAGGTTATTTTTTATTCGTGGTTTCTGATTTTAAGAAGTGCTCCCTTTTCGAGGCGGGATACCTGCGCCTGAGATATACCGATTTCTTCTGCAACCTCTATCTGAGTAAGTCCTTTCATAAATCTCAATCCGAGAATTCGCTTTTCTCTGTCGGATAAGTCGTCTATTGATTGCCGCATAAGGATTTCGTCAATCCAACCCTCGTCAGAGCCGCTGTCACCAATCTGGTCCATAACGTAGATTGTGTCACCGCCGTCATTGTATACCGGCTCGTAAAGTGATACGGGGTCTACAATCGCTTCAAGGGCGATTACAACCTCCTCTTTTTTCAACTGCATTTCTTCGGCGATTTCCGTTATCGTTGGTTCTCTGCCTAAAGAGTTTATCAGCTTTTCCTTTGTCTGGATTGCGTGGTAGGCGGTGTCACGCATTGAGCGGCTTACCCGTACGGGGTTGTTATCTCTCAGGTATCTGCGTATTTCGCCGGCGATCATCGGCACTGCGTAGGTTGAAAATCTGACCTGCTGGTTGATGTCAAAGTTATCTATCGACTTTATAAGTCCGATGCATCCTACCTGAAAGAGGTCATCCATATTTTCACTTCGGTTTGCAAAACGCTGTATAACACTCAGCACAAGCCTTAAATTTCCGCTTACAAGTTCCTCGCGTGCTCTTTTGTCGCCTTGCTTTGTTTTTTCGAGAAGTGCACGTTTTTCGCTTTCCTTGAGCACTTTAAGCTTGGCTGTGTTTACTCCGCATATTTCCACTTTGTTAAACTGCATTGTCACGATACCCTCCTTGTTTATGAAGAGAGTATGGGCAGAGCAGGAAGATATAATACCGACACGCGATATGGAAATTTTTAAAAACCGATTGACCGACAGCTCATCAAACATTATAATAAATAATATATCATTGTTAAGGATGGTGCGTTGGATGCTTTACATAGGCGTTGACCTTGGCACGTCGGCCGTTAAACTGCTTCTTGTAAAAGAAAGTGGCGATATTATCGGTGAAGTTTCAAAGGAATACCCCGTTTGCTATCCGCAGTCCGGTTGGTCGGAGCAGAATCCTGCCGATTGGTGGGAGGCTGTCAGGAGAGGTATTGCGGAGCTTACGGCAGATACGGATAAATCTCAGATTGCAGGTATAGGCGCAGGCGGACAGATGCACGGGCTTGTCGTGCTTGATGAAAACGATGAGGTTATCCGCCCCGCGATTCTGTGGAACGACGGCAGGACACACAAACAGGTTGATTATCTCAACGGTGTGGTCGGTAAGGATGTGCTCAGCGAAAACACGGCGAATATTGCGTTTGCAGGTTTTACCGCACCAAAGATTCTCTGGATGCGCGATAATGAGCCTGAGCTTTTTGCGAGAATCAGGAAGATAATGCTTCCGAAAGATTATATCAATTATAAGTTGACGGGCGTTCATTCCTGTGATTATTCCGACGCTTCGGGTATGCTTCTGCTTGACGTGAAGAACAAGTGTTGGTCGCAAAAAATGCTCGATATATGCGGCATTTCGGCAGACCTGATGCCATCGCTTTTCGAAAGCAGTGACGTAATCGGTTCGCTCAGGGCTGATGTTGCCGCGCAGCTCGGTCTTGATGAAAGGGTGAAGGTTGTTGCGGGCGCAGGCGATAATGCTGCCGCTGCAATCGGCACAGGCACTGTCGGCAACGGCAAATGCAACATTTCACTTGGCACTTCCGGTACGATTTTTATTTCAAGCAGCAATTTCGGCGTAGACCCGAACAATGCTCTCCATGCTTTTGCTCATGCAGACGGTTGCTATCACCTTATGGGATGTATGCTTTCTGCAGCTTCGTGTAACAAATGGTTTATGGAGGATATTCTGCGTGACGATGATTACAAATCGAACCAGGAACCTATAACTGATTCAAAGCTCGGCAGAAACAACGTCTACTTCCTGCCTTACCTTATGGGAGAGCGCAGCCCGATAAACGATACAAATGCGCGCGGTACGTTCCTCGGTATGAGTATGGATACAACAAGAGCAGATATGCTTCAGGCTGTTTTCGAAGGAGTTGCGTTTGCAATACGTGACAGCTTCGAGGTTGCAAAGTCACTCGGCATCGAAATAAAATCAAGCAATATCTGCGGCGGCGGTGCAAAGAGCGCTTTGTGGAAGAAGATTATGGCAAACGTGCTCGGCATAGAGCTTCACATGGTTAAGACTGAGCAGGGTCCCGGCTACGGCGGCGCAATTCTTGCCATGGTCGGCTGCGGCGAATTCGAATCGGTTGCGCAGGCTTGCGACAGGCTTGTCGAAATATCCGATACGGTTTATCCGGACAGCACAACAACTGCTCTTTATAACAAAAAATATGAAACCTTCAAACAGATTTATCCGTCTCTCAGGTCGGTGTTTGCAGGGTTAAATTAAGGAGAATAAAATTATGAGTGAGATTTTCGCAAACATTCCCAAAATCGCTTACGAGGGTGCAAAAAGCACGAATCCCCTTGCGTTCAAGTTCTATGATGCAGAGAAAATTGTTATGGGCAAGCCGATGAAGGAATATCTGCCCTTTGCTATGGCGTGGTGGCATAACCTTGGCGCGGCAGGCACGGATATGTTCGGCCGAGACACTGCTGACAAAGCTTTCGGTGCTGACGAGAAAGGCACAATGGAGCACGCAAAGGCTAAGGTTGATGCAGGTTTTGAGTTTATGAGTAAGCTCGGCGTTGAATATTTCTGCTTCCACGATGTTGACCTCGTTCCCGAGGCGGATGACATCAATGTAACAAACACAAGGCTTGACGAAATTACCGATTATATGCTTGAGAAGATGAACGAAACAGGCATCAAGTGCCTTTGGGGTACAGCCAATATGTTCTCAAATCCCCGCTTTATGAACGGCGCAGGCAGTACAAATTCTGCAGAAGTTTACTGCTTTGCAGCTGCTCAGATCAAAAAGGCACTTGATCTCACGGTGAAGCTTGGCGGTAAAGGCTACGTTTTCTGGGGCGGCAGAGAGGGCTACGAGACACTTCTCAATACCGATATGAAATTTGAGCAGGAGAATATTGCGCGCCTTATGCGTATGGCTGTTGATTACGGCAGAAAGATTGGCTTCACAGGCGATTTCTATATCGAGCCCAAGCCGAAGGAGCCTATGAAGCATCAGTACGATTTTGATGCCGCAACAGCTATCGGTTTCCTTCGTCAGTACGGTCTTGATAAGGATTTCAAAATGAATATCGAAGCTAACCATGCGACCCTTGCCGGCCACACGTTCCAGCACGAGCTTCGCGTTTCCGCAATAAACGGTATGCTCGGAAGCATTGATGCAAATCAGGGCGATTATCTCCTTGGTTGGGATACCGATGAATTTCCCTTCGACGTATATGAGGCAACTATGTGTATGTACGAGGTCATAAAGGCCGGCGGCCTTACGGGCGGCTTCAACTTTGATGCAAAATGCCGCAGACCCAGCAACACTTATGAGGATATGTTTGAAAGCTATGTGCTCGGTATGGATACATTTGCGCTTGGACTCATCAAGGCCGCTCAGATTATAGAGGACGGCAGAATTGACGGCTTTGTTGCTGACAAGTATGCAAGCTTCAATGAGGGTATCGGAGCGAAAATTGTTGCAGGCGAAGCGACACTTGAGGAGCTTGCAGCCTATGCGGCTGAACTCAAGGGCACCGATATTCCGATGTCCGGTAAGCAGGAGCGCCTTGAGGGAATTGTAAACAGCATTCTTTTCGGTTAATAATAAACTGTTTTGCGGCAGGCACCGTTCAGGTGTCTGCCGTTTTTTGCTGAGAAGCAAGGCTCAGGTTTTGGATAAAAAAGTATTTGCAAAAAAATAATGGTAAAAACCCTTGACATTCCGCGAGTTCGGATATATTATAATGATAGTTTAGCACTCGAAATAACAGAGTGCTAAAATTAGCACAAGCAGAAAGGAGACGGAACGGACGATGGATATGACCGAACGCAAGCAAAAAATTCTTGCAGCTGTTGTAGAAAGCTATATCCGCACAGGTGAACCTGTCGGCTCAAAAAATCTTCTTACCGAGCTTGACTTTTCCGTTTCGTCTGCAACAATCCGTAACGAGATGGCAGATCTTGCCGATATGGGCTACCTTGAGCAGCCTCACACTTCGGCAGGCCGTGTGCCTACAACCCTCGGCTACCGCTACTATATCGACAAGCTTATGAATAAGATGGAGCTTAACGAGGCGGATTGCAAGAGCATAACCAAAACGGTTTCATCCGGCAGCGGTGACCCTGAACAGCTTCTTGAAAAAGCAGGCGAGGTTATCGCGAAGCTCACAAACTGTGCGGCGATAACTACTCTCCCTTCGGGTGACAGGGCAACGGTGCGCAGGGCGGAAATTGTGCCGGTAAGCAACCGTACGGCGATGATAGTTCTTCTCACCTCAACGGGCACACTCAAAAGCAAGGCCTGCCGCAGTGATATGCCGATAACCCAGCAGACGGTTGAACGCTTTTACAGTGTGTGCGCGGCAAATTTCATAGGCAAACCGCTTGAAGATATAGGCACGGTAATGCTCCAGACGCTTGTTGCTTCTCTTGGTGAGTTTGCTCTTGAGATGTCACCGTTTTTTGTGGCTCTCGCGGACCTTGCGGAGGATGCGCTGAAATCAGACGTGCTCCTTGAAGGTCAGGCAAACCTCTTCAACCACAGAGAGCTTGGAGACAACGTAATTGAGCTGATGGAGTTTCTGCGCAAAGGTGATCCGATAGCAAAGCTTATCGCAAGGGGTACGGACGATGTTGACATAAGAATAGGCACGGAAAACGAATACAAACAGCTTGCAAACTCAAGTGTCATAATCTCGCATTACGACATCAACGGTGAGCGGTCGGGTGCACTCGGTATAATCGGTCCGACCCGTCTTAACTACGCAAAGCTGATTCCGTATATGCAGTTTGTTTCGGGACTTGTCGGCAAGATACTTACCGAAACATTGGAAGAATAACAGGAAGGAAGGTTAAAAATGGACGAAAAAGAAAAGGTAGCGGCAGAAGAAAAAGAAGAGAAGAAAGAGAAAAAATCCAAGAAGAAGGCAGACAAGACTGCTGAGCTTGAGGCGGCGCTTGAAGAGCAGAAGAATCAGTATCTTCGCCTTGCAGCGGAGTACGATAATTACCGCAAGCGTACACAGCGTGAGAAGGATGCACTCAACGGAGACATCAAGGCGTATATCATCGGTGAGATTCTTCCCGTTATCGATAACTTCGAGCGTGCTTCTTCAAACACGTCGGCAGATTACGAAACCTATAAAAAGGGTGTCGAAATGATATTCACACAGTTTGCCGACATTTTCAAAAAGCTCGGTGTTGAAGCTTTTGGTGCGGTTGGCGAGCCGTTTGACCCGATGATGCACAACGCAGTTATGCATATCGACAGCGAAGATTTTGAAGAGAGCGTTGTTGCTCAGGTTTTTGCAAAGGGCTACAAAATCGGCGACAAAATAATCCGTTGCGCAACTGTTCAGGTTGCAAACTAAAATGGTATCATAAATAAGTAAAAAATTTCACTTTATAATAAAAGGAGTAATTAATTATGGCAAAAGTAATAGGTATTGACCTTGGTACAACAAACTCATGTGTAGCAGTTATCGAAGGCGGCGAGCCCGTTGTTATCGCAAACGCTGAAGGTGCACGCACAACACCCTCTGTTGTTGCATTCAGTAAGGATGGCGAGAGAATGGTAGGTCAGGTTGCAAAGCGTCAGGCTATCACTAATCCTGACCGCACAATCGCTTCCATCAAACGTCAGATGGGTACTGACTTCGGTGTAAAGATTGACGACAAGCGCTACACACCTCAGGAGATTTCCGCAATGGTTCTCCAAAAGCTCAAGGCTGACGCAGAGGCATACCTCGGCGATAAGGTAACAGAAGCTGTTATCACTGTTCCTGCATATTTCACGGACGCACAGCGTCAGGCAACAAAGGATGCAGGACGTATCGCAGGTCTTGAAGTAAAGAGAATCATCAATGAGCCCACAGCAGCTGCTCTCGCTTACGGTATCGATAAGGAGAACGAGCAGAAGGTTATGGTTTATGACCTTGGCGGCGGTACATTTGACGTTTCAATTATCGAAATGGGCGACGGCGTTCAGGAAGTTCTTGCAACTGCAGGTAACAACCGTCTGGGCGGCGACGATTTCGACCAGAGAATCATCAACTGGCTTGCAGATGGCTTCAAGTCTGAGCAGGGTATTGACCTTCGCGGCGACAAGATGGCAATGCAGAGACTCAAGGAAGCAGCAGAAAAGGCAAAGATTGAGCTTTCCGGTGTTACAACATCTTCCATCAGCCTTCCCTTCATTACTGCTGACGCAACAGGTCCCAAGCACCTTGAAACAACACTCACACGTGCAAAATTCAACGAGATGACAGCAGACCTTGTTGAGGCTACTATGACTCCCGTACGTCAGGCTATTTCCGATTCAGGACTCAATGTAAGTGAGATTGATAAGGTTCTTATGGTTGGCGGTTCTTCGAGAATTCCCGCTGTTCAGGAGGCTGTTCAGAAGTATCTCGGCAAAGAACCTTTCAAGGGCATCAACCCCGATGAGTGTGTTGCTATCGGTGCAGCTCTTCAGGCAGGTGTTCTCGGCGGCGAAGTCAAGGGTATGCTCCTTCTTGACGTTACACCCCTTTCACTCGGTATCGAGACAATGGGCGGCATCAACACAAGAATTATTGAGCGTAACACAACAATCCCCGTAAAGAAGAGCCAGATTTTCTCAACTGCATCCGACAATCAGCCTTCGGTTGAGGTTCACGTTCTGCAGGGTGAGAGAGAGTTTGCAAGAGACAACAAGACTCTCGGTATTTTCCACCTTGACGGTATTATGCCTGCACCCCGCGGTGTTCCTCAGATTGAAGTAACCTTCGATATCGATGCTAACGGTATCGTTCACGTTTCCGCAAAGGATCTCGGCACAAACAAGGAGCAGTCAATTTCCATCACAGCTTCTTCAAATATGTCCAAGGAAGATATTGAGAAGGCTGTCAACGAGGCTGCACGTTTCGCTGAGGAAGACAAGAAGCGCCGCGAAGAAATCGATATCCGCAACAACGCAGACCAGATGGTTTACCAGAGCGAGAAGCTTGTAAGCGAAAACGGTGACAAGATTTCTGAGCAGGAGAAGACAGAAATCAACGCTAAGATTGATGCTCTCAAGGAAGCACTTAAGGGTGAAGACATCAACCTTATTAAGACCCGTCAGGAAGAGCTTACAAAGCAGCTTAACGATATTTCCGTACGCCTTTACCAGGAGGCTGCTGCTGCACAGCAGGCAGCTCAGGGCGGCGCTGACCCCTCACAGGGTGCAGCTCCCGGCGGTAACGAAGGTTACTACGATGTTCCTTTCGAGGATGTAACAGACAATAACTAAAATCACTTAATCGCAATGAGGGACGTCTCAAGCCGTCCCTCATTGAGCGGTTTATGAAAGAGGAAAAATACCTTGGCAGATAAACGTGATTATTATGAAGTGCTCGGCGTCGAAAAGACTGCGAGCGATGATGAAATAAAAAAAGCATACCGTCAGAAAGCCAAGCAATATCATCCGGACCTTCATCCGGGTGATAAGGAAGCTGAAGACAAATTTAAGGAAGCGAATGAGGCTTACGAGGTGCTTTCCGACCCCGATAAGAAGTCGAAATATGACCGCTTCGGCCATGCAGGTGTCGATCCCAACTACGGCGCAGGCGGTGCAGGCGGATTCAATGGCGGCTTCGGCGGTATGGATTTTGACCTCGGCGATATTTTCGGCAGCTTTTTCGGCGGCGGTTTCGGCGGTGGCAGACAAGCCAACCCCAACGCTCCGCGTAAGGGAAGTGACGCTACGGCACGCGTAACGTTATCCTTTGAAGAGGCTGCAAAGGGCTGTAAAAAGAAAATTGATTTCTACCGTGTAGAGGTTTGCGGAGAGTGTAAGGGCAGCGGTGCCGCGGCAGGCACAAGCCCCGAAACCTGCCCCGAATGTCACGGCAGAGGACAGGTTAACGTCCAGCAGCGCACGCCTTTCGGTGTTATACAGACTTCAAAGTCCTGTTCACGCTGCGGCGGCAAGGGTAAGGTTGTCAAAACTCCGTGTGCCAAGTGTCACGGAAAGGGCGCTCTTAACAGAAAAGTTGCGGTTGAAGTGGATATACCGGCAGGTATTGATGACCGTCAGACTCTTAACGTCAGCGGTCAGGGAAACAGCGGCATAAACGGCGGCGCTCCCGGTAATCTGCATGTAACTGTTCTTGTGCGTCCGCATCCGTTCTTTGAACGTGACGGCTATGACGTATGGTGTGAAGTTACAATCAGCTTTGCTCAGGCTGCGCTCGGTGCAACGCTTGAAGTGCCTACTCTTGACGGTAAAGTGCGTTATGAAGTCCCTGCAGGAACTCAGCCCGGTAACGTTACCAGGCTTAAAGGCAGAGGAATTCAAGCAATCAACGGAAGAGGCAAGGGCGACCAGTTTGTACGCATCGTTGTCAACGTACCTAAGAATCTTTCTTTACGCCAAAAAGAGCTTCTGCGTGAGTTTGATGCTGAATTTGGCTCTAAGTCAACTCTTTCCGACAATGAGGAAAAGAAAGGCTTTTTCGGTAAAAAGAAAAAATGATTGATACCGTAATATTTGACCTTGACGGAACGTTGCTCAACACACTTGATGACCTTGCGGATAGTGTGAACTATGCCTTATCCTCGCTTGGATACCCTGTACGTACGGTTGACGAGGTGCGGATGATGGTTGGCAACAGTGTCGTGTATCTGATTGAAAAAGCGTTGCCCTATGGCACTGCTGAGGCGGAGCGCGACAGATGTATTGCCGTTTTTGAAGAGCATTATAAAGCTAATATGCGCAACAAAACAGCGCCTTACAGCGGTGTTATGCAGATGCTTTCCGATGTGAAAAGCCTCGGCTATAAGGTTGCTGTTGTCTCCAACAAGCCCGACGTGTTTACAAAGGAGTTGGTAAAAGAACTTTTCGGCGAATATATTTCCCTTGCAATCGGCAGGAGTGATGATTTGCCGCGCAAGCCGGCGCCTGATATGGTGCTGCACGCAATAAAGCTGCTCGGAAGTGACGCTGATACAACTGTTTATGTGGGCGACAGTGAGGTCGACGTTATAACCTCAAAAAATGCAGGCTTGCCGTGCGTCGGCTGTCTGTGGGGTTTCCGTGATGAAGAAATACTCAGGCGCGAAGGCGCGGAATATCTTATTTCTTCACCGTCAAAGCTTGTTGAAACAATCAAAAACATATCTGTATAAAATTCAAACGCACTTACCGCGGTACAGCGGTAAGTGCGTTTTGATATTAAACCGTTATATCGTTTTGAATTTTGTTGAAAAGGGTAGCACCGATTCCGTCAATACGCATCAGGTCTTTTGTGGTGACAAATAAACCGTTTTTTGTGCGGAAGTCAATTATCTGCTGAGCCTTCACTTCGCCTATACCGTTCAGCTGCATAAGCGTTTCTTTGTCGGCTGTGTTGATGTTGATAAGTGCTTCATTGCGTGATTCGGAAATTGCCCTTACGGATACAACCTGCCGTCTGTTGACGTGCTCATCCGCGGCGTGAACCAAAATAGCAACAGATGTTATAATCAGGCACAGAAAGATGAGCGTGCGGGTGGATGAGTTCTTCATTTATGCTGTTGCGATTTCGATTGTGTTGATAACAACGTCGTCAATAGGTTTGTCACGTCTGCCTGTCTGTACGTTTGCGATTGCGTCCACAACGTCCATACCTTCGTAAACCTGACCGAAAACAGTGTGCTTGAAATCGAGCCAGGGTGTTCCGCCGACAGCTTTGTAGTTTTCGACCGTTTCTGCGGGGAAACCTCTGTCGCCAAGCATTTCCATCTGTGAAATCAGACCCGGATCAACCTCCTGAGCCTGAACAATGAAGAACTGGCTTGAGTTTGTGCAAGGACCTGCGTTTGCCATTGAAAGTGCACCTCTGAGGTTGTGGAGGTCAACGCAGAATTCATCTTCAAAGGGTTTGCCCCAGATGCTTTCGCCGCCACAGCCTGTGCCTTCGGGGTCACCGCCCTGAATCATAAAGTCTTTGATAACGCGATGAAAAATGAGGCCGTCGTAGTAACCGTTTTTTGCGTGTGTTGTGAAGTTCTCAACTGTTTTAGGTGCAAGCTCCGTAAAAAGGCGGATTTTAATATCACCCATAGATGTTTTCATTGTTGCAATTGTTTCGCCGCTGACGGGCTTGTCAAGCTGATTGATCATTTTTAAAATTCTCCTTATTAAGCAAATGCATTATATGTGTAAAATACGAGTCTTACGTTACTGTCCTCGGGGAGGTTGTTCTGCTTGTAGTATTCATCGCCGTACCACTGTGCGGCAACATAGACACCGCGGCGGTTGCCGAGCCAGGAAGCATTGTAAGTTCCTTCCGGGAGCTCCTTCGGTAACATATCCTCAGTTGTTGTGCTGCTGAGAAGTGACGTTTTGTATACACCAAAGCCTGCCTCTTCGAGCTTGGCAATGTATGCGCAGAACTCATCGTAAGTTATATCATCTGCGAAGAAAGTATAAGAGTAGCCTTTTTCGGTTTTGCTGTCTTCGTAGAGTGTGATTGTGTCACCAACGGAGGGAATATCCTTGAAAAAAGCGTTGTCAGGCCACGTGACTGAGTCGGAGGTTGGCTGTATAGGTTGCTGTTCTTTCGGTTTATCTGAGCATGCCGCCAATGACATAATTGAAATAAGTGCGAGAATAATGCAGAGGAATTTTTTCATAATTATCCTACCTTTATAAACATAATTGATATAATTATAAAACGATATAGAATCTTTTTCAAGTGATAAGCAAGCTTTTTTTAAAAAAGACTTGAAAAAAAGTTAACTCTCGATTATAATATACTGCGTTGACCGAATATTTGCTGGTGTGGCTCAATGGCAGAGCAGCTCATTCGTAATGAGCAGGTTGCAGGTTCGATTCCCGTCACCAGCTCCATAAAAAGTCACCTTTGTCTGCTGACAAAGGTGACTTTTTATATTTGTTTCTGACGGAAAGTGTGTCAGTGATATGCCATTGAAAACAGCAACAAATTATGATATGATTGCCTTAAGATGTATTGCTCGGAATATTCTGAACATAGAAACGACGATTAATTTTTACAATCGATGCGAAACGGTATGTTATGATCTGACAGTTTTCGGCAATACCGTCAAGGAGAATTTAGAATGAAAAAAGTTTTGATTATAAACGGTTCACCGCGAAAAGATTCAGTATCAACCGCGCTTTGCAAATCCTTTGTTGGTGACAAAGGCAGATTTCAGGTTAAAACGTATAATGCCTATCAGCTTGCTGCAAAACCCTGCTGCGGTTGCGGCAGTTGCGGTAAAACAGTCGGATGCTGTTTTGACGACCTTGATGAGTTTATGTCCGATTTTGAGCAGGCTGATTATTTTATTGTTTCAACTCCGGTATATAACAGCAGTATACCGTCACCGTTGAAGGCTGTTGTAGATAGGTTTCAGCGTTATTATGCGCTGCGCTTTGAGCACGGTATAAGTCCTGCGGTTGAAAAACATAAAAAAGCGGCGCTGATTATTGCCGCAGGCAGTAAGGGTGAGGGCAAGGATGAGATCAAATCAATGTTCGAGCGCCAGTTTACCGTGCTCAATACTTCGCTTGAGTCAGTGATATTTTTTGATTCAACAGACGTCAGGGATGCCGATGAGGCTGCCCACGAATCCGTAAAGCAAGAGGGAGAATATTTTTTCAACATATAAAAAGTCCGTTTTCAAACAGAAACGTTTGAAAACGGACTTTTGGTTTCTTATTCTTTTCCGAACAGCGGCAGGATTGCGGCAATTGCCATCCAGAGAGATTGGCACAGGCAAACCGAAAGTGCGGTAAGAGAAAGCGGATCGCTGAAAATCATAATAAGCACGGTGAGGAGCAGACCTGTTGCCATACAGAACGTCTGAAGCGTGCTGATTTTTCCGGCTGTTGCACACAGCTTGCTTGCAGAGCTGACTGCATGGAGGAAGGCTGTTGCTGTGCCGTTGTGTATCAGCTTTGCATCTTCACGGGGAATTACGTGCTCAGAATGGTTTTTGAGAACTTCTCCGGCAGTGTTGCTGACAACCTTGACCGAGTTGAGCGGAATATCAAAGCATTTGGCAATGAATTTTTCGTTGATGTTGGAATCTGTTGTGCGTACGAGGATGTTTATTCCGTTGTTTTCTATGCGGCGAAGGTATTCGGCAATTTTCTTATTTCTGCCGTAGCTTACAACGAAGAATGCGGCAATCTTACCTGCATCGGCAAGATAAATAATCTGCCTGTCACCGTGGACGTATTTTGATTCATCCACGCTCATAGGAATTTCGATGTTGTGGTTTTCGAGCAGCTTGCGGTTGCCGACAAAAATGCGGCGGTCTCTTATCCAGCCCGAAAGTCCGAGACGCTCTTCGTATTTGAGATCCTCAACCTTGAGCAACAGCTCATTATGGTCCATAATTACGTTTTCGAAAAGCGAGCTTATCGGACCGCCTGCCGCTATAAGCATTGATGCGGCGGTGAGCACGGCATCATCCATACGCAGACCGTTGAAAGTTTTCATACCGTGGATGTTGCAGTTTTCGCCGGGGAAAAGGTCTGAAGCGTCAAGCGCGATTGCATTTGTGGACTCATATTCGTATGCAGCGGCATAGCTTGTTATCATAGCGCCGTCTGCGTTCATACGCTTGTTTTCTATGAGCAGGGGCAGATTTGCGGCTATTAGTGCGCACACGGGCGAGCCCATGCACAGCGCTCCGCAGAATACGGTCATACCGCTCATAAAGCTCTTTGTCACTATTCCTGTGATAACGCCGATAACAATGCTGATTGCAAGAGATATAGGCACGAGCTTTGCGCAAAGGTCGTCGGTAGAGTTGCTTGAAAGGGAGTAGGACATAAATCTTGTGGCAAATTTGAGCTTACCTGAATAACGTATATCGGCATCTCCCATAACGACGTTCTGACTGACGCGGTTTGCATCTATGGCGTTGTCAATTGCTCTTACGCTGTAAAGACCCTCTTTACCTTGCCTGAAAAGGAAGGCGAAATTTGATTTGGTACGTGCGTAGATAAGCAGATTACCTATTGAACAGCAGCACATAAGGAAGATGGCGGCAAGACTGAAAAGAGGATAAACATCGCCGTCGTAAGCGCTGATTGCTACGATGTTGTGGATTAAGGCAACAAGAGCGGCAACGATAACGGGAGTCTGTGCATTCGGTCTTCCCGCGCCTTTGAAGAAACAGGTTATGCCGAAAAAGCAGGTGGGCATAGCTGCACCGATTGCAATCAGGAGAAATACGAGAGATATTACATAGGTTATCGGAACGCCGCCTGAGAGTGAGTTGATTTTATCTGCGATAAACGGAATGGCTGTTGTCAGCATAAGCACAAAACCGCAGCAGGCTGTGATGGCGGCGCTTATTACGGAGAGAATCTTTTTGTTTTTTATGTAGCGGTGAACGTTTTTGCCGTCTGCAGGGCGGGTGAATTCAACACGTTGCTCTGCAAGGCGGTGTCTTGTTTTTGTTCGGGAGAATCTTCTTTTTTTGCTTTCTGTGTTACCCTGTTGTAATTCGCGTGAGACATCTTCGTCCATAGCGGGCTCTTCAATATCTGCACCCTCAAGCCTGAAAGAGTCAACTTTTCGGCTTCTCGTGCGGCGAAGCTCCTCTTCGACTTCGGCTTCGTTTACACGGACAACCTCCTCAAGCTCAAAGAAACCGGGCAGCACCATCTGCTCGTCTTCTTCGTGTCTTACAACGGGAGTTTTGGGCTGCGAATCAATCTTCGGAATCTCACCGGTTCTGACAAATTTTTTTGCTTCACCGCCGATAAACTCATCGGCAGGCAAAATGTGCGGCATTGCGTTGAGGTCGGAGGTTTTGTCGTATGAACTGCTCGTGGTGACAATGCCCGGTCTTTCAAAAACGGGAGATATATCGACGACACGGGTTTTGCTGTCGGTTGATTCACTTGCTGGGTTTATAACTTTGGTTTTTTCTGCCTCTCTCGGTGGGCAGAATGGAACAGAGCTGATTGTACGGGTTTTTTCATCAGTGATGTCAGCAGGTGTCTCCTCGACGCTGTTTTCTTCGACAGTAGCGTAGAAAAGTGAGG
The DNA here is from genome assembly GCA_045536955.1 of Acutalibacteraceae bacterium. Taxonomy (GTDB): domain Bacteria; phylum Bacillota; class Clostridia; order Oscillospirales; family Acutalibacteraceae; genus UBA8612. The sequence goes on from JAZSOM010000008.1 coordinate 37,207, forward strand.
AAACATCCATATTGATATTGAAACCGCCGAAATCTGTCGGATTACCTGTTGGTGGAGTATAAATCTTTATCGGTTCGGATTCTTCTTCGTCCTCGTCTTCCGTGTAAACTACCTCGATAGGTTCGGGTACAGCATCAGCCCGATAAAAAACTTTAGGCAGTTGTTCTTCGGGCTGTACGGAAGGATCGGATGACGGAGCGCTTTCGGCACAGGCTGTGCCCTGCTCCTTCTCTGCGACAGGCTGTGAAGAGTATATGCCGCTTACCGATAAGGGGTTTTTCCAGATTGCAGGTTCTTCTTCGATTTCTTCAACAATTTCAAAAAGACTTTGAACATCCGGCAAAACCGAAACAGGCTCGCTGAACTCAATTTTTTCAACCTCAGCGGGTTCGCAATTTTTTGCAGGTACATCTTCAGCCTTGTCGGAACTGTCGGAAACTTCCTCTGCTACGATCGGCTGAGGTTTGCTTGGCTGAACGTATTCATCGAAGCTGTTACCGTCAAAATATTCTTCTTCGATTTTAACGGTACTGTCTTCGCTGAACTGAACGTCCTCACCGTAATAGTTGGCGCTCGGGTTATAAACGGGTTCTGCTTCGCTGAAGCGTTCATCCTCGCCATAGTAGTTGGCGCCGGGTTTGTATGCAAGCTCGTCAATGCTTGTGCTTTCTTCAGGGTCGGAATCTTGCGAAAAAGCCTGAATGGGGGTTTCGGCGAACTCGTAAACGGGTGGTGATACGTTTTCTTCTTTATATTCTTTTTTTGCCTGAGCGGTCTGATAGCCACTGTCGCTTCTGATCGCATCAAGCAACTCGTCAAATGTTAAATTTGTGAAATCCATGCCTGGTGTCAATCCTTCCGACGGTTATCTTTGCCTTGAAACTTCAAACATAAGTATGCCTGCTGCAACGGAGGCGTTGAGCGAGTTGACCTTGCCCTTCATCGGGAGCGAAACTATTACGTCACACTTTTCTTTTACAAGTCTGCCAAGACCCTTTCCTTCAGAGCCTATTACAAGTGCAACTCCGCCCGAAAAATCTGTGTCGGACCAATTCTGTCCGTCCATATCTGCACCGTAAATCCACAAGCCGCGCTCCTTGAGGCGCTCAAGGGTGGAGGGCAGATTTGAAACGCGCGCAACAGGCACGTATTCGACAGCACCTGCGGAGGTTTTGCCGACAACGTAGCTGAGGGTTGCGTTTCTTCGCTTGGGGATAATCACGCCGTGTGCGCCTGCTGCATCTGCTGTGCGGATAATTGCACCGAGGTTATGCGGGTCTTCAACCTCGTCACAAACGATGATAAAAGGACTCTCGCCTTTTGCCTCAGCGGCAGCAAATATGTCGTCAACGTCAGCGTATTCGTGGGCGGCGGCATAAGCGGCAATTCCCTGATGGCTGCCGCCACCGCACATAAAGTCGAGCTTTTTGCGGTCAACCTCTTTGACGACGATGCCTTTTTCGCGGCATTCGCCTATAATTTTTCCGATACTGCCGCCTCTGTCACCCTTGGCGACAAGCAGCGTATCGATAGCACGGTTGCTTTTTAATGCTTCTGAAACGGCGTTTCTGCCGATTATAAGATCGTTGTTTTTTTCTTCCATAATTCAATTCTTCCTCACACACCATATATAGATGTATTATACCATATATATAGTAAAAAACCAACAGTTTTTCAAAAAAAGACACAAAATATCGACGTTTTTTTATCGGACAATAAAGTACCATATACGTGTAGTTGAAATACACCGCAAAACAGTGAAAAAGGACGTTGAATATGAGAAAAAGAAGCAAAAACAGGTACACCGTCAGTGCTGTTTTACCGTTTGCAGATAAAAATTTTGCGGGTCAGGTGCTGACGTTTTTTTCAGCCTTCGTGTTGGCGTGGGCAAGGCTCGGCTTTAACATCTCTCCGTTTGCTCCCGCATTTGCCGCTGCTGTGCCAGGAAAGAGGAGTATAGCGGCTGTTCTCGGCAGTTGCTGTTCATGCCTTCTCGATCTTGAAGGTGTCTATACGGCGCGACTTGTTGCGGTAACTGTCTGCACCGGAATGATAAATTACTGTCTGTCGCGTTCTTCCTTTAACGTGAATAAACGTCTTGCCGCACCTGTAAGTTGCGGAGTGTGTAGTTTGCTGACGGGCGTTACCGTGCTTGCGGCGCAGGGTTTTACTGCAGACGGAGTTATAACTTATTTTTGCGAAAGTGTTGTCGGAGCCGGGTGTGCGGCTTTTCTGAGCAGGCTGAATTTCCCGAAAGGCTTTTTTAAAGGCAGCGAGCCGCTTGATATGAAGCAGTTGTCGGGCGTAACGGTTTTTCTTGGTATGATGGTTATTTCAGCAGAAAGGGCGGTGATAGAAGGGGTAAGCTTTGCTCATATTGCCGCAATGGTAATTATTCTTGTTGCGTCAAAGCTTGTCGGTTTTGCAGGAGGGTGTATAAGTGCGGGCGTGATGGGCTTTTCGGTTTGTCTGCTTCCCGGCGCATCACTTACGGGAATTATTTATACGTTTGCAGGCGTTGTTTGCGGCTTGACCGCAAAATTCGGCAAGGCGGTTCAGTGTGTTGCTTTTTTCTGTGCAAGCGCCGTTGTGCTGTTTGTGAATGCAGGGGAATTCAATATGTTGCCTGCGCTTGGAGAGCTTGTTGCTTCGGTTGCGATTTTTGCAGCGATACCGAAACGCTTCTTTGATGTCAATAAAAAATATTTTGCCTCGGGCGATACGGTGCCCGAATTTGAAACAATGAAAAAAGCACTGATAATAGAGCTTGAAAGTATCAGCGGCGGACTTGATGAGGTGGCAAAGGCGGTTGACAGAATTGCCGATGAAATGCCGAGAACTGAAAACTCCGCAGGAGAAAACAGCATCAATGCAGAAATGCGTCAGCTTGTGCGCGACCAGTTCGCGACGCTTTCAACCGCGATGAGAGAGGTTTCGGCGCGCTTTGCCGATGAAACGCGTTTTGATGCAAGCACGAGTGCGAAGGTTGAGGCGGTGCTTTCGGGCTATGGAATTAAGGCGCGGGAGGTTGTATGCTCAAGCACCGGCAGAAAAGAAAAAATCGACATAACGGCGCAACGGATTAACGGTAAAATAAGCAGAAGTGCGCTGACTGATGACATAGAAAATGTCTGTGGATATAAGCTGAATATTCCTGATGTTGTTCAGGATGAAATGACGACACGCATCACGTTTGAAAGGAAACCGGAGTATAATCTTCGCACAGGCTATGCGCAACGAATAGCGCAAGGAAGAATGTGCGGCGACATCTGCGATGATTTCAGTGACAAAGACGGCAACAGAATAATAATCATCAGCGACGGAATGGGGACGGGACCTAAGGCTGCGGTGGACGGCACGGTTGCTTCGTGGCTTTTTTCAAAGTTGATAGCAGCCGGGCTCGGATTTGAAAGCGCATTAAGGCTTGTGAACTCCGCAATGATAGTGAAATCCACAGAAGAATCACTCGCAACTATCGATGCAGTCAGGATAAATCTGAACAGCGGCGAAACGGAATTTTTTAAGGCAGGTGCAGGAATCACTTTGGTGCGTAAAGGCAAAAAGGTTTACAGCGTGGGCAATCCGTCAATGCCTTTGGGGATTTTGCGCGAAGTTGCGTTTGACAGGTGCTCGCTCACATTAAAAAGAGGCGATAAGTTGCTGATGATGTCTGACGGCGTAGCTGCATCCGCTCACCCGGATATTGCGAAAAAACTCAGCAGATTCAACAAAAACAACCCCTCCGAGCTTGCCGAAGAGGTTGTATCAATTGCAGAAAAATATTCAAAATCAAAACATCCGGATGATATAACTGCCGTAGCTGTTATTGTTGGGTGATACGCCATAATTCGTTGGAAAGGGCAGCTAATTCGTCAAGCGTAAAGCTCTCTGCCCTTACGTTTTCGCTGTAACCGGCGGCTTCAATTGCCTGATAGACAATGTCTTTGGGTATTGACATTCCGGCACTGATTGAATTTGCAGCGGTTTTTCTGCGCTGTGCGAAAACCGCTTTTACCATTCTGAAAAACAGCTTTTCGTCACAAAGTTCAACAGGAGGTTCTTTTCGGACATCAAGCCTGATTACACTGCTGTCAACCTTGGGGGCAGGCATAAACGAGCCTGCTGAAACGTCGAACATTTTTTTTGCGTCGGCATAGTAGTCAACAGCTACGGTGACGGCGCCTGCATCCCTGCTGCCTACGGGTGCACACAGCCTTTGTGCCGCTTCTTTCTGCACCATAACCGTGATGTTTTCAACGGGCAGCTTGCTTTCAAGCAGGTGCATTATTACGGGTGAAGTTATGTAATACGGCAGATTTGCACACACGGCAACTTTCATACCGCTGAATTTTTCCTCGATAAGCCTGTGCAGGTCAACCTTAAGCACGTCTGAATTTATTATCTCCACGTTATCAAAATCTTCAAGTGTTTCGCTGAGCACGGGAAGCAGACGTTCGTCCAGCTCGATTGAAACAACTTTTTTGGCTTTCTTTGCGAGCTCCGCGGTGAGTACACCGAATCCGGGGCCGACTTCGATAACACCTGTGTTTTCGTCTGCACCGCATACGTCCGCCATTCGGGGACATACGGTTGGGTTGATAAGAAAATTCTGACCGAGTGCCTTGGAAAATTTAAAGCCGTGTCGGTTGAGCAAATCCTTGACAACTGAGATATCTGATAAATTCTTCATAATAGTGCTCCCGAAAAATTTTTGTATAGTCTTTACTTATTTTGCGTTTAGTTATATAATGAAGGCTCAGAGAAATAAACAGTGAGGTAATTGATATGGCAATTCTTGTAACCGGCGGTGCGGGCTACATTGGCTCACACACCAGCATTGAGCTTATTCAGAACGGATACGATGTTATTATACTCGATAACTTCTACAACAGCAAGCCAGAAGCGCTTAATCGCATCAAAAAAATTTCCGGCGGAGATTTTAAGTTCTACGAGTGCGATATTCGCGACAAAGCAGGTCTTGACAAGATCTTTGCGGAAAACGATATAGAGGCCGTTATTCACTTTGCGGGGCTTAAGGCTGTCGGCGAAAGCTGCCGCAAGCCGCTTGAATATTATGAGAACAATATCGGCGGCACCGTAACGCTGTGTGAAGCTATGCGTGACGCGGGTTGCAAAAAAATTGTCTTCAGTTCATCTGCTACCGTTTACGGCAGCAACAATCCCTCACCTCTTCGTGAGGATATGCCTGCCGGCGGTACGACAAACCCATACGGCACAACAAAACTCTACATCGAAACCGTTCTTTCCGACCTTTATGCTTCCGATAACGAATGGAGTGTAGTTATCCTGCGTTACTTCAACCCGATCGGCGCTCATAAGAGCGGACTTATCGGCGAGGACCCCAACGGCATTCCGAACAATCTTATGCCTTACATCACACAGGTTGCTATCGGCAAGCTTGACCATCTCAACGTTTTCGGAGACGATTATCCGACACCTGACGGCACCGGTGTGCGTGATTATATCCACGTTGTTGACCTTGCGATAGGTCATCTCTACGCGGTCAGAAAAGCTTGTGCAGGCGCAGGCCTTAACATCTACAACCTCGGCACAGGCAAGGGATACAGCGTTCTTGATGTCGTGAAGGCATTTGAGAAGGCTAGCGGTCAGGAGGTTAAGTACGTTATCGGTCCGAGACGTGACGGTGATATTGCAACCTGCTATTCCGTCCCCTCAAAGGCAAAGGATGAGCTTGGCTGGGAGGCGAAATTCGGTATCGAAGAAATGTGCGCAGACAGTTGGAACTGGCAGAAAAACAATCCGCAGGGACTTTAAAAGATTATATGTGACAAGGCTGTACCGTTCGCTTTGCGGTACAGCCTCTTTATTTTATTTTATTTTGTTTATCCACATTATCTTGCTTTTTATATTATTAAGTGGTATAGTAAAATTGGGAATATATTCTGCCCGTTAAGGAGGATAAAAAAATATGGATATTGCAAATCTCGCAACCAAAGCACTCAAAAAGATTGCGACGAGTAAGGGCAAAAAGTTCGCAAAAAAGGGTAATGCACCCGTGATTGAGGCGGCTCAGCCCATCAGAATGAAAAACAAGACGGATAATTGCTACAACGCAGGCTTTGCCTGGAAGGAGATTATGCCTGACGACGTTACCGCAAAGAAGTACTATATTGCGGGATATAAGATGGACCATCCTGTTACAGGTGTTAACGACCCTCTTACAGTGCGCGCGATGTGGCTTGACTGTAAAGATGGCGGCGGTATCGTGCTTGTAAGTGCGGATATCATCGGTCTTACAGGCTATGACGTTAAGGTTGTGCGCGATTCGCTCAGCGATTTTACAAAGGAAACCGACTGCAAGCTCATCAGCATCAGCTGCACTCACTCTCACGCAAGTATCGACACCGTTGGCTATTGGGGTAGACTTATGCCTCCGCAGAGCGGTATGGATAAGGAGTATATGCAGCTTGTTTTCGATTCAATAAAGCAGGTGTGCATTGAAGCTTATCAGAACCGTAAAGAGGGCAAGCTCTACATCGGCTCGGTACGTGTGCCTGATGCATTGGATACAGGCAGAGCTTCACGCAACGACAAACTCACAAGACTTCGCTTTGTGCCGACTGACGGCAGTGACGAAACCTGGTTCCTGAACTTCGGCGCTCATCCTAACACAATGGGCGGCGACTGCACAAAGGTCAGCGCGGACTATCCCTACTATCTGCGTGAGGCTATAAATGCCGTCAAGCCTGTTAATGTTCTCTTCAGTGTCGGTGCAATCGCATCCATCAATATTGAAGAACTTGCCGAGGACAGACTTGAGCGTACAAAGCTCGGCGGCGAAATGCTCGCAAAGGCTGCACTCGGAATTGATAACGATGAGGAACTGGATGCAGAGATGACAATTGTTCATCAGCCCTATTATGCGCCGATTGAGAACTACGTACTTGCGTTTATGTTCATCCTCAAGCTCTGCCATTCGAGAGCTTATCACTGTGCAGACAGTTCGCTCGGCCTTGGTCTTCTCACGGAAATGAACTACATAAAGCTCGGCAAGCAGAAGATTCTTACACTCGGCGGCGAAGCGTTTGCAGAGGGTGTGTACGGCGGCTACTTTGATGCTGAGCATTCGGGCACGGGTATCGGACCCGAGGTCAACGCAACACCTCTTGCAGAGATTGCGGGTGACCCCGATCTCATCCTCTTCGGCGTTACAAACGATATGACCGGCTATATGGTGCCTTCAAACAATGCTGTTCTTCACCCGACTCAGGCATATCTCTCAAGCTACCGAGATAATCTTGACCGTAACCACTATCACGAAACAAACGGTCTGAGCGTCGAAATAACTCACGTTATCGCAAAGGTATTCAAGGATATTATAGACCGTACAGAAAAGTGAAAAGGGGAAAGTTAAGATGAAAAAAGGTATACTTAAAACGATTTCTGTGCTGCTTACGCTTGCACTTCTTGTCGCTCTTGTGCCGATGAGTGCATTTGCGCAGAACACAGACACAGGTTTGCTGAAAGTCGGCGTTATGACGGACGTTCACTATTACGCTCAGGAAAACATTGACGATAAAGATAAGGCAACAGAGGTCTGCGAAAAGACAATCTGTACCTCCCACCTTGCCGATGCAATTCTCAGAACAGCACTTGATTTTTACAAGGTGCAGGCAGAGCAGGGTAAGCTCGAATATCTTCTTATTCCCGGTGACCTTACAAAGGACGGCGACTACGTAAGCCACGTAACGCTTGCCGGAATCCTTGAGGCATGGGAAGAAGAAACGGGCGTTTCTGTTATTGTAACAAACGGTAACCACGATATTAATAACCATAATGCACAGACCTTTGAAAACGGCAAATTCGTCAAGGGCGCTCGCTATACGACACCTGAAGAATTCCGTGAGATTTATGCAGAACTCGGCTACGACCTTGCTGTCGAGGAGTTTACGCCTCCTTCGGGTGAAAAGGCAGGTGCTCTTTCCTACGTTGCTCAGCTCAAAAACGGTTACCGCATAGTTGTTATGGATGGCGGTATGTATACAGCCGACAACACAGAGAGCGGTCTTGACGAAAAAGAGACGGGCGGCCAGTTTTCTGAAGCTGTTTTTGAGTGGATATTAGAACAGATTGAAGGGAGCACACAGCTCGGTTACAGCGTTATCGGTATGACTCACTGGAACATCGTTTCCCATTACCGCGAGAAAGAGGTTGCAACGTTTACCGATTTCTGTATTGAGGATTGTGAGTATGTAAGCGAGTGCCTTGCAGACGCAGGTATGCAGTTTGTGTTCACGGGTCACCTTCATATCCACGATGTTTCACAGCACGTTTCCGATAACGGCAACATTATCTACGATATTGCCACAGCATCCGTAATCAATTTCCCCAACCTTATAAGATTGGTTGCGTTTGACAACACTCAGGACGGCGCGCTCACGGCAGATATCAAGAGCCACGCTTTTGACGAGCTTAAGCCGCTTACCTACAACGGCGTTACTTATGAGCAGCCCTTCTCAAATTACTGCTTCGGCATCAACTTTGTCGGTGATTCCGCAAAGGGAATGCTGATGGATCTTCTCGGATATTATGTCGATACTTATTCTGTTGAAATCAAGGAAGCGGGAGGACTTTACAACTTCCTGTGCGAAATGCTTGACCTTGAAACACTTATTGACGGTTTGCTTGGTGGCGGTATCGGCTTTGCAGGTATCACAATCATCGGCACAAGAAACGTTATGGGACTCATAAAGGATCTTTGTGATCAGCTTGAAGCTGCTTATCTTGAAGATACTGATGTACTTATGGATGTTGTAGATAATCTGCTGGATGATCTGCTCAACATTCAGTTCTCAGATGTTCCCTGCACAAAGTTTATTGATAAATACGGCTTCGGCGATCCGAATAAAGGCGGCACTTTCGGCGATTTTGTTTCGAGCGTTCTTGCATATATGTATGGCAACGAGGGCACGTTTGACGATGATCCGTTTATGAAGGATATGGTCAGAAAGCTTGAGACAGGCGAGGTTTCGGCGCTTCTTTTCGATAAGATAATCGAATACGTGCTTAACGATTTCCTGCTTGGTGAGCTTCTTTCAACGCTTGAGCTGAATATTACTTCGGCTTTCCCGATCGGTACGTTTGGCGCAGGCATTATCCGTGTAGTTGATATTATTTTCCGTGTTGTTCTTATGGGTGATACGTCATTTACAAACGTTATCGACACAGTGTTTAAAATCCTCGGTCTTTTCGGTGTTCTTGAGCAGTCAACCCTTAACGGCTTGCTTGAACACCTTATCGAAGAATATATCACCGTCAGCCAGATGGAAACAATCGACTGGGAGCTCGGCTCGTTTGTTCAGGCTTTCTGTGTTGATGAAGAACCGTCTGACCATAACCTTACAGTTACGGCAAACACAAACGGCGGCTATGAGGTTGTCGCAACGGCAGATAATCTCAGACTTCCCGCAACTGTTGCCGTAACATTCGGTGAGGATGCCGCAACGACAAGAAATATCAGCTGGTACACAAAGAAGAGCGTAACAGGTACGGATATTCAGCTTTCGCTTGATTCTGCGGATCTCACCAAAACACCCGCAGGCATTGAGATTGAGACATCTGTCGAGACGGTAAGAAGAACATATCCGGGTATTGATATCGGTCTTGCAGGTATTCTCAACTATGAATTTGATGTAAACCGTCACATTGTAACAATTGAAGGACTTGAGCCGGGTAAAACCTATTACTACCGCATAGGTGATGCGGAAAACGGATTCTGGAGCGACGTTGCGACAATCACAACTGCCGACAACTCCGATTCATTCACATTCTTCCACGTAAGCGACAGCCAGGGCGGCGCAGAGCGTCACTACGACAAATGGGCAAACCTTGTCGATACGGCTTTCACAATGTATCCCGATGCATCGTTCCTTATGCACACGGGTGACCACGTTGACCACGGCGACAACTTCAAGCAGTGGAAGTGGATGTTCAATTCAGCATCAGAGCACCTTATGAGCAGTGTGCTTATGCCCACCGCAGGTAATCACGAAAACCACGGTGAGTATGCGCTTGACGACAACTTTGTTCTTCCCAACGTGCCTGAACAGGATACGATGACAGGCGTTTACTATTCGTTCGATTATAACAATGCACACTTCATCGTGCTCAACTCCAATGAAGATGAGGATAACGGTATTTCCGAAGAGCAGATTGAGTGGATGAAGGCTGATGCCACGGCAAGCGATGCAGAGTGGAAGTTCGTAATGCTCCACAAAGCACCCTATTCAAATGGCTCTCACTATGACGATGATGATGTAATTGAGCTTCGTAAGATTCTGTCAACACTTATGCCCGAGCTTGGTATCGATATGGTGCTTCAGGGCCACGACCACGTATATCTCAGAACAGATGCGATGAACAACAACGAGATTGTTGAGGTATATGAAATGAGTGTTGACAACAACGGCAAGACATATACCGCAAAAGTTAACCCCGACGGCACAATCTACGCTATAAACGGTTGTTCAGGTGTTAAGTATTACCAGACAAAAGACCCTGCAGATACGGATGAGCTTTTCCCGAGGGCTGAGGCAATTGTCGATGCAACTTATCCCGTGTTTGCCGCAATCAGAATTGAGGGCAGTTCACTCTACTTCGATTCTTACGGTGTAACAGAGGACGGTACAGAGTGTATCGATTCTTTTGCAATTGTAAAGGATGATACGATTGACACCCCCAAGTATGATGGCGGCGGTTGCAACTGGTTTGCCGCATAAATAAAATAATTAAAGAGGTTTACGGAATATTTTCCGTAAACCTCTTTTTATTATGTATCTGCGTTCAATAAAAAAACCTTGAAACCCGAAGATTTCAAGGGATTGGAGCTGCTAGGCGGACTCGAACCGCCGACCTCATCCTTACCAAGGATGTGCTCTACCACCTGAGCCATAGCAGCAAAAATATGGCGACCCGGAACGGGCTCGAACCGTCGACCTCTAGCGTGACAGGCTAGCGTTCTAACCAACTGAACTACCGGGCCGCATCTGCGACGTTGTGAAAATCACAACAAAGTTAATTATAGCAATTATCTTTGTTTTGTCAATACTTTTTTCAAAAATTGATGCGGCACGGATCGGGTTGCGCAAAGGCGCGGGAAATTCAGCGATGCTTTTTATTTGCCGCTCTTGTTTGTGCTCTTTTTCTTCTTTACGGCAATGACGGCAACGGTTACTGCAACAACTGCGCAGCAGGATACGATAATTACGGTTATTGCGGAAGACGACTGCTTAGTTATTGTTACGTTTGCATTGACGGCTTGGTGAGTCAATGAGCGGATTTCGCCGTCAAATGTTTCTGCGTGTTCAATTTCGATGTTGAAAAATGTAAAAGCATCTGTTTTTGCACGGAACTCCAGCTTGCAAAGCTCGCCTGCGGTGTTAAGAGGCTTGGTTGACGTATAGCTGATTTTGATTTTGCCATCCGATACCTCCGTTGCCGAAAAATATGGGTCGAGCTCTTCGGTGATCTTTCCGACTGATGTTTTGTTTTTGAGATATTCGACATCGTCCGGGTTGAAGTGTATATAAAACTCGGTTGTATAAAGCGAAGAATCCTTGGAAATGTTGACACTGAGCGTTACGTTTTCTTTCGGCGGCTGTTCGGCTTTAAGTGTGCAGATTATGTCACTTGCCGCAAAGCAGGGCAGAAAACATGTGCTCAGGCAAAATATGACGGTTGCAAGACAGATAAGTTTTTTCATATCGGAAAACTCCTTATTTACCGTTTGTGAAAGTGCTCAATTTGAAAAACCATATTCCGACTTTGGATCGGAATATGGTTTTTATGGTTAGTTGTGTGTTAATCAGCGCTTCTTACCGAGGATGATGAGGCAGATGGCTGCACCGATAACTGCAATGATAATGACGAAAACAATTGCAACCGTACCGAAGTTGATATTCTTGAAGAAATCTATAACAGATTTCTTTTCTTTTTCTGTTTCGCTTTCTTCTTCCTGAGCGAATGTGTAAACCGTTGCGTTTTCGTAATCGAATGTAATCTCTTCAGTTGTTGTTTCTTCAACTACAGTAGTTGAAATGCTGCCTGCGTTATTTTTCTTCGTTGAGGAAGACTTCTTTGTTGAAGAAGATTTCTTCGTTGAAGAAGGGGAAGGCTTATTGGTTGAGGAAGGTTTGGGGCCATCCTTGAAGGTTGTAATGGTAACGTCGGAGCCCTCTTCGTCATCGGAAGCAGGCTCTGTGGTGGAGTCGTCGTTTCCGCTTGTGAGGGATTCTGAGGAAGGCTCAGTAGCTTCGGTAGCTTCGGTAGCTTCTGTGGAAGCCGTTGTTGAAGTTGTGGGCTTTTCTGAGGGAATCTCAGCTGCCGAGAATATGAGGGTTGTTGAGCCGAAAACAATTACACCGGCCATAAGTAAAACAATCGCTTTAAGTAATTTCTCTTTCACTTTTTGTGTTCTCCTTTAATATAAATTTCCGATTTTCCGTCGGTTGTCTACATCATTATACCATAAATGAAAGCATAGTCAACATAATATGAGTTAAAAATGTTCAAAAAAAATTAATAATTTAAGTTTTTCAAGCAATTTATGAGAGTTTTTTTCTCGTTTTCAATTTCTCCGTCCATTACTTTTTCGAGAAGACGGAACAGCACCTTGCCAATCATATTGGCAGGGAAGATGCCGAGAGACGAAACATCACTGCCGTTTACGGCGAGCTTTGAGAGTGTGTAACACTCACCGCCTGATATGATTTCGTTGACTGTATCAACGGAAAGGCGATAGACTTCGGGGGTGATTTTTCTGCTGTAAAGCTGATATTCAAGTACGTCCCTTGCACCTGTTTCGCCGTATTTGTTGAGAAGACGCTTTATCTGCGGGCGCTGTGAGCTGATTGTAATATCGGAAGAAGCGAGCATAAGGCTTACCTTGTTTGCGGTTTCATTATCGTACCTGAGTGCGCGAAGCCTTAGAAGCGCCTGCGGTGAGGGTGTGTTGCCGAAAAGAAGTGCAAGCCTCAGCGAAGAATCGGCAGGGGAGTTTCCTATACAGCGCAACGTGTCGGAATCGTTCTGAGCTTCGGGCAGAAAAACTTTGATTACGTCTTTAAATTCCGCAAGTATTTCGGTGCAGTTTCCGGCAAGCATTTTTGTGAATTCTTTCTGAATTCGTTCTGCGGCGATTTTTTGTAGCAGGTGCTTCTTTTTATATATTGCTTTTGCCGTTTCGGCTTCAATTATAAAGCCGAGTGTTGAGGCAAAACGAAGCGCGCGCATAATACGCAATGCATCTTCATCAAACCTTGTTTCGGCATTGCCGACACAGCGTATAAGCTTTGCTTCGAGGTCTTCTTTTCCACCGTAAATGTCGGTGATTTCGCCGTTTCGGTCTGCTGCCATTGCGTTGACGGTGAAGTCGCGGCGGCAAAGGTCATCCTGAAGATTGCGCGTGAACGAAACCTCGCTCGGACGGCGGTTGTCAAGATAATCACCGTCAATTCTGAAGGTTGTTATCTCGAGAGGATTTCCAACGATCACTGTAATGGTTCCGTGCTTTACACCGGTGGGTATAACGCGAAATCCGTCGAAAGATTTTGCCGTTTGTTCGGGCAGAGCAGAGGTGCATATATCCCAATCAAAAGGTATCAGACCGAGCAGGCTGTCACGCACACAACCGCCTACGGCATAAGCAGAATAGCCATTTTGCTCCAAAATGTCCATAGCTTGCAGCACGTTGTCGGGTATCGTGATTTTCATGTTTCTGCACCTCCTTTGTGCCGATTATACCACAAATTTTTAAATTGAGCAATAAGCGGCAGATATGTAAATGGATTGAACTTTACAGTTACAGTTTTGTGTGCTTTTGCATAGTATGTTTAAAGCAGAAAATTTTGTGGGAGGAAGAACTATGCCAAGTGTATATTTAAGCCCGTCAACACAGCAGAACAATATGTACGTCATAGGCGGCACGGAGGAATATTATATGAATCTTGTGGCAGATGCTATGGAACCGTATCTTGAAGCGAGCGGAATTGATTTCGGACGCAACACACCCGATATGACGGCGGCAAGCTCCATTCGTCAGGGGAATGCCGGAGGATATGATCTCTACCTTGCAATACATTCAAATGCATCTCCGGACAGGATATACGGACAGCTTATGGGGACGGATGTTTTTTACTATCCGACAAGCAGAAACGGCAAACGGTTTGCACAGATAATTGCAGATAATTTCAGGGAGATTTATCCTTACCCGGAGCTTGTCGATATCAGAGCAACGACAGCCCTTGGCGAAGTGCGTCAGCCGACTATGCCGAGCGTGCTTGTCGAGGTCGCATATCACGATAATGAAAACGATGCGGATTGGATTGTCGATAATATCGATACCATCGGCAGGGCGCTTGCCGAGTCTGTTGCTGAGTATTTTGGCGTGCCGTTTGTGTCACCTGTCGGTGGTCAGGTCGGCACGGTCAGGATTACCTCGGGCGCACTCAATATAAGGCGTGGACCTTCGCTTTCTTCGCCGATAATTGCACGAGCTTATAACGGGGAAAAGGTGCAGGTGCTCGGCGAAGACGGCGAATGGTATAAGGTTAACTATGGCGGCAGACAGGGGTATGCGGCAAAAAGATATGTTGTAATTTAAAGTATTATTTACTTTTTTTTGACGTTGATCTGTTATAATCATAAAAAGACTGGTAAACGGAGGATTTTTATGAAAAAAATAATCGCGTTTATACTCGCTTTTTCGATTATGACAGGTGTGCTTGCCGTCGGAGTCAGTGCCGAAGGGACGATTACGGTTGATGGGGTTGAATACACAAGCAACTATCCCTATATTTTCGTCCACGGTATGGGCGGATGGGCACCCGATAACAAAGTTTATGAAATGTCGCCTTATTGGGGCGGAGGACTTGGTCTGAACGATACCGATATGATAAAAATGCTCAACGAAAAGGGTATAGAGGCATACGCTCCGGCTGTCGGTCCTCTTAGCAGCGCCTGGGACAGAGCTTGTGAGCTTTATGCCCAGCTTGCGGGTACCGTTGTTGACTACGGCGAGGCGCACGCGAAAGCGCACGGCCACGCGCGTTACGGCTTCAGCTATGAGGGCAAGGCAATTATGGGTGAGCCATGGGATATGCAGGAGAAAATAAACCTGGTCGGTCACTCTTTCGGCGGTGCAACAGTTCGTCTGTTCGCTTCGCTTATGGCTTTCGGCTGTGAGGATGAGATTGCTGTAACGGGTGAGGACACAAGCCCGCTGTTCACGGGCGGCCACGACCTCGTCCACTCCTGTATCACTCTTTCGGCGCCGCATAACGGCTCTCAGGTCGCAAACATACTTGCGGACCCGCAGCTTACGATTTTGCTAATAGGTACGGTTATTAATCTTATCGGTATGACGCTCGGAAACAACTTCCTTGTTTTTTCGTTCCAACTCAGCCATTTCGGTCTGACACCCGGTCAGGATCAGTTCAGAGCTTTGCCGAGTTTTGACGGCATCTGGAATTTTTTCCGTTCGGGCGATAACTGTGCGTACGATATGACGCTCAGGGGTGCATCCGAGCTGAATAAGTCTGTCAAGCTGTCTCCAAATACCTATTATTACTCCTACACCACGGCAGATGACAGTGTCAAAACCCTCAATCCCATATTCTTTATTTCAGGGGCGATGCTCGCCGCAACAAAGGGCACAACTATTGACGGTATTAAAATTGATGGAGACTGGGCAGTGAATGACGGAATAGTGCCGCTTGCATCGGCTCTTTATCCCGATACTGATGCCGCAACGGCAAAGGACTATGAAGACAGTGTTGCCGCCGGTGAGACAATTGAGCCCGGAAGATGGTATTACTTTGACACAATGTACGGTATGGATCATTTCGATTTCTGCGGCACGGAGCATTATCCTACCTCGTTTGAAGACTTCTATTTCGGAATTGTTCAGACGGCTAACTCAAGATAAGTAAAAAATGCAAAAATGCACGACGGTTGATAAAACTGCCGTGCATTTTCTTGTATCTCAATTCCGACTGTGTTATAGTTGAATCAAAAGGTAAACAGATTAGCAGATCTGTTTTTTTATCGCTTCATAAGGATGGTTGAAATGATATTTTTAATTGCAGGAGCATCGCACACGGGAAAAACGGCATTTGCCCAGAGGCTACTTGAAAAACACAAATATCCCTATCTGTCAATAGACCATTTGAAAATGGGTCTGATACGCAGCGGTAATAGTGCGATCACACCGATGGATGATGACGCTCTGACGGCATATTTATGGCCCATTGTACGCGAAATTATAAAAACCGCGGTTGAAAACAGGCAGAATCTGATTGTGGAAGGCTGCTATATTCCTTACGATTGGTCGGACGATTTTGAGAAGGAATATCTTGAGCATATAAAATACTGTTGCCTTATTATGAGCGAAAATTACATACGCAGCCATTTTGACGACATAAAAAAATATGCGGACGTCATAGAAAAACGTGTTGATGATGAATGGTGCACTCCGGAAAGAGTAATGGCAGACAATGCCGAAGCTTTAAAACTTGCAAAGCTGCATCACGTGAATTACGTGCTTATTGACGATTCGTATGAAATTAACACAGACCTGTAAACGGAGGAATAAAATATGAAATTCAATTTAAGTGACTTCAGTAAAAAAGTTATCTGCGAGGGAGCGGTCGGTGACACTGTTGTTGAGGCGTCTGTGAACGGTGATACGCTTGATTTATACGTAACCGCGACAAACGATAAGGTTAAATTTATCGAGCTTGAATGGGCGTTTGAAAGCGGCGACGGAATCTACGTGCTTGGTGATGCGTGGGAGCGCAGCTACGGTGAGCTTGAATTCAAAAAGCTTGTCGAAAATGACAGACCTCTGCCCTGGTATTTTATTGCGACAAACAAATCGGAATGCTTCTGTTTCGGCGTAAAAACACAGCCGAATGCGTTTATCAGCTTCAGATATACGGTTGACGGTATAAAGGCTATGATTGATTGCAGAAACGGCAGCCACGGCGTTGAGCTTGGCGGCAGAAAACTTCACGTTGCAACATTTGTTTATAAAGAATACGGTTCAGCCGATATATTTGCAAACCTTCACGATTACTGCAAAACGCTTTGCGATAATCCCATTCTCCCGAAAGAGAGGGTATACGGCGGAAACAACTGGTATTATGCATACGGAAAAAGCAGTTACGGCGAAATTGTCACGGATGCAAGAGTTCAGGCAGAGCTTGCCGAGGCGATAGAGAACAAGCCCTTTGAGGTTATTGATGACTGTTGGCAGATTAACTCCTGCGAGGGACCATGGCTGCCGAATGAAAAATTCGGCGATATGAAAAAGCTTGCCGACGAAATCAGGGCAAACGGTGCACGCCCGGGTATATGGGTAAGGCTTCTGCACAACAGGGACAGCGCAATAACCGACGATATGAGACTTGAACGTAACGGAAAGAAAAAATACCTCGATCCGACACATCCCGACGTGAAGGAATTCATAAAAGCGGATATTGAAAGAATAAAAGGCTGGGGTTACGAGCTCCTCAAGCACGATTTCACAACCTTTGATATTTTCGGCGGTTGGGGCAGTGAGCTTGACACGAAGGTAGATGATACGGCGGCTTGGGGTTTTTATGACAAGACGAAGACAAATGCTGAAATTGTGCTCGACCTTTACAGACTTATCAAAGAGACTGCGCAGGATATGTATATCATCGGCTGTAATACGGTATCTCACCTTTGCGCAGGCCTTGTTGAAATTAACCGTACGGGAAACGATACCAGCGGCAGAGAGTGGAGGCCGACAAGAGAAAACGGCGTCAATACGCTGGCTTTCCGTCTTGCACAGAATGAGGCTTTTTATATGTGCGATGCAGACTGTGTCGGCATACTCGGCGATAATATCCCGTGGGAAAAGAACAGACAGTGGCTTCACGTCCTTTCTTACAGCAACACCCCTCTCTTTGTCTCGTGCACTGATAACTTGACGCCAGAACAGAAAAAAGACCTTGCCGAAGCTTACAAGGTCAACCAGGAAAAACACAGCATAGAACCCGTAGATATTTTTGAAAATCGCATGCCGTCGGTGTGGCTAATAGACGGCGAAACGGTGAAGTATGATTGGTGACAGACGGAAAAACCAAATTGACAGCCAAGGATATGTATTCTTTCAATTGCAACAAAAAAATCCCACGTGTGACAAAAGTCATACGTGGGATTGATTCATTTTATCAGAAGAGACCTGTGATTACGCCTGCTTCGTCAACGTCAATTCTTTCGGCAGCGGGCACCTTGGGCAGACCGGGCATCGTCATAATATCACCGGTGAGCACAACGATAAAGCCTGCGCCTGCGGAAATCTTGATGTTTTTGATTGTTACCGTGAAATTCTCAGGTGCACCTATTTTTGTCGGGTCATCCGAGAAGCTGTACTGTGTTTTTGCAACGCATACGGGAAGGTTGGAATAGCCGAGATTTGTGAGCATATCAATCTGTTTCTTTGCAGCGGGAAGGATGCTGATGCCTGCGCCTCTGTAAATCTTCTTGACTATTGCCTCAATCTTGCTTTCGATACTGCCTTCAAGCTCATAGGCGAAGGTGAAGCTGTTCGGCTGCTCACAGAGTCTTACGACTTCCTTCGCAAGCTCTACGCCGCCGTTGCCGCCTTCAGCCCATACGGTTGAAAGCACAACGTTAACGCCGAGCTCTTTGCACTTGTTGATAACAAGCTCAATCTCTGCATCAGTATCTGTCGGGAAACGGTTGACTGCAACAACGCTCGGGATCTTGTATACATCTTTGATGTTGGAAACGTGGCGGAGAAGGTTCGGTATGCCTTTTTCGAGAGCATCAAGATTCTCTGAGCCGAGTTCGGTCTTGGGTACACCGCCGTGCATTTTGAGCGCACGGATTGTGGCAACGATAACTGCTGCGCTGGGAGCAATGCCTGCATATCTGCATTTGATGTCGAGGAATTTCTCTGCGCCGAGGTCTGCGCCGAATCCGGCTTCTGTGATAGCGTAATCGCCGAGTCTCATTGCAAGCTTTGTTGCCATTACGGAGTTGCAGCCGTGTGCGATATTTGCAAAGGGACCGCCGTGAACAAGAGCGGGTGTGCCCTCGAGAGTTTGGACAAGGTTGGGTTTTATGGCGTCCTTGAGCAGTGCTGCCATAGCGCCTGCAGCCTTGAGCTCGCCTGCGGTTACGGGCTTCTCATCGTAGGTGTAGCCGACGATGATGCGTGCAAGTCTTTCTTTAAGGTCTGTCATTGAGGTGGAAAGGCAGAGCACAGCCATAATTTCGGAAGCAACGGTGATGTCGTAACCATCTTCACGGGGGACGCCGTTTATTCTGCCGCCGAGACCGTCCGTGACAAAACGGAGCTGTCTGTCGTTCATATCAACGCAGCGCTTCCATGTGATTCTTCTCGGGTCGATGTTGAGGCTGTTGCCCTGATAGATGTGGTTGTCGAGCATTGCGGCAAGAAGATTGTTTGCTGCACCGATTGCGTGGAAGTCGCCCGTGAAGTGAAGATTAATATCCTCCATCGGTACAACCTGAGCATAACCGCCGCCGGCTGCACCGCCCTTTATGCCGAATACGGGACCAAGCGAAGGCTCGCGAAGGGCAACCATAACGTTTTTGCCAATCTTCTTCATACCGTCGGCAAGACCGATTGTTGTCGTGGTCTTACCTTCGCCTGCAGGTGTGGGTGTGATTGCTGTAACAAGTACGAGCTTACCCTTTTTATCGAATGTAGCAGGAATGTCGCCAAGGTTGATTTTTGCTTTATATTTGCCGTAAGGCTCGAGGCAGTCAACGGGGATACCTGCTGCTTCTGCGATTGCGGTAATGGGTTGCATTTGTGCGGACTGAGCAATTTCAATGTCTGTTTTCATTGTTCACTTCTCCCATCAATATAGTGTAATTGATTGATAACGATAGGATTATATCACGCTTTTCATAAAAAGTATAGCTATTTTTGTGCTATTTTTCACAAAAGAGGGGTCAAAAAAATGCTCTCTTTATATATAATAATAAAATAAAAAAATATTTGGATTTTTTAACAAATTTTATTGACAAAGTTTGTGCACTATGATAAAATAGCAGAGCACGCTAAATAGGATAGTGTGCAGATATGCGTGGAAACGGAAGGTGGCTGCTCTTTGAAGCAGGGAATTTCCGTGGAGCATGTCCGATCATTGAACCGGGCGACTAGTAATAGTTCTCACCTCAGGTGCGCTCATCTCACGGGTGTACTGCGCGTTCATCTCACGGATGCGGATAGGTGAAATTGCACTTTAGCCAGCCGGAAAGTACTCAGGGAAGAATACTTTTCCGGATTTTGAATGCAGCGGTTGGAAACACCCGGGTGCGTGTGCTAAAAGTGTTGCCCGCCAAATTTTTAGGAGGCGCAAAAATGGCAGTCAAAAACAAAATCAGAATCAGACTTAAGAGCTACGATCACAACCTCGTAGACAAAGCAGCAGAGAAGATCGTCGAAACAGCAAGACGTACAAACGCTCAGGTTTCCGGTCCTGTTCCGCTGCCGACCGAAAAAGAGGTCGTCACAATTCTCCGTGCTGTTCACAAGTACAAGGATTCCCGTGAGCAGTTCGAGCAGAGAACACACAAAAGGCTTATCGACATCGTAAGACCCTCAAACAAGACTGTTGAGGCTCTCACAGCACTTGAACTTCCCGCAGGTGTTGAAATCGAGATCAAGCTGTAAAAATTGCCTGTTCCCTATATTATATACATCATAATATAGCTCTCACAGGTCATGTTGGCTGAATGCCAACCAATAACCGAAAGGAGAAAAGTCAAAATGCAAAAAGGTATCATCGGCAAGAAGATCGGTATGACACAGATCTTCGACGCAAACGGCAAGGTCGTTCCGGTTACTGTTGTTGAGGCAGGTCCCTGCCCCGTAACACAGAAGAAGACACTTGAGAACGACGGTTACGAGTCCGTTCAGCTCGGCTTCCAGGATGTAAAGGTCGAGCGTCTTACAAAGCCCCTCAAGGGTCACTTTGCTAAGGCAGACGTCGCACCCAAGAAGGTTCTCAAGGAGTTCAGACTCTCTGACATCTCTTCAGTTAACGTAGGCGACGTTATCAAGGCTGACATCTTTGCAGTTGGTGACAGCGTAGACGTTACCGGCACAAGCAAAGGTAAAGGCACAGCAGGCGCAATCAAGAGATGGAACTTCTCACGCCTGAAGGAAACCCACGGTACAGGCCCTGTCGCAAGACACGCCGGTTCCCTCGGTGCTTGTAGTGATCCTTCCCGTGTTTACAAGGGAAAGAAGCTCGCAGGTCACCTCGGCCATGAGAAGGTCACAGTTCAGAATTTGAGCATTGTCAAGATTGACGTTGAGAACAATCTCATCGCTATCAAGGGCGCCATCCCCGGCCCCAAGGGCAGCTACGTCGTAATCAAAGACACTTGCAAGAAAGCGTAAGGAAGGGAGTGTACTAAATGCCTACAGTATCAGTATTTGATATCAACGGAAAGAAAGTTTCCGATCTTGAGCTTGCAGACGGCATCTTCGCTATCGAACCGAATATGTACGCAATGCATCTCGTAGTAGTCAACTATCTGGCAAATCAGCGTCAGGGTACACAGTCAACCCGTACACGCTCAGAAGTCAGCGGCGGCGGCAAGAAGCCCTGGAGACAGAAGGGCACAGGCCGCGCACGTCAGGGTTCAACAAGAGCTCCCCAGTGGTATCACGGCGGTATCGCTCACGGACCCAAGCCCCGCACATACGGCGGCGACATCAACAAGAAGGTCAGAAGACTTGCAATGAAGTCTGCACTTTCTTCTAAGGTAGCAGGTGATGAGCTTGTAGTTCTTGACTCCTTCAAGCTTGACGCAATCAAGACAAAGGAAGTTGTTAAGGTTCTCAGTGCTCTCAACACCGGCAAGAAGACACTCATCGTTCTCCCTGAGAAGGATGATGTCATTTACAGAAGCGCACGTAACATCGCAGGTGTCAAGGTTTCTCTTGTAAACACTCTGAATGTATACGACATCCTTAACTGCGACACAATCCTTGTTCTCAAGGATGCTGTTGCTAAGATCGAGGAGGTTTACGCATGAGCAAGTTAGCACAGGATATAATCATTCGTCCTCTTATCACAGAGGAGAGCATGGCTGGCGTAGCATACAAGAAGTACAGCTTCGTAGTTGCTAAGGATGCCAACAAGATCGAGATTGCTCAGGCAGTCGAGGCTCTTTTCGAGGGCGCTAAGGTTGCTAAGGTTAACACAGTTAACTGCAACGGCAAGTTCCGCAGATACGGCCGTTATGAGGGTATGACAGCTTCCTGGAAAAAGGCAGTTGTTACTCTTACAGAGGACTCCAAGACAATCGAGTTCTTCGATGGCATGATGTAATCATTAATGTTTATTACACTATATAAGTAATAAATATTTAAAACAATTTATAATCCGGCGGTAAGGTATGGAGTCAGACATACTCCGCAAAGCCGCTTTAAGGAGAGTGAAAGTTATGTCTATTAAAGTCTTTAGCCCGACAACAAACGGCAGACGTAATATGTCGGTTACAGATTACTCAGGACTTTCAAAGGTAGCACCTCACAAGAGTCTTCTCGCTCCGATGAACAAGAAGTCCGGCCGTAACAGCTACGGCAGAATCACCGTTCGCCACCGTGGCGGCGGAAATCGCACCAAGTACCGTATTATCGACTTCAAGAGAGATAAGTGCGGTATGAACGCAACGGTTCAGACAATCGAGTATGATCCCAACCGTTCAGCACACATTGCACTCCTCAAGTATGAGGACGGCGAGTTCAGATACATTCTTGCTCCCGAAGGCCTTAAGGTCGGTGCAACAGTTCGCTCCGGCGCAGATGCAGACATCATTGCCGGTAATGCACTTTCTCTTGTTAACATCCCCGTTGGTACTTTCGTACACAACGTAGAGCTTTATCCCGGCAGAGGCGGCCAGCTTGCAAGATCAGCAGGTAACTCTGCACAGCTCATGGCTAAGGAAGGCGCTTACGCTCTTCTCAGACTCCCCTCAGGCGAGCTGAGAAACGTTCCCGTAACATGTATGGCAACAGTCGGTGTTGTCGGCAACGGTACACACGAGAACGTTAAGATCGGTAAGGCCGGCCGCAAGCGTCACATGGGCTGGAGACCCACAGTCCGCGGCTCTGTTATGAACCCCTGTGATCACCCGCACGGCGGTGGTGAGGGCAAGTCCCCCATCGGTCGTCCCGGTCCTGTTACACCTTGGGGCAAGCCCGCTCTCGGTCTCAAGACAAGAGCTCACAAGAAGCCTTCCGACAAGCTTATCGTAAAGCGTCGTAACGGCAAGTAAGTTGACGAAAGGAGCTATTAGAAATGGGTAGAAGTGTTAAAAAAGGACCCTATGTGCAGGCTAAGCTTGCAGCAAGAGTCAACGCTATGAACGCTGCCGGTGAGAAGATTGTTCTCAAGACTTGGAGCCGCAGCTCAACAATTTTCCCTGAGTTCGTCGGTCATACATTTGCTGTTCATGACGGTCGTAAGCACGTTCCGGTATATGTAACAGAAGATATGGTTGGCCACAAGCTCGGCGAGTTCGCTCCGACGAGAACATTCAAAGGTCACGCCGGTTCAAAAACATCAAACAGATAAGGTCGAAAGGAGTGTAAGAAATGCAAGCAACAGCAAAAGCTACCTTCGTGCGTATCGCACCCCGTAAGGTACAGATCGTGCTTGATTTAATCCGCAATCAGCCTGTTGATAAGGCAATTGCAATTCTCAAATACACGCCCAAGGCCGCGTGTGAGCCCGTTGGCAAGCTGCTCAAGTCAGCAATTGCTAACGCTGAGAATAATAACGATATGGATGTTTCCAAGCTTTACGTTGCAGAGTGTAACGTAGGCCCCGGTCCCATCCTCAAGAGAATCAGACCCAGAGCACAGGGCCGTGCGAACAGAATCAACAAGAGAACTTCGCACATCACAATTACTCTGGCTGAGAAAGAATAAGAAAGGAGGAGGTTGAATAATGGGACAGAAAATCAATCCTACCGGTCTTAGAATCGGTGTCATTAAAGACTGGGAATCCCGCTGGTATGCGGACAAGAGCTCTTTCGGCGATACACTCGTCGAGGACTACAATCTTCGTGAATACCTCCTCAAGACACTTGCTCCTGCAGGTGTTCCGAAGGTAGAGATCGAGCGTGACGCTAAGCGTGTACGCATCAACATCCACTGCGCAAAGCCCGGCATGGTTATCGGTCGTGGCGGTTCCGAGATCGAAAAGCTCAAGAAGATCTGCGAGAAGAAGCTTTCCGGCGATAAGGAAGTCTTCATCAACATCGTAGAAATCAAGCAGCCCGACCTCAATGCACAGCTTGTAGCTGAGAACATTGCAGCACAGCTTGAGAAGAGAGTTTCCTTCCGTCGTGCTCTTAAGCAGTCCATCAGCCGTACAATGAAGCTTGGTGCAAAGGGTATCAAGACTCAGGTTTCCGGCCGTATCGGCGGCGCAGAAATCGCTCGTACAGAGCGCTATCATGAGGGTACAATCCCGCTGCAGACAATTCGTGCAGATATTGATTACGGTTTCGCAGAGGCAAACACAACATACGGTATCATCGGTGTCAAGGTTTGGCTCTACAAAGGCGAGGTTCTTCACGACACTCGCAAGCCTCGTAGGGAAGGGGGAGCAAGATAATGCTGTTACCGAAACGTGTTAAATACCGCAGAGTACAGAGAGGTCGCCTTAAGGGCGCAGCTCATCGTGGTAACAAGGTTACTTACGGTCAGTTCGGTCTCGTTGCTCTCGAACCCGCATGGATTACCTCAAACCAGATTGAGGCAGCCCGTATTGCTATGACCCGTTACACAAAGCGTGGCGGTCAGGTATGGATCAAGATTTTCCCCGATAAGCCGATTACAGAGAAGCCTGCTGAAACTCGAATGGGTTCAGGTAAAGGTTCTCCGGAATATTGGGTAGCAGTTGTTAAGCCCGGCAGAGTTATGTTCGAAGTCGCCGGCGTTGACGAAGCTGTCGCACGTGAGGCAATGCGCCTTGCTGCAAACAAACTTCCTATCAAGTGCAAGTTTGTAACTAAAGAAGAAACGGATGGTGAGCAATAATGAAAGCCAGTGAGATCAGAAAGCTTTCCGCTAAAGAGCTGGATGCTAAGCTGCTTGAGCTGAAGGACGAGCTGTTTAAACTGCGCTTCCAGCAAGCCGTTAATCAGCTCGACAACCCGATGCGCATCAGTGCTGTTAAGAAGGATATCGCCAGAATCAAGACTGTTCAGCGCGATATCGAACTTCACGGCACAGAGGCTTAAAGAAGGGGAGGTCAAGTTCAATGAGCGAAAGAAACCTTAGAAAAACAAGAGTTGGTATTGTAACAAGTGATAAGATGGATAAGACAGTTGTCGTATCCGTTAAGGACAAAATTCAGCACCCGCTCTACAAGAAGATCATCAACAACACGATCAAGCTTAAGGCACATGATGAAAACAACACATGTGGCATCGGCGACCGTGTTCTCGTAATGGAGACTCGCCCCATGTCCAAAGACAAGAGATGGCGCGTAGTCGAGATCATTGAAAAAGCTAAATAATTTTGGCGCAAGTGTAAGGAGGCAAACACTGTGATACAGCAACAGACTTACCTGAAAGTAGCTGACAACACGGGCGCAAAGGAAATTATGTGCATTCGTGTTCTTGGCGGTACCAGGAAGAGATACGCTCACGTAGGCGATGTCATCGTTGCTTCTGTTAAGAAAGCAGCACCCGGCGGAGTTGTCAAGAAGGGTGATGTTGTTAAGGCTGTAGTAGTTCGTACAGCGTTCAGCATCCGCCGTGATGACGGCACATACATTCGTTTCGACGAAAATGCAGCTGTTATCATCAAGGACGATAAAAACCCGAGGGGCACCCGTATTTTTGGACCGGTAGCAAGAGAGCTTCGCGAAAAGGATTTCCTCAAGATTCTCTCTCTCGCACCCGAAGTGCTTTGATGGAGGTACTTTGATAATGAATAAAGTTCACGTTAAGAAGGGCGACGAAGTAGTCGTCATCAATGGTAAATATCGCGGCGCAAGAGGCAAGGTTATGGAAGTTTCTCCCTCTGAGAACAAAGTTATTGTCGAGGGTGTCAACATCGTAACAAAGCACGTAAAGCCCCGCAGAATGGGTGAGCCCGGCGGCCTTGTAAAGGCAGAGAGCGCACTCTACGCTGACAAGGTTCAGCTTATCTGCCCCAAGTGCGGCAGACCCACAAGAACCGGCAGCAAAATCAACGCAAAAGGTCAGAAAGTACGCACCTGTAAGAAGCAGGATTGCGGAGCAGAATTTTAAGGGAGGGACATGACATAATGGCACAGCTTAGAGAACAGTACAAGAACGAGATTGCGCCTGCTCTTATGAAGAAATTCGGATACAAGAGCGTCATGCAGATCCCGAAGCTTGACAAGGTTATCATCAACGTCGCAGCAGGCGAAGCAATCGCTAACCCGAAGGTTATCGACGCTATCGTTTCCGACGTATCTCAGATCACCGGTCAGAAGCCCATCGTTTGTAAGGCAAAGAAGTCCGTTGCAAACTTCAAGCTTCGTGAGGGTATGCCCATCGGTGTAAAGGTCACACTCAGAGGCGAGAGAATGTACGAGTTCGTTGAGAGATTCTTCGGTCTTGCACTTCCCCGCGTTCGTGACTTCAGAGGTATCAATCCCAACTCATTCGACGGCAGAGGCAACTACTCAATGGGTATCAAAGAGCAGCTTGTTTTCCCCGAGATTGACTACGATAAGATTGATAAGGTTAGAGGCATGGATATTTGCTTCGTAACCACAGCTAACACAGACGAAGAAGCTCGCGAGCTCCTCACGCTCATGGGCATGCCTTTCAAGAAGTAAGGAGGACGAGACATGGCTAAGAAGAGTATGATTTTGAAGCAGCAGAGAGGTTCTAAGTTCTCCACGAGAAATTACACCAGATGCCGTATCTGCGGCAGACCTCATGCAGTTTTGAGAAAATACGGTATCTGCCGTATTTGCTTCAGAGAGCTTGCTTACAAGGGTGAAATCCCCGGCGTAAGAAAAGCAAGCTGGTAAGTTTTAGAAGGAGGAATAAATATGCCGGTAACAGATCCCGTAGCAGATATGCTGACACGTGTACGCAATGCACTGGTAGTTAACATGGAAACGGTAGAAATGCCTGCTTCCAAGATGAAAACAGCGATCGCTCAGATCATGCTTCGTGAAGGCTTCATCAAGGGTTGTGAAGTCATCGAAGAAGGTGTTCAGGGCACACTCAAGCTGAAGTTGAAATATGGCTCCAATGGTGAAAAGACCATCTCGGGCCTTAAGAAGATCAGTAAGCCCGGTCTCCGTGTTTACTGCAGAAAAGACCAGATCCCGAAGGTTCTCAACGGCCTTGGCATCGCGATCATTTCTACATCCAAGGGCATCGTAACTGACGCAGAAGCAAGAGAACTCAACGTCGGCGGCGAAGTCATCGCTTACATCTGGTAATCACCGGATTTGATTGAAAAGAGGTAAAGATAGAATGTCAAGAATTGGTAGACTTCCGATCGTATTACCCGCAGGTGTTACTGCTGAAATCGAAGACGGCAATGTCGTTACGGTTAAGGGACCCAAGGGTGAACTGAAACAGAAGTTCAATGAAGAAATGAAATTTGAAGTGGAAGGCAACGTTATCACAGTAACAAGACCTTCCGATAAGAAAGATCACAGAGCACTTCACGGCCTGACACGCGCTCTCTTCAACAACATGGTTGTTGGCGTAAGCGAAGGCTTCAAGAAGGAGCTCGACGTCATCGGTGTTGGTTACAGAGTACAGATGACAGGCAAAGACCTGACACTCAACGTTGGTTACTCTCACCCCGTTGTGATCAATCCGCCGCCAGGCATCACATTTGAATGCCCCAACCCCAATGCGATTGTTATCACAGGCATCGACAAGCAGGCAGTT
>JAZSOM010000059.1:0-78805 GCA_045536955.1 Acutalibacteraceae bacterium
CTCGTCATCGGCTTTGCAATCTTCCAGAAAAAGCAGGATAAGTTCATTCTTCACATTTGAGGTGTCATTCAATGGCAAAAACAGCAGTAAAGGTTGAAAACGTAAGCATTCTTTTTAACCTCAGCAAAGAAAAAGTTGACAATATAAAAGAGTATTTTATAAAGCTTGTCACACGCAAGCTCCACTATAACGAATTCTGGGCACTTACCGATGTTTCGTTTGAGGTTGAAGAGGGCGAAAGGCTCGGCATCCTCGGCTTCAACGGTGCAGGCAAGAGTACGCTGCTCAAGGTTATTGCAGGTGTTCTTAAACCCACAAAGGGCAAGGTCAGCGTTCAGGGTGTTATTGCCCCGCTGCTTGAGCTTGGCGCAGGTTTTGATATGAACTACACCGGTGCGGAGAACATCTACCTCTACGGTGCGACAATGGGCTACTCCAGAAAATATATTGAGGAGCGCTATAACGAAATTGTTGAGTTTTCCGAGCTTGGCGAATTTATCGACGTTCCCGTAAAAAACTATTCATCCGGTATGAGAGCACGTTTAGGCTTTGCGATTGCAACGGCTGTTGACCCCGAGGTTCTTATTCTTGATGAGGTTTTGTCCGTAGGTGACGCTAAATTCCGCATCAAGAGCGAAAACAAAATCAAGAGTATGTTCGATAAGGGTGTTACTGTTCTTTTCGTTTCTCACAACACCGCTCAGGTGCGCCGCCTTTGCACAAAGGCAATTCTTCTGGACCACGGTAAAATTATTGCAAGCGGCGAAGTGAACGAGGTGTGCGACATTTACGACAAGAGGGTTAACGCCAAATAAAATCTTATGATATAAAGGAATGATATTATGGTTTTCGGCATAGTTCTTGCAGGCGGTAAGGGCAGCAGAATGGGCAACACGGATATGCCCAAGCAATTTATGAAGCTCGGCACAAAACCGATTCTTGTGCATACTGTCGAAAAGTTTTTT
This sequence comes from Acutalibacteraceae bacterium, assembly GCA_045536955.1. Classification (GTDB taxonomy): domain Bacteria; phylum Bacillota; class Clostridia; order Oscillospirales; family Acutalibacteraceae; genus UBA8612. The sequence continues at coordinate 966 of JAZSOM010000059.1, forward strand.
GTAAATTCACGTTTTGAAAAGATTATCGTGCCCACCCACAAATCCTGGGTTGAGCACGCGCGTAATCTTATCCGTAAAAATCTCGGAAATACAGACAAGGTAGTTGTTATCGATGGCGGCGAAACCCGCAACGATACGATTATGAATGCTATTCACTATATCGAAGAGAATTACGGACTTGATGACGACACAATAGTTGTCACACACGATTCCGTACGTCCTTTCGTAACTCACAGAATTATTGATGAAAACATCGACTGTGCCGCTGAATACGGCGCTTGCGATACGATGGTGCCGGCAGCCGATACAATCGTTGAAAGCTGTGACGGTGAGGGTATAACCTCAATCCCGATTCGTGACCATATGTATCAGGGTCAGACTCCGCAGTCGTTCAAGGCAAAAAGGCTCAAGGAGATTTTTGAGTCACTTACTGACGAAGAGAAGAACATCCTTACCGATGCTTGCAAGATGTACGTGCTTAAGGGTGAACACGTTCACGTGCTCAAGGGTGAGGTTTTCAATATCAAAATCACCTATCCGTTTGATATGAAGGTTGCACAGTCACTCATCGGAGCAACCGACGATTTAGAGGGATAACAAAATGATTAATGCAGTATATCAGTTGGTTTCACCCAGAATGATAGAGGTTGCATATAAAGAGCTTGATCTTTCGGCAGGCGAGGTTATTATGCGACCCTATAAGGTTTCTGTCTGCAAGGCGGACCAACGTTACTATCAGGGTATGCGTTCGCCCGAGGCGCTCAAGGCAAAGCTGCCTATGGCTCTTACGCATGAGTGTGTGGCACGTGTTGTTTACGACCCGACAGGCACCTATTCTGTCGGCGATTTCGTTGTGCCCGTACCCAACACACCGACCGAGCAGGACAGCGTTGTTGCAGAAAACTATCTGCGCTCGAGCTATTTCCGCTCCAGCGGTTATGACGGATTCTTGCAGGATTTTATTACTGCCGCACCGGACAGAGTTGTCAAGCTGCCGTCAGATATGAATATGAATGTTGCTTCCTTTACGGAGCTTGTAAGTGTCAGCGTGCACGCAATTTCACGTTTTGATAAAATTGCTCATTCCCGCCGCAATAAGGTCGGCATCTGGGGCGACGGCAACGTCGGCTATATAACAGCTCTTGTTATGCATTATCTTTATCCCGAAACCGAACTTTATATCTTCGGCACGGTTGAAGAGAAGCTGTCTTATTTTTCTTTTGCAAAGGCTGCTTATCACGTTGATTACGTGCCTGAAGGTATCAGCATTGACCACGCGTTTGAGTGTGTCGGCGGCGGCGGATGTCAGCCTGCAATCAACCAGATTATAGACCTTATAAATCCGGAGGGTACGATTTCGCTTATGGGTGTCAGCGAAAATAACGTAGGCATCAACACACGTATGGTGCTTGAAAAAGGTCTCAGGCTCTTCGGCTCATCCCGCAGCGGTGTTGCGGATTTTGCAAAGTCGGTTGAGCTTTACAAGAAATATCCCCGCCTTGTAAGCTATCTTGATAATCTTGTTGGCGACGTTGTAAGGGTTGAGAGCATCCCTGATATTCACCGCGCTTTTGACCTCGATTTTCACAGAAGCTTCGGCAAAACAGTTATTGATTGGGCTAAATAATGAAAAGTTTGTTTTACCGTTTGTTTGCTCTTTTCTTTAATATTTCACGCACCCTGTTTCGTGTGAAGCGGAACAGGGTTGTCTTGCTTTCGCCGCACAACGCCTCTTTCAATGACAGCCTCGGTGAAATAAGAGCTGAACTTGAACGCAGGGGCGGCTATGACGTTGCGTATATATCCCATGCAGATTTTGCATCCGTGCTGAAAGCGGTGATGTTCTTTACAAGAAAAGCGTTTTTGCTTGCAACGGCAAAATATGTTTTTATGAACGATAATTTTATGCCGCTTGGCTATCTCAATTTCAGAAGCGATACGGTTATAATCCAGCTCTGGCACGCAGAGGGTGCTTTTAAGAAGTTTGGTCTTGATATAGATCAGCCGTCGGATATACGTGCGCGTGAGCTTGCGGCAAACAAAAAGCTCAGCTACGTTGCCTGCTCTTCAACAGGTGTGGTAGATATATATGCCAGTGCTTTCGGTGTTGATAAATCTAAGGTTCTTCCTATCGGTTCTCTGCGGGCCGACGTGCTTCTCAGGTCAACCGATGCCGATAAGCTCCGACAGGAGTTTGAGGAGAAGTATCCGGAGTGCAAGGGTAAAAAAATTGTGCTTTACGCGCCAACCTTCCGTGACGACCCTGAGCTTGATGCGCAGTTCCTTTCTCACTTCAATTACGGTGAATTTAAAAAGGCTCTCGGCGATACACACTGCCTGCTTGTCAGGCTCCACCCGCAGATACACGGCACGGCAAGAATTGACGGCGCTGTTGACGTGACTGATGTGAAAAATGTCAATGACCTTACACTTATCAGCGACGTGTTGATTACCGACTATTCCTCAATTTGTATGGATTTTGTTTTGCTTGATAAGCCTTGCGTTTTCTTCGTGCCAGACCTTGACGGCTATGCTTCGTGCAGACCGTTCTATTTTGATTACCGCAGCTACGTGCCCGGCGAGATTGCAGAGAGTACGGATGAGCTTATTGCCGCCGTGCGCGATGCGGGCGATTGTAAGAGAGCAGAGGATTTCAAAAAAATCAACCTTGATATGGTTGACGGAAAATCACTTGAGCGTTTGTTTGAAATTATTTCAGACTGATATAAAATAAATTCAGGGAGGTGCAGTTATAATGGATTATATCGCAGTTATTGCAGAAGCAGCTGTTGCTTTTATAAAAAACTTTGACATAAACGCAATAGTCGAGGCGTTTGCAAGCTTTGATTGGAACGGCGTGAAGGATGCAATCTTATCCGTTATAGAGTCAATTGTCAGCTCTGTCGGCTGATAAATGCGTATTTTGATTTTGTAGGAAAGAGGTGCAATTTTATGCCCATCAGCTTCGATAGTGAGAATAGGATTTTTAAACTTGATACAAAAACCTCTAGCTATATTTTTCAGGTGTTTGAACAGGATTATCTCATACATCTCTACTACGGCGCATATATTCCCGACAACGGTGTGACGGAGCTTGCAATGCGCAATTGCAACGCTTCTTTCAGCCCTGCAAACGCGGCTATCGGTGAGCACGGCTTCAGCTGTGATACGTGGCCTATGGAGTACAGCTGTAATGGTACGGGTGATATGCGTGTTTCGGCTCTTGCAATCCGCAATCACTGTGGTAATGCTTCAACCGATGTGCGCTATGTCAGCCACAGAATAATCAGCGGCAAACCTGCTCTTGAGGGTATGCCTGCACTCTACACTCTTACCGATGACGATGCCGTAACCCTTGAGGTTAAAACCATCGATAAGGTAACAAGTGCGGTTGTATATCTTTGCTATACCGTTTTTGAAAACTACGGTGCGATGACACGTTGGGTGCGTGTTGAAAACACATCGGACAAGCCGATGGATATTCAGCGCGCTTACAGTGCTTGCGTTGACCTTCCGACGATGAATTACAATATGATTCATCACTACGGTATGTGGTGTAAGGAGCGTACTCTTGTTTCGCGTCACCTTGAGCACGGCATTCAGTCCATAGCAAGCAAGCGCGGCTCGTCAAGCCACACCTACAACCCATTTGTTGCGCTTGCCGATGACACCGCAACTGAAGATTTCGGTGAGGTTTACGGCTTTAACCTTGTTTACAGCGGCAATTTTGCGGCTGATATTGAGGTTGATTTCAACAGCGCAACAAGACTTATAATGGGTATCAACCCGACAGATTTCTGCTGGCGTCTTGACCCCGGTGAGGTTTTCACAACACCTGAGCTCGTTATGGTTTATACGGCAGAGGGTATAGGTGAAATGAGCCGCATTTTCCACAGGCTTTACAATAACCACCTCATCAGAGGTGAGTGGAAAAACAAGAAACGCCCGCTTCTTATCAACAGCTGGGAAGCTGCTTATTTCGATTTTGATGATGACAAGCTTGTTGCCTTCGCTCAGCGCGCAAAGGAAATAGGCATTGAAATGCTTGTTATGGACGACGGTTGGTTTGGTGTGCGTAACAATGACAGAAGCTCACTCGGAGACTGGTATGTTAACGAAAACAAGCTTAAAGGCGGTCTTTCAAGCCTTATTGAGCGTGTTAACGCACTCGGGCTTAAATTCGGTATCTGGTTTGAGCCTGAGATGATTTCACCCGATTCTGACCTTTACCGTGCACATCCCGATTGGTGCCTTCAGGTGCCCGGACGTGATAAGTCAATCGGCAGAAATCAGTATATACTCGATATGTCCCGTCAGGACGTACGTGACAATATTTATGAGCAGATGGCGGCAATCCTCAGCAACAACAAGATAGACTACGTCAAGTGGGATTTTAATCGCAACATCTCTGAGGCGGGTTCGGCTCTTCTTCCGCCTGAGCGTCAGCAGGAAGTTTTTCACCGCTTTATTCTCGGCACATACGAGCTTATGGGCAGATTGGTCGATAATTTCCCGCACATTTTGCTTGAAAACTGTTCGGGTGGCGGCGGACGTTTTGACCCGGGTATGCTCTACTACTCACCTCAAATCTGGTGCAGCGACAATACCGACCCGATTGAGCGCCTTTCAATTCAGTTCGGTACGTCAATCTGCTATCCCGTATCAACTGTCGGTGCTCACGTTTCTGCTTGTGACCGCACAGGCTATGAAACCAAAGGTAACGTTGCTATGAGCGGCACTTTCGGTTATGAGCTTGACCCGATAAAGCTCAGCGATTCCGATCTTCGCATAATAAAGAAGCAGGTTAAGGATTATCACAAGTATTACGACGTAATCCATTACGGTGATCTTTACAGGCTTATTTCTCCGGAGAAGAATTCTCATCGCTGTGCATGGGGTTATGTTTCTCAGGACAAAAATGAGGCGATTTTCACCTTCGTTACAATGCTCCGATGCCAGAACTCAACCTTCTATGTCAGGCTCAAGGGTCTTGACCCGGATAAATATTATTACGATGACGAAACCTGCGAGGTTCACTCCGGCGCACTGCTTATGAACGCAGGTCTCAACCTTAAAACGTCACCTTGCAGCGATGGCTCGAGCTTCGTCATCCACCTTAAAGCAGTAGATAAAAAATAAATAAAAAGGAGAAAACACAAAATGAAAAACTTCAAGCGAATTCTCAGTGTTGTCCTTTGCGTATGTCTTCTTGCTTCAACTGCAATTTGTTTTGCAGGCGCAGAAGATGCCGCAACAGGCGCAGCACCCACAAGACTCTCTGTTACCGTCAACGGTGACACATCTTCATCGCGAGGCTTCTGCTGGTATACATCAGAAGAGACAGACACCAAAATTGAGCTCGAAGGCGTTTCTGCTTCCGACTACACCGTAAAGGACGTAGTCTGCGAAGAGTGGGAAGGCAACTATATGCACAAGCTTGTAGTTACCGGCCTTGAAGCAGGTACAACGTATACCTACCGCGTAGGTAACGGCACAACCTGGAGCGAGTGGGGTGCATTCACCACCGATGACGGAGATGATAAGGTTAGCTTCATTAACATAGCTGATGTTCAGGCAAGCGATTATGAAGGCTTTATGAGAGGCGCAAATACTCTCACAAACGCATTTGCAACTCTTCCCGGTGCAGATTTTGTTTCCAACTGCGGTGACTTCACAAATGACAGCACAAATGAGGAATGGGATGCTTACGATCAGGCTTTCGGTTCGGTTAACAAGGATTATACAATAGTTCCCGTTGCAGGTAACCACGACGGTCTCGGTGTTGAGTATTGGTTCAACAATATGTTTGCACTCGATACAAGCGAGAGCGTGCAGGTTAAGGACGGCGTCAACTATTCATATGATTACGGCAATGCTCACTTTGCGGTTCTCAACACAAACGACGGCCTTACAATAACAGACGCACAGCTCAACTGGCTGAGAAACGATATGAACTCCACAGATAAGGATTGGAAAATCGTTTTCTTCCACAAGTCACCTTATTCACTTGGCAAGGATGCAAAGTGGCCGGATGCACTCTATCTTCAGAAGGCTCTGACAAAGGTTCTGGATGAATGTAACGTTGATATGGCTTTCTCCGGTCACGACCATCAGTATCTCAGAACAAAGCCGCTTACAGGCAATGCGCTTGATGAAAACGGCACTACTTATGTTCTTTCCGGTACGGCAGGCGGCAAGAGATACGAGGTGCGTCCCTTCCTTGAGGAGCACTTTATGGAAACTGATTATATCGCAGAACTCGTAATTCAGCGCGAAGGTGTCGGCTTTGAGTCATATGATTATATTGGTGGCTGCTTCGAAACAGTTGAAATTGACGGCGATACCCTTACACTCAAGACTTACATCGTCGCTGACGAAGGCGGTGCTGTTACACAGGTTGATGAGTACGTTGTAACAAAGCAGCTCGGTGAAAACGAGATTACCTTTACAGGTGATAACACAACGTCCGAAATGGAATATGCTCTCAGCGTTGTTCCCTCTTTCCTTAAGCTTGCGGTCTATGCATTCACAGAATGGCTTCCCAAGTTCCTCTTTATGGTTCCTGCTCTTCTTGTATCAGTAATCGCATACGACGTATTCTGATCATAAACCAAATCAAGCGCACCGAGAGAAATCTCGGTGCGCTTTTTTGGGAACAATGCATGAAATGCGCGAACTTTGCTCCGTAGCCGACTATCCACCGTTGAAGTCAGCTTCAATATCATCAAACGGAATGTTATCTGTGGTGATGAGTTTGTTGCTTGCGTTGATTATTAAAATCATAAGTATATTTATGAATGTTGAGATTAGTGGCAAGATATGTTATACTAAATTAAAGAGCTTTGGTTCGCGGAGGTAAAACAATGGAACTGGGTAAGTTGAAAGAGATAAAAGATTTAAGAAAAGTATGGGCTCATGAGGCTTTAGATTTTACTCCCTGGCTTGCAGAAGAGGAGAATCTTGCTGAGTTGGCTGATGCTGTCGGATTAGAAATAACCTTAGATGAAACTGAATCAAGTGTCGGTGATTTTAGTGTTGACATTTATGCAAAAGAAACAGGAACAGATAGAAAAATCATTATTGAAAATCAGCTTGAGGATACCAACCATGACCATTTAGGAAAATTAATTACATATGCATCAGGAAAGGATGCTGAGATAATTATATGGGTTGTTAAAAGAGCTCGTGAAGAACATCGTTCTGCCGTAGAATGGCTTAACAATCACACTGATGAAAATATCGGTTTTTTCCTAGTAGAAATTAAGTTATACCAAATCGGTGAATCTCAAATAGCACCTAAATTTAATGTTATTGAAAAGCCTAACAATTGGACTAAAGAAATCAAAAAACAAATCAACTCTTCACCGTCTCTTCAAGCACGACTTGAATACTGGTTAGCATTTAATGATTATGCATTTGAAAACAAAGCATTTTCTCAAAACTTTAACAAGCGCAAAGCAAGTACCGACCATTGGATGACTTTTAGTGTTGGTTCATCTGCATGTGCAATGAGTGTTTCACAAATCCGCAAGTACAATAATCTCATTGTTGAATGGTATATAACAGATGACAAAGATCTTTATAAAATGTTCTTCTCTTACAAAGATGAGATTGAAAATGAGGTAGGATTTGCACTTGATTGGTGTGAGCTTCCCGGAAAAAAAGCAAGTAGAATTATTGCATATCTTCATGATACAGATTTTGAAGATAAAAATGCTTGGTCTAAACAATTTGATTGGGTAATAGACACAGCAATAAAAATGAAAAAAGCATTTAAAAAGTATATTTGATTATACACTACACCGTCTTATGGCGGTGTTTTCTTTTGTAACAAAAAGAACCAAGGCTATTTCTAACCTTGGTTCTTGTCTTTTTGTCAGATTTCCACTCTTACAGCAAATCCTCCTGTGAAGAAATAGTAGGTGTTCGTCTGACTTTCATTTGGTGGAGATGGCGGTACTCGAAACCGCGTCCGAAAACCCATTATCACAACTTTCTACGAGTGTAGCCGATCATTTGGGATTCCCCTCGGGTGCCGCCGAGCGGCAGGCTTCACCCTACGGTAGCCTTTTGTTCATGGTGTCGTACAAGGCTAATCCGACACGCACGTTCACCGCTAATCGACGCCGTTATCCGGGCCGCGGTACTCCCGGTAACGACGGCTGCTAAAAGTTAAGCAGCTTTAAGAACTGTATTGTTGTCGTTTATTTTTAATAAACTGTGGCTTTTATAGCGGGTCCACACCGCTACTCGCTTATCGTGACTCTGAATCCCCGTCGAAATCCTTTCATCCCCATGTGTTGAGCGGGGTTTGCTTGAGCTTTGTCAATCCCGTGCTGCAAGGCTGCGTTCGATGTTTCGCTGAGCATCTTTTTTTGCGGCAACGGCTCGCTTGTCGTAGAGCTTTTTGCCCTTGCACAGACCGAGCTTGAGCTTTGCTCTGCCCTTGACAAAGTAGATTGAGAGCGGAATTAAGGAAAGACCGTCCTGCTTCACCGTGCCGTAAAGGCGGTTGATTTCGCGCTTGTGCATCAGCAACTTTTTGGGTCTTAAAGGGTCTCTGTTGAAAATGTTGCCGTGCTCGTATGGACTTATGTGCATTCCGTTTGCGAAAATTTCACCGTCTTTGATCGAACACCACGAATCTTTAAGATTCACTCTGCCCTGACGGATTGACTTAACTTCAGTGCCGAAAAGCTCAATTCCGGCTTCGTATTCTTCAAGAACAAAATAGTCGTGATATGCCTTTTTGTTTTGCGCAACGGTTTTGCCGTTTTGTGTTTCCAAGGTCAATCACTTCCTTTCTTTGTCCTCGGAAGACTCATTTTAACATATTTTTTTATATTGTCAAGAAAAATAAGTCGATAAAACGTATTTTCGTTTTAATATTTATTCGACAATATATTCTTTGTTTTCATCAAGCAGGTGCATCTCTGCGATTACTTCAAGGTAAATACCCTCGGGCCTGTAATCCTCGCAAAGCACCTTGCCCTCTGTGCGGAATTTTGCCGCTGCGGCAGAAAGCGAGTATGGCAGAATCAGCTTTGCCTGCCTGCGTGTGGGCGGAAGAGCAGCAGTGATTTCATTCAGGAGCTTATCGAGTCCCGTGCCGTCCTTTGCGCTTATCATAACGCTTTTGCCGACAGTCGGCAGATCACCTGTTGATTCAATGAGGTCGCACTTGTTCATAACGGAAATTATCGGCTTATCCATACAGCCAAGCTCCGTGAGAAGGTCTGCCGTGACACGAAGATGTTCTGCGCATTCGTCCGATGAAGCGTCGCACACATTGAGAATTACGGTTGCGCTTGCCGCTTCTTCAAGCGTTGATTTGAACGCCTCAACAAGATGGTGCGGCAGTCTGCGGATAAGACCGACGGTGTCGATTAGCATAACCCTTCTGCCGTCAGGCAGGTCAAGACCTCTTGATGTTGGGTCAAGCGTTGCAAAAAGCTTGTCCTCAGCGAGCACGCCCGCTTCGGTGAGAGTGTTCATAAGCGTTGATTTGCCTGCGTTTGTGTATCCGACGATCGCAACCGTTTGTACGCCGTCCTTTGCTCTCCTTGAACGGAGGTTGCCCCTGCGCTTCTCAAGACCTTCAAGCTGTTCTTCAAGCGCTGAAATCCTGCGCCTGATATGCCTTCTGTCACTTTCGAGTTTTGTTTCGCCGGGGCCTCGTGTGCCTATACCGCCGCCGAGACGTGAAAGCTGGATTCCCTTGCCCGTGAGTCGGGGGAGAGAATATTTAAGTTGAGCCAGCTCAACCTGAAGTTTGCCTTCTCCTGATACTGCTCGTCCTGCAAAAATATCAAGAATAAGGGTTGTGCGGTCGACAACGCGCACGTTTGTTTCATCCTCTATATTGCGTGTCTGTGAGGGTGAAAGTTCTGCATCAAAAATCAGCAGGTCAACTTCGTTTTCCTCACAAAAGGTTTTAAGCTCTTCCAGCTTGCCGGAGCCGATATATGTCGCGTTATCAGGCTTGTCGCGCTTTTGAGTCATTCTTGCAATAACCTGCGCGCCGGCGGTTCTTGCGAGCTCCTCGAGCTCATCAAGTGAGCTTTCGGGATCGTATTGGTCAAAATCAACGCACACAAGCACGGCGGTTTCGGGCTGCTGTGAGTTTTCGTAGAATTCCTTCATATATTATTCAATGCCTTTTAATGCTTCGATTTCTGATTTTTCAATCTTGATTCGTCCGTCTTTGATAAGTGTTACGTCGTGGCGGTGCACTGTTACGGGTGCAGCATTGGGGTTGCGGTCAAGCGTGACTTTGAGCATACCGGTAAGCAGGTTTGCATCGGCAACAACACCCTTGCCGTCTTTTGTGTTTACAATGGCGCCGATTTTCGGTGTAACTCTGAGCAGATGTTCGTATGATTCCTGCTCATATTTCAGGCAGCACATAAGTCTGCCGCAGGTGCCGCTGATTTTAACGGGGTTGAGGGAAAGCCCCTGCTCTTTTGCCATTTTGATGGAAACCGGTTGGAAATCGCCCATATATGAGCTGCAGCAGAAAGGTCTGCCGCACATTCCGAGACCGCCGAGCATTTTTGCCTCGTCGCGTACACCGATTTGTCTGAGCTCAATTCTTGTGTGGAAAACGCTTGCAAGGTCCTTTACAAGCTCGCGGAAGTCAACTCTGCCGTCAGCTGTGAAATAGAAAAGAATCTTGCTGCCGTCGAGAGTATAATCAACATCAACAAGCTTCATATCAAGACCGTGCTTTGCAATTTTTTGCTCGCATATCTTGAGCGCCTCTTCTTCTTTTTTTCTGTTTTCTTCAAGCTTCTTTACATCATCTGCCGTTGCTTTGCGGATGATTTTTTTGAGCGGTTTTACAATTTCGCTGTCGCTTACTTCTTTAGGCTCAATTGCGATTTCGCCGCATTCGACGCCTCTGACGGTTTCGACAATTACTTTTTCGTCAAGTACGAAATCCATTCCGACAGGATCAAAATAATATACTTTTCCGACGTCCTTGAAACGGACACCTACAACGTTTGCCATATTTTTTACCTTCTTTATGAGATGTTAGTGTTATTTATCCTGGGCTCTTCTCATCAGGCTACAGAAGCGTGTGACAAGAAGGGTTTTATTTGCGTTTTGTGCAGCACTTTTTTCGAGCTGTGCCACCGCTTCCATAAGCCTTAGCAACTGTGCTGAAGTGCAAGAACGTGAAAGTGCGGCTGCTTCATTTTGTGCGCAGGAGAGAAAAACTGCGTTTGTGCTTTGCTTTCGTGCAACAGCATCGCGGAAGATAAGCCTTAGCTGCGCAAGTGTAAGCACAAGCAGTTCAGAGTCTTTTTCAAATGCTCCCGTTTCGCGCATCAGATCAAATTCATTGTGGGAGAGAAGGGCGGCCGTGACGAGCCTTGCTTTTTCGCAGGCGGCGTCGTGCTTTTTGTTGAGCGAGTCGCTTAGCTGTTGACCGAGGTTGTATACTGCTGCGCGGGAGAGAATGGTTTCAAGAAGCACGGATGAGTTGGGGCAGGTGAGAACGAATCTTACGTATTCGGGCGGCTCCTCGAGAATTTTGAGAAGTGCATTCTGTGCCTGCTCGTTTGCATACTGCATATTGTGCATCAAAAACACGCGGTGACGTGCTTCGTTAGGAAAAACAAAGGCATTGCTGCGGATTGTCCTTATTGCATCTACCTTGAGCGGTGCCGTATCGTCCTGAGCCGCAAGCGATTCCGAAATATCCGGATGAAAGCCCTTAGATGCTTTGATACAGTCGGGACATATTCCGCAGGGCTTTTCTTCCGTGCCGGAACACACGTGCGTGCGGCTGATAAGACGCGCAAGCTCAAGCCGGTCAACCTCGCTTGCACCCTCGAGGATTATTGCGTGAGGGAGTCTGCCGGTGTCGGCTGCGGTACTGAGCAAATTTTTCAACTCGCTGTTTATCTGAAGACCTTGAAAATTCATCGTGAAATCCTTAAAGCTTTACAAATTTGTCTACGTCGACGACAAAAACGGTTGCACCGCCTACATTTACTTCCAGCGGAACGGATTTTACCGAGCCTTCGCTTGCCGCGGGCGATGATACAATATGCTTGTGGCTGTGCGCTTTTTTTCCTATAAGGGCAATAATCTCGTCAACCTGAGCTTCCTCGACGCCTATAAGCAGCGTCGTGTTACCCGCGCGCATAAATCCGCCCGTGGTGGAAAGCTTTGTTGCGCTGAAACCTGCGTGTGAAATTTCTGCGATAACCGCCTGTGCATCGTCGCTGTGGACGATTGCTATTATAAGCTTCATACTCATATACGTTACCTTATCTTTGGGCTTTGTACTGCATAAGAGCCTTGGCAAGCTGGTCAGGACACGAGGTCGGCTTGAAACCGCAGGTTATGCCGGAAAGCCTTTTGATTGCTTCGTCAATGTGCATCCCGTTTACAAGTTTTGCAATACCCTTGAGGTTTCCGTCACATCCGCCCATAAACTGCACGTTGGTGATAATATCGTTTTCAACCGTTACCGTGATTGCACGTGAGCAAGTGCCTGTTGTTCTGTATGAAAAAGTCATTTTATTTGCACCTCACATTATAATTATAGCTAAAGTAATTATAACCTATTATAGATAATATACTAATGAGCCGTTTCTGTCAAGCGAAAGGGAAACAGGCGGCATGACTTTGAGAGTCGTGCCGCCTGTTTACAAGAATGGGTGTGAAAAGGGAATTTTGTGATTATGCTATGAACTTATGGTTTTGTGTGTCGGAGGAATAGGTGTTGCTGCTGACGACGTGGAACTGACTGCGTCTTATCTGAGCAACTCTGTTATCGTGCTCAATTCGCTGTGCGCGCAGCTTCATAGCCTTCTTCTTTCTGTGGCGGATGATAACCTGGGCAATGTGGTAGCCAATTCTGTCAGCTACTTTGTTTTCAAAAGCGATGAGCTTTTCTTCGTGCAGAATACCTACAAGGATAAGTGCAAGTGCGATTGTTGCAACAGCCATTTGGAACCAAAACATATTTATACTTCCTTTCTTTGCTTTAAGTGATGTGAATCGGATAAATTGATGAACGTTTGTTCTTTACGAGTTTGATTATAACACATTTTTCGAACAAGTCAATACAAATGTTCGAAAAAAATCACACTTTCAGTCCCAAAAATAGGACTGAGCTTAAAGTGATGCGGATTTGCCGCGGATGTTTTGATATGCGGCTTGAATTTTTGAAGAATAAAAATTCCGCAAAAGCAAAATTTGTCCGGTATTCTACAACTTGACCAAAAAAGCATACAAAAGTTTTAGTATATTTTGTCGATAACCTTCTTGACTCAACACTATATATTGTGGTACAATCACCTTGCAATCCAAAAAGCCTCTGACGAAAACGGGCGTATGCCTGCGTGGATTTGACCACGGTGAGGTTTTATGTATGCCGATCGTCTGGGCAGCATTCCGTACAGTTACGGAATGTTGCTTATTTGTTTTTAAGAAATTACAATTTTTTTACTGAGAAGGGTGAATAAGTATGTTTGAGCAGTGGAACGGTTTTAAAAGCGGCAAATGGCAGGATGAAATCAATGTTCGTGATTTCATTCAGCTTAACTATACACCTTATGAAGACGATGAGAGTTTTCTTTGCGGCCCGACTGCAAGAACGTCGGCGCTCCTTGGTAAATTTACCGAGCTTCTCAAGCAGGAGCAGGAAAGAGGCGGCGTGCTCGATATCGATACAGAGACAGTTACTTCTCTTACGGCATATGAGCCCGGTTATCTCGATAAAGAGAACGAAATTATCGTCGGTCTTCAGACGGATGCTCCTCTCAAAAGAGGTGTCAATCCTTTCGGCGGTATCAATATGACACGTAAGGCATGTAAGGCTTACGGCTATGAGCTCTCTGATAAAGTTGAGAACGAGTTCCTTTACAGAACAACTCATAATGACGGAGTTTTCCGTGTGTACAGCGATGAAATCCGTGCGGCACGTCACACCGGTATAATAACGGGTCTGCCCGATGCATACGGCAGAGGCAGAATTATCGGCGATTACAGACGTGTGGCTCTTTACGGTGTTGATAAACTTATTGAGGAAAAGAAGAAGGATAAGGCGGCACTCGCTTCGGGTAATGTTGAGGCTGAGGAAATCCGCAGACTGGAGGAGCTTTATCAGCAGATTGCTTTCCTCGTCAAGCTCAAAGAAATGGCAGGATTGTACGGCTACGACATTTCTGCTCCTGCAAAGGATTCAAAAGAGGCTGTTCAGTGGCTTTACTTTGCTTATCTTGGTGCAATCAAAGAGCAGAACGGTGCGGCGATGAGCCTTGGCAGAACTTCCACCTTCCTCGATATTTATTTTGAGCGTGACATTAAAAACGGTGTCTATACAGAGTCGGAAATTCAGGAGATTGTTGACGATTTTGTTATGAAGCTTCGTATGGCGCGTCACCTTCGTACTCCCGAATATAATGAGCTTTTTGCCGGTGATCCGATGTGGATTACGGAGGCAATCGGCGGTATGGGTGAGGACGGCAGAACGCTCGTCACAAAGTCATCCTTCCGTATTCTTAATACTTTATACAACCTCAATCCTTCTGCGGAGCCTAATATGACCGTTCTTTGGTCCGATAAGCTGCCCAAGGCATTTAAGCGTTTTGCAGCAAAGGTAAGTTGTGATACAGACTCAATCCAGTATGAAAACGATGAGGTAATGCGCCCGATTTACGGCGACGATTATGCAATTGCCTGCTGTGTTTCTGCGATGAGGGTCGGTAAGGATATGCAGTTCTTCGGCGCACGCGCAAACCTTGTAAAGCTTCTTCTTATGAGCCTCAACGGAGGCAGAGATGAAAAGAGCGGTATGCAGATTGCTCCCGCAGGCAATAAGTTCGAGGGTGAATATCTCGATTATGATACCGTGCTCAATCTTATGGACGAATACCGTCCGTGGCTTGCAAAGACTTATGTCAAAGCAATGAATATGATTCACTATATGCACGACAAGTATGCCTATGAAAAGGTTCAGATGGCGCTTCATGACAGTGATGTTCATCGCTATATGGCATTCGGTGCGGCAGGTCTTTCCGTGCTTGCCGATTCGCTTTCGGCTATAAAGTATGCAAAGGTTAAGGTTATCCGTGATGATAGCGGGCTTATCACCGATTTTGTAACCGAGGGTGATTTCCCGAAATACGGCAACGATGATGACAGAGCCGACATTATTGCCAAGGAGCAGATAGGCCTTTTCTTCGATGAGCTTAAGAAGATTCCGACTTACAGAAATGCAGAGCACACTCTCTCAATCCTTACAATTACTTCAAACGTTGTCTACGGCAAGAAGACGGGCAACACACCTGACGGCAGACGCGCAGGTGAGCCTTTCGCACCCGGCGCAAACCCGATGCACGGCAGAGATGCTTCAGGTGCTCTCGCTTCGCTCAACTCTGTTGCAAAGCTGACCTACGACGTGTGCAAAGACGGTATTTCCAATACCTTCTGCGTTGTGCCTCAGGCTCTCGGCGGTGACGATGAAACACGTTACGAAAACCTCAGCTCGATTATTGACGGCTACTTTGGTCTGAATGCACAGCACATCAATATCAACGTATTTGACCGTGATATGCTTATTGATGCTTCCGAGCATCCGGAAAAGTATCCCAACCTCACAATCCGTGTTTCCGGTTATGCGGTCAATTTCCACAAGCTTTCAAAGGAACAGCAGAAAGAAGTTATTGCACGTACTTTCCACTGCTGTATGTAAATGTCTGAATCCGATTCAGGCAGATTAATAATTCAGGTCTGCGCACCTGATAACAGCTGTTAAGAGGAGAGGGAAACCTCTCCTCAAATTATAAGAGAGGGCGGTGCAGTATGAACATTAAAGGTAAGGTGCATTCTTTTCAGAGCCTCGGCGCGGTTGACGGACCGGGTATAAGGCTTGTTGTTTTTATGCAGGGCTGTCCTTATTCCTGCCCGTACTGTCACAATCCGGATACAAGACCGTTCAGCGGTGGAACTGAATACACCGTCGATGAAATAGTCGAAAAAGCAAAGAGATACAGAACCTATTTTTGCGAAAAGGGCGGAGTTACCGTTTCGGGCGGTGAGCCGCTTATGCAGGCAGAGTTTGTTGCAGAGCTTTTTGAGGCGCTCCACAAAAACGGTATCACAACGGCTGTCGATACGGCAGGTGTCAGGGTGACGGATGCGGTGCGCCGCGTGCTGAACAATGCCGATACCGTGCTGTGCGATATTAAATTTCCGACCGATGAGCTTTATAGGCAGCATATCGGCACAGGGATTGACACAGTGCTTGGTTTTATAGAGGAGTGCAACAAAACGCAGGCAGACGTTGTTATCCGCCACGTTGTTGTGCCTGGTCTGACAGACTCCGAAGATAATATAAAGCAGATTGCGGCGATCGCGAAGAGCGTAAAAAATCTTAGCAAGATTGAGCTGTTGCCGTTCAAAAAGCTCTGTGAGCAGAAGTACAGAGAGCTTGGGCTTGAGTTTCCGCTTGCCGATACGCGGGAGTGCGATGCCGATACGATAAAAGAGCTTTATAAGTTTATTTAAAAAAGCAAGCAGTGAATTTCACTGCTTGCTTTTTTCAGAAGTTGTTTTCGTCGTTCAATACTGCGTGTGCACAGCGTATACCGTCGACACCTGCGGAAACGATGCCGCCTGCATAGCCTGCACCTTCACCGCATGGGAAAATGCCGCCGATATTACACTGGAAATATTCGTCGCGAGTTATTCTGACAGGGGATGATGAGCGGCTTTCGGGTGCTGTCAGCACTGCGTCCGGCAGAGCAAAACCTTTGAGCTGTTTATCCATTTTGATAAGTGCGTCTGCAATCGTATCGGTTACCTTCTGCGGCAAAACTTTGCGTATGTCACCGGGTGTAACTCCCGTCGGGCAGGACGGTCTGACGCTGCCGAGCTTTTCTGAAGGACGGTTTTCGAGGAAATCACCAACAAGTTGAGCAGGCGCGCGATAGTCTGAGCCTGCCGCTTCGAATGCGGTGCTTTCAATTTCGCGTTGCAGATGCATACCTGCAAGCGGATGCTCACTGCCGAAATCCTGCGGCTCAATGCCTACAAGAATTGCTGAGTTTGAGTTTTCACCGTCGCGGGCATATTCGCTCATACCGTTTACAACCATTCTGCCTTTTTCGCTTGAAGCGGCAACAACCGTACCTCCGGGACACATACAGAAGGTGTATGCACCTCTGCCGCCCTGAGGATGGCAGGAGAGTTTGTAGTTTGCCGCACCGAGCTTCGGATTACCTGCAAATTCTCCGTACTGTGAGCGGTCGATGAGCTCGCGCGGATGCTCGATTCTCGTGCCTACCGAGAATGGCTTTTGTATCATTTTAACTCCGCTTTCATACAGCATTTCAACCGTGTCTCTTGCAGAGTGACCGATTGCGAGTATTACTGTATCTGTTTCAAGCTCAACGGTCTTACCTTCGGCATTTTCGTAAACTATGCCGTGAATAAAGCCGTTTGCAACGATAAGACCTGTAAGTCTGCAACGGAAATTAACCTCACCGCCGAGCGAGATTATTTCTTCGCGCATTGATTTTACAACGCCGCCGAGTCTGTCCGTGCCGATATGAGGTGTTGCGGAAAAGAGTATCTCCTGCGGCGCGCCGTGGCGGACAAATTCGAGAAATATTTGCCTGCACAGGGTATCCTTTATTCCTGTTGTAAGCTTGCCGTCTGAGAAGGTGCCTGCGCCTCCCTCACCAAACTGTACGTTGCTGTTTTCGTCAAGCTCTTTTGTCTCCCAAAACGCGCGAACTTTTTTTGTGCGTTCTTCAACGCAATCGCCGCGTTCAAGCACAATGGGTCTGAGCCCCGCTTTTGCAAGCGTTTGTGCGGCAAAAAGTCCGGCAGGGCCAAAGCCTACTACAACGGGACGGAGGGAGGATGTGCGTTTGTTTTCGGGCAGGTCGTATCTGAACGGTGTGTATTTTTCTGCCTTTCCGTCTTTTGCTTTTGCAATAAGGCTGTCCTCATCACCGTCGACGGTTACATTTACGTTATAGACGAAATAAACGTCGCTTTTCTTTCTGGAATCTACTGCGCGGCGTGCGACCTCGAGTGTCAGTATTTTTCTTGCGGGGCAGCGAAGGATTTTTGCTGCTGCGGTTCTGAGCTCAGCATCACCCGCTTCGAGCGGCAGTTTGATCTGATTGATTCTTATCATGGTGTTTCCCTCAAAAATCAAGTCGTGTTATTTACAGACAACAGTATAACTTATTTGAAAAGTTGAGTCAATAACAGAATCCCGCAATGAAATATTGCGGGATTCCGAAAGCTTATTATCTGTTGTTGAGGTTGGATTGTTGCTGCTGAGAAGCATTCATCATACGCTGCATAAGGCCGGGCTTCTTCACTCTTTTGGGTTTGTAGGTGGGGGGATTCTTGAGCTTTGCCTGTGCTCTTTTGCCCCTTGCGGAGTGGAGATATTTGTTGACCTTGATAACGGGACCTGTAAGGTCGTCACACATATAGTCGCAGCAGTTTGCAAGTAACGTCTGGTCTGCACCGAGCTGACCGAGAATCGTAACAGCAATAACGCTTTGTGTTTCGTTAGTTGCATCAGGATAAATTTCGTTGAGGATGTTGAAAAGCTTTTTCATCTCTGTGGGGTCGTTGCGTCTGATTGTGTCCATAATTGCCGCGCCGCAACCCTGTGCAAAGAAATCCTCGGGAAGAAATTCGCCGTACTTTTTGATGTTTTCGTTGTATGCTGCACGGTACTGAGGGTAGAGCGATGAAGTAAGGCGGCTTGCAAGTGTGTTTGAATCGTAATATACGCTGCCGCTTCTTGCTGCAGCCTTTGATACCGTCTTGGGTGCTTTGGATTTCTGCGGTGCTTCGGTTTTGCAGAATTTGCCCATTACTGTGTCGGAGATTTCGCCGCTGATTGAGCGTATGTCTTTATCGTCACTTGTTTCTGCGTCGAGAAGAGAAACGGAAATCTCTTTATAATCGGTGAAGTTGCCGTCACCGTCAACTGTTGTTGAAATTTCGAAAGAGAGCTTTTTGTCAAAATGTTTGATGGCAACTGCGCTTGCCTCGCCTTTGAAATCCAGTCGGTAGCCGACACCGTTTTCGCCCTTTGCAACGGGAGCTTTGCCCTTTTCGGTTCCTTCGGGGCAAACAGCGGACATACCCGCCTGCTTCATTGTGGGTTCGACAGCTGTATAGATTTTGCCGAGAGCTTCTTTTATGTCGAGCATATTTATATTCGCGCGGCGCAGATTACCGCCGCACACTCCTTCCGTATGATATAAATAATCTAAGTCATTATATCACAAAAGATTTTGTTTGTCCAATATTATTTTTTATGTGTGTTTAGACGTGTCATTTCGCGTCTGACGGGTTTTATCAGCGAAATAATAATTGCCGCAGCCACAGATGTCAGCAGCATTTCCGGCAACATATAGGCGGCGTTATAAATCACCGAATATATCAGACCCAACAGATTGGGGTCGCAGCTTTCTTTAAGCGCAGCTGAAAAATTATTGACCATAACTTCGCCGAAAAACCAATCGGCGTAAGAGCGAAAGAAAATATAGCCTGAGGCAACGTGCGCCGCATAGCGCAGGAAGATGGCAAGTGCAGTGCCGAGTGAAAATGAAACGGTGTAATTTTTAATCCTGTTTTTGAATATACCCGAAAGGCCGACGGCGCTGAACGCGATAAGGTAATCGATAGTGAGTATTGCCGTAACACTGACTGCACTCTGACCCGCAAAAGCCTGACTTACTGTTGCACCGAGCACAGCCTGCAGAACGCCATGGACAAGACCGCTCAGAAGTCCCCATCTGACACCGTAGGTGTAGCCGAGAATTGCAATGGGCAGCATTGAACACGCGGTTATGCTGCCGCCGAAAGGCCATTCGAAAATTTTGATGAATGAGAGAATTGTTGCCAGGGCAAGCATTATACCGCTGAGAGCAAGCCGCTTTGTTTTTTCGGTGCGCTTTGTCATCCTTAAAACCGCCTTTTTAATATTGCAACAAAAAAACGCCAAAAGGAATTTCTCCTGTTGGCGTTTTGTAAATTTGCAGCAACTCTTAAAATTCCTACGCCGGCATTACCCGGATCAGGTTCAAGGGTTACGGGCTCAAAGCCCGACTCTCAGCCGATAACATCAGCACCCCCTCGGTGTCTTTTTTGTTGTCGATGGTGATTATATTACAGCATAAGAAATTTGTCAAGTGTGATTTATCCTGCGTAACAACGGATTCAGATAAAAAAGTCCTTTGTCGAAAGACAAAGGACTTTTTCTGGAGCGGATGACGAGGCTCGAACTCGCTACCTCCACCTTGGCAAGGTGGCGCTCTACCAGATGAGCTACATCCGCACAACATCAGCTATTATACATAACACATTGCCGTTTGTCAAGTGCTTATCTTAATTTTTTGCAATAATTTTTACGGCATAAATTGCCGTTGCTGTTGATTTAAATACACAAATGTAATATAATAGCGAATAAGAATTATTAAAGTTCTACGGAGGATAAGAAATGAAACGTTTTATTTCGGTTATTCTGGCTGTTGTGCTTGTTTTTTCCTGCACGGCAACCGCATTTGCAACACAAGAAGAGGTTACACCTATTGTCGTTGTGCGCGGCCTTGATTTTGCCGCACTCACTGTTGACCTCGGCACGGAAAATGAACGCCCTGCACTTTCGGTTTCCGCAGGTCCTATCGTCGGTGCTGTTTTCAGCCTTGTTTTTTCAACACTGCTTGGCGGTATGGACGGTGCCGTTGATTCAATCTGCGATTTTGTAAACGTGCTTTTTGCCGATATGGCTTGCGACAAAAACGGTGATACAATCGCTAACGTTTCCGTCAAAGAATATCCGCTTGCAATGAGCAACTATCCCGAAGATCTTGAAGGTTTTAAGTCTTACGGTCAGTGTGAACCCGGTATTGTTGCGCAGGCTGCTGACGAAGTCGGTGCAGAAAACGTATATTACGTTACATACGACTGGCGTCTTGACCCATACGTTGTTGCGGATAAAATCAATCAGCACGTTGAGCTTGCCCTGAGTGAAAGCGGCAGCGACAAAGTTGACATCGTCTGCTGCAGTCTCGGCGGTGTTATGACTCTTGCTTATCTCGACGAATACGGCTATGAAGACGTTGAAAGCTGTATGTTCCTCTCCTCTACAATTTACGGCTCTTACGTTGCTTCGGATGCTCTGGGCGGTAACGTCGGTTTCTATCCCGAAATCCTCAACAACTTCCTCGCTCACAGTGTGCCGGATATGCAGTGGCTGTGGACAATTCTCAATATTACAGGCATAACAAGAGTGCTCTGTAACGTTGTCAACAATATCACGGAAGAATACAAAACAGAAATCTATCAGGGCACAATGCGTGACAACTTCGGCACAATGCCCGGTATGTGGGCAATGATGCAGACGGATGAGTACGAAGCTGCAAAGGAATTTGTTTTCGGTGACGATGCTGAAGAGTATGCAGGTCTTCTCGAACGTACGGATAAGTTCCAGGATTTCAGAGAAACAAGAGATGACTTCATCAGACAGATGATGGCTGACGGTGTTATCATTACAATTGTTACCGCATACGGCAGCCCCGTAACGCCTGTGTATGACCGTGCTTATGTTGACGGTGACGTTATTCTCGAAAGCGAGCTTATGTCAGCAGGTGCAACGATTGCTCCGTACGGTGAGGAGCTTGATGAGGATTATGTTGCCAAAGATCCGAGCAAGCTTTCTCCCGACAGAAAAATTGACGCTTCAACCTGTCTGCTTCCCGAGAACACCTGGTTTATTAAGGATGCTTGCCACGTACCCTGCAACTACGGCTCAGACCTTGCCGAGATGCTCTTCTGGCTTATGAGTACCGACACTCAGCCGACAGTAACCTCGAACGAGCTTTATCCTCAGTTCCAGTACGCCGATGCTGAGCAGAATCTTTACCACTTCTGATAAAAGTTGACAATCCTTCCTTCTTTGTGCTTTAATGCAAGTGAAGGAGGGATTTTTTATGTTCAAAAAGATTGTAGCTTTCGTTTGCGTTTTTGCGCTGTGTCTCAGCTTTGCGGGATGCATTCAAAGCGATAATGCTGATGGCGACGGAATAAAATCGCCTTCGTCCTCGCCTGCGGAGTTTCTGCCCTACATGTCAGGCTATAAATGTGACAAAGAAAACGGCTACTGGACAGAATGCAACTACGGGCTTATGACAGCTGACGGTGAGGTATATGCTGAGCCGAAGTATAACAGCTGTCAGACATTTGAATCGGGCGGAAAAACCTATTATTGCCTGAAAATCAACGAAGGTGACTGGGAGACGGTTTGCCATGAATCTTTGTTGGTCAGTGCTGACGGGTCGCTTGAACTGATAATAAATGATAATGTGGTCTGCCTTTCCGAAAATAGAATAATCTGTTCGCAGCACACGGGAGCTTTCAACGTGTACGATTACAGCGGAAACAAAATTTTCTCGGGTAACGAAACGCAATCGGTTGATTCGGACGGTAACGGATTTTATAACGGACTTCTCGTTGTATATGATTTTTTAAGCGAAAAAGATAATGTGCAGGTACGTGACGAGGACGGCGCCATTGTGCTTGACGGTTTTGATTACTGCGGCGCATTTAAATCGGGTAAGGCTGTTGCAAGTTATAACCGCGACAACGGCTACGGCATTATATCGCCGGAAGGTGAGTGGCTGCTTGAACCTACGTATACGTCGGTTACGGACGTTGACGGCAGGTATTTCGTTGCTGTCAATTATGACACGCTTGAGATATATGACAGCGACCTGAAGCTTCTCAGGTCACATCCTTGCAGTCCCTTTGTCGAGCAGCAGTATTATTTCTTTATAACCGATGGCGGAAAACTTGTTAAATACTATTCGCATATCGATGCGCCTGACCGTTTTATTTACGATGCGTTCACTGATAAGGCGATTAATTATAACGGCATAAATGCAACGGAATATATGGAATATCTCGGTCATTTTTACGATATAACAGACGGCACTGCACTCATATTTGATGAAAACGGCAAGCTTTTCGCCCGGCACGAAAACGTTGCGACAGTTGAAGAGTACGACGGTGCTTATGCGGTAAGGCACAACGATAACACGGTAGATTACTACAACGGTCAAACGCACGAAAAGATGATAACGCTCAACTTTGATGCGGACGATTGGAAGCCCGTGCAGACGGTAGGCGACTGCAGCCTTGTTGCAATCGGAGACCTTGAATATATCGGGGACAGTATGGCGGACGGACCGTATCACCTTTATGATTATAAGAAAGGTGAATACGTTTTCAAAGACTGTGAGTTCTGCGAAATCAAAGAATTCGGTGATAAAACGTATATTACAGTGGCTTACAGCGACAGAATCGAAACCTATGATTCTTCACTTAGACTGATTTTAAAAACGGAAAACAACCGCGAATAAAAGAAAAAAACACAGAGCAGATTCACAGCGAATCTGCTCTGTTGATTTTTAGGGTTATCTTAGGGGGCTTCTATTGCAGCGTCAAAATCCGAACCGTCAACAACACCGTCACCGTTGATGTCAGCCGCGTTTGAATACGCGCTGCTGATATCATTTTTATCTATAAGCCCGCTGCTGAACATACCGACGAGGAATGCGTCGTTGGCATCCTTTTTGCAGTTGCCGTCGACATCACCCGCAACGCTCATGACAAATGTGACGTTACTGTCAATAACCTTGATTTTACATCCCGTAGAAAGAAGGGCGGTAGCAGGAAGTTCTGTCGAATCTGCTCTGTAAAATCTTGTTGTTCTTGTTCCGAAGTTTGATTTGAGAGCCGACTGAGTGAGATTTGCATAGGTTGATGCGTTCAGTATATATCCGTCGGATTCTGCTGAAATCTCAAGCTCTTCGTTGACGTTGGGATTTGTTGCGTCGGGAACAAAAATCTGTTTTGAGGCGTGAATTTCGCCGGATTTTACGGTTGACTTTACGTTGTTGAAGCCAAAGCCGGAAGAAATGTTGCCCACAAGCGTCGGAACGCTGAGCGTAAGGTCGCCGCTGTAAAGCACAACGTCCTCGCTGATTTCAAACGTGACGCTTGCAAGTGTGCCGCCTTCGGTCATAAGCTGTTCATCGATAACGGCAAAATAAACTTTGCCGTCAGCATATTCTTCGTTGCCGACAAAATATTCGCTTGCCGCTTCTCCGCTTTCGACAACGATGGGTGTAAGCACGTCGGAATCGTAGCTGAGTATGAATTCGCCCGCGCTGAAGCCTCTGTTATCGTTGACGGATACCGTAACTGTAACCTCATCGCCCGAATGGAGCTGAGAAGCGCCGTTGACGGTGAATACAGGTGCGGACGGCGCCGCATAAACGGCAACGGCCGCGGCAGCTGCAACCGTAACAACCGTACAGATAACGGCTATGATTTTTTTAAAAGCTTTTGCTTTCACTTAATCAAATCCCTTCGATAGGATGATTGCTGAACTTAAAAGAGGTTGAAGAAAGCGAGGATGATTTTGTTTATAAGCACACCGAAAAACTTGCTGAAGAAGTTGAGCTCGATTGTGTCAGAATCCATTGCCTCTTCTGCAAGAAGGAGCACCTGTGAATCATACTCTGTCTCGCCCTCGTGGAGTGTGATGAGACGTGCGCCTCTGTTGTAATCCTGGCCGTAGGAGTGGAATGTGCAACCTGCTGTGTTGACAATATCAACACCCTTGTGCTCAACCGTAAATGTGTTTACATGGTCGTGGCCGGAGAAAACAGCAACGGTGCCCTGCTCAACAAGAGCATCAAACTGGCCATAGTTTTCAACACCGGGGCAGGGAGGCTCTGTAAGCATGCCGTCCTTGATAGCGGAGAAATCAGCAAATGTAAGGTCGTATTCCTTGCCGTTGCAGAACTTGCTGTCAAAGCTGATTGCAACCTCGGACTTCTCTTTGTAGAAAACGTCCATAATTTCGCCTACGATGATGTGCTGGAATGCCATTGAGGGAATTACCTTGCCGCCGTTGAGTGCGGTGTAAGCGCTGTTTGTAGTCTTGAACCAGTTGATCTGGTCCTCGTGTACGCAGTCATAGCCTTCCTGACCGCTACGCTCGGGGTCAGAGTAACCGCTTGTTCCTGAATCGAACATGTAGAGGTTGTAAGCAACCTTGAGGGCATTATCGGATGACATAATGGGAAGGTTGTGTGTGCCTACACCTGTAAGTGAGGGGATAGCATCGTATGCAAGGCAATAAATGCCGCCTGCCTTTTGGTAGTAGCTGAGAAGCACGTCGTTCTCGCCGCGTCCGCCTTCACGGTCGTGGTTGCCGAAAACAAGTGTGAAGTATGTTTCGTTTTCAACAAAAATATTTGCGATTTCTGTGATAGCAGCTTCGATGTTGCCTGTGTCGTCAACACAGTTGTCGCCACCGAGAACTACAAGGTCGGGATCGTACTTATCGAGGCAGTGCTCGATAAACTGTACCATTGTCTGGTTTGCAGGATATACGTCCTGACAGTCTGTGATGTGGAGGATTTTGAATTCGCCGTTCTCATCAAACCTGAGAATGGGCAGATCAAAGTCTGCTGCAAAAGCGGTTGCACTGCAGGCAAACACCATAACAAGTGCAAGAAGAACTGATAATACTTTCTTCATTTTGATTTTCCTTTCTGATATTTATAATTTGAGAAGATTTGATACTTCCCACTTTATCTTATCTATATTACCATAAATCAGAGGAAATTTCAAACGGAATGCAATTGCTTTTTATGTTGCAGCTGACAAAATTTCAGGCTGTTTTTTGTGCGAATTGTCTATGAAAAAAGAGCAGGGGTAAGTTTATTCCACCTGCTCTTTGAATGTTTACTTTATTACGCCGGGATATTCGTTCTCGCTTATCATGGTGATTCCGAAGTCTGATGTCTGAACTTTTTTGAGAAGTCCCGTCTTGTAGGTGAGTGTTACTGATGCATAGCTCATCTCGCTTATGTTTGCTCCACCGGGTGCTTTTACGATTTTAAGCTCAACACTTTCGCCGGGCGCAAGCTTTATTTTTCCATTGGGCTTTGCAAAAGTAAGGTTACGGTAATCAGAGGTGATATCGTTTATGTAAAGCGTATCTTCCTTTGAAATATTTGTTATTTTTGCTTCGCCCTGAAAATAGCCGTCCTCACTGTATGTGACGAAGCTGCTGTTTGTTGAGGTGAAGCAGAAGGTGATTTTGTCGTTGGGTGCCATACTCTCCATAAACTGCGGGAATTCGTAGGAAGAATAAGCGTCTTCAACACCCTCGGTCAGAAGCTGTGTCATAAGGAAATCAAATGAACGTGAATCCCACTCAGCCTGACCGTGAACGTTGTTTTTGATAATCCAGGTTCTTTCGGGGTAATAGGCTGTGGAAAGATCGATTGTGCGGTCGGGAGAAATTGAGTATGCACCCTCGTTTGCCTGCACGTAGTTGTTGTCAAACTGTTCTCCGAGAGCAGCACTTGTTGCGCCGCAGGAATATTTGAGGTTTACGATGCCGTCGGAGTTTTCATTGCCGCCGATAATCATAGGCACACCATAGCCGCTCTTGATGGTGATTTTTGCGCCGTTTGCCTCTGCTTTGTCAAATGTTTCACGGATGTTTGACATAAAGCCGTAATGAAGCTCGTCCGTCTTCGCGATTATTTCTGCACTTTCAACGGGGTCAAGCCAGTATTCTTTAAGTTCTTCAAGCTCGCTTGTGGGAAGCATATCCCAGAATGCCGTGCCGTAAATCATCATATCGGGGAGAATGAGATCTCTTCTGCCGTAATCAAAAGCAAGGTTGATAAAATCGGTGGGTATAATTGAAATAATACCGCTTAAATCCATCTCGATATGAAGAATTTGGGCAAGAAGCGGACCGAGAGGCGACGTATTAACGCTGATGTTGTCAATGCCGAAAACACCCGTTACAAGGTCGGTTCCCTCAAGTGCGGGGGTATCAAACACGATGTTGTTGATGAAACCGTCTTCGGCGTGGTTGTATAAGTATGCACCGATGATGAGCGCACCCTGGCTGATTGAGTATATGTTAACCTTCTCTGCGCCGGTCAGCTCGAGCACGTCCATAATATATTCGCGGAAAATTTCGGAGTTGTCGATGTGGCTGAAGCGCCAGTCATAAGTGAAATTGAAAACCTTATCGTCGCCGATAATGTCTCCCACACATTCCATATCAAGAAATTCAGAGCCGGTGTAGGGCACGTAAGCGAGCATATCGTTATCCTTAAACGCCTTAAGTGAAGTGTTTTCGGCGCCCTCGACAATCGGCGCAACATCCTCTCGCTTTGACGTACCGTCAGGGTTGAGCGCGATATCGTCGACAATGTCGATAATCAGCGGAGCTAACGACTGAGCAAGTCGGTCTGTGTTGCCGAAGAATATCGTATCGAAAAGACCGATGAGTATTTTGCCTATGTTGTTGCCGAGGTAGTCGAGAATGCCATCTATACTTGGCGGAAATACCGGCTCAAAGCTGCCGTCATCGTTGAATGCGGCAAGCGTAGTTGCGCCGAAGCCCGAAACGTAAATAACGGGAAGCATATCGTATTCTCTGCCGGTATCATCCTGCGGCTGTGCGGCGGATGCACCGATACAGCCGAAAAGCAGAACAACGGCCATTATGGCTGAAAGTGTCCTCACATAAAATCTATTTCTTTTCATAGCGGTTATTAAAACCTCCTTGGTTTATGAACAATATGTTAACATAAATATTTCCTTTTTTCAACAGTAATACAGAAACTTTTTTCATTGACCGAAGGAATAAAATGGTTTAGAATACAAAGTATAGACAGAAGGGAGTTGGTAAAAATGAAATCTTATCAGAAATTGCTTATCGGTGTCGGTTCAACAGCGCTTGCTGTTGCCGCTGCCTCTCCGTTTGTTGTCGGCGAGCTTTTGTGGCACGGTGTTCTCACTAAAAAAGGCAGCGATAAGCTCAGCAAAATTTTTGCCGAAGAGCCTGTTGAGCCAACGGTAAAGCCGCAGATTAATATATGGGACGGTGCGGTGGAATGGTTTAATTCCACGCCTCACGAGGATGTTACAACCGTAAATTCCGTCGGCGATAAGCCTGCGGCGGTGCTTTTCAGAAACGGTGAGAGCCACAAGTGGGCAATCGTTTGCCACGGCTATACCGCAGAGCCGCATGTAATGGCACGCTATGCTAGAGAGTACTATAAGAATGGCTACAACCTCATTATGCCCTATATGCGCGGCACGGAAAAAGGCATAAAATCGCCCAAGGGTGTGGTTGCTTACACAATGGGTTATCTGGATAAGCTTGACCTTGTTGCGTGGATTAAATATGCAGTCGGACTTGACCCTGATGCTCAGATTGTACTTCACGGCGAATCAATGGGTGCGGCAACGGTTATGATGGCTGTTGGCGAAAATCTGCCCGATAACGTAAAGTGCGCCATTGAAGATTGTGGCTATACGAGCGTGTGGGATGAATTTTCACACCAGATTGTAAGAATGTTCCACCTGCCGGTATTTCCTTATCTATATGCTTCACAGTTTTGCATCAAGCGGCATATAGACCTTGATTTCAAGGCGGCATCAAGCGTTGAAGCACTCAAAAGGTCAAAGACGCCCATGCTGTTTATCCACGGTGAAGCGGATAATTTTGTCCCGTTTGAAATGGTTCACAAAAATTATGCTGCCTTTAACGGTGAAAAAGATATTCTTACCATTCCCGAAGCTGACCACGCACTCTCTGTTGACACTGACCCTGTAACCTACTTTAACAAAGTATGGGAGTTTGTCGGCAAGTACGTAAAGTAATAATATACAGAAGATTTGCAAAAGAAAAATGCCTCCAAGGCTCGTCAGAGCTTTGGAGGCGCTGCTTTTTTATCAATCAGTTTCTGGGCTTTCTGTCACCGCGGCGGAAATCCTTGCGGGGTGCGGGACGGCGGGGAGCATCGGAGATTGTGTTTTCGGGTACCATACCCTCGATTTCGATGAGTGCATCTCTTCTGGAAAGGTTGAGTCTGCCCTGGTCGTCGATTTCGAGAACCTTTACGATAACTTCGTCGCCTACGCCGACAACGTCTTCGACTTTTTCTGTGCGCTTAACGTCGAGGCGGCTGATGTGCACAAGACCCTCCTTGCCGGGAGCAATCTCAACGAATGCACCGAAGTCCATAATACGAGTGACAACACCGTTGTAGAATGAACCGGGCTCGGGATCGTTGGCGATTGTGTTAACCATAAGAAGTGCACGCTCTGCATCGTCCATATCAAGTGCGCAGATAAAGATTGAACCGTCTTCTTCAACGTCAACCTTACAGTTACACTCAGCACAGATCTTCTGGATAACCTTGCCCTGCTTGCCGATAACCTCGCTGATTTTCTCAACGGGAATCTTGGTGGTGAGCATCTTGGGAGCATACTTGGAAAGTTCCTTGCGGGGCTCTGCAATACACTTGAGCATTACGTCGTCAAGAATTTCGCAACGTGCTGTGTAAGTCTTGTCGAGAGCCTCACGGATGATAGCAGGTGTAAGACCGTGTACCTTGAGGTCCATCTGGATAGCTGTGATACCCTTCTTGGAGCCTGCTACCTTGAAGTCCATATCGCCAAAGAAGTCTTCAAGACCCTGAATATAAACCATTGTCATGAAGCGGTCACCCTCGGTGATAAGACCGCAGGAGATACCTGCAACGGGAGCCTTGATCGGAACGCCTGCTGCCATAAGTGAAAGTGTTGAGCCGCAGACGGACGCCTGTGATGTTGAACCGTTGGAGGAGAGAACCTCGGAAACGAGGCGGATGCAGTAGGGGAACTCCTCAACGCTGGGGATTACGGGGATAAGAGCCTTCTCAGCGAGTGCGCCGTGACCGATTTCACGTCTGTCGGGACCTCTGGAGGGCTTTGTTTCGCCGTCTGAGTATGAGGGGAAGTTGTAGTGGTGCATATAGCGCTTCTCTGTCTCGTTGTCGATACCGTCAAGAAGCTGAGCATCGCTCATCGGGCCGAGTGTTGTTACGGTGAGAACCTGTGTCTGTCCTCTTGTGAACATACCTGTTCCGTGAGCTCTGTCGAGAAGGTCAACCTCTGCGGCGAGGGGACGGATCTCGTTGATGCCTCTGCCGTCAACGCGCTTGCCGTCATCAAGGAGCCAGCGGCGTACAACGTACTTCTGTGTTTTGTAGAGGCAGTCGTCAATCTTTGCAATATCGTCGGGATATACTTCGTCGAATTTCTCGTGAACCGCATCGTAGATGGGCTTGAGTCTTTCGTCGCGGATGCGCTTGTCGTCTGTGTCAAGTGCAACGCGGATATCTTCAATAGCGAAGTCCTTGATTGCTTCAAACATTTCGGGAGCGGGATCGTTTGAGGGGAACTCAATCTTTTCTTTGCCGCACTCTGCCTTGATTGTGTTGATGAATTCAACAATTCTCTGGTTCTCAGCGTGTGCGAACATAATGCCGTCGTACATATCGTCGTTGGAAACTTCGTTTGCGGCAGCTTCAATCATAGCAACAAGGTCGGATGTGGAAGCAACCGTAACGTACATTTCGCTCTTTTCTTTCTGCTCTGCAGTCGGGTTGATGATGTACTGACCGTCGATCATACCTACAACAACGCCGGAAACGGGACCGTCCCACGGAATCTCGGAGATGGAGATTGCGATTGAAACGCCGAGCATAGCTGTGATTTCGGGTGAGCAATCGGGGTCAACAGACATAACCGTTGCAACAACGCCGACATCGTTTCTCATATCCTTGGGGAAGAGAGGACGGATGGGTCTGTCGATAACGCGAGAAGCAAGAGTTGCCTTTTCGCTTGCTCTGCCTTCACGGCGCTGGAATGAGCCGGGGATTCTGCCTACTGAGTAGAGCTTCTCTTCAAAGTCAACGGAGAGGGGGAAGAAGTCAACGCCTTCACGGGGCTTTGCAGCCATTGTAGCTGTGCAAAGGACGTTTGTCTCACCGTAGCGGACAAGGCAGGCGCCGCCTGCAAGCTCAGCCATTTTGCCGATTTCTACGACAAAGGGACGGCCAGCAATTTCTGTTTTGAATGTTTTGAATGTGTCAAAAGTTCTCAATGTCATTTTGCTTTACCTCTTTCTTTTTTATTTTACAAACCGGAAAGAGCCTGACTTTTAGCAATAAATAAAATGCTTGAATCTTTACTCAAACCCTTTATTTACCGCTAAAGCCTGTCGGCGGCTTTCCGGTGCTTTTCAAAATTGCAGGGCGGCAACCGCACGGGAAGCCGCCCTATTAGCGCTTGGATTATTTACGAAGACCGAGTCTTGCAACGATTGAACGGTAACGCTCAATGTCAACCTTCTGAAGATATGCAAGAAGGTTACGTCTGTGACCAACCATCTTGAGAAGGCCACGGCGGGAGTGATGATCCTTATGGTGCTCCTTAAGGTGAGCTGTAAGGTCATTGATTCGCTTTGTGAGAACAGCAATCTGTACCTCGGGAGAACCTGTGTCGCCCTCGTGGATAGCGTACTCAGCGATGATTGCACTCTTTTCTGCGTTTGTCATTTGTTTCACCTCATTAAAAATTATTTATTCGCAACCCCAGAACAGGGCAGGTGACAACCTCACGGAGGTTTACTCCCTGATCCGAGAGAAGGAACATGCAAAGTGAATTATAACACAGCGGATATAAATTGTAAAGCTTTTTTTGCTGTATTATCTGCACAAAATATGGCGAAAATACATCCGCCATACTGTTTTTTATGCATTATAATTATCTTTCAGGCCCTGCTCGTCGTAAAGGAATACGGATTCAAGCATGATGTTGATGCCTGTTTCGATTGACTTGAGGTCAAGGTTGTCGCCTGTGTCAAGTCTGGTGTGATAGTATCTTGCGGGTGCGGGGTCCATAGCGGCGAGCGTTGCGCCCTTGAAGCCTGCCTTGCATACTGCGGCTGCGTCGGATGCACCGAGGAAAATTGCTTTGTAAGGAAGGTCAAGACCTGCGTTGAGGGATGCCTGCTTGAGAAGCGCACATACCTGCGGGTCGGATTTGACGGTGAAAGTCATATCGCGGCTGTATATAGCATAAAAATCGTAATCGCGGAGTGTGTCAACACCGATAAACACGGTTTCTATGTTCTGAAGCTCTTCTTTGTGAGCTTTTGCAAAAGCCTTTGCGCCTCTGAGACCTGCCTCTTCTGCGCCTGTAAGAAGGGTCCATACCTCAACGTCTTCAAAACGGATATCGTTGTCCTTGAGGTATTTCATAACTGCCATTGATGCAACGGAGCCTGTGAGGTTGTCATTAGCGCCCTCAACAGGGAGCTTGTAGTTGAGGAAGAAGATTGCAGCGGTAAAAAGGATGCACCATGCGAGCATTACCCAGCGCAGAATGTCGACAAGAAGTGCGTCTGTGTTACCCGTTGCAACGCTGTAAATCTCTGCAACGAGTGCGATAACGATGCCGGCAACCGCGCCGCCGATGACCGTTGTGATGAGGGGCGGACCGCCAAGGTAGGTGTAGCGCCATTCGTAGGAAGAGTCAACGTGTCCGGATACGATTATGCGCTTTTTTGCCGTGCTCTTTGCATTGTATTTAGCAACAACGTTGTGTGAGGTGCGCTTGGGGAAGAACGGGTCGAGCGTTTCACCGTAGAAGAGGAACTCTGTTACGATGAAGAAAAGGCAGATAAGGCTGAGTGCGAGCGATGCAACAGCCACCCATCTGGATACAGAGGGGAAAAACGTGCCTGCGAAGAAACCTGCGTTTGCAAAAATCATTATGATTGCACAGAGCCTTACCCAACCGAGAAATGCCTTCGGGTGGAGGGTGAACGGCTCGATTTTTACGTCGTCGGCATATTTTTTAAGCTCGGCTGCAAATCTTTCCTGAGCCTTTTTTTCGTTCTCCTCGCCGGAGGGGCGGGGGCCGATTGTTTTGCAGACGTCTTTGATCTGTCTTGCTGTGTAGTTTGCGTATTCACGCAGCTTCGGAGCATAGTTCGGAATGCTCTCGGATGCTTTCATTGTGAAAAATCCCCTTTCGTATAAAGTGCTTTTAGAGCTAAATAAAAGTATAACAAATCTGCGGAATAATTCAAGACGGTACAGCCAATAAAATGTAACTTTTTCGTGAATGCCGCAACTTGCTTGAAAATCTGACTGATGTATGATATATTAAAAATAATTATGTGAAAAACAAGGTGATTTCAAATGAAAAAAACGGTTGCTCTTATTCTGGCCGCGCTTATGCTTGCGCTTTCGCTATGCGCTTGCTCTGCGGACGAAAACACTGATCTTAAAGACGTCACTGTCGGTGTAAAAGTCGGCAGCGCACCGTATATGGAGATTTTTTGCAGCATTGAAAGCAAACTGCAAGAGAATGGATATCAGCTCATATACAAGGAGTTTGATTCTGCGGCGCAGGCAAATGCCGCTCTTGAAAAGGGCGAGATAGATTTTAGCTGTATTTCGACAAAGAGTGAGTTTGACGCAAGCAACAGCGAAACTCTTGTTGAGCTCGGTCCGGTTTACTACCAACCCTACGCAATATTCCTCGTAAGTTATGTGGAAAAGGATAACATCGAAGACGGTGCCGTTATCTCAATTCCATCCGATTCCGACGGTATGGCGCGTGCACTGATGCTCCTCGACAGGAACGAATTTATCACACTCAAGGATGGTGCCGGTCTTTCCGCAACCCTTGAAGATATCGAGAAAAACGAGCGCGAATTTGATATCAGGGCGGTCAATCCCGATGAGATTACGGATTACGAAGCAGATATAATGGTTACTGATTCTGTCAGAGGTGCACAGGCGGGTTACGAAATTTTCTTTGACTCGGTTTATACTGAGCAGAAAGAGGCAATAGGTGCGGAGCAGTCTGCGACGGTTATTCTTGTAAACGCAGAAAACAGATCCGATGAAAAAATGCAGATTGTTGAAAAGTACCTTTTTACGCGCCGTATGTTCAACGCGATAGACGGTTGCACGGACCATATAGTTGCGCCCGCATTCGATCCCAAATGATGAAGATAGGTGTTGCGATGAGTGGCGGAGTCGACAGCTCCGTTGCGGCACTGCTCGTAAAACGGGACGGTTACGATATCCTCGGTGTTACGATGCGTGCTTTTGAAGGTGCGCCCGTCAGAGATGAGGAGGATGCTGCGGCTGTTGCGGCAAAACTCGGATTCGGGCATATAACTGTCGATTTGTGCGACGAATTTCGCCGCACGGTAATGGAATATTTTGCAAACAGCTATATTGCGGGAGAAACGCCGAATCCCTGCGTATACTGTAATAAGGCAATAAAATTCGGCGCTCTTGCCGACAGAATAAGCGATCACGGATGCGATATGATTGCCACGGGACATTATGCCCGTGTTAACAAGGTCGATCCATCGGGCAGAGTTTTGCTTGAGCGTGCGACTTTCACCGAAAAGGATCAGAGCTACGTGCTGTGGCAGCTTTCACAAGATCAGCTTTCGCGGGCAATGTTTCCGCTTGGTGGATATTCCAAGCAGCAGGTGCGTGAGCTTGCGGCGGAAAACGGCTTCGTATCATCAGACAGACCCGACAGTCAGGATATATGCTTTGTGCCCGACGGCTGCTACCGTGAGTTTATAGAGGAGCTCACAGGCAAAAAATTTATGCCGGGAGATTTTGTCGGCACTGACGGAAAGGTTTGGGGCAAACACAAGGGCCTTATCGGTTACACGGTAGGTCAGCGCAAGGGTCTGGGTATAAGCGCTCCCGCTCCGCTTTTTGTAGTCCGCAAAAGTGTGGAAGAAAACAGGATTTATCTTGGATCGCACGATGAGCTTTTTTCAAAGCGTGCGGATGCGAGAGAAATTAACCTTATCGCGGTTGAGCGGATTGATAGCTCACTGCGCGTTACGGCAAAAACAAGATACAGTCAGAAAGAGGCTGCGGCAACCGTTTATCAGACGGGTGAAAGCACCCTCACGGTGGAGTTTGACGAGCCGCAAAGAGCTGTTACTTCCGGACAGTCACTTGTGCTTTACAGCGGCGATACGGTTGTCGGCGGCGGCATAATTTGCTGATGAAAGGCTGTGCGTAAATGAATAAAAACTGTGCGGTTATCCTTGCGGCGGGTGAGGGTACGCGCATGAAATCCTCGAAGCCAAAGGTGTTGGCTCAGGTGCTTTTCGTCCCGATGATAGATTGGGTTATTTCTGCCGTTAAGGCGTCCGGCATTGACGATGTTTGCGTTGTTACGGGGCATTTAAGTGAGGTTGTGTGTGAACACCTCGGCGGTACTTGCAAAACCGTGTTTCAGTCTCAACGCCTCGGCACGGGTCACGCCGCGGCTCAGGCAAAGGAGTTTCTTGCTTCTCATTCGGGCAGTAACGTGCTTATCCTTAACGGAGATGCACCGCTTATCGATGCGCAAACAATCACGGATGCGCTTGCTTTTCACACGTCGGGCGGTAATTCCGCAACGGTGATTTCCGCGCGTGTTGACCGTCCTGCCGGATACGGCAGAATGGTAAGGGATTCAGACGGTCTGCTTGAGCGGATTGTTGAACAGCGGGATGCAACAGAGGACGAAAAGAAAATAAACGAAGTCAATTCGGGCGCATATTGGTTCAGGTGCGATGATCTTGTTCTTGCACTTGACAATATTGCTGAGGCGGGCAGAGTGAAGAAAGAAATCTACCTGACCGATGCGATAGAAATTCTGCTGCGCTGCGGTAAACGCGCTGATGCATTTGTCGCGGCAAGTCCGGATGTTATACTTGGCGCCAACGACCGTGTTCAGCTTGCAGAGCTGAACAGTATTGCGCGCGAGAGTGTACTCAGGACAAATATTCTCAACGGTGTTGACATACCCTGTGCCGATGGTGTTATAATATCACCGCAGGCCGTTGTCGGTGCAGATACCCTGATTCTGCCCGGCACGATTATAACCGGTGCAACGGTTATCGGCAGAAACTGTGTTGTCGGTCCGAATACAAAGCTCGATTCGTGTACGGTGGGCGACGGCTGTGTTATCAATGCAAGTCAGTGCGAGAAAAGTAAATTGGGCAAAAACGTTACCGTTGGTCCGTTTGCTCATCTGCGCCCCGGCTGCGTTATTGCCGACGGTGTCCACGCGGGCAACTTTGTGGAAATCAAAAATTCAAACATCGGAGAGAATACGAAAATAAGCCATCTTACCTACATCGGTGACAGCAATATGGGTGAGGGTATAAACGTCGGCTGCGGCTGCGCTACCGCCAATTATGACGGCTCGCAGAAGTTCCGCACAACCGTGGGGGATAAGGCGTTTATAGGTTGCCATACGTGCCTTGTTGCGCCTGTCAGCGTAGGCGAGCATGCCTACACTGCCGCAGGTTCTGTTGTAACACAGGATGTGCCGGACGGTACAATGGCAATTGCAAGATCAAGGCAGACAATAAAAAGAAAAGTGAGGAAGTACAATGAAGACTAAAAGGATAGTTGCTGTTTTGCTGGCTGTGGTAATGCTGTTTGCGTTTACCGCTTGCAAGGATAACAAAAAGGAGCTTTCCGCAAACCTGGGAAGCATTTTTGAAGACGGAAATATGAAGATTTTTTATCAGGAAAATCCGGAATCGTTTATGCGTGCGGCTCAGGATGAGTTTAAGCTCAGTGAAGCACAGGCTCAGGATTTTATCAGTAATCCGGACGGATGGACGGTATATAATCTCAACGTAAGCATCGTCAACAAAACAGAAAAGAAATATACCTTCATAGCTTTTGAAGGCGGTGAAACTCCCGACGGTATCTGGCTGAGCAGCAGTCCTATCAACGGTGAGCTTGCACTGGTTGCGGGAGAAACGATGATCTATCCCGCAAGTGTACTTATCGACAACAGCAAGGCAACCGTAAACCAGATGTTTACGGCTGTTGCAAACCTTGAGCTTGCAATTCTCTATTGCGAAACACCCGAGGATGAAAATGCTGAGGTTACGGAAAGCGATTGCGACAGGCTGATTGTTGAAAACAAGCTTGTTGCACCGGAAGATAATGCGGTGGAGGTTGAGGATGAGATAAGCGCAAAGCGCTCAACCGTCGAAGAAGAACCGGAATACCTCAAACCGTTCAAAACCAACAGCGCAGCATTCAAAAACGAGTCCAAGCTCTACGGCCTGGACAGTGAGACAGCCGCAAAGATTATTGCGGAAAACAGCACGTGGCAGAGCTACCGACTCAATATTGAGCTTACAAATAAGACGAAATCCGATCTCACGATCTACAAGATTGTTACAGCCGAAAACGGAAATAACGGCGTATGGATAAGCAGCCTTTCAGAGTACGGAGAGTTTGGTATGATGCCGGATGATACGCAGCTTCTGCCTGTAACAGTTCTTGTTGATACGTCTGCTCTTGGCGGTAAAACGGTTCAGGATGTAATTGCCTCAATGCAGATTTCGCTTGAGTATATCGCAGGCGAGGTTGTGGACGATTTCGGTAATGAGAGCGTTCTTCCCACGAGAACGGTAACCGTGGAATAAACCGATTTTTCATAAAACAGCCGCATCTTCGGATGCGGCTGTTTTCAGCTTTTCTGTCAACAAGCGGATTTTTGTGCAGCGATAGGAGAAACACAGCAAAAAAATTGACTTTTTTCGACGTTAAATACATAATTTGCAACAGAAAGTGATTATTTTTTTTGGTTATAAATATAGACTTTTAAAAAGCGTTGTGCTATAATCCGAGAGTATGCATTTATAGAATAAGACCTATGCATATCGTATCTTCAGCAGGGTGCGGTGCTGCCGCAGCAAAAGGGCTGCACGGTCTTATCACTCTACGACAAAGGAGGAAAAGTCAAATGCTTAAAAAAATCAGCAAAATCCCCTTCAACGGCACGCCCGAGCAGGAGGCTCAGCTCAAGGTGCTTATCGAAGAGAATAAGCACGATTCCAGTATGCTTATGCACGTTATGCAGCAGGCGCAGGGAATCTACGGTTATCTTCCCTTCGAGGTTCAGGTAATGATCGCAGAGGGTATGGACATACCGCTCGAAAAGGTTTACGGTGTTTCCACCTTCTATGCTCAGTTCTCTCTTTCACCCAAGGGCAAGTACAATATTTCCGTTTGCCTCGGTACTGCTTGCTATGTCAAGGGCGCACAGGCAGTTCTTGACGAGATTGCTTCGCAGCTCGGTATTGCAGCAGGTGAGTGTACGGAAGACGGTCTCTTCTCTCTTGAAGCAAGCCGTTGTATCGGTGCTTGCGGTCTTGCTCCCGTTATGAGCATCAATGATGACGTTTACGGTAAGCTCACACCCGACCAGATTGCAGATATTCTTGCAAAGTATAAGGGCTGATAAAATATGCGTGAGCTTTCACTCAATATTCTCGACATTGCACAGAATTCGATAGCTGCAGGCGCGAGCCTCATCAGCATCGAGGTTGCGGAGGATACCGTGAAGCAGGAGTTGCTCATAAGCATTTCCGATAACGGCTGCGGTATGACTCAGGAGCAGGTGAGCAACGTGCTTGACCCGTTCTTCACAACGCGCACAACACGCAAGGTCGGTATGGGCATACCGCTGTTCAAGCTCGCAGCAGAGCAGACGGGCGGCAGCCTCAGAATCGAAAGCAAAAAAGGTAAGGGCACAACAACGGCTGCTTTGTTCAGAACAGACAGCATCGATTTCACACCGCTCGGCGATGTGACGTCAACCGTTGTGATTCTTATCACAATGAACACAGACAGAGATTTCATCTACAAACGCAGCAGAAACAGTGAGAGTTTTGTGCTTTCAACGGCTGAAATGAAAGAGATACTCGGCGGAGTGCCTCTTAACGAGCCGGAGGTTGTTGAGTGGATGAAAGATTATATCAATGAACAAACTAATATCCTACTCGGAGGTGTAACCCAATGAAATCACTTGCAGAACTTCAGGCAATCAAAGAGCGTACACTCAAGAATATGTCAGCAAGAAACGACAGTGAAGACGCAACAAGGATTGTTGTCGGTATGGCTACCTGCGGTATCGCAGCCGGCGCACGTCCCGTTATGAATGCTTTCACTGAGGAAATTGCACGCCGTTCACTCAAGGGTGTTACAGTTTCACAGACAGGCTGCATCGGTATGTGCCAGTATGAGCCCATCGTTGAGGTGTTCGTACCCGGCCAGGAAAAGGTCACATACGTTCAGATGTCAGTAGAGAAGGTAGCAAAGGTTGTCAGCGACCACGTCGTCAACGGCAATATTGTTACAGAATACACAGTCGGCGCTGTTGCCAAATAACAAGGAGGAGACAAAATGTATCGTTCCCACGTTCTTGTCTGCGGCGGTACGGGCTGTACTTCATCTCACAGCAATGAGATAATTGAAAAGCTCGAAAGCGAAATCGCAGCAAAGGGACTCCAGGATGAGATAAAGGTCATCAAGACAGGTTGCTTCGGCCTTTGTGCTCTCGGTCCCATTATGATCGTTTACCCCGAGGGTTCATTCTACAGCGAAGTTAAAGTAGAAGACGTTCCCGAAATCGTAGAAGAGCACCTTCTCAAGGGCCGTATGGTCACACGTCTTCTTTACGAAGAGACCATACAGGAAGACACGGTTAAGTCACTTGAGCAGACAAAATTCTACGCAAAGCAGAAGAGAATAGCTCTTCGCAACTGCGGTGTCATCGACCCTGAGAATATCGATGAGTATATTGCAAATGACGGTTATCAGGCTCTTGAAAAGTGCCTTAACCAGCTCACACCTGATGAGGTTATCAATATCGTTAAGGATTCCGGACTTCGCGGCAGAGGCGGCGGTGGTTTCCCGACAGGCCTCAAGTGGAGCTTTGCGGCAAAGAATGCTGCAGACCAGAAATACGTAGTATGTAACGCCGACGAAGGTGACCCCGGTGCATTTATGGACCGTTCAATCCTTGAAGGGGATCCCCATTGTATTATCGAGGCTATGGCTATCTGCGGTTATGCCATCGGCGCAACCGAAGGTTATGTCTATGTCCGTGCAGAATATCCGATTGCGGTCAAGCGTCTTCAGATTGCTATTGACCAGGCTAAGGAATACGGTCTCCTCGGCAAGAATATCTTTGATTCAGGCTTTGATTTTGATCTTCACATCCGTCTCGGTGCAGGTGCATTCGTCTGCGGTGAGGAGACTGCTCTTATGACCTCAATCGAAGGTAACCGCGGTGAGCCCCGTCCCCGTCCGCCCTTCCCGGCTGTTAAGGGACTTTTCGGCAAACCCACAAACAACAATAACGTTGAAACCTACGCAAACATTCCTCAGATCATCCTCAAGGGTGCTGATTGGTACTCATCAATGGGTACTGAGAAGTCTACCGGTACAAAGGTATTCGCTCTCGGCGGCAAGATTAAAAACACAGGTCTTGTTGAAGTTCCCATGGGTACAACTCTGCGCGAGGTTATCGAGGATATCGGCGGCGGTATTCCCAACGGTAAGAAGTTCAAGGCTGCTCAGACAGGCGGGCCTTCCGGCGGGTGGATTCCCGCAGGTCTTATGGATACAGCTATCGACTTTGATAACCTCACAGCTATCGGCTGTATGATGGGTTCCGGCGGTCTTATCGTTATGGACGAGGACAACTGTATGGTTGATATTGCCAAGTTCTTCCTCGACTTCACTGTTGATGAATCCTGCGGTAAGTGCTCACCCTGCCGTATCGGTACAAAGCGTATGATGGAAATGCTTGAGAAGATTACAGAGGGTAAGGCTACTCTTGAAGATCTTGATAAGCTTGAAGAGCTTGCTCTTTACATCAAGCAGAATTCACTTTGCGGTCTTGGTCAGACTGCTCCCAACCCTGTTCTTGCAACACTCAAGTTCTTCAGACACGAGTATGAAGCACACGTTGTTGACAAGAAGTGCCCCGCAGGCGTATGTAAGGCTCTGCTTAACTACAAGATTATTGCTGACAAGTGTATCGGCTGCGGTATGTGCGCAAGAGCTTGTCCTGCAAACGCAATCGAAAGAACAGATTATATTGCTCCCGGTCACAAGCTTGCATCCTTTACAATTGACACCGCCAAGTGTATCAAGTGCGGTGCTTGTATGGATTCTTGTAAGAAGATCAAGGCAATTGTTAAGGAATAACGAAAGGAGTGTGCCACACAATGGAAATGGTAAATATCAAAATCAACGGCATGCCCTTAAGTGTGCCTAACGGTATATCAATTCTCGAAGCTGCACGTTATGCAGGTATCGAGATTCCCACCCTCTGCTACCTCAAGGACATCAACGAAATTGGTGCCTGCCGTATCTGTATGGTTGAGGTTAAGGGCGCAAGAAGCCTTGTTACAGCTTGCGTTTACCCCGTAAACGAGGGTATGGAAGTATTCACAAACACAGAGAAGGTAAGACAGTCACGTAAGATGACTCTTGAGCTTATCCTCTCCACTCACAGAAAAGAGTGTCTCTCCTGCGTCCGCTCCGGCAACTGTGAGCTCCAGAAGCTCTGTAAGGAATTCGGCGTTGATGATGAGCATGCTTTCGACGGTGAGATGCCCGCATTCGAGTTTGACGATTCAGCTGCTCACATGGTCAGAGATAACAGCAAGTGTATCCTCTGCCGTCGTTGTGTTGCTGCTTGTAACCAGCAGAAGGTCAGCGTAATCGGTGCAAACGCACGTGGCTTTGACACACACATCAGCTCTGCTTTCGATAAGGACCTTGCTGATGTTTCCTGTATTTCCTGCGGTCAGTGTATCGTTAACTGTCCGACAGGCGCTATCTACGAGAAGGACGACACAGCAGCAGTATTTGCAGCTATCAACGATCCTGAGAAGTTTGTTGTTGTTAACACAGCTCCCTCAATCAGAGTTACTCTTGGTGAGTGCTTCGGTATGAGCATCGGCACCAACGTTCAGGGCAAGATGGTTGCTGCTCTTCGCAGACTCGGTTTCGATAAGGTATTCGATACTGATTTTGCTGCTGACCTTACAATTATGGAGGAAGGTTACGAGCTTCTTGACAGAATCAAGAACGGCGGCACACTTCCGATGATTACGTCCTGCTCACCCGGTTGGATCAAGTATTGCGAGCACTACTATCCCAACCACCTCAAGCACCTTTCAACCTGTAAGTCACCCCAGCAGATGTTCGGCGCTATTACAAAAACTTGGTACGCTCAGAAAATGGGTATCGATCCCAAGGACATCGTTGTTGTCGGTATTATGCCTTGCACAGCAAAGAAGTTTGAGACAAAGCGTGACAATCAGGCAGCTTCCGGCTATCCGGATGTTGACTATGCACTCACAACACGTGAGCTTGCACGTATGATTGAAACAGCGGGTATCTATTTCAACCATCTTCCCGAAGAAGAGTTTGACAATCCTCTCGGCGAAGGTACGGGTGCTGCAGTTATCTTCGGCGCAACAGGCGGTGTTATGGAAGCAGCTCTGCGTACAGCAGTTGAGGTTCTCACCGGTGAAGAGCTTGAAAGCGTTGACTTCACAGAAGTAAGAGGTCAGGGCATCAAGGAAGCAACTTACACGGTTGCAGGTATGGATATTAAGGTTGCTGTTGCCAGCGGCGCTGCAGCAGCACACGAAATTATGGAGAAGATTAAGGCAGGTACTGCTGACTATCACTTCGTCGAGATTATGGGTTGCCCCGGCGGTTGCGTAAACGGCGGCGGTCAGCCGATTCAGTCCGCTGTTGTTCACAATTTCGTTGATCTCAAGGGCAGACGTGCAGCAGCTCTCTACGAGGCTGATAAGAACCTTCCCAAGAGAAAGTCACACGAGAGTGAGGCTGTAAAGAGAATTTATGCTGAGTTCCTTGGTGAACCCAACAGCCACAAGGCACACGAGGTTCTCCACACAAGCTACGTAGCAAGACCCAAGTATAAATAATCTTAAATGATAAAACTGCAAGCTGACCTAACGGAAAGCTTGCAGTTTTTGTTTTTTATATATTACTCGGATATGAGTTCGATTATGCTTTCAATTGCCTGCTGTTTTTTATGGGACAGACAGGCTATTTTGTTTGCCAGTTGAGCGGCGTTTTCAGCTTCACTTTTTCTTCCGAACATCAATTCCTCTTCCGTTATATCAAGCGCAGTGCTGATTTTTTCTATAAGGCTGAGACTAGGTCTGTATGTGCCCGTTTCAATTCTGCTCAGATGCTCTGTTGATATATTAATCATCTCAGAAAGGGTTTCCTGAGTAAAGCCTTTCATTTTTCTGCCGTCTTTTATTCTTTGACCGATAGTC
Organism: Acutalibacteraceae bacterium; assembly: GCA_045536955.1. Taxonomy (GTDB): domain Bacteria; phylum Bacillota; class Clostridia; order Oscillospirales; family Acutalibacteraceae; genus UBA8612. The sequence continues at coordinate 44,086 of JAZSOM010000059.1, forward strand.
TTGAAATTAATCATAATGCAACCTCAAAGAGTATTTTGATTTATCTTATCAAGATAAAGAATAAATATTAATGATATTAAAAATCATTACTGACACATAAAATCAACAATGATATAATTTGCTTGCCTTCAAAAGGAAAAAAATTAAAAGGAGCAATGTTTTATGAAAAAAAACAAGCAAACTACTTTCACTTGCGTTGGTTGTTATTATGGCTTTTTCTGTTTTTGCAGTAAATAGCTCAGCCGTTGCAACCGAGCTTCCTGCAGGCAGCAGTAAGGCAACAGCAACAAATATTCCCAAGTACGATGTGGAATATGTAAGTGAACTCAATAAAGCCAAAGAAGTAGATTGGTTTAAGTTCACTACACTTTCAGAGGATGCATACTATACAATTACATTAAAAAATTACAACATTCCTGTAGGCGGTGCAGGTGTTGGAGATTGGCATCTTAAAATGTTTGTTTATGATGAACATAATCAAGAAGTTGTATATAATAATTCATACTATAACCCCTCTGCAAATATAAAACTGGAAAAAAATACAACATATTATGTCAAAGTAGTTATGGGATCATCGAGAAACGACAGTACGGGTAATTGCAAATTTTCCATTAATACCGATTCTGTCAATACTCTTTCCGGCATCAGTGTTTCATCACTGCCCGATAAGCTGACATATACCGTTGGCGAAGAGTTTGATATGACAGGTCTTGCTGTTACGGTTAAGTATTCCGACGGTACAAGCAAAGCTGCAACTGAATACACACTCAGCGGTTTTGATTCAACAGCAGAGGGTACAAAGACCATTACCGTAAGTTATACAGAAGGCAGTGTAACAAAAACCTGCACATTTGACGTGGTTGTTGAGGCAGAAAACGTCAGTAGCGATTCAGGCTTCTTCCTGTTTGACTGGTTTATGGCGTTTATTAACTTCATTATGAATATCTTCTCAATGTTGTTTTGATGAATTTAATTGCCACACACTTTAACTGAAGTGTGTGGCAATTTTTTGCATCGATATATATAAAGCAGGAAGATTGCAAACCAATCTTCCTGCTTTTAGTGATTTTATGAATCGTCAGCATTTTTTGCGATGCCTGAGGCTTACAGTGCCTTTGCGGCTCTGCTTAGTTCAGGTTACTTCATTGGATAGTAATATTCGCCCGAAACGGTTTTATATGCTATCCATAAAATGTTGGTATCTTCATCATAGAAGTAACCGGATGGTTCATCTAACAGCTGGTTGTCATAGGAGTGAGGTGTGGTTTCGGCACGGCCTTTATACAGCTTGTCATTGCTTGTGAAAATTCTGCCGTTCGCAAATTCGTTGCGGTACTTTTTCATTGCGGTGTATTGTTCCGGAGTACAGTATTCAACCTCAATTTTAATGTCGTACGTTCCTTCTTTGCGGGGATTTGATGTTATTTTTATTGTATGTGTTTCAATACCTTTGTACTCAAGAATGGCAAGGAAATTGTCTCCTGTTCCGCTGTCTTTATCTGTGTCGCAAATTTTGCCGTCGGAGTTAGCCAGCGAAACGTCCAGATTGAGGTCGGAGCTTGATGATTTGATGATATAGTATCCGGTTTTTTGGGGCTTGAAAGCTATTTTTATCTCTTCGGCACTGCCGTCAACCGCAAATGTATAACTGGAAGCTGTGTCTATGACATACAATTTTGCCTGTGTTGTCGGTTCTGTCGTCTCTTCGATTGCGGGAGCAACGCCGAAATCGCTGAACACAACAAAAATTATGACGCCGATAACAAGTACAAGTGCAGTTAGTGCAATACCGATTATTGCGCCGACAGAGCTCTTTTTCTCTTGAGCAGGTTGCTGAGAAAACGCCTGAACGGGAGGCTGATATGTCTGCTGAACAGGCGGAATCGGATTTGCGGATATGGGTTTGTTATAGTCTGCAAGTTTCTGCAGGAAATCCTTCAGGTTGCCTGCGGAGCGGTATTTTGCCGCAATAAAGTTCTGCATTGATGCGTAATCTGCGCGGATTGAGAAAAGGTCATCAATTCTTCGTGCGTTTAATTCAGCCATCAGCAGTCCGAGATAGGGAGCGGCGCTGTTGTCGGTACGTTTTACGTCGTCGAAAATGTTTGCCGCATCGTTGCTGTATCCCTCAAGCAATAATTCAAATGCATCGGAGAGCATTTCGTTGTTTTCGTCTGATGCATAAAAACCGAACAGGTTTTTGAGCCTTGCCCATTCTTCACTGTCTGCAAAACGTGCTTTTTTCTCATATCCGTCAAAGTTGAAAGACGTACCGAGTGAGATTGTTTCGTCTGTTGCCTTGGCGATGGGCTCATTGCTGTAAACGTCGGTTATTCCAAGGGCGGAGTTTTTAAGCGGTGCTGTTGCAGCGGTTTGAGTGAAAACTTCCTCAGCTGTGTCATATATCTCGAAAGGTCGATCCTGTGCGGCAGACATAAGCTGGCTGAGGGTGTGGTTGAAGAAATCATCGTATGTTGTATCCTGGGATACAGCTTCTTTTTGTTTGAGGAGGACGAGGCGTATAATCTGAAGCACAGGTGCATTTTTGAAAACACCGTCGCTTTTTGCCTCAAGTGCAATTTTGGGCATTATTGAACGGTAGGCATCGAAAAGAAGCTCGCTTGCCGTTGCGTAATTTGTTCCGGCAGCTTCAGCAATATCTGATATTTCAAGGCCGCAGTACATCCTCAGGTAAATAACAAGTATGTAGACAGGTTTCAGTTTATCAACGTAGCTGATAAATGCGTATGCTTTATTGATACATTCATCAGATAAGCCGATGTTGAATTTTTCGCCTGATTTAAAGAACGATTGCATAAGCTCATTTTCATATCCGGGAGAAGCGGGCAGAGTAATTCGCTTGAATGCTTCTTTAGCTGCAGCCATACAAACAGCTTTCTCGTCTGTGTAGTCGGCAGAATTGACGGCGAGATAAGTGCGGTTCATAACCTCTATTGCTTCATCAGACGATTTGAATACGCTTACAAGCATATTATAAATCTTCTTTGCAGTTTTTGTGTAAACGGCAGCAAAATCGGTGTTGCTGAGCATATTTAACGATACCTCCTTTTACAGCTTAAAAAGGTTGCTTTTGAAAGGATTATAGCATACAAAAAAAGCAATGTCTATACCTGAAAGCGAGCCGGATTGACAAAAAACGGAGACTGACTTTTGAGGTCAATCTCCGTTTCGTCGGATGAGAATTAATAAGAGTATGCAGGATACCAGAACGTTGTTTTTACATCGTAATGATTTGCTTCTACCGCAACCCAGAGAACTTCGTTGTCAAAGTCAAGGTAGTAATCGACAATTTCCTGATAGCCGCTGTCCTGATAGTATTCGTAATCGCTGTCATAATAGTGCGAATAGTAGATGGGTTCAGAGTTGTATATGTAAACGTCGTTTACAAGATACCTTCTGTATTCCTTCAAAGCATTTGCTTCAAAGTTGCCTGCATAGTAAACCTTTATGTCGACACCGGTTGAAGAGCTGTTATTGCGCTGGTCGTGTATACGCAGCGTTACTGGTGAGTAAGCATCACAGTATGCAATAACCATAAAGTTTGTATCGCCGTTGCTGTTGTCATCGCTGTCAATTTCTTCGCCATACTCTGAATAAAGAGTAGCGTAAAAATCATAGGTAGTGTCATAGCTTTCGGATACAAAAACGTAGTATCCGCCTTGAGAAGGATTAAACTCGAAATTGTTATACAAAGAACAATCGACAGTAACTCGTGTTGTGCCTACGGCAATATACGGCGCAACGGTGGTAGGCTCAGTAATGGGTTCGAAGAAATCTTCCTCAATTATCGGAGCAGTGGTTTCGTAATCATCGAATAAATCGTCTTCCAATTCGTAATACGGGATTGTTGTTTCGCCTATTTCATATTCAACTTTTTGTTTGAAGATAAAATTCGGTATGATGAGGAAACCTACCAGAAGACCTATTCCTGTGAGTAAAACTAATGCACCGCAGACTATACCTATAATCAAACCTACATGACGCTTCTTTTTTGGCGGGGTTGGCGGAACGGGCGGAGTGTATGTGGGATTGTTTGTGGCGGTCATCGGCGGAACTTTTGCGGCTGCCGGAGCGGTTACCAGCTTTGTAAGGAAATACTTAAGCTCGGAATTTCCGCGGTAATTTGCCGAAACATAGTTTTGCATAGATGAGAAGTTTGCATTGATTTTGGGAAGATTGTCAATGTTTCTGGCTCTGACTTCGACCATAAGAAGGCCGAGGTAAGGTGCTGCGGAGTTATCGGTACGTTTAACCTCTTCAAATATCTGAGAGGCTTCAACGAAATATCCGTCAACCAACAGCTCGTATGCCTGAGAGAGCTTAATGTTGTTTTCATCGGAAACGTTGAATTCAAATAAGCTTTTAAGCCTGATCCATTCGGGACATTCTTCGTCCGAGTCCTTCATATTTATTTCATCAAGATTAAATCTTGATTGGATTATCATCGTGTCCTCATCGCTGTTGCCGAAGTTTGCAGGAACTCTTGTTGTGCTGTATTGGTTGCCGGAAAAAACAGTTGAATTATCGGTTGCAGGCATTACCGGTTTCGCGTAAAAATTATTTAATACGGCTGTCTCTTCTAAAACTTCTGTTCCGCCGAGAACTTCCGTTCCGCCGAGAACTTCCGTTCCGCCGAGAACTTCCGTTCCACCGAGAACTTCTGTTCCGCCGAGAACTTCCGTACCGCCGAGAACTTCCATACCGCCGAGAACTTCTGTTTCACCCGAAACGTAAGTGCTTTCCGCTGCGGTGAATGCCGCCTCCGGCGGCATCAGCTCATTAAAAGTGTATTTAAAAAATTCGTCGTATGTTGTGTCGCTGTGTGCGGCTTCTTTTTGTTTAAGAAGGATAAGGCGAACGAGCTGGAGGGAAGGTATATCGCTGATAATGGGGATGTCTTTTGCGGCTGAAGCAATCTTGGGCATTATTGCGCGGTAAGCATCAAAGAGAAGCGCACTTACTGCTTTGGAGCTTGCGTTGACACTCTGAGCAATTTCGGATGTTTCAAGACCGCAGTACATTCTCAGATAAAGTATAAGAATGTGTTCTGTTTCAAGCTTGTCGAGATTATTTTCGACGAAGGTTACAGCATTCAGCTGTTTGTCAGACATTTCGGCGCCAAAGTTTTCGCACGAAATGAAAAATGATTTCATAAAAGCTTCATCGCGGTCAGAATCATCGGGCAGTCTGATTTCTCTAAATGCCATAGCTGCAACAGTTCTGTATACTGCGCTCTCACTGGCTTGTCCGGAGGCAGCAACGGCCGAGAACGTTTTTTTCATAATATCGGTTGCTTTGTCAGCTGATTTAAAGACGTTGACAAGCATATTATACAGTTTCTTTGCAGTTTGATTGTAAACTGCGGAAAATTCAGTTTTGTTAATTGGCATACTTTTATCCCCCCACTTAATAACACAATGCAGAAAGTATTGTTTCAACACTTTACCGTGCTGATTTGAATTATATCACACAAAATAAACAATGTCTATACTGTCGGTTGAGTTGTTTACGCAGAAAAGAGCCTTGGTGAAAGAAAAAAACGACCTCACCGTTTTCGGTGAGGTCGTTATGGTGGACGTTAACGGACTTGAACCGCTGACCACTCGCACGTCAAGCGAGTGCTCTACCAACTGAGCTAAACGTCCACAACGTTGGTTATTATAACTTATCGCTTTTAATTTGTCAATAGCATTAATTAAAGTTTTTGCGTTTTATGAACTTTTTCTTTACTGTACGGCTTAGTTAATATATAATAACATTATTATGTTGTCAGAAGGGAAAAACGATGGTAAATATAAGACCTTACCGTGAAACGGATAAATATTTTGTTCAGCGTGTCTGCCTGCAAACGGTTAACGATAATGTTGTTTTCGAAGGGCTCAACAGAGTAAATGCGGAGTTTTTTCTTGCGCTGTATAACGATTATTATACCGAAAACGAGCCGGAAAACTGTTTTGTTTGCACCAATGAAAATGACGAGGCGGTTGGTTATATCATCTGCGCCGAAAACGTCAAGCGTTGGCGTAGGGTGTTTATGAAAGAGTACCTGCCTCGAATACGTCACCGTAAACTCGGCGACAGACTTAACGGAGTAGGCGAGGTTGTTGTTCACAGCATCTTTGCCCGTAAATATCCGGCACATCTTCATATTGATATTCTTAAGGAATACAGAGGCAACGGCACGGGCACAAGGCTTATGGATGCGCTTGTCGCTCACCTTAAAGAAAAGGGTGTGCGCGGCGTGCAGCTTTGCGTTGACGGTAAAAACGTACGCGGCATAAAATTTTATAACCGTTACGGCTTCAAAACCCTTCTCAATTTCTTTGCGGGTAGAGCAATGGGGCTTAATATTCTTTAATTTGTTGATAGCTATTGATTTTTTTTGCGTTTTAGTATATAATTTCAATCGCTGTTAATTTGCCGGTGTGTTGGAATTGGCAGACGAGGCGGACTCAAAATCCGTTGGTAGCGATACCGTGCGGGTTCGACCCCCGCCACCGGCACCAGAAAAGAAACACCCTTTGTCTACCAGACAAAGGGTGTTTCTTTTCAATGAAATAAATCCCTTGCGGGATTTGTGAAATAACGCTGCGCGTTATGAAATAGCTGCCGCTGTGAAATACGCTGCTCGCGTATGAGAGATTTATTTTATTTCACATTTTGCCGTTAAGGCAAAATATTTCATAATCCGAAGGCTTATTTCATATGTTATAATATTCGCAGAGGTGATCAATATGAAAGAAAATAAACTTGTTGATTTATCTATGGATTTTGCCATTAAAATAATTAAACTCTGCGAAAATATCAAATGGCATTATTCCCTTGTTAATCAGTTGGAGCGTTCTGCAACCTCGACTGGAGCGAACATTCACGAAGCGAATTATGCACATGGAAAACCCGATTTCATTGCAAAACTGCAAATCGCTTTAAAAGAGTGCTACGAAACAGAATATTGGTTAGAGCTGTTTGTAAAATCCGATATTTTGAACAGAGAAAACGCCGTTGATCTTTACAATCAGTGCGGTATGATTCGCCGTATTCTGATTGCATCCATCAACACCGCAAAGGAGAATGCAAAATAAACTTCTTTCAAATAACCAAATTTTGGCAACCGAGTAAGATCATCGTCACACTACTTTTGCTTACTCTTAACTCAAGTCTGCTTTGTTTGGTTACTCTTTCGCACAAAAAAGTCACCTATGTCGGTAGACAAAGGTGACTTTTTTCAATGATATAATATCGTTGAAAGAGGCTGCACAAGTTATTGTGCTGTTGGTGATTATTCGTTTTTATAGTCTTCGATGATTTTACCGTCCTGTATGCGTATAACGCGCTGAGCTTCGTCCGCAATTTTGTTATCGTGTGTGATTAGGATAACCGTGCGTCCTTCTTCGTGAAGCTCGTGGAGGATTCGCATAACTTCTTTGCCTGAGCTTGTGTCTAGGTTGCCCGTAGGTTCGTCGGCAAGAATTACGGGTGGCTTTGCTGCAACGGCTCTTGCGATTGCAACACGTTGCTGCTGACCGCCCGACATCTGGCTCGGCAGGTGATTCATTCGCTTTTCAAGGCCTACGCGCTTGAGTGCGCTTGTGCTCAGCTCCCTGCGCTGTGCCGCCTTGACACCTCTGTATACAAGGGGCAGCTCAACGTTTGCCTGCGCCGTGAGGCTGGGGATGAGGTTGAAACCCTGGAATATGAAGCCGATTTCTTCGTTGCGGATTGCTGAAAGCTCATCGTCCTTCATTGTCGAAACGTCAACACCGTCGAGCATATATGAGCCGCTTGTGCATACGTCAAGCAGACCAAGCATATTCATAAGCGTTGATTTGCCTGAGCCGGACTGACCGACAATTGCGATAAACTCTCCGCGGTCAATCGTCAGCGAAACGCCGTCGAGTGCGTGTACTTCGTTTTCACCCGGGTTATAGATTTTATATACATCTTTAATTTCGATAAGGTGTGCCATTCGGTTTCTCCTTTTGCTTCTTGTGTCTATATTTTAAACTCACATAGAATTTAAGTCAAGAGAAATAAGTCGCTTGAAAATATATTAACTCTATGATACAATTAAATCAAATAAATATTGAAAAAAGGTGACAAAAGTTGAAAAAAAGTATTATTTTAAGGGCAATGGCTCTTGCTCTTGCGGCCGTTATCGGAATCTGTGCTTTCGCGGGCTGCTCAAACGGTCAGTCCGGTTCCGATGAAAAAGAAACTATCGCCAACAGCGGCGATCAATCTGCCGAAGTTGTGACCGACCCGAACGCCAAGCACACAAAGGTAAAGCTTGAAATTGAAATTGACGGCAAAGATGCGGGCGATATAGTGATGGAGCTTTATCCGGAGTATGCACCGATTACGGTTGAGAATTTTATCGGTCTTGTTGAAGACGGTTTTTATGATGGGCTTATATTCCACCGTATTGCCGAGGGCGGTTACGGTCCGTTTGTTGCTCAGGGCGGTGATCCCAAAGGCAACGGTACGGGCGGTTCAAAATCGATAAAAGGTGAGTTTGCCGCCAACGGCGTGAACAACCCGCTCTCACATACAAGAGGCGTTGTTTCAATGGCTCGTCGCGGCGACAGCTACGATTCGGGCAGTTGTCAGTTCTTTATCTGTTATAATGAGTATTATACAAACGCTCTCGACGGTCAGTACGCAGCTTTCGGCAAAGTTATCGAAGGTATGGAAGTTGTCGATTCGTTCCTTGAGGTTGAGCGCGATTACAACGATAAGCCCGTAAAGGATATTGTTATATCTTCCGCTTATATTGTTGAATAATATTTTTCGAATAAAAAGAACCTGTTCACAAAGAACAGGTTCTTTTTTGTTATGTGTTGATTTATCAGCCGTTGCTCTTTTCTTTGCCGATCCAGCCGAGTGCAAGCATTGCAACGGTGCCGAGAACGGAAGCGACTATACCGGGGAAAAGAAGTGTGCCGGCATCGAGAGAGGGGGCTATGAGAAGAACGATTATCATAACAGCCATCGGGAAAACGGAAATCTTCCAGTACTTTACAAAGTAGCTTGCGCCGAGTGCACCGAAGATTGCCGGTGTAACCTGAGCAAAAGCAGGCTTGAAGAAATCACTTTCGTTAAGCAGGGGAAGTACGGGGGAGAAAGCAAGAATGCCTACTGCAAGGATGACGGTTGTTACGATTGAAGAAATTGCGATTGCGATTGTTGAAACAACTTCGCCTTCTTCCGAATTGGGCTTAACCTTTGCGGCTTCCATTGCACTGATTGCGCAAGGCAGCTTGAGGTTGGGGATGTTACCTGTTACGAATGAGAGGTAAGTACCGCCTGCACCAAGCATAGGTGTGTAGGTGATAACTTCAACAACGGAAAACACCCAGTAGGGAACAATAAGACCTAAAACGCCTTTGATAACGCCTTCAAGGGGCGGAAAAGCTTTAAGGTAAAGTGATACGCCGAGAGGGAATGCGATGAGCGCGCATATAGCCGTGATATGAGAGATGCGGCCCCAGACATGTACTCTGTCAATATATGATTTTGAAGCTTTGTTCTTACTCATGTCTTAACCCCTCCATTCAAGTTCTTTGATGCCTTCAGGCAACAGGTTATAAGAAACGATAGCAACTGCCATAGCTGCAATCATACCTATTGGCATAACAAACGGTTCAAACTTTGTCAACTTGAGTTTTTTGCATACAAGCTCAAGTACGGCTGAAACAATAAGTGCGGTTGCAAGTGTAATAATGGAGAGTATACCTGCGCCGTCACCGAAGATAGCCTCTTTACCTTTACCTGCTATTGCACGCGCAACGAAAGCACCGATAAGACCGATGAAAACTGCGGGTGAAGCATAGTCCATAAGGGCGTTGATGTTGAATTTCTTTTTCTTGCCGTTTTCGGAAGCTTTCTTTTCTTTCTTGGGCTTTTTGTCGGAGCCGTTTATTTTGTTAAGAATTGGCTTTACAAGGAAGGGACAGAGCACGAGCGACATAATAATACCGAAGGTCATAACCCAGATAACGCCGGTAAATGTCTGAGGATCATCTATCGGAACAACCATACCGCCTATGTGGCCGAGTGCGTTCATTGCTTTTTCGGCGGCGACAGTTTCGTATGTAAGGTTACCGATAACCGACAAACGAACCCAGGGTACAACGTAGCCGAGAGCGTTTGAAAGAGCAATTACCGTTGCGAGAACGGAGAGTGCGGACGGCAGAGTGAAGATGGCGCTTGAGGTTATAACGCTGCGAATGGATGATTTGGAAATGCCGAGTTCCTTGCCTCGTTTTAATGCTTTAACGAGGAAGAAAATCGATTGACCGAGAACAAATAAGATTACGATTCCCGCGATAAGAAATACAACGGGATAGTTTCTGAAATCTGTTGTGCTCATAGTTTCACCAACCTTAAAGTTAAATTTCAACTAATTATAATATATTAAAAAACCTTATATGTCAAGGATATTACTTGACAAATTCTTTGTATTGGTAGCATTTTACGTAGTCAATTACGAATTCTGCGGGCCAGTTTTCTTCGGGTGTTTTGTCGATTTCGCCCGTACCGTGTCTGTCGGACCACTGAACGCCGTTTTCACCTGCAAATTCGCAGGAGAGGATAAGATATTCGGGGTTCTGCGAAACGCCGCCCGTTGATATTCTGCCTGTTTCGACACCGTTGATATAGAATATGTATTCTGTCGGGCTCCACTCAAGACCGTAGGTGTTGAACTCGTTGTAGGGGTCACCCTCAACGTAGATTTTGCCGAGTGAGTCGCCCTTTTTGTCTGCGCCATAGCCGTCGTAGACAATACCACTGATAACGGCATCGTTGCCCCACCAGTAATCTTTGTAGTACATTGATTCAAATATGTCAACTTCCGTGCCGTCTTTGCCTGTGCCGTCAACGTCTTCAACGTTACCGTTCATCATCCAGAATGCGCTCCACATTCCGGTTGCGGCGGGCAGCTTGCAGCGTACTTCGTAGTAGCCGTAGCATTGCTCGTACTTGCCCTGTGTTGTAAGGCAGGCTGTGTACCAGCCGGGTTTGTATTCTTTGAACTGGATTTCGTCTTTCCACTGCTCGTAGTATCTGTTTTCGAGCGGCTCTTCAAGGTATTCTGCGCGGATAGTAAGGAAACCGTCGCTGACAGTTGCCATATCCTCGTGCCAGTAGCCGCCTTTACGCATTGTTTCCCACCAGGGGTAACCCCAGTTGTCTGTGTTGACGGCTGTACCGTCAAAATTATCTTCCCATACGGGCTCGTCCGTGAACTTGCTCATATCAATAGTGTACTGAGGGTCCGGCACTTTTCCGAGGTCAAGTGTTTTGAGAAGTGAGGGGCTTATAAGGGTTACGATTGCGATAAGGATTTTTACAGCGCTTTTTAATATTGTTCTGAGCATTTTCTTTACCTCCTGAAAATATGTGTGCCTGCGTTAATCTGTTGAGTTTGTCCGTTTATTTTTACCGCAGCATTCTGCGGTACTGTTACGGTAAGGGTTTCCTTGTTCCATTCAACGCTTATATTTCTGTGCGTTGCCTTCACCCAATCAAGTGCAGAGAGGAAGTCAGGCTCGATTACAACGCCGTTTTCGTCGATTTTAATGCCTGCCACGTGCCTGTAAAACCAGTGCCCGACCTCACTGTACATATGGTGGTTGAGCGAGTTCTTCATCTCCCAATCTTCACACAGTGTTGTCATGCCGCTATTTATCCAGTGTGCATAGCTCGGGTAAGACGGCTCGGTTATCATCCTGTAAAGCACGTCGCCGTAGCCGTTGTCGTCAAGCGCGGAGAAAACGTACTTTGCGCCTAATATGCCGCAGTCGATATGCCAACCGTTTTCTTCTATCAGCTTTGCAAGCTGAGCGGCTTTTTGCGGGATTTCGTCAGGTTCGTACATCCTGAAATAAATTCCGCAGGCAAGGCAGGTCTGCTTATTTTCAAGCTCTTCGTCGGCGAGAAATTTGTTGCGCCACGCAAGCCTTATTTTATCTGAAAGCTCCTTGTACGGCGTAGGATCTTCGCCCATTATTACCGCACATTTCGACATTGTCAGTGCAAGGTCTGAGTAATCTGCCGTGCTTGTGACGTAGTTCGGGCAGCGCTCTGTGTGCTCGGGTGCGCACCAGTCGGTAAGACCGATATAAAGTATGCCATCGTCCTGCACGACATCAAGGTAGTCGATGTAGAGCTTCATATTATCCCACATTTGTTTTATGGCGCTGTCATCACCCGTAAGCTGATAAATCTGCCACGGAATGTTGATTATTGCGCCGTCCCACGCAGGGCCTACGTACCAATCGTACCAGCTTGCAGTGGGAATAATTCCGGGCAGTGAGCCGTCTGCACGCTGTGCATCCTTGAAATCGTTAAGCCACTTTTTATAAGCCTTAACCATATCAAAATTATGGAGTGCCTGCTGACACGAAAGCTGTGCATCACCCGTCCAGCCGTTCTGTTCTCTGTGCGGACAGTCGGTGGGAAGACCCATAAAGTTTGTGAGTGTTGCAAGCCTTGTTGCGTTGTGGATTTTGTTGAGCATTTCGTCTGAGCATTCAAACGAGCCGATGCTCTGCAAATCCGTATGCACAACCTGAGCCTCGATTTCAAAATCATCGGGCGCATTCATTACTTTTACATAGCGGAAACCGTGGTACACAAACCTCGGCTCCCATTCTTCTGTGCCTTCGCCCTTGAGAATGTATTTGTCGGTGTGGAATTGCTGACGGGTGAATGAGTTTATGTTTTCATTGTCAATATCACTGCCGTCTTTTTTTAATTGCTCGGCGTAGACAAGCTGAATTTCGGCGTCTCTTTCTCCACTTGTCTTTATCTTTACCCAACCTGAAATATTCTCGCCGAAATCGTAGATTCCGTTGCCGAGAAATTTGCTGCTCAGTGTGCGGATTTTTCTTATCGGTACCCAGTCTGCCGGTTCGATTATGCCGCCGGGACCTGCGCAGACATTAGCATTTATCCAACTGCTGTCATCAAAATAGGGCAGATTCCAACCGGGGATTTCAAGCCTTGCATCGTAGGTTTCGCCCTCACGGATGTGGTTATATGTAACAGGGCCGTTTTCCGTTTTCCAGCTGCTGTCGGAAATAACGGTTTCGCTTGTGCCGTCGTTGTATTCAATATCAATCTGCATTATCAGTTTGATGTTGTTTCGCCACGTTGCAGCTTCGTAGTGCCATACTTCGCCAACGTCATTATACCAGCCGTTACCCGCAAAGACTCCGAGCACGTTTTCACCTTCATTGATGAAATCGGTCACATCGTATGTGAGATAAAGTGTACGTGAATCAAACTTGGTAAACGGAGTTGAAAGCACCTCGTCGGTTATAACTTTACCGTTTATTGTATATTCACCGTAGCCGAGTGCGACGGTGTGCATAACAGCTTTTTTAACAGGCTTTTCAATGGTTATACTTTTGCGGAAAAGTCTGCTGCCGTCATCGCGTTTTGTGCCTTTGGATATCCACTTTGCTTTTTCAAACATGGGGCAAGCCTCCTGAGGAGTTTATATAGCCTAAAAGCGATGCCGAAGCACCGCTTTATTGACTGATGAAAATTTATCTTTGTACTCTGCCCGAAGCGTTGCCGCCTGCGAGCTTTTTAACCTCGTCAACGGTGACGAAGTTATAGTCGCCCTCAATTGAGTGCTTGAGTGCGGAAGCTGCAACCGCAAACTCAACGGCTGCCTGAGTATCTTTACCGCTGAGAAGTGCGTAGATAAGACCGCCGCCGAAGCTGTCACCGCCGCCTACACGGTCGATAATGTGCAGGTGATATACCTTTGAGAAGCAGTATTCGTCGCTTGCAACGTCGTAGAGCATTGCGCTCCAGTCGTTATCGAATGCGCTCTTGCTCTCACGCAGTGTGATTGCAACCTTCTCAAAGCCGAATTTGTCGGCAAGCTGACGGGCAACCGATTTGTAGCCCTCTTTGTTGAGCTCGCCTGCTGTGATGTCTGTGTTTTCAGCTTCAATGCCGAAAACATCCTTTGCATCCTCTTCGTTGGAAATGCAGACGTCAACGTATTTGCAAAGCTCTGTCATAGCGGCTCTTGCCTCGTCGCGTGTCCAGAGCTTGCCGCGGTAGTTGAGGTCACAGCTTACCTTAACGTCGTGTGCCTTTGCCGCAATACAAGCCTGCTTGCAGATTTCTACAAGGTCACCGCCGAGTGCGGGAGTGATGCCCGTGAAGTGAAACCACTCTGCACCGTCAAAAATTTTATCCCAGTCAAAATCCTCTGCCTTTGCTTCTGCGATTGCAGAGTGTGCTCTGTCATAAATACATACGCTGCCGCGCTGTGAGGCACCTTTTTCGAGGAAGTAGATACCTACTCTGTCGCCGCCGCGTGTAATATCGGATGTGTTGACACCGTATTTGCGGAGTGAATTAACAGCCATCTGACCGATTGCGTGTTTTGGAAGCTTTGTGACGTAGTGTGCGTCAAAGCCGTAGTTTGCAAGCGAAACTGCAACGTTTGCCTCACCGCCGCCGAAGGTAGCTTCAAATGAATCTGCCTGCACAAAGCGAAGGTAATCGTAGGGCTGAAGGCGGAGCATAAGCTCGCCGAAGGTTACTACCTTTTTCATTTTGCGCGTGCCTCCTTGACAATCTGTACGGATTTTTCGCAAAGCTCTGTAATCTCGTCCCACTTGCCGTTGTCGATAAGGTCTGCGGTTACCATATATGAGCCGCCGCAAGCTGCAATAACGGGGCAGGATACGTACTCGCCGAGATTCTTAAGTGAAATGCCGCCCGTGGGCATAACCTTGAACATCGGGAACGGTGCACTCATAGCCTTGATTTTTGCAAGACCGCCGCTCTGCTCTGCAGGGAAGAATTTGAGCACTTCAAGACCGAGCTTATATGCTGCGTGGTAATCTGTCGGGGTGGTGCAGCCTGCGTAAATCTCGACGCCCTTTTCCTGACAGTACTTTACGATTTCGATATCAAGACCGGGTGTAACGATAAACTTTGCGCCTGCCTCAATTGCTTCGTCAACCTGAGCGGTTGTGAGCACTGTGCCTGCACCTACGAGCATATCGGGCTGAGCCTCGCTCATAAGGCGGATTGCTGTTGCCGCACCTGCTGCACGGAAAGTTACCTCCGCAACGGGCACTCCGCCCTTGCAAAGGGCAGCCGCAAGATCAGCGGCATCTCTTTCGGGATTGTTAAGCTTTATTACCGGTACAACACCGATTGATGAAACTTTTTCTGAAATAGCGTTCATTCTGTTTACTCCTTATCTGTAAGCTGTCTTATACACCTGAATATGCTGAGAAGCCGCCGTCAACGGGAATAACTACGCCTGTGATGAAGCTTGCTGCATCGTTGTTCAGAAGGAAGAGAAGGCTGCCGTCAAGCTCCTCGCTCTTGCCGAATCTGCCCATAGGTGTTGCGGCGAGGATTTTGCCCGTGCGTGCTGTTGGCGAGCCGTCGGGATTCCAGAGAAGAGCTGCGTTCTGCTTTGTTGAGAAGAAGCCGGGTGCAATGGCGTTAACTCTGATGCCGACTCTGCTGAAATGCACGGCAAGCCACTGTGTGAAGTTGGAGATTGCTGCCTTTGCGCCTGAGTAAGCAGGGATTTTTGTGAGCGGTGTATAAGCATTCATACTGCTGATGTTGATAATGTTACAGCCTTCACGGCCTACCATCTGGCGCGCAAAAGCCTGGGTGGGAATAAGTGTACCCAGGAAATTGAGGTTGAATACAAAGCCTACGCCTGCACTGTCGAGGTCAAAAAAGCTTTTTGTATCGGCATCAATATCGCCAAGCTCAAAATATTCTTTATCTGTTGTTGCCTTGGGATTGTTGCCGCCTGCACCGTTGATAAGAATATCGCACTTGCCGATTTCTTTTTCGATAAGGTCTGCTACCTCGTAGCAGATTTCTTTGTTGAGCACATCGCACTTGTATGCCTTGGCTTCGCCGCCTTCTTCGCGGATCTGTGCCGCAACTTCTTCTGCGGCAACGTCATTGAGGTCAAGCAAAGCAACCTTTGCGCCCGCGCGTGCAAGTGTCTTTGAAAAAGCACTGCAAAGCACGCCGCCTGCACCTGTAACTACGGCAACCTTGCCTGTAAGGTCTGTATTGAGTACATTCTTCTGCATTTTTATTATTCCTCCGTTTTATTTCGCCGCTTTTTCGCAGGCTTCAAACAGTCCGTTGATATAAGCCGCACCGAGTGCACGGTCAAAAAGTCCGTATCCGGGCTTTCCTGTTTCTCCCCATATCATTCTGCCGTGGTCAGGTCTGACGTAACCGTCAAAACCTGTTTCAGCAAGTGCCTTTGTGATTTCGTACATATCAAGGCTGCCGCAGTCGGTAAGGTGACCGCTCTCTTCAAAACTGCCGTCCTCCATAATGAGGATGTTTCTCATATGCATAAACGCAATACGATCCATCTCGCTGTATTTGCGCACCATTTTAACAACATCGTTTGATGCTGCACAGCCAAGTGAGCCTGTGCACAGACAAAGGCTGTTTGCGGGGCTGTCGACAATGCTGAGCATACGGTCGAGGTTTTCCTCATTTGTGATTATTCTCGGCAGACCGAAAATCGGGTAGGGCGGGTCATCAGGATGGATTGCCATTCTGACACCGCACTCCTCTGCAACGGGAATAACTTTTTTAAGGAATTTTTCAAGATTTGCCCACAGACCGTCTTCACCGATTTCACCGTAGGCGGAGATAAGCTCTCTTACCTCATCCTGAGTGTAGCTTGAATCCCAGCCGGGAAGATGAATATCATCCTTGAGCGGATCAAGGCCCTTCATCTGCTCCCAGTACATAACGAGACTTGTCGAACCGTCGGGTGCAACCTTGTCAAGCTGTGTGCGTGTCCAGTCGAATACGGGCATAAAGTTGTAGGTTACGCACTTTACGCCGTATTTTGCACAGCGGCGTATATTCTCGCAGTAAACTTCAAGCAGCTCGTCAACGTTGCCCCTGCCGAGTTTGATGTTTTCGTGCACGGGGATTGACTCTACAACGTCAAAGATAAGACCGTTATCTTCGCACTGCTTTGCCATTTTTGCAATGGATTCTTCGGGCCAGACCTCGCCGGGCTTAACGTCGTAAACTGCACTTACGATTGATTTCATATTGGGAATCTGACTGATATATTGAAGCGAAATCGGGTCTGATTCGCCATACCAACGGAATGAAAGTTTCATTTTATTTTCTCCTGTATTATTTCTTTTCCTTGATTTTGTTGAGCTTTCTGTTGATTTTGAGAAGCTGTTCCTTAGTCATACTTACGTTGATCATTCCCATCATCGATGAAGCTCTGAGAATTGAAAAACCGCCGAGCATTTTCATTATATCGGATGAGGGTTTGAAGCCACTGAGTGAGAATCCGCCGCCGCCCTTTTCATTCGACTTCTCTTTTGATTTGAGCTGCTTGAGTATGATTGCACCGATTGAGAGCATTACCAGCTTGCCGCGGAAGGTTTTCATAACCTCGCTGATGGGTGTGTTGAGCGAAAGCCTTCCTTCGGGTTCGGTTACGTCAAACCAGTTGAGAACAGCACCTTTTTCGCGAAGCAGATAATCTTCATTGAATTTATCAACCTTGCGTATTGTGCTCTCATCCCTGCAATCACCTGCGACGGCTGTGAGTACGGTTTCACCTGCGTTAGGTACGTCAAAGTAGAAGAAATGGTCTTTTGCCGTCTTTTTGCCCAAAGATGTGCCGTTTGCAAAAAGCTCAACCTCGGGAATGTTTGAATAGACGGTAACCTTTGTTACGTCCTCAACGCGGTCAACATATCTCTTTCCGCAAAGATGAACGAAGGGCTCGTCGGAAAGCCAGGCTTTGTAAGCGTAGAATGAATCTTTCTTGTATTTACGGTCAAAGGTTACGAGTCCTTTGTGGTTCTGTCCGTTTTCGCCGCCCTCAGCTCTTGCGTCAGCGCCGAAGTCGAACATGTTCCATACGTGCGTTGCCCAGATATAAGGGCGTGTAAAGAGCTGTTTGATAAGCTCCTCGTGGTAGAATGCCTGATACTCTTCGGAGTAGTCGCCCTGTTTGGGGTCGGAGTTGTGCCAGTTGAGAGCTTCGCAGCCGTATTCACTCATACCGATGGGAATGTTGGGGAATTCCTTGTGGAATTTATCAAACCACGGACCGTTCATCGTTGTGTCGCCGCCATACCAGCCAAAGTAGTGGTTGTAGGAAACAAGGTCGGGTATTTTGATATAAGAAGCCTTGATGTCGCACATGGAAACGACAGCCATTGTAGTAAGACGTGTTTTATCCATATCGTGAACAAGATCGTTTAGGATTTTATGGTTTTCAATAAGGTCGGGATCCTCTGCACCGCCCATAGTGATTTCATTTGAAAGTCCCCAGAAGAAGATAGAAGCGTGGTTGTAATTCTGTGATACAAGCTCTTTCATCTGGGTGATTGTGTTTTCACGGCCAGTGCTCATATGCCTTGAAATATAGGGGATTTCTGCCCAGATAACAAGGCCCTTTTCATCGCACAGATCGTAAAAATACTGATCGTGTTGGTAGTGAGCAAGTCGGATCGTGTTTGCACCTACCTCGCAGATAAGCTCAATATCCTCTCTGTGGTGCTCGGGAAGAAGGGCATTGCCAAGACCGAGTCTGTCCTGGTGGCGCGATACACCGCGCAGCGGATAGCTCTCACCGTTGAGGAAGAATCCTTTTTCGGGGTCAACCTTGAACGTGCGGCAGCCGAAGCGTGCACTTACGTTGTCAAGTACTGTGTCACCTTCGAGAAGCTCAACTGTTGCAGTGTAGAGGTAGGGGTCCTTGCGTCCGTTCCAGAGGTGAACGTTCCTGATGTCAATGTCTTCCTCTGTATCGTCGGATGTCTTTGCAGCAATAACTTTGCCTTCGGCATCCGTGACGGTGTAACGTAACGTCTGACCGTCTTTTTTGTCGGTGACGAAGACTTCGATTTCAATCTCTGCATCGTTACCCTTGATTTCGGGCGTGACCTTGATTCCGGGTGCGCCGTAATAGTCAAGGTCGAAGTGGGAGGTGCTGACACCGATAACGTTTACGTCGCGGTAAAGACCGCCGTAGAAGGTGAAGTCAGCCATCTGCGGATAAACCCTGTCGTTCGCTGTGTTATCAACGGCAATTACGATAAGGTTTGTGTCTGCAAGGCTATCGGTCATATCAACGCGCCAGGTGGAATAACCGCCGTCGTGCGATTTGATTTTGCTGCCGTTTACGTAAACGTCGGCAGAGGAGTTGGCACCCTTGATTTCAAGGTAAATTCTGTCCGTCTGAGGAAGCTCGTCGCGTGAGACATTCTTTGCATAGTAGCAGGTGCCTCTGTGATAATCGTTGCCACCGTCCTGTCCGTCTGTTGCGTTCCATGAGTGAGGCAGATTGACAGTTTCCCAATCTGAAGGTAATGCGGAAGGGATTTCAGCGGCTTCTTTTGAAAATAACCAATCGTTGTTGAAATTCAGTACATTTCTCATATCAGATTCCTCCGTAATAATGTTTGAATCAAAAAATAATATGAAAACAAAATTCTTACCCAATATATTATTCTACAAAATTATATAACTTTTATTAGTTACAGTCAACAAAATTCTGCTCAAACACGGTTAAGCAATTTTTGCTTTTTAAATTAACTCACCTCACTCAAATTCGGTGAGTTAATTTCAGCAGAATTATACTTTGCCTATGGTGTGATTTTGGGAGATATAGTATTATTTTCTGTTGGTTTTGCTCAATTGTTACGAATCAGAGTTTTCAGATATGCTTTTTGCTCCTGTGTTATGCGATAGCTTTCTCTTGCTTTTTGCAATGCTTTTTTGTGTGTCCACGGGTCGAGTTTGCGGCTTTTAATAAACGGCAGAGTTTCATCGTACCGCTTGGCAAGTGCAGTTGCAAAGTACCATGCAACTGCCATCCGTATGTAGTATTCTTCACGTCTTATCTGTGATATTCTTTCGGGAATTGATATATCAAATTCATTTTCAAGAAAGTGAGTCATAAGCATAACAATGCCGAAACGCACTGCATAAGTATGCGGCGAATCGAGCCATTCAAAACATTTTTCCTTCAGCTCGGGCAGATGATTTTTAAAAGCTTTCGGTTTCATCATATCGCAGGTTGCCCAGTTATCTACAAAGGGAAGAAATTTGTCAAGCGCCGATATAACTTCGCCGTAATCATTTATCTGCTCGAGCAAAAATGCGTGCAGGTTATCCTCTTCATAATACTTGTGCGGCAACTGTTTTAAAAATTCATCCGCTTCGGGTGTGCCGTGTATCTGCTTTGCAAACCTGCGAAGCTCGGGTGTGCGCACACCTATTATTTTTTCTTTGTCGGTTTCCGGCATAAGTCTGCTGTGAAATTCACGGTATGCTGTGTCCTGCATTTCATAAAGTGATTTTACAATCTGCTCCATACTAAACCTCAACAAGTGATTTTAAGTGATTTTAACATATCTTGACATAAAATAAAAGCTGTGATAGAATCACAAAAAATATTGTACTGCCATCGGGTAGTGAAGATGCTTGTCATCCGTTTCGGTTTACATCGTTAGGTCTTTGAAGATGTGCCGTGCGGGTGATTTTTGTTTAAGGAGAGTTTTATGAACATAATCAAAGCGATTAAATCGCTTACGGGATTTGAATGGGTGCTGTGGATATGCTCTGTTGTTACCGTCGTGGCGGCGTTTGTGTTCAGCGGTGACGTGCTCAACCTGGTCGCTTCGCTGATCGGGGTTACGGCGCTTATATTTGTTGCAAAAGGTTTGGTGCTCGGTCAGGTGCTGACAGTTGTGTTCAGCATTTTTTACGGCATTATTTCATTTGAACTGCGTTATTACGGCGAGATGATAACTTACCTCGGTATGACGGCGCCTATTGCTCTTGCGGCTGCTTTTTCGTGGTTGCGGCATCCTTACAAAGAGACGGCACAGGTTGAGGTCAACCGTCTTTCGTCAAAGCAAAAGGTAGCGCTCGGAGCAGGTGCGGCGGTTGTTACGGTTGTGTTTTATTTTATTCTCAGAGCTATGGGCAACAGCTCGCTTATACCGAGTACGGTTTCGGTCACTACAAGCTTTCTTGCCTCGGGTCTGACATTTTTTCGCAGCCCTTATTATGCGCTCGGTTATTCGGCAAACGATGTTGTGCTTATTGTTTTGTGGGTGATTGCAAGCGTGGAGGATATATCCTATCTGCCTATGGCTTTTTGTTTCGTTGCGTTTCTTGCAAATGATCTTTACGGATTTTTTAATTGGAAAAGAATTGAAAAATCTCAGCGAAATTATTGATTATAAGATATTCTTTGTGCTAATATGAAAATATAAAAATTACAGGAGGTAATAATTATGAAATGCAAATTTAAAATTCTTGCAGTGCTCCTCTCGGTTATACTTACACTGCAGTGTGCAATGGTTTTGTCTTATGCGGCATTTGACGACAAGTCAATGACAAAGGCTGAGTGGGATGAAACGTACAGCTCCCTCAGGGACGAAAACACACTGCCTATGCTTTGTGTCGGTGCTGATGAAACTCAGCTTAATATTTGCTGGCACGCCGCAAAGGATAAGGCGGACCCGAAGGTAAGGCTTGCAAAGAGCGCCGATATGAGCGACTATGTCGAGTTTGTCGGTGAAACAACACCTGCCGAAACAGAAGAGCAGCTTGTCTGCCGCGTTACAATGACGGGAATCGAAAAAAACACAACCTACTACTATCAGTGGCTCGGTGAAGACGGCTGGAGTGAGGCTTACAAGTATGAGTCAAAAGGCTTTGACAGCTACAAGATGCTTCTTGTAGGAGATATCCAGATTGGCGGTCAGAGCACCGACAACCCCGAAGAGCAGTCCAGAATCGGCTATGTCTGGCAGAGCGTGCTCGACGAAGCACTCACAAAAAATCCCGACATCAGCTTCCTTCTTTCTCCCGGCGACAACACTTCAACCGGTAAGGCGGCTGACGAGTGGCAGACACTTCTTATGCCCGAGTATACACGCAGCCTGCCTATGGCACTTGCAATCGGTAACCACGATAAAAAGGGTATGATGTACGATTACTATACCCATATGCCCAACGAGTTTTTCGGCAAGTACTTCACAGGTCTTGACAGAGATTTCTGGTTCCGTTACGGCGACGTGCTTTACCTTGTTTTTGATGCTTGTTCAGGTTCAGCGGCAGACCACAGAGCAATGGCAGAAGAAGCTGTCAGCGCAAATCCCGATGCAAAATGGCGTGTAGGTGTTATGCACCAGGGTCTCTATGCACCCGGTATTGCAATGCTTGAACCCGAAACAAATATTATGCTCAATGCTGTTTTTCAGCCGATTTTTGAGATGTATGATCTTGACTTTGTTTTCACCGGTCACACTCATATGCAGGGACGCTCAAACTTCATCAGCGACGGTGTTGTAGTCGGCAAGGCTGAAAGCGGCAAGACTTATACAGACCCCAACGGCATAATTTACCTCAACACAAATGCTTTCTGTGACCAGGGCTCAATGGAAGATATGTATCTCTGGCCCTACACTGCGTACGCTTTTGAAAATGCCGACGTCACAACTTACACAACCATCGAGTTTACCGACACAACAATGAGTGTTAAGACTTTCCGCGGTGATAACAGTGAGCTCCTTGACAGCATCACAATTGAAAAAACAAAAGGATTTAACGACAATCCGATTTCAAAATTTATCCGCACAATGCTCTACAAGGTGGTTGAATTTCTCGGTCTTGTTTATATGAAAATAGATGAGGTTGTAGTTTCAATCCGCGGCGGTCATTTCTGATACTTAAGCAAAAAAGCGCAGACTCGACAGAGTCTGCGCTTTTTACGTTGTGTTTATTTGTTGCCGGTGAATTCGTCAGCGTAGCCGATAACGTTTTCCTGACGCCTTGCGGCAAGCTCGCTGTACATACTGTCGCGTTTTTGTTTTGATATAGGCCAGAGGAATTTCGGCACAATGCGAAGTATGCCCGTAAGTGTGGGCACAATTGTGCAAAGCGCAAACTCCCAGAACTTTGTGCGGTCATTCTGCGTACCGATTTCAAGGCCCTGAACATAGCCGATTTTCTTCATAATTATGCTTGTTACAGAGCCGAGAAGTGCACTCTGAAGCTTGAGGATAAGTCCTTTGGCAACACCTGTTGTCGCTTCCATTCGGTATCCGTTTTTCCATTCGCAGTAGTCCATAGCTTCGTTCCAGAGATCTGCCGTGATAACTTTCGAAATGCCCCAAGACCATTTTCCGAACCATTCTTTAAGGCCGAAGGCTATGCACATAGGTACGGTCTGATAAAACATTTTTTTGCCTTTTGTCATACCGAAAAGGAAGACGCCGATTGAAAGTGCGCTGTTGTAGATATCGTTGAAAATCCATAGCGATTTTGATGAGAAGCGTTTCCTCAGCGGCTCAACGAACATATAGCTGATGCTGCCGTTGATTCCCGAAGGTATGTTGAGGATTGTTATCAGCGAATAGCTGCCGAGAACGTCAATGAAGTAGTTTGTTTCGCTTTTGCTGATTGAGAAATTGCCGAGAAATTCGGACAGACACATCAGCAGCACCGGATAGTTTGAAACAATTGCCTTGAGTCCTTCCTTGATGCTTGGCTTTTCAAGCGATTGAGGAACTCTTTCCTTTGATTTGAGGAAGAACCAGAAGGTGCAAAGCGATGATATAACGGCGGTTGCCGTACCCATTACCATAAATACACTGCTCAGTTTCCACGTTACAACCTTGTTGTTTACGAGGTCTATCAGCACACCCATTATGTAACGCGGCATATCCTCACCCATATAGCCTGTCAGCAGCTCGGCAAGGGTTATGAGCCTTATTCGCTCGGCAGGGTTAGGCGTGATTGTTGACATGTATCCGCTTTTTGCAACGGTTGTGAAGGTGCCCGCCGTTTCGTTTATGATGAGGAAGAAGTAATAATAGAAAAGCTTGGGCAGATAGGTGCCGTTTGTGTCGGGAAAGAAAATAGGTATCAGCCATGTGAAGATACCCATTATGGTAAGCGGAAGCTGCATACCGACAAGGAAGGGCCTGAATTTGCCGATACGTGTTCGCGTGCTGTCAACGATAACGGAGATGAACGTGTCGTTGATTACGTCCCATACTGTTGCAGCAATGTTCATAACAGCGTTGACAGTGAAGTCGATGTTTACAACGTCCCAAATATATCTTTCGGAGAAAGCGCTGATGTTGAATGAGTTGGACCAGTCGTTGAGGAGATATGCTGTTGTTTCTTTTACGCCGACGTAGTTTCGTCCTTGGTAGTAGGATGTTTTTTCGCTTTCAACGGTTTTTGTTTGGCTTTCAGTCACGCTTTCACCTCCTTATTTTTTTTGTGAATCGCTGACGTAAACCGTGCATTCGTCAAAGAAAACCTCGCCAAGATAGACAAGCACGACTTTGATTGTTACGGGCTTGTCGCTCGCGGTTATGCCCTTGACGTAGCCCATTTCATCAACTGTTGCAACAGTTGTATCTGAGGAAAAGAAGGTGACTGTGTATTCGCTGTCGTTTTCGATAACTGCGTTTACGGAGAGCATAATTTCATCGCCGGGCTTGACTGTTGCAGTGTCCTCTGCAAAGTTTATGCCTGCGTAAGAGTATTCGTAACGTTCACTTGTTCTGTAAGTGAAACCGACCTGTCTGTCTGAAAAGACGGCAAGCTTGCCTTTGAACGTTACATCAGCCTTGATGCTGTATGTTTTATCGAACGTGAGCGTTTCAAGCTTGTCGGTGAAGCGGTTTACTTTGGCGCAAATTATGCTTTCGGTGAGGTCAACGTCACTTTTGTTGACCGAGCACGAGTCCGCAATATCGTTGCAGAAAAGCTCAACTCTTTTAGCGGAATAATCGTTTGGTGCAATCTTGAGGCGGACGGTGATGAAGTAATATTCGCTGTTTACCAATTCGCCGGTATCAGCGTCGTAGACGGGGTTGCCTTCCGCATCGGTTTCACCGACGGAGAAGGTGACGGATTCGACGTCATTGGCTGTCAGGTCAACCTTGCGGAGTGAGCTGTTAACCTTGCCGAAAACACCTTTTTCATCTTCGGGGTAGTAAGTGTCAACTGTCGGAAGCAGTTTGTTCTTTGCGTATATCAGCAGGTTTCGGTCAGAATCGAGCGCCGTGCCGTTACCGTCAGTGACAGTCAGCGTGTTGTCGTCAACATAAGAGTCGGTGTAAATATCAGCCTTGATAAATCTGTTTACTGCGGAATAAGCGGTTACCTTTCCGAGGTAGTCAAGAAGCGTTTGGGTATCGTTAGTGAGTTCGGTTTTGCTCTGCGCATCGGGCTCGGCAGAGGAATTACCCGTATCGATTGAGCGCACCGTTATAATGAGCACCGCCGCACACACGGCAAGAGCTATGATGCTGATGATGCCAAACAGAATAAACTGAGGTTTTTTGCCGTGCTTTTTATCAGCCAATGCGCTCACCTTCTTTCGATTCATCGGTTCCCAATACGGGTAAAGGCAGGTCATCAAGCTTGATTTTGCCTGATTTTATTTTTTTGCGTATCGCAACACGTTCAAGGTCAAGCGGGTCAATATCGGGCTTTATGTTCTTTTTGAGGAAAAGGAAGTTGAGCGCAAACATAAGCGCAAAAACACCTGCGAGAACAAAAGCACCCGCACCGCCCGTAGCCGTGATGAACGTACCGAGCGCCGCCTTTGGCATAAGCATACTCACAACACCTGAGGCAAGGCTCAGTGCAAAGCCTGCGGCACAAAGGGCACAGCAAGCTGTGGCGGATTTTTTGATGTTGAGAAAAGTAAGCAGTAACGCAACGAAAACGCCAAAACCCATAAGAAAAGCGAGCAGGAAAAGCACCGCATCTGCCGCGAAGGCTGCAAACAGGCGCGGCAGATAGTCCTGAAGGCTCATAAGCACGGTCAGCTCGCCGTTTGAAACCGCCTGATAAATGCCCCAGGCGCTGAGGGTGACTTTTGATGAAAACAGACCTAAGTCAGCGCTCAAGGTTGCAAACGGAATAAATACTGCGCCTATTGCCGCAAGCATTGCGACAATACGGAGAATCTGCAAAGGTCCGCCTATAAAAGCGCATTTTACCTTTGATTTAAGTATTCTGAATGAAGCAAATTCAAGCTCGCACTGCTTTGCATCCTGCGAGAGGAGCTTTTCCTGCTGGCAGTAGAAAATATTGACTCCGCAATGCTTGCAATCGGGAGCAAGTTCAAAACGGCCTATTTCACCGCCGCAGTTAGGACACTTCATAACCTCACCTCTTTAACAGTTTATATAAAACTACTATACCATTATTTTTGTTTTTTTTCAAGTGAACATATACGAGTGTTGATAATTGTTCAACGATGTAGTAAAATAATTATATGTAAAGGGTATATCGTCCGTTTTTTTGCAGATAATTTTGCAGAAGGATGTGATGAATTTGCCTGAAAAAATCGGCAGACAGACCGTTGCGCTTAAAAGTTTTCCGCGCGTGCTTGCGTCGGCGGGTATTGTCGGCAGGCGCGAGGGCGACGGACCTCTCGGCAACGAGTTTGACCGTGTGTTTGAAGACGGCAGAATGAACGAGGATTCATGGGAGAAGGCAGAGAGTGATTTTCAGAAAATTGCCATAGAAACAGCAATCTCCAAAGCAGGAGTTTCGGCATCGGATATTGACCTGATACTTGCAGGCGACCTTCTCGGTCAGAGTATGGGAACAACCTTCGGCATAAGAGGTTTTAATATTCCTTTCCTCGGGTTGTACGGTGCGTGCTCGACAATGGCACTTTCGCTTGCAACCGCCGCTCTGCTTGTGGATTCGGGTGCAGTCGGTACGGCAGTTGCGGCAACATCATCTCATTTCTGCTCGGCAGAAAAGCAGTTCCGCCTTCCTTTGGAATACGGCGGTCAGCGACCTCCGCAAGCGCAATGGACCGCAACGGCGGCGGGTGCTGCAATAATCGGTAACTCTGTGCGAAACGTTGGCATCAGTTGTCTGACATACGGCAAAATTCTCGATATGGGAATAACAGATGCTAACAATATGGGCGCTGCAATGGCACCTGCTGCTGCCGACACGATAGCCGTGCACCTTCGTGAAACGGGGCGCACACCCGCGGATTATGACTGTATTGTTACGGGTGACCTCGGCGCTGTCGGTACGGAGCTTTTGCACAAGTTGCTTGCGGTTGAGCACGGCATTGATATTTCCCGCAATCACAGCGATTGTGGCTTGATGCTTTACGATATGAATGACCGTGACGTAAATTCAGGCGCATCGGGATGCGGCTGCAGTGCGTCGGTTATTTGTACGTACTTTATGCGAAAACTGAGTTCAGGTGAACTTGAAAGAATTTTATTTGTGGGCACGGGTGCTTTGCTGTCGCAGCTTTCTCCGCTCCAGGGTGAAAGCATACCGGCAATTGCACACGCTGTTGTGTTGGATGGAGGTAAAAGTAATGCTTACAAAGGTTTGTAAATGTCTTAAAAGGTTGGGCAGAGCGGAAAAGCTGATAAGAATTCTTACCGCAATCAGGGTTACCGTGTTTGTCGGTGCGCTGATTTATGCGGTTGTAACAGCGGCTTCAATGATAAAACAGAACTGTTCCGAATAAAGTACAGGGCGCGGTGGTGCACGGGGTCAGAATCTCCGTGCCCTTATTTTTTTCTTCGGCAGTGCTTTTTGTTGAAATATGTTATTGCATCTTTATTACCTTTGTGCTATATTTTCGTTGTTAAGTTTCATTTCGGCAACGGAGGCAAATTAAAATGATAAGAATAGGAATATATGGTTACGGCAATCTTGGCAGAGGTGTTGAGAATGCTATCAGACAAAATGACGATATGGAGCTTGTTGCGGTTTTTTCACGCCGTGACCCTTCAAGTGTCAAGATAAACACACCCGGTGTAAACGTATACAGGGCAGAGGATGCCGCCGGTATGACTGACAATATAGACGTTATGATAATCTGCGGCGGCAGCGCAACCGACCTGCCCGAGCAGACCCCCGCACTTGCAAAGCTTTTCAATGTTGTTGACAGCTTTGACACTCACGCAAAGATCCCTGAGCATTTTGACAGGGTTGACGAGGCGGCAAAAGCTTCTGGCAAAACTGCTATGATTTCTGTCGGCTGGGATCCCGGTATGTTCTCACTTAACCGCCTTTACGGCAGTGCTATTCTTCCCGACGGCAAAGATTACACTTTCTGGGGCAAAGGTGTCAGCCAGGGTCATTCGGATGCAATCCGACGTGTAGACGGTGTAGCCGACGGCAAGCAGTATACCGTTCCCGTACAGGCAGCTCTCGACGCAGTCAGAAGCGGTACCGCTCCCGAACTTTCGACAAGGGAAAAGCACACGAGAGAATGCTTTGTTGTTGCCGAGGAAGGCGCGGATAAGGCAAGAATTGAGCAGGAAATCAAGTCAATGCCGAACTATTTTGCTGATTATGATACAACGGTAAACTTTATCTCTCAGCAGGAGCTTAACGAAAACCACGCGGGTATTCCTCACGGCGGATTCGTTATCCGCAGCGGCAAGACGGGTGCCGACCTTGAACACACGCATATTATTGAGTACAGCCTTAAGCTTGATTCAAATCCCGAGTTTACGGCGAGCGTTCTTGTCTGCTTTGCACGTGCGGCGGCAAGAATGAATGCGGAAGGTATGAGCGGCTGTAAAACAGTCTTTGATGTGCCTCCTGCATACCTCAGCGCGAAATCCGGTGCTCAGCTCAGAAAAGATCTTCTTTAAAAAATCAACGCAGCCTTTCAGGAGTGAAAGACTGCGTTCTTTTATTTATATTGGTCTTGTTACGTATGCTTTGCCGAGCTTTGCGGGTATTGCCGCCGCGCAGTGTTCAGCCTTTTCTTCTGTGTCAAATATGCCGAAAATTGTCGGTCCGCTACCGCTCATACAGCAAGTGAGAGAGCCGTGGTTTCGCATAATCGCCTTGATTTCAGCTCTTTGCGGTACCTCGATAAACTGTTCGAATACGTTGCCGACGTTGTTGATAATGCCGTCGAAATCAGAACTTGCCGCCGCGTGAATCATCGCGTTACAATCGGGATGTCTGATTGATTCGGCTGTATCAAACGCCTCGTAAGCTTCTTTTGTGGAAACACCGACATCGGGCTTTACAAGTACAATGAAACATTTTTTGAGTGAAGGTAATTCGGAAAGCACCTGTCCTATATCCTGCGCAAGCATTGTGCCGCCGCAGATGCAAAACGGGACGTCAGCACCAAGCTTGACACCGATTGCGCAAAGCTCACGCGTACTTAATGCTGTGCCGCACAGCGTGTTGAGAGCCTTGAGCACCGCTGCTGCGTCTGTGCTTCCGCCTGCAAGGCCTGCCTCAAACGGAATACGCTTGGTCAGTGAAATATCCGCACCTTTGTTGACCCCCGTAGCTTCAAAAAAATTTTCTGCTGCACGGTAGGCGATGTTTCTACTGTCTGTCGGCAGTGCAGCTTCGCTGCAGGTGAGGTTGATTTTGCCGTCGTCACGCAGCGCCACCTCAACGGTGTCACAAAGGTCAACGGTCTGCATAACCATACAAAGGCTATGGTAACCGTTGGGAAGACGGCTGATTATATCGAGCAGAAGATTGATTTTAGCAGGGGCTTCAAGCGTAAGTTTTTTGCCTTGCATTTACGTTACCTTCTTTACTTTTCTATTTTGATCTGTACGGGTTTACGCTCTTTGAAATATGTTACGTAGCTGAAACCGCAGCTTTCGGCTATACGGTAACCATCGTCAATGTTTGCACCTACGTGCTGTGTGAAGTGAGCATCCGAGCCGAGGGTGAGAAGCTCACCGCCAAGCTCTTTGAAGCGACGTACATAGTTATCTGTCGGCATTGTTTTGCCAATGGGCTGTCTGAGCCCGCTGGTGTTGATTTCAAGTGCTTTTCCGTTTGCGATAAGAACTTTGAAAATCTCGTCCGTGATGTCGTCGTAACGGCTCAGGTCCGTGTTGAATCTGCCGGATTGAACGATGTAGCGCATCGGGTAGGTGAGGTGTGCCAGGGTATCAAATCCGTTCCACTTTGCGAGTATAAGCTCCTCTTCAAAATATTTGTCAAGAAGCAAGTATACATCATCCTGAGTAAGTGTTTTGTAGTCTAGCTCACAGAAATCGGGCGTTTTGCGCAGATTGTGGATAGAGCCTATTACAAAGTCATAGCTGTATCTGTTTAATGTTTTTTCCGTCAGGTCAGGTTCGTAGGTCGGCTGACCCATCTCGATTCCGACGAGAACGCGTATCTTATCCGAAAAGGTATCTCTTGCACAGGTGATATCCTCGTAGCTTGTCTGCTGACGTGTGCCGAGGTTGTGCTGCTCATAAAAATCGACGTCAAAATGGTCTGTGAAAGCGATTGTTGCAAGCTCTGCCTCGATGGCAGCGTTGCACATCTGCTCTGCCGTAAAATTGCCGTCAAACGAGCTTAATGTGTGCATATGCAGGTCTGTTCTGTTTTTGTAAATTGCCATTGGAATAATCACCTCAAATTTTCTGAACAACGGTATTATATCACAATTAAAAAGGCTTGTATAGCTAAAAACCATACAAGCCGCATATTTTAGATTTTTTTGTTTTTAAATTCAACGGTGAAAGTTGTGCCTTCGCCGAGCTTGCTGTCAACCTTGATTCTGCCTTTGCAGAGTACGATAATTCGATAAACGATTGAAAGACCGAGTCCCAATCCACCTTTTGAGTGATTGGTTGAACCTTGATAATACTTGTCGAATATATGCTGAACCATTTCTTCGGACATTCCTATACCCGTGTCGGAAATGGTTACGGTGATTTTTTCGTCTTTCTCTGAAAGGCTGATGTTGATTGCGCCGCCTTCCGGTGTGAATTTTATAGCATTGTTTATTAGGTTAAGCCAAAGGTGCTGCATCAAATCCTCATCGCCGTTGTAGGTGACTTCATCAAGGTTGCCGATAACGTTGATGTTTTTTTCGCTCCACTGGCTTGAGAGCACGATTACACAGCGGCGAAGCTGCTCGTCAAGTGAATACGGCTTGGTGTCGGAAAGAATTTTCTGCGATTCCAGCTGAGACAGAAGAAAAGTGTCGCTTGAAAGTCTTGAAAGTCGTTCCGCTTCCTGCGCAATTATGCTGAGGTACTCTTTACGCTCCTCTTCGCTGAGGTTATTGTTGTCATCAAGCAGAAGCTGTGCAAAGCCACTTATTGATGCGATGGGGGTTTTAAATTCGTGTGAGTAGCTGTTAACAAAATCGGAGCGTAGCATATGAACGTTGCGCAGCTCTTCGCTGAGACGGTTTATGTCAATTGCAAGGCTGCGGAAAACGGTATATTTGCCGACCTTCAGCCTGTGACCGTAGTGACCGTGAGCAAGCATTTCAATAGAGTTGTATATTTTTTCAAGGTGCCTTTTCGTTGCGCTGTATTGAAGTAACATGAAAATACCGAGTATGACAATCAGCAGCGCGACAAAACCCACAAGCCTTAACGGGTCTAAGTTTGGCGTATTGCTGAGGTATTTGTCGGCACGGTCCATAACAATGGTTGTGAAACCGCTGATGCCAAGCATAATGAAGGTCTGTAACACAAACCAGCGTGACAGACCTCTGTTAAGCGGAATATCGTTGACATTTGGGGTTATCTGACCCTTGCGTTTTTTTCTCTTCTTGCTCATTTTGTTATCTCAACCTTATATCCGAAACCTTTTATTGTGATTATTTCAATTTCGTCGCAGTTGACAAGCTTGTTTCTCAGACGGTTGATGTGGGTTTTGATTGTGTCTTCCGTACATTCGGAGTCAATGCCCCATATTTCGTCAAGAAGCTGCTTCTTTGTGAAAATCTTGCCCGGATATGAAAGGAATTTGTAGAGCAGGTCAAACTCTTTGCGTGAGAAGGGGATTACCTCACCGGCGTAAACGGCAACGTGTTCTGCTTCATCAATTGAAAGTTTGCCGATTTTTATCTGACGCTCGGTTGCAATTCTCGCTCTGCGAAGCAGTGCGTTCACTCTGAGCAGCAGCTCGTCGTAGTCGACGGGTTTTGTGACGTAATCGTCGGAGCCGAGGTTGAAGCCTTCGCGCTTGTCCTGCAAAGTTTGCTTGGCTGTGAGAAGGAGCACGGGTGTGTTGAATCCTTCGCTGCGGATTCGCTGAAGCAGCTCAAATCCGTCCATATTGGGCATCATAATGTCACTTATAACAAGGTCGATATGGCGTGAGTAAAATACGTCAAGTGCGTCGAAACCATCGTCAGCACAGACCACCTCGAAATACGGCTTGAGTCTTGTGGCGGTAAGAAGCTGAGTGTTTTTATTATCTTCGACGATAAGGATAACTGCCATTTTTATCACCTTTAGTATAAAATAATACAACTGTATAATACCACTTATTATACAATTTTGCAACACTCTGTTTACTGAAGTGTTACAGTGTATTTACAATTGTGTTACTTCGCTGTAATAATATTTGCTTGCAGTCGCAGGTGTGGCAGAAGCCTGCGGCCGCAAATCGTAAAGGTAATTTGATGTCCAACAAAATACCTTTCTATATTCCCTTTTGTGTAGCCCGAACGGGCAGAAGCAAAAACAGCCGCAGTATTCAAGCTGCGGTTGTTTTTTATATTTTGTCAAGAAAAAATAACGCAAAATATTATTGTCAAACTTCTTCCATAAGTGTGAAGAATATGCTATATTTTAAGGGCAGATTCTTTTTCGGAGGTTGTTTATGGATAAAAATAAACTTATTGAAGCCCGTGTATGGGTTCGCTCGGAGCTTGAACGCTGTGCGGAATTCTGGCTAAAAAACGGTATGGATAATGAGTATGGCGGTGTGTATACCTGCCTTGACCGTGAGGGCAAGGTTTTTTCAACCGACAAGAGTGTTTGGATGCAGGGACGCTGCGGTTGGATTTATGCTTGGCTTTGTCACGCGTACGGTGTTAAGGAGGAATGGCTTGCCGCTTCGAAAAGCTGCCTGGATTTCCTCGAGGAGCACTGCGTTAATCGCGAGGCGGGCGGTAGACTTTATTTCACCGTCACCGAAGACGGTCAGCCCCTCAGACAGAGAAGATACTGTTTTTCCGAGGCTTTTTACTGTATAGCAAATGCTGAATATTACGGCATAACGGGCGAGAAGGAGCACCTTGAAAGAGCGCTCAGAGCCTATGAGATGTATTGGAATCTTAACCACGGTATGCCTGACCCGACGGGAATGGGTCCGAAAACAGTGCCCGAAACACGCAGTGGCAGAGCTCTCGGCATACCGATGATTTTGCTCAACGTTACGTCTGTGCTCAAACGTGTTAACCCCGAGAATGCGGAGCTTTATGATTCAAGAGCAAACGAATGCGTAAACGACATTTTGAACTATCATTTCAAACCTGAGCTGGGCTGCACACTCGAGAATGTTGCGCCCGACGGTACGGCAAGACTCAATTATACAGACGGCAGAATGGTCAACCCGGGACACGATATTGAATGCAGTTGGTTCCTTATGGAACGGGCAAACGATACGGGCGACAAGGAGCTTCACAAAAAGGCTGTCGAGATTTTTGACCTTGCTTTCAATGCCGGCTGGGATAAGGAATACGGCGGTATCCTTTATTTTCTCGATTGTTTAGGTAATCCACCCGAGGCTTACG
The DNA here is from genome assembly GCA_045536955.1 of Acutalibacteraceae bacterium. Taxonomy (GTDB): domain Bacteria; phylum Bacillota; class Clostridia; order Oscillospirales; family Acutalibacteraceae; genus UBA8612. The sequence continues at coordinate 77,696 of JAZSOM010000059.1, forward strand.
AGCACGATATGAAGCTTTGGTGGCCGCATAACGAGGCACTCATTGCGGCACTTATGATTTATCGCGATACGGGCGATGAAAAATATTTTGATATTTTCTGTCAGGTGCTTGATTACTGCAAAACTTATTTTGCTGATCAGCCCTACGGTGAGTGGTACGGCTATCTTCGCCGTGATGGCAAGCCGACACAGCCTGCCTGTAAGGGCAGCACCTTTAAAGGTCCGTTTCACGTGCCGAGATGCCTTTCTTTTGTCGATATTATGATAGGCGAGCTGCTTGGCGAATAAGCCTGTAAACAAAAAAAGCCGCCATCGGGGGTCTCATCCCTGACGGTCGGTGACAATTTTACCGTAAAATCGAAATAACCCTTGACTGATGTTTCTTTACACATTCAGTCAAGGGTTATTTCTGTGAATTCTTAGTATCTAACATCTTTTGTTTACCTCACTTTCTTGTATTTTGCCAACCTTCATCTCTACACTTAGTCCTTCTATACCATTACACTCTTTATTCTTTTTTTCTCTTGTAAGCAAGATACCTTGATGTTTACGGTGGACTTTAATTCAGCTTTTTATGAAGGTTGTGTCTGCGGCTCTTTCTGAATTTTTTGTTTTTGTTAGTTCTGTTACCTTTTTGTTTTTTTGTTTTGGATTGATAATTTTGTTTGTTCAGATGAGCCTAAGAGATTTTACTTGTACATCGGTACCACCTCGTTTAATATTTGGGGTTGTTACCTGTTCATTGGTATCACCTCTCTGTGTCTATAATATAGCACAGGTTTTTGGGTTTTGCAAGATGTAATTTTGTATAAAGTTCACTAAAAATATTTATGCATATCGTAGAAATGCAGCATTATCACGAAAAAACTGTTGACATATAGAATACTTTTGTGTTATGATGTATTCGTTGGGGTGTCTTGAGGCACCCTTTTTACTTATTATTTTATATTATTAGAGCCACCAAGGGTTGTGAACTGCTCCAAATTGTGCGGACAGTACAAAAAGCCCCCCTAAGGCAGAAATATTTAATTAAGCGGTAAACTGACTTCGTTTTTCAAGCGGAGTCAGTTTTGTTTTAAGTTGAATTCGTTGATTGTTGTAGAAATAGATA
>JAZSOM010000004.1:0-10871 GCA_045536955.1 Acutalibacteraceae bacterium
TTTACTCTGCCCTTACGGATAGATTTTACCTCTGTGCCGAAAAGCTCAATTCCTGCCTCGTAGGTTTCAAGAACAAAATAGTCGTGCTGAGCTTTTTTGTTCTGTGCAATTATCTGTCTGTCTTCTTTGTTTGATACCATAAAGCTCAGCCTCCTGTCTTACCCTTCCGACTGCTTCGCAGCCACCTTCCCTTTCAGGGACGGCAAGGGCATTATTTTTCGTATCTGTTTACAATTGGAGAAATAACGGGTTTTCCGTCTCTGTCCAGTAAGGGCGTAAGTCCGCCGCTGTAACCGCTTTGACGGTAAAGGTAGTTTACACCTGTTTCTTTGTCAACCCATATTTCCATTGTGCCAAATGCACCCTGTGAATACACTTTTTCAAATCTGTCGTTTTTTGCCATACAAGTTCACTTCCTATTATATGTCCTTCTTTGCAAACCAATCCAAAAATTCTCTTATATACCGTTCATCGGGAGTTATAACATTTATATCAATTTCGGGATTTTGATTTGCAAAAGCATTCAGAGCATTTTTTAAGTTATCTTTTGATTTCATATAATCATCCACTATATACTCAACAGATTCACCTGACTTATATAAAAGAATAGCCGAAACAACTCCGGTTCTATCTTTTCCTGCATTGCAGAAATACAGTGCATTGGATTTACTGTACAAAATTAAATCTATAGTTTTATGCAGTTTTTCATCAACCATATTGATATATGACTTTGAAACATCATCCACTGACTTCGGAACAATATCTCCTCCGGTAACGGGCATACTGTGATAATCAAAACGCTCATCGTTTTCCAAAGGGCATATTTTTCTTAATCTCTCTTTGTCTGTTCTGAGGTCAACAATCGTGGTAATATTATTCTCAATCAACCACAATCTTTCTTCTTCCGTAACAATAGTCGGTACATCGCTTCGGATAAATTTAAGACTGTCTTTCAGAATCGCTCTTGTGTTAAGAGTGTTTTTAAAAATAATTTCCATACTTTTAGTTTTCATTGGTCTATTGACGGACGACCAATGTGTATAGTGTAGTAACTATAGTATACAAATAGTGCAGGGACATAGTATACAGTTTTATGATAAAATAAAGGCAAATAAAATGCTGAATAAGGAAGTGTTTTAAATGCCGTGGGAGAGTAAAACTGTGGAAGAATTAAGGAATGAATTTGCCATTGCAGCCAAAAACAATGTAAATTTTAGTGCATTGTGCAGAGAATACGGAATAACAAGAAAAACAGGATATAAGTGGCTTGAAAGATATTCCGAAGGATTATCACTAGCTGACAGAAGTCGAAAACCTTTCAATACCGCAAATAAAACACCTGATGATATTGAAATGCTCATAATCAATTTAAGGCTTGAAAACCCTGGTTGGGGTGCCAAGAAACTAAAGAGCGTACTTGATAAAAAAGGTTATGAAATTCCCAGTGTGCGAACTGTAAATAATATTCTCAATAGATATGGTTGCATTTCTGCTGAAGAATCAGCAAAACATAAACCTTTTGTCAGATTCGAAAAAGAACGTTGTAATGAAATGTGGCAAACAGATTTCAAGGGTGAATTCCGAATGGCTGACAATAACTATTGCTATCCTTTGAATATATTTGATGATCACAGTCGGTTTGTTATTAAAATTGCTCCGTCTCTATCTACCGGAAATACTGTTCTTCCTGTTTTTCGTTCTGCTTTCGAAGAGTTCGGTGTGCCTGAGTCTGTATTATCAGATAACGGTGCTCAATTTGCAGGATTCAGACAAGGTTTTACTCAATTTGAAAAATGGTTGATGAATCATGATGTATTACCTGTTCACGGAAGATTTAAACATCCTCAAACACAAGGCAAAATCGAGCGTTTTCATCGTGCTATGAAAGATGAATTGCTAAAACATACAGTTATTCAGGATATACACGATGCTGAACTTCAATTTCAACTTTGGCGTGAAAAATACAATACAGTCAGACCGCATGAAGCTTTAAATATGCAATGTCCTGCCGATATCTACACGCCAAGCAACAAAACATATACAGATACTGTCGAACAGTTTGAATATGGTGGACAATATCATGTAATTAAAGTTAATAACTGGGGTTATGTCAGATTTGATAAATGGCAAATTTATTTGAGTGAAACGATGATTGGTGAACACATTGAATTTCGCCCGAATCCCCATGGGGAGTCATTCATTGCTTGTTATCGTAATTTTAAAATCGCTGAGTTCTCTGTTCACGATGGAAAACTTATTAACAGGCATATTTCTAGACTTTAAATGTGTATACCATGTCCTTGCACAACTGTTTACCATGTTTCTCTTGACATGATGGTCGCCCCTACGGCATCAACCTGACTCGGCAGGTAGAATTTAACTCATTTTACTCTGTAAAGGTGGATATAATCGGCAAAGCCCCTCATCTCCACTTTCAACTTTTAACTTTTAACTTTTGAAAAATCAGCACCCAAAAAGGGTGCTGATTTTAATATGTGATTGTCCATTCTTCGTCAAGGTAGCCTTCAAACTGAGCGCTGCCACCGATTCCAAATACCTTTGCTTCACCGCCGCCTGTCATCGGAAGATAGCTTTTCAGGTGAATGAGTCTGCCGTCTTTGTCAACAGTAACCTCTATTGTTGAAGCAGGATAATTCATATCAGCTTTTGTAATGTTTACAATACTGGGAAGACCGAGGTCCGCAATATTGAGGAAGCCTACCGAACCGGAATTGTGAACGGGAATAGGATTTTCGGCAGTTGTACTTTCCGCAACAACGTTGATATAGTACACGGTGTTGTCACCCTGTTTTTCAGCTCTTGCCGAAGCTACACCTGCGGCGGTAAGTGTGAAATTATTTTTAGCAGGAGGTACTTCTATGGATGCTGCAACCTGTTCACCTTTATTGTTTACTGCCACACCGTTTGTGAACACAAGAGTTTCTTCGGGTTCTGCCTTTGCTGTTACATCCGTAATAATCTCGTTGATTTTTTCAACTGCTGCAGGAACAGAGCAGTCAACTACCTTTACAACGACCTGGAGCTTTTTCACAGCAGTGAAGTTTTGTGTCTGCTTAAGTGTGTTTACTGCGTTTCCTACCGCTGTGACTATTTCATCCGTTGAAAGGTTGTTGAGCTCCTTGCCGGGTTGAGTAGCCTCTGTGGGAGCAACTGTAGGTAAATTAGCCGTAGGTGCAGTTACATCGTTTCCGGGAACATCGGGAAGTGTAGGCATTGTGGGCGAGGTGGGAAGATTATTATCTGTGGGCTGAGTATTAAGAACGGGGGCGGTGGTCGCCATCGCTTTTGCGTTGTCTCTTCTTTCTTTATAAACGCCGATTTCAAAGCCCATTACAAAAAACCATAGTGCAAGGGCAGCAGCTATGGCGGCAAGAACTTCTTTTTTCATACGAATCAACTCCTAATCAGTATTGTATATATAATATAGGTTACTTTTCAATACATATAACATACCGAATTTTGCTTTGTTTGTCAAGTGAAAGCCTCACATTTAATAAATAATTAACGGGGAGTCAATATTAAGAAAAAAATAGCTGAAAGACGGATATTGACAAAGCGTGGCGGTGATTATATAATATAATCAGGCGGAGGATTGCGTCTCTTCTGCCTGAAGAAAACTAAAGAAAGAAGGTGCCGGCATGAAAGAGATAATTTTCTGGATGGCGGTGACTGTCCTGCTCTCAGTAATTGAGGCGGTGACTGCTAACCTTGTAACGGTATGGTTTGCCGTGGGTGCCTTCGGTGCGGTAATTGCCGCAGCGGCAGGTGCCACAGCCCCGATTCAGGTTGCGGTTTTTGTCCTTCTGTCTGCAGTGAGCCTTGCCCTCACAAGACCTATAATGAAAAAGGTAACCAAAAAGACGGGCGAAGCAACTAACGCAGATAAGGCAATAGGCGAAATCTGTCTCGTTACTGAGGATATTGACAACGAGCTTTCCGTAGGCGCAGTTTTGTGTCTTGGAAAAATCTGGTCAGCAAGAACTGTGGACGGTACTGCCGTGAAAAAAGACGAAAAGGTCAGAGTGACTGAAATCAAGGGCGTAAAACTCATTGTAGAACCGATTAACGCAGTAGTAACAGAATAAAATTAAAAAGGAGAAAACACTATGGAATTCATTATCCCTATCATCATTTTACTTGTAATCATTTTTCTTGTAACAAACATCAGAATCGTTCAGCAGGCAAAGGCAGTTGTTGTTGAACGTCTCGGTGCTTACAAAGCAACATGGGGCGTTGGTCTTCACTTCAAAATTCCTTTCATTGAAAGAATTGCAAAGACCGTTTCCCTTAAAGAGCAGGTTGTGGACTTTCCTCCTCAGCCCGTTATTACAAAGGATAACGTAACAATGCAGATTGACACAGTTATCTATTTCCAGATTACAGACCCCAAGATGTACACCTACGGTGTTGAGCATCCTCTAACCGCTATTGAAAATCTTACTGCAACAACCCTTCGTAATATCATCGGTGATCTTGAACTCGACCAGACTCTTACTTCCCGTGATATCATCAACGGCAAAATGAGAGCTATCCTTGACGAAGCAACAGACCCCTGGGGCATCAAGGTTAACAGAGTTGAGCTTAAGAACATTATTCCGCCGAGAGAAATTCAGGACGCAATGGAAAAGCAGATGAAGGCTGAACGTGAACGCCGTGAAGCAATCCTCAAGGCTGAGGGTGAAAAGAAGAGCGCAATTCTTCTTGCAGAAGGTGAAAAGGAATCAGCAATTCTCCGTGCAGATGCACAGAAGCAGGCTCACATTCTTGAAGCAGAGGGTGAAGCGCAGGCTATTCTTCAGGTTCAGCAGGCAACGGCAGAGGGTATCAGACTTCTCAACGAAGCCGGTGCATCAGAAGCAGTTATTCAGCTTAAGGCTCTCGAGGCTTTCGCAGCTGCAGCAGACGGCAAGGCAACAAAGATTATTATTCCCTCAGAGATTCAGTCCCTTGCAGGACTTGCAACATCACTTACAGAAATCGCAAAAGAATAAGAAAAGCCCTTCGGGGCTTTTTCTTTTTAAGTGTATAGAGTGGAGTTACGGTTGTGGATTTATATTTTTACAACCTTACAGCGATATTCCGCAGAGTGAGTTTGTTTGTTAAGGGTAAAGTGTAGATTGTAATCACTCTCTCCGAGAAAATTGCCTTGAACAATTTTCTCACCTCCCTCGAAGCGGGAGGCTAAAAAAGGCTCCCTGATGAGGGAGCTGTCACGAAGTGACTGAGGGAGTGTTATAATCGGAGCGAAGCGTTATAATCATATAACCTTATTCTTGCCGTCCCCGAAAGGGAAGGTGGCACACGAAGTGTGACGGAAGGGTTTTAACTCCACTCTTAACTCTCCACACTCCACTCTTAACACTCAAAAAAACTCCTCACGAAGAGGAGTTTTTAAGTTTACTTTCTGTTAAGAAGCTGATAGATAAGGATTTCGAAGAAGAGTTCAACCTTATCAAAGAAGCCTCTTACAGCTTCTCTTTCAGCGTCTTTTACAAGACCGTTTGCTGCAACTACTTCGCATGAGTACTTAACTTCATAACCCTTTGCGAAACCGAAATCGTAAACGAGAACGCCGTCGTCATAATCTTTTCTTGCTTCGATGAACTTAACATCTGCTTCGCTGAGACCGAAGTGTGCAAGAGCAGCTTTCTTAGCTTCTGCAAGACCGATGTCGCCGCCGTTAACTACCTGCTTTTTAACTTCTGCCTTGGGCTTTGCGTCTGCCTTGGGCTTTGCGTCTGCCTTGGGCTTTGCTTCTGCCTTGGGTTCTGCCTTTACGTTTGCTCTGCCTTCTCTTTCAACGTCGTAGTCGTAAACCTTGCCGTTTGCTGCGCCGATTTCAAAGTCATATTCGAGATAACTGCCGTCTGCCTGAGGAACGAGGAAGTCTACTTCGTAGTACTTGAGACCGTCGTCGTAATCGAGCTTTGCTCTGAGGTTTAAAACATCTTCTGCTGCAACACCGGCTTTGCCGAGAGCGATTTCTTTTGCTCTGTCTGCTGAGATGTCAGCTGCGAATGCTGAAACTGAGAGTGAAAATACAAGTGCGAGTACAAGTGAGAGTGATGATAATTTTTTGAGATTCTTTTTCATGGATTTATCCACCTTTCATTTTTTGTTTTTTTATTTTGTATTTGTTAATCTGTAAAACAGAATTCTTTGTGTTTCTCTCTTCTGTTTACACCTACATAATACATAGGTTAAATTAAAAAACGATTAGAATTTTTAACTTTTTCAAAAAATCTGAAAAATTTTTATAGTTCATATCAAAGCTGAAAATAGAAAGCCAAGAGCAGAATGCTCTCGGCTTTTATAGTTATTCTTTTAATCGTTCACAAATTGTATTATAGTAAGTTGGATTAATTTCTATTCCGATATATTCACGCTCTAGTTCCTTCGCCGCTTGCAAAGTAGAACCACAGCCACAGAACGGGTCTAATACTATTTGTCCTTTAACGGTAGTTAATTCTATCAAATACTTCATAAGCGAAATGGGTTTTTGTGCGGGATGTAAACCTCTGTCTGATTTTTCTGCCTTGCATTTTATGATATTAGAACATATCTCAAGACCTTGATTTAAAAGAGGGTTGTTTTTAATTGCAGCTTCATTGTATCCGCCAACTTCATATTGAACAATATTGTCAGTTAAGGTATCTCCGATTGCATACGGTTTCATAAACCATAAAATTGGTTCAAACAACGGTCTTAGATTGCCTAACTTCCATCCGCTCCATTTTTCTGAATTGATGGTATCATTTCTTTTTTCAAAAACTACAGATACATTTTGAGCTCTGTGAGCCGCTGCATCTTTTTGCCAAGATAGCATATCTTTGAAAATAAAACCGGCATCTTCTAACGCACAAATACACCTATGAGCATATCTGCGACCGGCAAAAACAAAGCAACTGGCACCCGGTTTAAGAACTCTAAGCCATTCTGATGCCCATTGAGTACACCATTGATAGTATTCCAATGGGATTTGTTTGTCAGCTTCTGACCATCCGTTTAAAGGTTTTCCGCGTGCTTTGAAAACGGAACTTTTGTCTTGTGCCGGACTTTTTCCTAAAAGAGCGGAGTTAGTATTATTGTGCAAAACATCCCACTCATCAAAAGAAATACCATAAGGAATATCTGATAAAATTAAGTGTATGGAATTATCTTCAAATTTTCTTATTTCTTTGATTGAATCTCCGCAGATTACAGTGCCCATATTACTTCTCCTATAAAGATGAAACAAATTTTTCTATAGTCGAAATTCTTTCCAGAACTTTTTTGCTTCTTAATAATTCTGCTATAGCCTCATCTCTTGTCAATGTCGTTATTGCTTCCTTTTCGGTATGGAGGTATTCCAATTCATAATTTCCTCTGTTACGAATATTGTCTCTACATATATTTAATTGGTCGTTGAATTTTTCAATTGGAATTGATATTCGGTCACAAATCATTTGATTTATGTAGGGAAATTGACAATTCATTCTATCAGCGTACGCTATTCTTGTATCTCTTGCAAGTCTTACCGGAGCATTCCATATGGATTCTAAACTAAGCGTTTCAGATTCCTTAATATTGTTCTCTAACAAAAATAAAACATGTTCCCAAGAAAGCAAGCACACTTGCTTGTCTAACGCTGAAGAATAAATTTGGCTTATCGTATGAGGATATTGGAAATAGGGTGCAACAAGCAATGCAAAATCATGTTCTGACCCACGCCAGTTGCTTAAGGTATCAATTTTGAAGTCTTTTTGATTTTTAGCAGTACGACTAAGCCTAAATGTTTTTGCATCAGCTACCAATGTATAGCCATGTATACTTCGTGCTATTATATCCGCACTATTACCACGTGCATTTACAGCAATCGAGGGTATTCCTAATTCTGAAAAGCACCGAGCCAAAACGCAGTCGGAGGCCTTTGAAAACAATTTTTCCGAAGAAGAACTTGCTTCAATACATTCAGGAATAGTTCCTATTTCTTTTACGATTTCAATAATGTTTTCTCTGTCTAATTCATTAATATAGAGTTTGATTTGTTCAGTAGCTTCAGCGAATTTTGAGTTTTCAGAAAGCTCAACTATTAATTTAATAAAAGGATTAAAGCTCATATTGACACCGCCTTTTTTATATTATAACATATGACACTAACATTATCAAATACTTTTAATATATTAATTCAAAAAAATTATAACAATAAGAAAAACTGGGTTGCAAATCTCTTATGAGCAATCGAGCCACTCGGTCTGAGTAGCTAGATTTCCTTAATTATATTCTTCACTCGGCAAATCCACCGTAAAGGTACTGCCTTTTCCGATTTCACTTTGAAGCGATACATCACCGCCGTGCATAAGTGCAATCTGCTTTACCATTGCAAGACCGAGACCTGAGCAGCCCTCTTCTCTGCAGCGTGCTTTATCCACACGGTAAAAACGGTTCCAGATTTTGTCCTGATGCTCCTTGTCAATGCCGATTCCGTCATCAGCAACGCTGAGAAGTGCTCTGCCCTTTTCTTTTCTGAGGCTTACCTTAATATTGCCGTTTTCCTTGCCGTATTGGTAGGCATTGGAAACAAGATTAGTCACAAGCCGTGTCATCAGCATAATATCAAGAGGAAGCTCCACATTCTCGTCTATATCACGGGTGAGGGTGATGCCTTTTTGCGAAAGAGCTTCAGCATCGTCACAGACTGCATTCACAAGAAGGCTCAGGTCTTCCTTTTCAAAATTTTGTTCTGTGCTGTTTTGCTCCATTTTTGTGATTTCAAGAAGCTGAGAAATAAGCTGCTTCATTGCCTGCGCCTGCTTTTCAATTGTTTCAAAGCTCTCTCTGTCCTCGCTGTCAAGCTCATCTCTTGAAAGCTGATATTCACATTCTGCAAGGATAACCGCCGTAGGAGTACGCAGCTCATGGGATACGTCTCCCGAAAACTGCCTTTCAGTCTGGAATGAAAGCTGTAACCTTCGGAACATTTCGTTGAAGTTGTCTGCAAGTCCCGTAATAAGCGGGTCGCCGTCATCGATTCTGATGCGCTTTGTAAGGTCCTTTTCGTCGTGGGTTTCTTCAACGGCTTCGCTTAAAAGCTTCACCGGCTGAAGAGCTCTCCGGGTGATAACTCTGCCCACGAGAACCGAAAGAACGAGGATTATGGGGAGAAGTATAAGAGCAAGACGGATAAGTACTGCCCACACACCGTCAACTCCGTTCACTGCCGTAACACCACGCACCCAGATGTCGTCAAAGGCTTTTTCTGTGGAGTAAAACTCAACCTCGTAAATAGGGTCGTCGTTATATTCATAGTTTTTTACGTTGATTATTTCAATGTGGTCGGGGTTGAGACCGCTTTTCTTCACCGCAATGGTGAACGCCTCTCTGCAGGAGATTTCACAGTCGTCGCCATAAAAATCAAGAGTTCCCTCAAAGGGAGTATAGTAGTCGGCTCCCTCAACCTCGCTGCTTATGATTTCGCCGTCTTCACCGTCAATTTTATAGTCGTACTTGGTGAACTGAACCTTGGTGTCATAAACATAAAATCCGTCATATTTTTCAAACTGCTTTTCTGAAAGGGGTATTTCTGCAGTAAAGCTTTCGGGATATTCACCGCCGAGGATTTCGCCTTTTTCGGAATAGACAACCGCATAAATATTGCCGTTTGTATATGCAAAATCGGATTCAATGTCAAGAAGTCCGTTTTCAACCTCGATTTCGTCAATGTTTCTTTCAACGCTTCTTACAAGACTTTGCTGAACCTGAGAGTTCTGTGCCATTCTCGCCGCCGTAACAACGGAAAAGATAAGCCCTACAGAAAGCACGAACATCAGAAGCGTATACCAGAGGTTCAGCTTTGCGCTGATAGATTTTCCGAATTTATGCTTCATTAAGTCACTTCCTCTACAGGGTGACAGTAATCGAACCTGATAAGCCTTAAATGTCCGATTTACAGCACCTTTGATGATTTTTCTCCTCGCAAGACGCGAGTATTGTTTCGTCGAAGAAATCCTCAAATGCACTATAACTCGGGCATTTAAGGTTCTTCGAAGTTTAACGGGAGAAGATTTTTATTGCAACAAGGCAAAAAACGCAGAAAGGCTGGTGCCTTTCAAGGCTTTTTAACGATGTTGCGGTGAAAATATACCCCGTTAAACCTTATCGGGTTCGACTGCAGTCACCCTAAGCACATAGCCAACGCCTCTTACGGTATGTATGAGCTTTGTGTCGAAGTCATCGTCAATTTTCTTTCTGAGATAACGGATGTAAACGTCAATTACGTTTGTGCCGCCCTCGTAGTCGTAATTCCATACGCTGCTTTCAATTTTTTCTCTTGACATAACCGTTCCGGCGTTTCTGATGAGAGCTTCGAGAATGGAGTACTCTCTTGCAGAAAGGTCAATTCTCTTTCCGGCTCTTTTAACCTCTCGGCTTTTGATGTCAACAGTAAGGTCGCCGACAGTAAAGGTGTTTGTACTGTTGCCCGTAGAGTCACGGGTAATCATTCTCACTCTTGCCGCAAGCTCCTCAAAAGAGAAGGGCTTTATGAGGTAATCGTTTGCACCGAGGTCAAGACCGTGCACTCGGTCGCTGATTTCTGTTTTAGCGGTGAGGAAAATAACGGGAGTGTTGATGTGCTGTTGACGCATTTCAGTAAGCACGGTGAAGCCGTCCTTTTTCGGCATCATAACGTCAAGCACAATTGCATCGTATGTAGCACCGGCAAGGAAATCAAAAACGCTTTCACCGTCAAAGCAGCTGTCAACGCTGTAGCCAAGCTTGGTGAACTGTTTTACAAGTATTCTGTTAAGGGCTTTTTCATCTTCTGCCACAAGTATTCTCATTTTAATCTCTCCTTTTTGCGAGTTTATTCC
>JAZSOM010000058.1:0-7788 GCA_045536955.1 Acutalibacteraceae bacterium
TAATGTATTAATAATATCATAATACAACGCCATTAGTCAAGATTTTAGAAAAATCTTCAAAAATTACGGGTGATTCTCAAATCGCCCGTGTTTTCTGTTTTTCGGTCTTTCCGAACCGCCTCATTTTGTCGGAATAAAAAATAAATTTTTTTGTAAAAAACTCTTGACTTCAATAAAAATATGTGATATAGTAATCGAGCGTTCTACGGAACACCGCATATGCTGGTGTAGCTCAGTTGGTAGAGCAGCTGATTTGTAATCAGCAGGTCGGGGGTTCGAGTCCGTCCACCAGCTCCAATTGAATATGGAAGAGTTCCCGAGCGGCCAAAGGGAGCAGACTGTAAATCTGCCGTCAACGACTTCGGTGGTTCGAATCCACCCTCTTCCACCAGAAAAAAGCATCGACTTTGTCGGTGCTTTTTTCAATGAAATAAATCCCTGACGGGATTTGTGAAATATGCTGCCGCATATGAAATAGCTAACGCTATGAAATACGCTGCGGCGTATGAGGGATTTATTTTATTTCACATTTTGCCGCTAAGGCAAAATATTTCATAATCCAAAGGATTATTTCATATTGCGTAGCAATATTTCATTAAATATGCTATAATATTTGTAGAGGTGAGGATTATGAAAGAAAATAAGCTTGTCGACTTATCTATGGATTTTGCCATTAAGATAATTAAGCTCTGCGAAACCATCAAAGGTCATTATTCTCTCGTCAATCAATTAGAGCGTTCCGCAACCTCCATCGGCGCCAATATCCACGAAGCAAACTATGCTCATGGTAAGCCGGATTTTATTGCCAAGTTACAAATTGCTTTGAAGGAATGCTACGAAACGGAATATTGGCTTGAATTGTTTGTAAAGTCCGATATTCTAAATAGAGAAACTGCGATTAATCTTTATAATCAATGCGGCACAATCCGCCGCATATTGATTGCCTCTATCAATACTGCAAAGGAGAGTACAAAATGACCTATGGCATCATTGATAGGAAGAACCATAAATATTACACCTATATGAGTAAGGTTTTTCAAGCAATGGATAATGCCCAACTGCAGTATAACTGGCTTATTACAGGCTGTGTATGTTATCCACAGAACAACGATATCGAAAAACTGTTTGATCAAGAATACTGTTGGTTAACCGGTGATGAATTATCTGCCATAATTGAACAAGAAGATTTTCAATGGATTTGGGGTTGTCTTTGCGGGTTTTCAAAAGATATTACGATGGAAGAAGCACTTAAATACCCGTTGCCGTCTGCTGAAGATTATGATGGATACTATCAGAATCCGGTATCTCTCCAACATCCGCTTTCTTCTGTAGAGATTGTTCCTTCCGATAGTTCGTGTACTCTTATTATTAGTAAGGTCAAAACCATCATAGACAGTTATCTGAAAAGATGTCCTAAATGCGAAGAGTTATTTTCTTTCAATCTGCGATAATCATTACACTACTTTTACCCCGATTCCGCTCCGTTTGGTTACTCTTAGGCAACAAAAGGAACTTTTGTCTACCAAAAGTTCCTTTTTTGTTTATCCGTTGCGAATGCAATGGCACATCATCACCGAAGGTGCATATCTTCAACCGCAGGTTGCATCGCTTTCGCAATGATGATATACCGCAATAAATTGCGGATGATATGCAATTCCGACGGAATTGATGATATACAAGGCTTCGCCTTGATTTATTTGCATATAAATGATACCCTTTTCAAAAACGGAGGACGGTCTAAATGCAAAGATTATTATCTGTTAAGCACAATATTCAGAAACGCATCTTAATAAGAGAACTCTATCCACCTTCTCATGCCGGTGAGCGCGAGTTTGGATTCAGCTTAGTGTTTTGCGAAAACAAATGGCAGTTTGAGATTGCTTTTTTTGCTGCTACAAATTCCGCTAACAGTAAGGGATTTGATTATATTGATATTCCGGATGATATATGGGTACAAAATCCATACGAAGCATTAAGAAATCTTGTACTGAAAGAAGCAGGATTTGACACCTATATTAAGGGTAGAGGTTCCTGCATAGAGTGGGAAAAACTTGAAAGTCTGTTTGAAAGCAATCGAAATTTAGTAAAAAGTAGTACGCAATAGAGTACAAAGGATTTGGTCAAACATATAATCTACGCACCTTTTCGCCCGCCTTTCTCAAGAAAAAAGTCTCTTTTGTCAATTATGTTTGCCTTTGGCAAGTGGTGTCGGCTGTGCCTGATGGTGTTTGCTCCGCTAATGATGTGTGCCTTGCGGCACATAACGGCAAACATCGCATCATTGCGAGTAAAACGAAGCAACATCACTGAAGCATACGAATTTTTACTATTGTTGACAAAATTCGCCTTTTTGCTTATAATGAATATAACGTAGTTATAAGGTGGTGAAAAAAAGCAATGTCAATGGATATGATGGACTCCATTTTGAGCATGGGCATAGTTGGCATCGTAATTCTCGTTGTTCTCGCAATTATCGGTTTAATTATTTACTTCATCCCCACAACGGTAGCAAGAAAGAACAAGAGCCCCAACAAGGTAGCTGTTATTCTCCTTAACATTTTCCTTGGTTGGTCACTCATCGGCTGGATTATTGCACTTGTACTCGCTTGCAAGAAACCCGCTCCCCCGACAACCATCAACACAACCGGCAATCCTATTCAATAAGTTTTACATACATAAAACAGCAGCAACGACATTACCGTCATTGCTGCTGTTTTTTATTTATCAGTCGATTTTGTTCCAGCCGTCAGCCGTAATCTCATAGTAGTTCTGCTTGAGTGTTGTTGTGCCGTCAGAATGAATGCTGAGCGTTGTTGCGCCGAGCATATCCTCTGTAAAGTAGCAACCGTAACCTGTCTTGACGGCGTATGTAAGGCGGATGCCGTCGTAAACGATTGAATAGTCGTTATCGTGGTCATGACCGACAATCATATCTTTTGTGCTGCCAAGGTCCTTGCAAAGCTTAAAGAAGCCGTTGTTTACGGGCGGATGTCCGCCTGTTTCGCCTCTGCGGCCGTATGCATCGTCCGTGAAGGGTTCAATAACACCAAGCTTGCCGTTGGCTTCGTCAATATCCGTTGCAACAGCGTGCCATGCATCGTAATACTCGTATACGGGAATGTGCATAATAACAGTACTCTGCACGTTCTTGCCTGCAAGACCGTTTATACCTTCAACACACCATTCGTACCATGCCATCTGATTATCCCACAGGTGGTCGTAACCGTTTACGGTTTTGCCGTCAATTTCATAGTCACGGTTGTTGTGAGTGTCGAGCATATAGATTGAGTGGATAATTTCACCGTTTTCGGTGATGTTGATTACGTAGTTGCCGTAACCCATACCCTCAGGGCCGAACTTGAATACGGAGTTTTCAGCCTGAGCAAGGTGATAAGCTGCCCAGAACTCGCTGATACAGCCCTGACCGTCATGGTTGCCCATAACCGCGCCCCACGGAATATCGTAGGAATCAACAAGCTTGATAAGCTCAAGGTAAGTGATTGTGCCCCATGCGTTATCGCCGGAAAGGGTGATAAGGTCGGGGTCAAGGTCCTCAATAACCTTTGCAACGTGTGCCATTGAGTCGATACCTACCGTGTCGTAAAGCTCATCATCATCAAGCTGCACATCAGCAAGGTTGAGAACAACAAAGTCTTCACCGGGTGTTTTTTCGATTTCGACGCAGAAGTCTGCATTGAATTCGTCTTCAGCCGACCACTCGTCGAAAAATGCTGCCTCGCCGAAGTTTGAAATCCATGCGCCTACGGGAGAAAGAATCTGACCGAGGGCAAGAATACCGGCAAGAATAAGTTTGAGTATTGCCATTTTGATTGCCTCCTGTTTTTATTTTTTCGTTATTAATCTTATCACGATTAAGACAAAACTTCAACAACAAAAGTATAATTTTAAAATTATTGTAATTAAGGCTCCTGATGTGGTATAATGCGATTAAGAAAAAATGCAGAGGTGTCACACAATGAATTACCGCACGGACAAATACGGAAACAAACTGTCTGCGCTCGGTTTCGGCTGTATGCGCTTTCAGAAGAAGCTCGGCAGAATAGAGTTCGAAAAAGCAGAGCAGCAAATTCTTACCGCAGTTAAAAACGGCGTAAACTATTTTGACACAGCTTTCATATATCCCGGCAGTGAATCCGCACTCGGTGAAATACTTCAGAAAAACAATCTGCGCGACAAAGTGTATATCGCAACAAAGCTGCCGCCGCAGCTTATGCTTACAATATCTGCGCTCGATAAGCTGTTCGCCGAACAGCTCAAGCGCCTTCGCACAGACCGTATCGACTACTATTTCTTCCATATGCTTGCCAATATGGACGCGTGGGAAAGGCTAAAGGGTATAGGCATTGAAAAGTGGATTGAGGCGAAGAAGGCAAGCGGCGCAATCGGTCAGGTAGGTTTCTCATACCACGGTGACACGGACGGCTACTGCAAAATGCTTGACGCATACAACTGGGATTTCAGTATGATCCAGTACAACTATATGGACGAGCACACACAGGCAGGCAGACGCGGGCTTGAATATGCACACAAAAAAGGCGTAACAGTAATGATAATGGAGCCGCTCAGAGGCGGTAAGCTTGTCAACGACCTGCCCGACGAAGCGAAAAAGATATTTGATTCGTACCCCAAAAAACATACGCCTGCGCAGTGGGCTTTCCGTTGGCTGTGGAATCAGCCCGAAATAACCGTTGTGCTCTCGGGCATGAATTCGCAGGAGATGGTGCTTGACAACATAAACACCGCCTGCACGGCAAACATCGGAGACCTGACAGCAGAGGATGAGGAGATGCTGCGCAACGTCGGCAAAGCAATCAACGCGAGCATGAAGGTTGGTTGCACAGGCTGCGGCTACTGTATGCCCTGCCCGAAGGGAATTGACATACGTAACGTTTTCGGAATGTATAACACCTATTATTCAGGCAAAAAGCACAAGGCAAAGCGCGAGTATACAAAAGCAACGCTAAAAGAAAAAACAAGCGCGCCGGCAAGCGACTGCATAGGCTGCGGCAAGTGCGAAACCCACTGCCCGCAAAGCATTGAAATCCGTACGGAAATCAAAGCTGCGGCGCAGGCACTTGAGGGCAAAAAATTCAACCGAAAAAAATGAGAAAATCCCGTGGAGACCCACGGGATTATTTTTTATATGTACTCACTTACGTGCTCACCGTAGTGGCCCGTATCCTGAAAACCGTTCTCTGTGCGCAGGCACGCGCCCCATTTGCGCTGTATTTCCTCATAAGAATCGCTGTCAACGTTGGCACGCTCAAAGCCGTCCTTACTGCCGCGCAGACACCAATCCGAGCTCCACATTCCGTGCCCCGTTGCTTTATACGTCCAGAGAAACCAACTGTAATCCGCCTTCTCAAGTGTTCTGAAGCAGTTATCCCAAGTTGAATCCCCGAGCGGATAAAATTCCCCCATCATCTTTGGCACGTCGGCAAAAATAATCTTCACAAGCCACGCGGCAAAGTTGAACGAAAAATCCGTATTGTTATAAAAATGCACTTGATAAACCACGTTTTTCCAACCCTTTGTCCAGGCAAGGGGCAACGCAAGTGCAGACCAGATAGCCTCCAACGTGATGATGTGCCTGTCGTCAACCTCACGCACCGCATCATAAAGGCGGCTGTAAATCATCTCGTTGTTTTTCCTGCGGAGCAGCTCACCGCCGGGCACGTCGCACATCGGCTCGTTAAGAAGGTCATACATTGCAACGGCGGGCTCATCCTTAAACAGTGTTGCAACCGCCACCCACAATTCCTCCGTCAGCTCGCGATACCTTTCGCCCTCCGGAGTATCATCGTAAAGACCGCAGGAATCGTTTTTACCGCAGTGCTCCGCAACACTCTGGTAGCCGACAGCGCCGTGCATATCGAGCACGACGTAAATTTCACGCTCCGAACATTCGTTAACAATCCATTCAAGGCGCGAAAAATCCCAGTCACCGTTTTCGTCAAGGATTTTTCTTCCTTGGTCGTCATAATAGAAGTTCCTGTACCAGAACGGAACACGCACACAGTTGAAGCCAAGCTCCTTTATTGTGTCAAGGTCCGACTCCGTAATCCAGTTATCCATATAGGTGTTGAACAGCTCGTATGCACCCTCTTCACCGAAACGCGCCGTAAGCTTTTCGAGCACGGTGTGATGGTCGAGGTCACCTTCATAGGGACAAAGCCAATCCTCCCATATCATCCACGCGCCGAGATTTACGCCTTTTAAGCGTATGGTTTCGCCCTTTGCGTTGACAATTTTTTGCCCCCGGGTGACAAGAAAATCCTCTTGCGTAAAGCCGCTTTTTTCCTCACTCTGCGAAACCTGCGCATAGGCAGGGCAGCACAACGAAAAAACCGCAGCGACAACAAGCACCATCGAAACCGCACGCCTGACCAACTTGTTCATACTCATTTGCCGTTCTCCTTTGCAGTGTTAATAGAAGCAATAAAATCTGCTTTCCCGTGAGCATAAAATGCTTCTCGAATATTTGCACCAATACTTGTTCCCGAACGCAAAAATTGATTTATCAAAGCACTTTCGCATTTTGCAGTTCTTAACTCTTTGCACGCCTTTATAACATTGAGTGCGAATTCTTTGGATTTTATAATTAAAGGGCTTTCATTCACAACAAATCACACCTTTTAAACTCATTATATTTTACTAAAATAAAAAAATCAAGGCAAGGCCTTTCACTTCTTCACTATTCACTATTACTTTCCAAAAATCCGAGCAAATAAGAGAAAGGTGAACAGTTAAGAGTTAAGAGTGAAAAAGTAAAAATCCCCGTACTATCGTACGAGGATTTTTGGGATGAAAGATAACAACGGATTTCCTAAAACAATGGTTTTAACGGCGTTATCATACACATTCCGTTTCATCCCGAAAAAGTCCTTTCATAGTATAAACGAGGAGATGAATTAATGTCAACATTTATTGAAGAATTATACTATGGAAACATCGAGACGCAGGAATTGAATTCTGAATTGTCAGCAAGGCTCAAAAACAAACTAAGTGAGTTTACAGAAAAGGAAGAACAGCTCACTGCAAAACTGACCGATGAAGATAAAGAGTTGTTTCTTGACTATGCAAATACATACAATGAGGTTTTGAGTTTAAGCAATTCCGACAGTTTTATATCCAGCTTAAGGCTTGGTGCTAAATTTACATACGACACTTTTGTTACTGACTGAAAGGAAGGAGCAATTATGAATAATAAATCATCATTTGAACAGAACGGCGGTACATACAGAACAGTTGGCGATTACAAAATCCCCAACATTACACTACCTGCCGAAGCAATGAAACCACTCGGTGCGTGGGGACTGAAACACAAGGATTATCTTATGAAGCACAAACGAGTACAGTTCAATATTATGCTTATGAACGGTACATTGTGGACTCATCTTGCGGAGGTTGATGAACAAGCATCAGATATGTTTTCTCGGCTGGTAGAACAGATGAAAGTCAATGAGGGTATCACGGAACAACTAAAAGCAGATGATCAAATGGAATGGGTCGCACGTATAAACAACATCCGCAACCGAGCCGAAGAAATCGTCAACACAGAATTGATTTACAGCTAAAAAATTTATCACTCAAAGAAAAATAACCCTTGACAAATTTCATTCATGATGTTATAGTGTCAAAAAACCAAACGAGGTAAATTCATGAACACATATCTTATCTCAAAACTTGATATGGATATGAATTGGCTTGCACAGCATGATTATCAGTCAGCTTGCAGGCTTATACCTCTATATTCATTTTGGGATA
>JAZSOM010000038.1:0-46536 GCA_045536955.1 Acutalibacteraceae bacterium
TATCCCAAAATGAATATAGAGGTATAAGCCTGCAAGCTGACTGATAATCATGCTGTGCAAGCCAATTCATATCCATATCAAGTTTTGAGATAAGATATGTGTTCATGAATTTACCTCGTTTGGTTTTTTGACACTATAACACCACGAAGGAAATTTGTCAAGGGTTATTTTTGAATTTCTAAATCTTTGTTTTTTAACCTAAAGTTCGACAAAATATGCGTTTTTGTAGAAAATCGATGCATTTTTGCATTGAATATTGTTTTTAATATCACTTATTTAATAAAACAAATTATCTATAAGTATATTTAAATTTTTATTAAGTTTTCCAAATATTCTTCCACATTCAAATATTGGATATCATCAACAATACAAGATGTTCCACGATAGATAACATATTTTCCTTTGATTTCTCCAAAGCGAAATTCTGTTTCACTGCATTTGTCTTTATCTACAAGATGTTTATATTGGTTTGCGTCTACTTCGCCGCTGTGTTTTATTTCGTATATAAAACAACATTCTTTTTCAGGATCAAATACAACCATATCAAATTCACCGGAAGCAAAAATGACTTTAAACACTTCACAATTTGGTTTTGCAATTTGAGTTTCAAGCACAACAATGTCTTCCATCATTCTGCCTCTAACATCATTTAGAATTCTTTCTGTAACATAGTTTCTTTCGCGCAAAGAAAGTGTTCGGAAAATATCGTCTCGCATCAACGATTTAATTAATGCTTCTGCTTGAGAATATCGCATACCCGGTTGAGATATTGCGGTACGCTTTTCTCTTTTGTTAAGATCAGACATAAAAACAGTATCAAGGTCAACTGTTAAGTCAAGCAAATCAAGATATTGTTTAATTTCTATCTTATGAGCATCGGTTATATTAACTGATTGTTCAGGTTTATTCCTGATTTCAAGCAGTTTTCTAAGATTTTCTGTTACTTCTTGTCTATCTATGCGATAAAGCACATCATTAGACTCATTTCTGTCTCGAAGTAGGTTTTTAGCAGAGAGGGATAAATCACTTGAAACAAAGTCTTTGGTCAAAACTTCAATTGTAAATCTATGGTTAATATCTTCAACTATTCGATTAATTGCACTTGTGAGTTCATTTGCATTATACAACTCAAGTAAATGACGAAAATGTTCACCGTTTTGATAGTTTTTCAAAGAGTGTTGAATATTGCTGGCAATTGCAGTATCAATATATTCTTCTGTGCTTTCTTTTGTAGCGAATGTCATACCTGACTGGTTATAGTTTATACCGCCAAGGCTCATAGTACCGCCGTATCGAATATATTCATCAATACCTTTAATTCCTAATATATTCTCAAACTCCGCATACGAAATAAAGGTTGTATGCACCATAAAACAACGGTCATAAAGTTCTCTATCTTCAGAAAATAAAAAGCCCAACGAATCCGTACCAGAAAGAACAATTTTCATTCCGCTTGTGGCATACACATCGGAAAACAGTGCAGCACAATCAATAAAATCGCTCATTAAAGTAACTTCATCTATAAACACATATCGATATCCTGCTTTGGATAACTGTTTCAAGTCTATATTGAGTTTTGCTATATCAATTGACGAGTTTATTTGTATAAATGCCGTTTGCATCAGCATTTCTTCTGACATTTCGGAAATTATCTGACGGATCAAAGTCGTTTTTCCTGTTCTTCTTAATCCGTAAAGAATAAACACTCTGTCTGTGCTATCTCCATAAATATAGTTATAAAGATTAGAATAGCAATTACGTTTTTTATAATTTTTTACAGGTGTTACGAAGTCCGATAATTCTTTATCAACCTTTACGTTTGAAAAGAAAAAGTTATCATCTAATAAATCTTCAGAGGCTCCGGATTCTTTTAGTTTTTGTTCAAGAGATTTTCTTTGTTCTATTTTTTCTTTTAAGTCTTCTAATTCAAAATCTTTTACAGCTCTACCGTGTTGTTTACCGTTTTCAGTCCATTGATAGTAGGGATATTTCTTTCCTTTAATTGTTTTGTAGGTGATATTACCCGGCGGAAGTTGTGAAATCCATTCTTTAATATATCTAATTCTAACCTTATCCATAATACACCTCCTAATTGATTTCAATAGTAGTATAACACGGTTATCTTAAATTATCAAGATAACAAGATGATTTTTTTAAAAAACATTGTCAAATTGTTTTATTTTTAACTTTAGTAAACAATTTATCTTTTAATAAAATAAAAAAACTATTACAAAACTTATGTTAAAAAGCCTAATTTCTCTTATTTTATAAATGAAATTAGGCTTTTATTAATTGTCCAAAATCAATATAAATTCATTTTTGGCTAATTAATGCTAACGACAGAATTTGTTTCTGTAGGTATTAATGTTTAGATATGAATCAATTCGTCGTTAACCATTTCTTTTGCTCTTTCTCTAATGCTATTCATTCTATGTACCCATTCCATTTGATCTTGCTCTTTGAGTTGTTCGGTTATACCCTCATTAACCTTCATCTGTTCTACCAGCCGAGAGAACATATCAGATGCTTGTTCATCAATCTCTGCGAGATGAGTCCACAATGTGCCTGTCATTAGCATAGTATTGAACTGAACTCGTTTATGTTTCATAAGATGATCTTTGCGTTTCAGCCCCCATACACCGAGTGTTTTTCTTCCTTCGACGGGTAATGCGATATTCGGAATTTTGTAGTCTCCTACTTTGCGGTAAGTGATGTTTGTTTTTCCTTGCTGTGTCATAGTTTTTGACCTCCGTATAATTTATTATTCCTTGCAACGCGTATAGAAATTAAGCATTGCATAACAGAATCTTTCACACGGTGTCAATGATATATGTAACGGGTCGCCTTCGCGGATACGCATTGTACGGCGGATTTCTTTGGGAATAACGACCCTGCCAAGGTCGTCGATTCTACGAACAATACCTGTTGCTTTCATAAAAATATCTTTCTCCTTGTTTTACAAAATCGTGTTGTTATTATTTGTGAAACAAGGAGATTTATACTGGTTTAAATATTAAATTACTTTTTGATTTTTATTACCGGCCGCACAGTGAAATCGGAATGATACACGAGTCTGCCATGGTATCTTATTTCGCCATCTTGGCACACGACCGAAGGATAATACATTCTCGGAGGTTGTCCACACGTTATATCTACGCAAGGCAAAATCCACCACCAAGTTGTTTTTCCTCCGTTATGTCCAACATTTGCTCCCTTTTTTATCGCATACGAAGTAGGAATACCTATTCGCTCATTGATATTTGGAAAAAATTCTAAAACTTGTTCTTTGGATAAAACAAACACTTTATTTTTATGTAATTCGGAATTTAATGATTCGCAAGTTATGACAGTCGTTTCTAATATATTTCTCTTTTCGTCTTCCGTAAATGCTTGATTAAAAAACTCGTTATTAAGCCAACTTCTCAAATACGAATTTTCCCAAATGCAGGCTTCTGTTCCGTTAAGCTTGGCAGAAAGCTCACAATATTTGACAGTATCTAAACAATATTTACTAATCAACAGAAGTTCTTCTTTATCAACATCTAAAACAATCCACTCAATAGGTTTTAAGCCATTTTTATTGTTAAAAAAGTATTTACCATAAGTTATACTATCGCCAATTTCAAGAGATTCTTTCCTCTTTTTTAAAAATTTCAATAAACCCATAATGTACCCTCAATAAGTTAAATTTATAACAATATATCATATTTTTGAAAAAAGCTCAATTTCCTTTTGCTCTTTTAACCTCACTATGTATCGCCCGGCAAAACTTGTCAAAAAGTGTCAATGATGTACCAGAGGGTCGCCTTCATGGATACGCATTGTGCGGCGGATTTCTTTGGGAATAACGACCCTGCCAAGGTCGTCGATTCTACGAACAATACCTGTTGCTTTCATATAAATATCTTTCTCCTTATTTTACAACTTCGTGTTGTTAGTATTTGGGACTAAAGGGTATTTATACTGTACAGATTTACAATTCAGTAGCATTGTGATATAATATTTTTAAAATTGTAATTATCATAGGTTTCGTACCATGAGCCAAGATGTTTCAATGTTTCTTGAAAAGCTCAGAACATTTGAGATAATATGATTCCCCACTTACGAAACTCTGTTCTTCGCACCAAAGAACAATGAAGCCGTTGAATCCCGAGCTCGACGATAATGAGGTGAGAGAAATATGTTTATTCAGAAAATCATCAGCTTATTTCTTGTTTTTGTAACTTTTATGGGTTATATTTTCAACTTTCAGAAGCCCTTGAACGAAACAGACTTTGAAGTTTCAACAATGGAGGTTGTGCGCAATATGGATAAATACGCAGGTATTCATTCCGAAATCAGAAATTGCGGCAGTCAGCCCACGCTTTATGTAAACGGCGAACCGCAAGCTGCCGTTGCATATATGACTTATCTTGAAAAATTCAATGAATACGATGACTTTGCCGCAGCGGGATATAAATTCTTTTCTGTACCCGTTCTTTTCTCGGGCAGATGGATAAGCATAACTGACGGTCTGACTCCGTTTAAAAAAGGTATTTTTGACGTTAAGGGCGAGCCTGATTTCTCTCTGTTTGATGAAGCGGTTGAAAAAATCCTTGAAGCCTGTCCCGATGCATACATAATTCCGAGAGTCAACATCAGTATGCCTGTCTGGTGGGAAGAAGAAAACCCCGAGGAGCTTAATTACAAAGACGGTGTACCCTGCAGGGAATCCTTCTATTCTCAGAAATGGCGTGACGATGCCTCACAGTTACTGCGTGAATTCACACAGTACACTAACTCCTGCAAATATGCTGCTCACATTGTCGGCTATCAGATTGCGGGCGGCAACACCGAAGAATGGTTTCATTTTGATATGAACGGCGGCTACGGCGAATGCGCAAAACCCGCTTTCAAAGCTTTTCTTGAAAAATATTACCCCGAGGTTGAATATAAAGGTCTGCCAGACCTGACCTTGCTCAACAAAAAATCCGATTATTTCAACGACGAATATCTCACACGATACATCGAATTTGCAAACTTTAAAATTGCAGAAGCAATAAGCCACTTTGCACAGATTGTCAAAGAAGAAACGGGCGACAATGTTGTTGTGGGAACTTTTTACGGATATACACTTGAGGTTTCAAACTCATTACAAGGTAGTCACGCTCTCAATTATATTTTGAAAGACCCGAATATTGATTTCATATGCTCGCCGAATTCATATATCGGCACCCGTTCACCCGATCTTGACTGGACTGAAATGTATCCCGCAGACTCAATTCGTCTTCACGGAAAAATGTGTTTTCAGGAATGTGACATCAGAACACATCTGACACAGGTTCTATCTGAAAAAGACCCGTCAACCGACCCGCACGGACTTCTCGAAGCACCCGTCTGGCATCCGAGAGACTCAAAATATCAGGCTGTCAACGAAATTAGAAAATCCTTTGCCCGTCAGCTTATAAAAGGCAATGCACTCTGGTGGTTTGATATGTGGGGTGGCTGGTATGCCGATGAAAGCATAATGGATGAAATGGCAATCTACAAGAGTATTTATGAGCAGAGCATCACCGATACCGACAGAATCTCAAAATCTGAGGTTGCGGTTTTTGTTGACGAAAGTGCTTATAAATATCTCACAGACACCTCTCTTCGTAACATTTTTCACACTCAGCGCAGTGAGCTCGGCGTTATGGGCACACCCTATGATATTTATGACGTTTATGATTTTGAAGCGGTTTACGGCAAATACAAAGCTGTTATTCTTCTTTCAAATGCCAAAACAACCAATATGGAAAAAGCGATTTCCATCTGTAAAGAAAACAGTGTACCCTATATTATGACCTCACCTCTCAAAGAAAAATTCACGGCAAATGAACTGAGAGCCTTCTGCGAAGCAAACGGAGTTCATATTTATTGCGAAACAGATGATATTGTTTACGTAAACGAAAATTACATCTGCATTTATGCTGTAACGGAAGGTCAAAAAACAATTGATCTCGGCAAGGAAAGATCTGTAACGGAATTGATTACAGGTGATTACCATAACAATGCCGACAGCATTACCATTGATATGCAAAAGGGCGAAACAAAGCTTTTCAGACTTGACTGAATTAGTTGACCAGCTTGAATACGAAGGTTTTACGTATGAGCCCAGCCGTCTCGGTCGGAGCTTCTGCTCAGCTAACAATACACAGATATTTTCATACGCAAGAATATCCATACAAATATAAAAAGCACGAATTTGATTCGTGCTTTTTTGTGTTTATTTGTCTTTTGCAAGTGCGGTTTTGATAAGTCTGACCGTTTCATCAAGTTGAGGCTGAGTTGAATCGGGGCTGACGTATATATAAACTGCCTTTGCGAGTTTATCGAGTGTATCAGCGCACATATCGTTGGTATAATCGGGCACAATATCTTTATTTGCTTCCATTTTGAACGGATCCATCAACGGATTGAAAGCACCTCTTTTTTCGATAACGGGAGTCCAATGGGTATAGACGTGTCTGCCGGTATCGATGGGGAGCGTACCATTTATGCCTTCTGCTGTTGCAAAAGCTCTTGCAGCCTCTTCAGTTTCAAAACGGAACGCAAGCGTTGTGCCGCAATCACCCTCAATATCGTGCGAGGGCACAAAATCGCACAAACCTTCAAGCTTATCCATAACATATTTTTTATTTTTTCTGAGGTCTGTAAGAATTGAATCCATACGCGAAAGCTGAACGTTGAGCACAGCCGCGCAAAGCTCATTTGAGCGATACTCATTACCGCAGAAGCCTTCTGTTGAAAAGCCGCTCATCTGGTCACCGAAAAAAGCAACAGCACCACTGTCGTGATAAATAAGGGCGCGCTCGAAGAAATCGCGGTTATTGGTGAGCATCGCTCCACCCTCACCGCAAGTAACGATTTTAAAGAAGTTGAAGCTGAGTGCACCTGCATCACCTATCGTGCCCAGGCGCTTTCCCTTGTATGCGCCGCCATCTGCCTGGCAAGCATCCTCCAACACGTAAACGCCGTGTTCCTTCGCAACAGCCATTATAGCATCCATATCGCAGGGGAAACCCTGAATATGAACGGGAATAATTGCCTTGGTATATTTTGTAATCTTACGCTTAACATCCTCAACCGAAAGGGTGAGCGTATCATCAACATCGGCAATAACGGGAATTGCACCTGACGCTATGACAGCAAGCGGAGTTGCAATATATGTATATGCAGGGACGATAACTTCATCCCCGGGACCGATCCCCATAGCAACAAGCGACGAGGTGAGAGCCGCATATCCGCTCGTGAGAAAAATTGCGTGCTCACACGAAAAAAGCTCGCGCAGCCTTGCTTCTGCATTTTCTGACGATCTGATTCCGCCATTGATTTTGAACAAATCTCCCGATTCTATAACCTTTGCAAGTTCAGAAATTTCTTCTTTACCTATTCTGTACATAGCAGTTTATCCTTCACTTTCAAAAATAGTTTTAATATGTTCAACCGTACCCGTTACGAGGTGAAAATCAGCTTTGTCCGCAAACGGCTGTATATGTGAATAGAGGAACATATCAACCTCATATCCGCCGCGACAGAGTGCATCCTGCGTTACCATATAGCTTTCGCTGCCGTTCGTATTTGAAAGCGAGAGCACTTTTTTGTCGCTGAAAGCTCTGTCGATTCTCATACCTATTTCGGAAAACAACTCATACGGAAACGCGGCAAAGATAATGTTACCCAGAGCTATTAGTGTTTGCGGCATACAGGTGTACTCTTTGTCGGCAGCTCCCTCGTCATACGATCTGATTACCTCTCCGAGATGTCGGCCTATAAGTGCGCTTGCATTTACAGTTTCGTGCTTATATCTTTCAAACATCAGTTTTGCCTTATCGTAATCCATACGCTTTTTAAGCGGCAAATCAAGTGACTTCGCCGAAACAGCAAGTTCAATATCCTCGTAGCCGGTAATTCTGCCGTAAATTTCCAGAGCATCACGCGCAGCAATTGCACCGAGTTCGCGCACGTAGGTAATATCACCTACCGTGCCGCCGTTTGAAAGCCTCGGACCCACATCACCTTCGGGACCGTTGAAAAAAGCTGTGAGCGCACCGCTTTTTTCTTCAACAGCATCAATCATACGCCCCGACCAGTCACGCGTTATCTCGTGATTGAGACCTGCAGCCGTGCCGTGTGCGCCGTAATGGATAAGGTTTGCAACGGGCTTGCCGCTTTCATCGGCAAAAGAAACAACCGTCATCTCCGGGTTAAAACAGGCCCACGGATTCTGACCTAAGATAACTTCGTTGCGCAGGTTGAGTTCTCTGCGGCTGACAGCAACAAAGCTGTTGCCGTTTGCAACACCCACTTTGACAGGCTGAATGTTACCTACCGCCTTGCGCACAGCAGAAATAATACGGGGGATAAACACCTTGTCGCAGTATTCTCTGTCAATATCTCCCCAACCCGTTTCACCCGCAGTGTTGGGGCCTGAATGGGTGTGTGTTGCATTGAGCATACAGTTACCCTTGGGAATTGAAAACGTCTTTTCGATAAGACCGAGGATCTCTTGCGCAAGCTGAGTGCGTATAAGGCATACAGTAACACTTACCATAAGAGCCTGCCTGTTGCCCTGTTTAAAGTAGTACGCGGTTGCAGTTAAATCATCCTCAACCGACTCCGAAAAAACATCAGGTCTGTAACCGTAAAGCTGACCGCCCAATTCAGGCGTGATAATTTCACGGGCAACGCCAAGATAAAGTTTTTCCACCCCGAAATCCCCTCACTTTTCTCTGTATCATTTACGATTGATTATACCACGCTAAATCTGATTATTCAACAACAGCTCATACGCAAAATATATTAATTTACTAATCGGTTTGTTTATGATACAATTAAGCAGACCGATTATTAGGTTCTAATTTTGTTTTAATATTATGAAAAGTTGAAAGGAATACGGCTTATGAAGAAAAGATACAAAATCCTTTTATCGTGTGTCATATCTGTCACGCTCGTTATTACCCTCGGCATAACAAATGTTGTTCCGCACTTTGCCGTAATTCCCGATATGTTCAAGGTTGGTATAGACTATATTTCGCTTAACAGATATGAGAACGCAGTAAAAAAAGACGAGCTTTCGGCAGAGTTGAGCAAAGCCTCGGAAAGCGTAACGCACCCGTTTATTCTTGCCGATAAAGCAGCTTTTGAAAAGCTGAAAAAGAGCTGTAACGAAGGTAGCCTTGCAGATTATCCCGCGGCACTTAACAGCTACGTTCTGCAAAATGCCAACGGTTTGCTCGACACAACGATTTACCCTGTTATGCCATACGCACTTGATGAGGAGGACAGCATACTTCCTATATCAAGAGAAGTTATCAACAGAATGATAATCCTCGGCTACGCGTGGCAGATTACAGGCGATAAGAAGTACGCCGACAGAGCATGGGCAGAGCTTGAAAATGTTTGCAGTTATGACGATTGGTGCACATCACATTTTCTGGCAACGGCAGAAATGGCGCTTGCAGTATCCATCGGCTACGATTGGTTTTTCGATTATCTGAATGATGAGCAAAAAACACTTCTTGCCGCCAAAACAACCGAATACGCCATAATACCGGCAACGGAAAGCAACCACTGGTTCACGTGGTCAAAAAACAATTGGAACAGCATCTGTTACAGCGGTATCGGAATTGCGTGTATGACATTTTATGACGCGGCAAAAGAAGAATCGGCAAAGTTTCTTGCAAAATGCTACAAGAATATGCCGATAGCTTTTGAAAATTTCACGCCTGACGGCGTTTATGCGGAAGGCCCGGGCTACTGTCAATCGGGTATGAATTCCATCGTATATTTCATCGCAAGCTCGCGCAACTTTTTCGGCACAGATTTCGGAATATCGGAAATAGACGGCTTTGAACAGCTCGGTTATTTTCCCGTATACGTTACAACACCGACGGGTATGTTCAACTTCGGAGACAACAAACCCGAAAAATGTTACACGCCCGTGCTCCACTGGTATGCAAACGAATACGGCGCTCCCCTGCTTTCAGCCTATCAGATGACCGACTTGCCGTCTGAGTTTACCGCAGACACATCTGACGGCACGGAGAGAAACGGCGAAGGCAAAGAAAACGCACTTTCCTGTCTATGGTTCAACAGTGAATATGCCCAAAGCGATTTCAGCAACGAACCGCTGAGTATGAAGCTCGATTCAGATGTCGGACAATCCCTTGTGCTTATGCGAAGCGCATACCTTGACGAAAACGCAACATTTGCTGCAATCAAGGGAGGATACAACTTCATAAACCACGGTGATCTCGACATAGGCACGTTCGTATTCGACTCTATTGGCGTGCGTTGGGCAGAAGAACTTGGCCCCGGCAGCTACGATGCTCCCGGTTACTTTATGAATCTGCCCGCAGGCGGAAGATGGAAAAACTACTGCAAACGTGCTGAAGGACAGAACACGCTTGTTATTAACCCCGGGGCAGCGCTTGACGACCAATATGCGCTCGCGGAATGCGGGTTCACATCATTCGAGCAAAACTCGAACGGCGGCAAAGCAACGCTTGATATGACCGATGCATACAGGATGAACGGCGCCACGAACGTAACAAGAGAATTTGAGCTTTACAACGGCAGAACCTCACTTAAAATCACCGACAATGTCACGTGCTTTGTAAGCAGCGATATTTATTGGTTTATGCACACAAAAGCCGACATCGACATTTCAGCCGATGGCAAAAGCGCAATTCTCACAATCGGCGACAAGCAAATGAAGGCTTCTCTGCTTGCAGACGGTCAGTTTACCGTGATGCCGTCCACGTCACTCAACGGCAGCTACGAGTACGACGAAACATACGACAACATAAAGAAGCTTGCAGTAAAACTTGAAGACGTTAAAAACGCACACATAACCGTTACCCTTGAACCGCTCAAATAAAGCAAAAACCGACACCGTGCAATTCACACGGTGTCGGTTTTTTAATCAGAGGATAAAAACTCAAAGGATTTTTTGCCACTGACAGAGTGTTTCCCCTCGAAAACATCAATTACAAGATGATCTTCTGCACCGACAAGTGCATAAACTCTACTGATTTTTTCGTGAGCCGTACGACTCGCTTCAATCGGAAAAAGCTTATCTTTGGTACCTGATTCTATAAGAAGCTTACGCGGCGCAAGTGAGCAGGCAAAATCATAAATCTCACCAACGGTGATAATATCGGGAATGTAATTATCGGGGCAATGCCACATTGAAAGCACGCTGTCCTTGAATGTGTTAACATAGCCGCTGACAACCGTTTTGCAAAACCTCTCATCAAGCACCGATGCGTAAAGCGCCGTCAGACCGCCGCCCGAAATGCCCATACAGGCAAGCTTATCCTCTGCTACGCCGCAGTTTTTCAGCAGAATATCGGCACAAACTGTCGCCTGACAGACTCTCATTGAAGCCACCGTCAGACCAAAAGGCAGAAGATGGTGTGACAGCTCATCACAGGAGCTGATGTAAAACGGCTTGTTGAGATCTTTTTTCAGCCTTGCTTCGCCAAATCCGAAAAGCTCCGGCGCAATAACCGTACAGCCTCTTTTTACAAGCTCAACCGCAAAGCTTTTCTGGTAGTTATCGATATAGGAAATATGTTTCTTTCTGCCGCTTTTGCTGATTTTCAGAATATGCCGCACGCCATAGCCGTGGCCGCAGAGTGCAACAACGCCGCAGGCATCCGGCTTTTTGTTTTTGGGCACAAGCAGATAGTAAGCCATTTTAAGTTCTTTGCAGATTTCAACTGAAAATTTCTGCAAAGTATAGTCGGGATAATCGAGCACCTTTCCGACAGGTTCCGGATTGAGCTCGGTTATCCTGTGCGGAATTGAATCGAGATTAAAAAGCGACTTTGCTCTTAACCTTATGTCCTCTCCAACCTTCAGCGCGGCTTCTTTCGTATTTACTTTTCCGAACGCATCCGAACAGATTCCACCGTAAAGTGACTGCATAAATGAGTCAGGTGAATATGGACTCGTTTTCATTGCTGCACCTCTTAAAACTTAAGCTCGCCGACCTTTTGGATTTTTCGGCTGCTGTTGCCGACAAACACGTCGTAGCTTCGGTCAAGCTCCCAACCCTTTGTATCGGGATTGAAAAACTTAATATCCTCTTCGTTGAGATTTATTTTTACGGTAACGGTTTTATTTGCGCCTACGCTGACTCTCCTGTAACCCTTAAGAAGCTTCACAGGACGCTCCGCCGTATCGCTGCGGCCTGTAACATAGACCTGAACAACCTCATCGCCGTCAACGGAACCGATATTTTTAACATCAGCCGATACACAGATACCGTTTTCATCCTGATTTACAACAGCAGACAGCTCAAACTCCGTATAAGAAAGACCGAAGCCGAACGGGTATTCCGGTTCGATATTGTTCTTATCAAACAAAGTGTAACCGTGATAATAGCCGTATTCTATATTCTTATCCTTACAACCGATATGAAGGAAAGGCGGATAATCCTCCTCGCGCTTCGCAATAGTAAACGGCAGCTTTCCGCCGGGATTCACGTCACCGCTGATAACATCGGCAAGCGCGTTTCCTCCCTCAAGTCCGCTGTAAAACGAGCAAACAATTGCATCGGCGGCATCGTGCCACTCATTTATGACGTAGGCACTGCCACCCATAATGTTGACAACAAGCTTCTTGCCGAGTGCAGCCATTGCCCTGATGAGGGCAACATCGTCCTCGGGGATGCGAAGATTTACTCTGTCACCGCCGGAGCCCTTGGGCTTTTTCTTGACGTTTCCGAGATTAACAAGGAACTCGCCCTCCTGAAGCCAATCACTGCCGACACAGACAACAATATAATCACAGCCCGATACGGTTGCCTTTGCCTTCTTTGTATCACAACCGTTGTATAACGTTACGTTTTCTTCGCCGAAACGCAGCTTTATGCCCTCGTACGCCGTTACGGTGTACGGACTGAAAACGTTACTGCTTCCGTGGTCACCTACGTTCTTTTTGTTCGCATATCTGCCGACAACCGCAATTTTTTTACCTTGCGGCAAAGGCAAAACGTTACCGCTGTTTTTGAGGAGCACCGTACCCTTGCCAGCAACCTTGCGAGAAAGCGCGGTATGCTCTTTGCTCAGAATAACCGACTTCGGATATTTCTTATGCTTCGGAAGTGTTGTAATAAGCGCAGTGAGAACACGGCATACACTTGCATCAAGCTGTTCCTGCGTAATTTTGCCCTTTCGGAGTGCACTGTGCAGGGTTGCATAACGGAAGGTATATGGCATTTCAACATCCATACCTGCCATAAGGCTCCTCGGACCGTCATAGATTCCGTAGAAGAAATCAGACAGTGTAAAGCCTTCAAACTTCCACATGCCCCTCAGAATGTCAACAAGAAGCTCCTTGTTTTCGCAACAGTAAGTGCCGTTCACCTTGTTGTAAGCACCCATTATTGACATTGCGCCCGCATCGATACACTTTTTGAAATGAGGAAGGTATACCTCGTGCAGAGTGCGCTCATCAACCTTCGCATCAGCTGAAAAGCGCAAATCCTCTATACTGTTCAGCGCATAGTGTTTCGGGCAGGCGATAATGCCGTTATCCTGCATTGCCCTTGTGAGAGCTTCACCCATTTTGGCGAGCAGATACGGGTCTTCACCGTAGGTTTCCTGCGCACGTCCCCACATAGGATTGCGCAGAAGGTTTATGCAGACGCCGGCAAAGAGGTTAGCACCGTGTGCACTTGCCTCTTTTGCAAAAACCTCACCAACCTCATACTCAAGCTCATCGTCAAACGTCGCACCTCTGAGCATTGAAACAGGAAAACAGGTACACTTGCCCATAACGATACCTCTCGGTCCGTCGGTAAAAAGCACGGGGGGAATTCCCAGGCGCTTACAACCGCCTGCAGGATACGCTTCACCGTTATAGAACCTGCCGTTTTTCAGTGTATTCTTTATGGTTATACCCATAGCGTGCCCCTGAAGAATACGTACTTTTTCTTTCGGTGTCATCTCAGCCGCAAGCTCAGCGGCAAGCGACTTCGCTTTCTCAATTGTAGGTTCCGCCTTGTAAAGTTCAACAGCTTTACCGAAATTCATACTGCTTCCTCCTTACGCCATTTTCTCAAGCATCTCTGCGGTTATTTCGTACTGCATTTCGTTGCCGCTGAGATGGTTTTCAAGCTGATTTATCATATAGTAAGCCATACGCTGTGTTTCGTTACCCATACTGCCTGCAATATGAGGCGTTATAATTGCGTTACGGCACCAAAAAAGCGGATTGATAAAAGGAATATATTCGCGTTTGAGAACATCAAGCACGGCTGTTCTGGACGGATGAAGCAACAGATTCATTGCAAGCGCCCACTCATTTACCTGAGCGCCTCTGCCCGTATTGATAAAGACGGAATATTTTTTCATTCGTCCGAAGAGCTTACCGTTGAAAATATTGTTCAGCTCCTCTTTGTTCGCAAGATGGTTACTTACGACATCACAGGTTTCAAAAATCTCCTCAAGAGAAGCGAGCTTCACGCCGAGCTGATCGGCTTTTTCTTTGCTGACAAACGGATCGTAAGCCAGCACCTCCACATCGAGTGTTTTGAGCATTTCCGCCACCATACTGCCGATAGCGCCCAGACCCACAAGACCGATTTTCGCCTCAAAGTTGCCGGGGGTGCTTTTTGCAAACTTGACAGCAAGAGGAAAAGCAGGTCTGAACCTGCCGGATGCCTGATAAAAACCTTTTGAAGCAAGCACAATCTGCGAAAACGTGTACTCGGCAACCGGCACCGCATTTGCCGCAAAAGCACTGAACACTCTTACGCCGCAGTTGAGAAACGGACGGGCAAAAGCCTGCACCGTACCTGCGCTGTAAAAAAGAAACTTTAGTGAGGGCAGATAGGTGCGGATTTCCTCCTCCGTAAGGCAAGGCATACCCCACGTTGAAAAAGCAACCTCACACTCAGCGAGGAACTGTCTGTGTTCTGTCAGGCTGCTTTTACTTATTCTCGGTGAAAGCTCCCCGAATGTGCCAAGCTTTTCCATAACCTTCGGAGTATATACCCGGGCAAAATTATATTCACTGTTGCCAAGCAATGCGATTTTCATAAAATCATCCTTAATAGCTTTTTAATTTTCCGATGTCTTCGCTGAAGGCTTTTTCGCTTGAGTTCTGTGTAAACTCAAGCATCACAATTCCGTTGAAGCCTTTTGAAATCATCTTCCTGAGCAGAGTATCGAGGTAATTCTTATCCTTTTTACGAAACCGCTGTTCGCGTTTGAGATCGGAATATGACACGTGCATATTCTCGATAAACTCAAAGGTTCTGTCAATTCTGTCAAGGTCATATTCCATACGGAAGTATCTCGACTGAAAATAGGTTCTGAAGTTATCTCTGCCAAGGTCATTTCTGAATCGGATTATTGCATCGGTATTATTGTTGAATGTGTTGTCGTGACATTCGGGACAGACCAGTATGCCGAACTGCTTTGCAACATCGCAGATACTGCGGCAATCGCTGAGC
Source organism: Acutalibacteraceae bacterium (assembly GCA_045536955.1). Classification (GTDB taxonomy): domain Bacteria; phylum Bacillota; class Clostridia; order Oscillospirales; family Acutalibacteraceae; genus UBA8612. The sequence goes on from JAZSOM010000038.1 coordinate 15,491, forward strand.
AGAAGCTGATACTCTTCCTCACTTGTTTTTTCGCTGTCTTTTGAGCCGAGCCAGACACGGATTGAAGCGGCGCCCATGATGCTCGCGTTTTCGCAGAGCTTGCGCCATTCATCCGCAGTGCCGCTGCCTACACGATAGTAGCTGCCATATGAGCTGACAGTAATACCCGCCTCATCGCAAAGACGTCTTACCTTTTCGGCATCTTCACGTGTCCTGACATGGACATCAGAGCCCCATTCGATATAATCCACCTTTTCCCTGCGGCAGATTTCAACAACCTCACAAGCGTTTTTGTTGCGGAAGGTAACGCTTGTCATACCTATTTTAAAAGCACTCATTTTTTCCACCTGTAATATTAAAACTTTGCTTCATCAATTGTGCTCAGATACCGCTCAAAAGGCTTGTTTAACATGGGCACTGCCGTAACCTCTTTGAACTCAACCGAATCACCGCTTGTTACGGTGAGATATTTGCGGTAATCTTTGTTTTCTTTCATCGCGTTACCGTTACGGATATACACAGCGCCGCCGCGGCTGCCTGTTTTTTCCATTTCTCCTTTTATCGTGACAAGAAGCGCTCTTGCACTGATAAGCATATCGTAATCGTAAAAGTAATCACTCATTGTTCTGTGAGCAAAACGGATGTTTCTGAGGATCGATTCAACCTCTGCAAGCAAATCAGTGCACTCCTCCGCATCACGCAGAAAACCTGCACAGCCGCTCATACCGTGAGGAACGTCGGAAAAATCAACCAAAGCATCGATTACGAAGTTTTTGAGGAGTTCATTGTACTTATACTCGTACTCGGCAAAAACCTCATCGTTGCAAAAGGCTTCGTCAGCTTTTTGAGCAATATGGTTAGCACAAAGCCAGCCGCCGACCTGAGTATCGTTAAGCGCTGTGCCGCCCGGACGTGCAAGACCGAACGTACCTGCCGCCTCTCCTATTGCATAGAGGCCCTCTATATCGGTCATATAGTTGTTATCCGTGTTAACACCACCGTTATTATGTTGGGCACACACAGCAATTCTGAGCTTTGACGTGTAAAGGTCTATACCTTGTCTTGCATAGACATCTATCGCCTTGGGATTGAGAAGCGCAAGGCGATCAACCGGTGTTGCCGCAACGGCGTTATTTGCAAAAAGGTATTCTCTTGCCTCCTCGTTGAGAACGCCGAAATCGAACCCGACAGGGTTTTGCGTATAATCAAGATACACTTTTCTGCCCTGCCTTATTTCATTATGTACGGCAATATCAACCCTTGAAGATGCGTCGATACGCTCAAAACTGAAGGGCCACTGATAACCCTTGAGGAATATGCTGTTCAACATTTCCGCAGCGTCAGCAAAAACATCGACCAGGAATTCACGCTCCGTACCGTTTTCATCAACGCTTACAAACCTCGGCACAACCTGCATAAAGCTGCCAGAAACGTTCCAGCGGAAATCGACGGATGCCATACCGTATTGCCACTGAGTAAAGTTACAAAGCTTTACACCTGCATTAATCATAACACCGGTCATACCGTGCTGCGAATGAGGATAAACGGAGTTTTCATATATACAAGCGGGAGCGCCCGTAGCACAGATTATGTTTTTCGCGGCAAAAATTTCGAAACAATCCGTCTGAGTATTGAGCGCAACAACACCAAGCGCTTTATTGCCACGTGTTATTATTTCAACAACCTGCCTTTTATCAAAAATAGCAGTACCGTTTGAATTGAGAACCTTTTCTTCGAGCTTCTGTGTCATCACCTTGGAGGTAAGGGGGCCGACAGAGGTTGCTCTGCAGGTATTATCGTGGTCGGTCTTGTAGCCCGGATATCCGCCGAACTCATCAGTCGGAAAATCCACGCCATAGTCACAAAGGCGCAAAAAGCAACGGATGCTGTGGACAGCCTGGAGGTACATCTTTTCTCCGTCTGTGCACCCTGCCTCACATATATCGGTTGCCATTTTATAAGGGCTGTCGGTATGCTTACCGTCCATAGACAGCTTGTAATAGGTCTGTTTGTCGCTGCCGGTGTTACGTGACGTACCGCTAAGTCTGTTTTCCGTTATTATTGCAACGTTTGATATATTCTTTTTAAACAGCCAATCAGCCGCACTGTATGCCGCAGCGCCGCTGCCGATAATTATCGCATCGTATACTTTTCTCATAAGCTTCTCACACTAAAACCGCCGTCACAGTCAATTACCGTGCCGGTGCAGAAATCAAAATTGCCCTTTGCAATGCTTGTAATGCACTTACCTATATCTTCGGGTTTGCCCATACGTCTTATAGGTGTAATGCCGTCTGCAATAAGTGCATCGTATTTTTCTTTTACTTTTGCAGTCATATCGGTTTCGATAATGCCGGGTCTTATCTCGATAACGCTTACGCCGAATTCAGCAAGTCGAACGGCGAAAAGCTTTGTAAGCATTGAGATGCCTGCTTTGGAAACGCAGTATTCGCCGCGGTTTACGCTTGCGGTGTATGCCGACATTGAAGACACGTTGACAATTCTTGACTTGGCACAAGCCGTAAGAAGCGGCACAAAACTCTGCGTCACAAAAAAAGTGCCCTTCAGGTTTATATCGACAACGTAATCAAAATCCTCACGTGTGATTTCAAGTATATCCTTTCTGACTTTAGGTGCAACACCTGCATTATTGACAAGAAGGTCTGTTTTACCAAAATCTTTCCTGACCTTTTCAACTAGTGCACACACATCAGCTTCGTCTGAAATATCACAACAAACAAAGCAGACCCTTGCACCGTATTCTTCCTCAAGCGCCGCAACTTCCGCGCTCTTTTTTCTCGCCGTAAGGACAACCGTATAGCCCTCACTCAACAGCTCCTTAGCCGTTGCAAGACCTATACCTCGGCTGCCGCCCGTAATTACAGCTACCATAATTTTTTCACTCCCGAAAAATTATTTATTCAGAACGTACTTCTTGTAATAGGGCATATAAACCTCGCTGTCTCTGATTGGGCAACCCGTAACGCTGCCGTTTCTCATCAGCTCCGTGCATTTGCTGCACTTAAGACACACCTTGTTTTTGTCAAGTTCACCCGTCAAAACATAATCACGGAAAAACTGCGGATAGGCAAAGGTCATTCTGCCGAATCCGGCAAGGTCACATACATTTTCGTTGATCAGCTTTTCGGCATAGCTGACAGCATCCTCGGCAGGGTAAGTAAGACCTGACGAAACAATTTTTACGTCAGGGAAGCTCTCTTTAAGGGCTTTTGTTACGTTGTAAATTCTTTCAAGACCTATACTGCCATCCTCGGGTGAATTTACACAAGGACGATTGATATGAGGAATCAGATACGGATTTCCCAGTGTAATATTTACAAGCTCGACACCTTTTTTGCTGAGCACATCAATAATTTTTTTGGCTTCCGTCAGATCGATGTTGCCGTTTTCATCAACACCGTATCCGTAAGGATAGGGAAAACAGTCGCACGCATTAAGGCGTGTTGTAACAATAAGCCTGTCACCGACAACGCTTCTGACAGCATCAATACAGTCAAAATAAAGCTTGGTTCTGTTTTCAAAGCTGCCGCCGTAACTGCCGTTTCTGTCGGTTGCGCTGAGAAGCTCGTTAAAAAGATAACCGTGGCAGCATTTGACATCGATTCCGTCAAAACCTGCTTCAAGCGCAAGCTCTGCCGCCTTCGCATAGCTCGCGGCAACAGCAGCAAGATAGCCGTCATCTGCAACGGTATATGGTTGGTCTTCTTTCCCCTTTTCCCACAGCTCGTTACGGTAAGCAACAATCGGTTCAGGCTTACCGTGCGGTTTGCTGAATCTGCCGCTGTGGGTAAGCTGAACGATAACAAGCGGCTCAAAGCCGCAGCTTTCGAGTGCGGTGCTTTTTATTCTGCTGACAAGCAACCTGAAAGCCTCAACGGTTTCACTGTTGATGTAAAGCTGTCTAGGATTAGCCCTGCCCTCAGGCGTGACCGCCGTTGCCTCAAACCATATTATACCAGCACCACTCCGGGCAAACCGCAAATACCTTCGGCACGTAAGTTCATCCGGCGCACCGTTTTTCGTTCCGTCGCAGCCTTCCATAGGCTGAAAAACAACTCTGTTGGGTAAAACCTTACCACAGACGTTCAGCGGTGTGTTGAGAAGTGTATCCGTCACGGCCACATCACCTCAAAATAAATATTATTAAGAGAATTATACCAAACCGCACGGATATAATCAACAAAAAAATGGCTGCGAACCGCTAAACGCTTTACATAATTAATTGCAAAGTGTATACTGAAAGCATCATACTAAGGAGGTTACTTCTATGTCGTATGACAGAAAACCCAAGATGATAATGTTCGACGTTGGTGGAACGCTTTTCAGAGGCGGAAGATTTTCTGCCCGTAACGGACTTGCCGCACTTCGGCTTTCCGCAAACAATCCCGCTCAGGCATCGGACGATGAGCTTCTAGCGCTTTGGGACGAATATAACGAAAAAATCGGCTCCGGACACAAATCCGCATCAGGAGTAACACTCGACTTTCCTATTTCCGCCGCACTTCGCTATATCACTATGAAAGCCGGACTGAGCTTTGACATAACAATGGCAATGCAGGAGGAAATCTTTGACAGGCACAATTCCGAACGCAGTGTTATTAAAGGCGTGCCTGAGCTTCTTGACACAATACACGCGTTGGGCATAAGGGCTGCAATAATCAGCAACAACGCGCTCAGTGGCGACGCTCTTGAGCTTGCAATCAAGCACTGGATTCCAAATGAAAAAATGGAATTTTACCTTACAAGCGCGGATTTGCTGCTCACAAAGCCCTGTGCAGATATTTTTACGGCGGCAGCAAACTATGCGCATCTTCCCGCCGAGGATTGCTGGTACTGCGGTGATAACCGAAATGCCGACGTCGACGGCGCATTTGGCGTTGGTATGACACCGGTTCTTATTGACGAAAAATCCGATACACCCTCAGAGTTCAAAACCGACGGCAGCGGAGAATATCTCACCGTCAACTGTTGGGCCGAGCTGACCGAATACCTTAAGCACAACTTCAGCTAAGCATAAAAATACTCCTCTGACGGCTCAGCTGCCGACGGAGGAGTTCGTTTTTTTATTCAAATAAGAGGAGAGCACATCGAGAAATCTGCTGTCAGACCTGTAAATACCCTCGTATGGAAGCTCGACGTAAACAAACCGATTCTCCTCATAGACGAAGAAGCGGTACTCGCGCTGTACCGAAGCAACCGTCACGGTGTAATATTCTTCCGCCGTGGGATAATCGTTAACGCTCATTTTTCTTGTGGGGCGTGAAGCGGAAATAAATTCCGCAACCTCTGAAAGGCCGACAGAATCAAGCACAACCGTTTCGCCGCTTTGCTTCGAAACAGAAGCAGACACAACAGCGTCCGTCTCAGGAAGCTCCAAAGGCTTTGCCTTGGGGAGAAGGCTGTCCAAAAACAGATACCCTACGATTCCTGCCGCACATACCGCAACAGCAGAAGCGAGAGCAACAAGAGCCAAAACAAGCCTTGTTTTTTTCAAATCCGCATCCTCCTAACACAAAATTCCGAACAACAAAACCCGACATTCACTCCGATTATATCACACCGCACAAAAATTTCAACCAAAACGGATTCAAGTTAGGTTTTAAGGATATTGTTTTATTGTTTTCTATGTGGTAGAATTAAAAACAGCAACAAAACGGAGGTACATAAAATGAGAGCAGTAATTACCGTTATCGGCAAGGACACAGTCGGAATCCTCGCAAAAGTTTCAACCTTCTGCGCAGAGCACGACGTTAACGTTGTTGACGTTTCACAGACAATTCTTCAGGATATGTTCTGTATGATTATGCTTGTTGACACCGTCGCAATGCAGCTTGAATTCACCGAATTTTCCGACAAGCTCAAGGCATACGGTGAAGAGAGAAACCTGAAAATTCACGTAATGCACGAGGATATTTTCAACTCAATGCACAGAATCTGAAAAGGCGGAAAATAAGCTATGATGAACACAGGCGATATACTTGAAACGATTGCGATGATTGAGGAAGAACACCTCGACATACGCACAATTACAATGGGCATTTCCCTGCTTGACTGCTGTGACAGCTCCATAAAGCGCAGCTGCGACAAAATCTACGACAAAATCGCACGCAAAGCAGAAAAGCTTGTAAACACAGGTGAGCAGATAGAAAAAGAGTACGGCATACCGATCATAAACAAACGCATTTCCGTTACACCGATTGCTATGATTTCCGCTTGTTCCGGCGGCAACCCTGTTGAATATGCAAAAACTCTTGAGCGCGCAGCTCAGTCGGTCGGTGTAAATTTTATAGGCGGATACTCTGCACTCGTACAGAAGGGTTTTGCCGCAGGTGACGAGGCACTTATCCGCAGCATTCCCGAGGCACTTGCAACCACGGAACATATCTGCTCAAGCGTAAACATAGGCTCAACCAAAGCGGGCATCAATATGGATGCAGTTGCCCTTATGGGTCAGACCGTGGTTAATGCAGCCAAAGCAACTGCAGACAAGGGCTGTATCGGCCCCGCAAAGCTCGTGGTTTTCTGCAACGCCCCCGAGGATAACCCCTTTATGGCAGGTGCCTTCCACGGCGCAGGCGAGCCCGACTGCGTAATCAACGTAGGTGTTTCCGGCCCCGGTGTTGTCAGTTCGGCACTCAAAAAGATTCCGAACGGCAGCCTTACAGATGTTGCCGACGTTGTTAAAAAGACTGCTTTTAAAATCACACGTGTCGGTCAACTTGTAGCTCGTGAAGCTTCGCGCAGACTTAACGTACCCTTCGGTATTGTAGACCTTTCGCTTGCTCCCACGCCCGCTGTCGGCGACTCTGTTGCCCACATTCTCGAAGAAATGGGCCTTGAGCAGTGCGGCTGTCACGGCACAACAGCAGCACTTGCCCTGCTTAACGACGCTGTCAAAAAGGGCGGCATAATGGCATCATCTCACGTAGGCGGTCTTTCAGGCGCATTCATCCCCGTTACGGAAGATGCCGGTATGATCGATGCGGCACGAAGCGGCGCCCTCAGCCTCGAAAGGCTGGAAGCTATGACGGCTGTTTGCTCCGTCGGCCTCGATATGATTAACATACCCGGTGATACCCCTGCCGAGGTTATTGCCGCGATTATTGCCGATGAAGCTGCAATCGGTATGATTAACAGCAAAACTACTGCCGTGCGTGTTATCCCGGCAATCGGCAAAACCGTAGGTGATGAACTTGATTTCGGCGGTCTTCTCGGCGGCGGTCCGGTTATGGACGTCAATATGATTTCCCCCGCAAAATTCATTTCCCGCGGCGGAAGAATCCCCGCACCCGTACAGAGTCTTAAAAACTGATATATTTTAAAAAGCTCGTAATCATTACACAGATTACGAGCTTTTTTTATCGGATTATTTGCGCATCAACTGCACGACGGTCTCTATATGATGAGTAAAAGGGAACATATCGACAGGGCGCATCTTTTTCACCTCGTAGCCGTGTGCGACAATGTAGCGCAGGTCACGTTCAAGAGTTTCGGGGTTACAGGAAATATACACAACTGTTTCCGGATTAAGCGTAACAACACTTGAAAGGAAGCGCTTGTCACTGCCCGCTCTCGGAGGATCCATAAAAACAACGTCCGCTTTCTCACCTGCCTGAGCCATATCACGCATAAACTCACCCGCATCGGCACAGATAAAACGTATATTTTCGGCATTATTACGTGCGGCATTCGATTTTGCATCACGCACGGCAGAAGCATTCAGCTCCGCGCCGATAACTTCACCTGCCTGCTTTGCGGCGATTATGCCTATTGTGCCTGTACCGCAGTAAGCATCTATTACCCTTTCTTTACCCGTAAGCTGTGCATATTCCACGGCAAGAGAATAAAGCCGCTCAGTCTGCGCAGGATTAATCTGATAAAATGACTGAGGCGAAATTCGGAAGGCACAGCCGCACAGGCTGTCTTCAATATAACCGTTGCCGTAAATTGTTTTGTTGATATCACCGAGCACAAGATTTGTATGCTTGGAGTTTATATTCTGCACAACCGTTGTAATTTCGGGATGCGCTTTAAGCAGTGCCCCGACAAAGTTATTCTTTGACGGAAAAACAGAGCTTGACGTAACGAGGACGACGAGAATCTGACCGCTGTTATAGCCCTTCCTGATCAGCACATGGCGCAAAAAGCCGACGCCCGTATCTTCGTTATAAGGGCGTAGCCTGAATTTAGGGAGCAGGGAGCGGATTGTGACAATAATCTCGTCTGCTTTTTCATCCTCAATCATACAGCTGTCCACGTTTACGATGCGGTGGCTGCTGCTCTGATAGACGCCGGAAATTATCTTGCCGCCCCTCGTGGTACCGAAAGCTGCCTGAACCTTGCAGCGGTAATGATAAGGGTTTTCCATGCCGACAATTTTGCCGACTCTGCCGAATTTGCCGAGCAGTTTTTCAACGCTTGCCTGCTTGAATCTGAGCTGGCGCTGATAATCCATATTTTGAAGCTGACATCCGCCGCATTTTTTTGCAAGCGGGCAGCGCTTTTCCTGTGACAGGATAATCACCTCTGTTAATTGGCTTTTCGGATAAGAATTGCCATATCTGTTGCCTTGGGCTTCTCCCCAAGATAATGTGTGCCGTACGAATTTGAAATAAAGCGCGTTTCAGGGTAACGTTCACCCGTAATCGGGTCAAACCAGCAGCAAACGTATTCGGTGTTAGGTTCAAGATTGCCGACAGTGCCCGTCTTAATGCCGCCCTTGCCACGTGTGTTTGCTTTTTGAGCAACCGACTTATCCGTAAACGAATAGAAGTAAACCATTATTTCCGTATTATCTGAGTTGCTTGCATAAACATAGTAAACGTTAAGCGACGGCACAAAATAAGCCCTGTTGTCAAACCTCGGAATGAAGTTGTACCACTCTGTTTCTTCAAGCAGATTTCTCATATATCCAACCTGATAAGCACTCGGATATTCCAGGGTATCCTGCCAGGTTGCGTTAATTTTCTCCTCGCTTGTTATTGTGTCAACACCGTCACTGCTGTCATTTTCTTCATCAAAAATATTGAGGTAACTCCACGTATCGTGAGCGCCCCAGCCGTAGCCATACATACCGTTGAGATATGCTGACCACCCCTGCATTCTTGAGCCGAAATTTTTTGTCCACAGGTAGCAATACTGTCCCTCATAATTTATGACGGGCTTGCCCTGAGAATTATACCAATAATCCTTTTCCAGGTTAAAATTGCTCTGTGAAGTTTTTCCGGTGTGCCACTGAGCCGCATAGAAATTATGTTCGGGCACATCTCTGAAGCAGGAGGGCACCGAACCCTTGTTGTAAACCTTGCATTCGTCGGAAGCGTTTTCACCGTTACCGTAAGCACTTGTGCCGCCCGCGTTTTCCTGATGTGCCGAAAGCGGATGATCGTAAGGATCATACTTTGCAATATACTGTGCAACAAGTTTATAGGGATTGTTTGCAAAGTTCCAATCAGGATGGGTGGATTCATTCCAATAAAAATCATTGTCAGTTTCCTGACCCAACGTCCATATAACGGGGTATGCACCGTAGCGTGCAACCCAATAGCGCGAAACTTTTTCAAGATAGGCCTTTGTGCTGTCGGCAAAATCGCGCATCTCAACGGTTTCTCCGTTAAACGTACCTGTCACTGTTTTGTCCGAATAGCCGCCGTTATTTGCAATAAGCGGCTCCATATAGGCAGGAAAGAAGAACTGTGCATTAGCGTGAACGAATCCGTTTTCGGCAATAATTCTGAATTTTTCGTCATAATCCGCAAAGCCTTCCATATCGTCCTGCGTGATACCGTTTGTAAAATCGAAACTGGCACCGATGGGCTCACTCTGCATAACGCTGAATCCCTGTGCAAGACGCTTTTCGCAAATGGTGCTCACCATATCAACAGTTTCGTCACCCAAACTCCAATGTGTATCGCCAAGGTAAAAAAATGGCGTACCGTCATCATAAGTGAAATATTTTTCGCCGTAGGCACAGGTAACAAAGCCATGAGCGTAAATATCGTGCTCGCCCGTGTATTTGACACAGTTCACCTTACCCGTACGGTTGTGAAGCGCGGAATTGCTTTCGTCCGTACAGACAGTTTTGAAATACCACTCACCTTCAGACGGGCAGACAAAGCGCACCTTCCACACGTTACCTCCGTCCCAGAAACCCGGCACTGTGTAAAGCCTGCCGTTACCGCAAAGGAGCAGTTCTATATCAACGTCGTTAAAAGGATTGGCATAAGTCTTTTCGCTTTCAAACGCAACCTCAACTGCAACCCAGGTTTGTGCGGAAAGAATCTGTTCAGGCTCAGTAACGAAGCTGTCGTCCGAATACTCCTGCCACGAATGATTTGCTTGAGGTGCAGAAGGAATATTTGTTTCATCCGTCTTTGTAAGCTTATTGAAAAACTTCGCAAAGACATTGACAAGCGTACCCATCGTCTCCTCAAAGAAATACGGCATCTGTTGCTGCGCTGACGCTTCAACCGCCTGCGAAGGCATACTGAAGCAGGAAGCTGAAAGAGAAAGACACAGCAAAACGCATATCCGCTTTATGCTCTTCATAGAATCACATCCAAATTTATATTTTCAGCAATCTTTTGGCGTTGCCGCTGAGAATCATCTGTTTTTCTTCATCGGAAAGCGCAAGCGAGCGCAAAACAGCAAGCTCCCTTGAAGCATCGCTCCACGGAGAATCCGTGCCAAAGAGAATTCTGTCGGCGCCGTGGTTTTTAACAATGCGTAAAAACTGCTCTGATTCAAAACATTCAAAACCCATTGCTGTATCAAAACAGACGTCTCTGCCAACAAGGTAACGTTCAACATCATCCCACATGGCATGACCGCCGAGATGGGCAAGCACAAACGTGCCGCCGCTTACCTCATCGAGCATTTTTGCAAAGCGCTCCGGAGTTGAATTAAACGGAGAAGGCTTACCCGGGTCAAAGCCTGCGTGGTGCAAAATGATAAGACCTTTTGAGAAAGCATAATCGTAAATTCTGAGCATACGCGGCTCATCGGGATAAAAGCACTGATATTCTGCATGGAGCTTGATACCTTTAAGACCGAGTGAGGCAACAAGATCGATATCGCGCTTATAATCATCCGTATCGGGATGGATTCCGCCAAAGGCAACTATCCGCTCCCCTGCCGCTTCTGCCGCCCAAACATTTGACGTAATGGTCTGTGACGGTTTTGTGATAACAGGCTGAATAACACTCACGTCAACGCCCCACTCGTCCATATGTTCAAGCAGACTGTCGCGCGTCATTTCTGTAAGTGCTTCGTAGAAATTACCGAAAAGCGCAGTGTTATCCATTAAAGCCTGACGCGCTCTCGGAGCGAGCGCGTCAGGGAAAATATGAGTATGAAAATCTATTACCATTTTAAAGTTACCTTCTTATTTAACAGCTGTAATTCTGAACCCGAAGCTGTAAGTTTTGCCGGCGTGGAGAATATAAGGCTCACGAAGGCAAGCATAACCCGGCATATCACCGCCAACACCGCATGAACAGGCATCAATGCCGACAGAAATATAGTCGTCATTTTCAAGCTCATAGAGATGCTTTGCTTTTTCAAGCTTCTCCTGGCTGTAATTACGCACGTTAAACTCAAAGCTGCCGCCGTCAAGCGCCTCGTAGCAGAATCCTCTACCATCCGCATCGGTGAGTTTGAGGCTGCGCACGTCAACACGAGTGCCGTTTTCCTGCGGACGCATATAGCGATGCTCAAGGCCCTCAATATCTGCAGAATGTCTGTCGATACGAGCGCCCGTCTTACGGTCACAGTAACATTCGTGCGGACCTCTGCCGTACCACTCGGCGTTACGCATATCATTGGGGCAGCCGAAGCGAAGACCCGTTTTGAGCATTGACATAAACAGGCCCTTTGCCTGATGTCTGACCTCAATACTGCCGTTCGAGTTGATTTTGTATTCTGTTATTATATTGTCGGCAAGAAGTGCGCGCCACTTTACGCAAACAATACATTCAGTTTCGCTGATGCTTATGACCTTGACCTTTTTGACACGGCAACCGTTTGTTGTGATTCTCCAGAGATATTTGGGGTGAATGAACTTGATCTGAGGTACAAAGTTGAGATAAGCAGCATCATTATCCGTCAGCGCACGGAAGAAATTCGGCTTTATGCCGTGCTCGGGTTCAAGCATCTCTTTGCCGCCGATTACAAGTGAAGTAAGCACACCTCTTGTGAAATCCGCATTGATAAGCGGTGATTTGACGGTAACGCTCTTGCCGCTGCGAATAACATCGAGCGCGTGATCGCCATCGGGTAGTGCGGGCAGCGATGCCTCTTTGAGCACAAACTGCTCAAACGTCATCTCAAAGCCCCTGTTGCCCCACGAATACTCATCGTTGAGCTTCCAGGAGAATGTGAGTATGCATTCTCCGTCAGGCATATCGTTATAGTCATAGGGTACCGTTACCTCGAGAGAACTCTGCGGCTCAATCATAACCGTACCTAACGTACCCTCGTGGAAAATTTCGCCGTTGCAGGTAAGCTGCCAATCGAGCATATATCTGCTGTGGTTGACAAAGCAGTGCTCGTTAACAATCTCGTATCTGCCTGTTGTCTTGTCAATTTCCCTTGCCGTTACATCGGCATAGCATTTCTTGACCTCATAATAAGACGGGTGAGGTATTCTGTCTGCGCCGATGATACCGTTTGCACAAAAGTAGTAGCTGCTTGCGCCCTCATGGAAGTCACCGCCGTAGAGCCACTTGTCGACACCGTCTTCGTTTACGTGTATTGCCTGATCAACATAGTCCCATATAAATCCGCCACAAAGGTGGTCATGCTGTTTAAACGCATCGATATATTCCTTGAAGTTACCAAGGCTGTTTTCCATTGCGTGAGCATACTCGCAGAATATAACAGGTCTGTCTTCATAAAATTTCGGATCAATCGGCTTGCTGTCTGCCGCAAGCATATTGAGAACGTTTTCAACAACATTGACCTTTATTTCCTTCTTTTCGGCAAGCTTCTTTACATAACTCTCAACAGGATACATGCGGCTGATGAAGTCAGATTTATCAAAGTTAAATTCGCCTTCATAGTGAATAAGCCTTGTATCGTCAAGCGCAAGAATAGCCTTACGCATATAGGCAAAGTTTTCACCGTCACCCGCCTCGTTACCAAGCGACCAGAAACAGATGCAGGCGTGGTTGCGGTCGCGCAGAACCATACGCTGAGCACGGTCAATACAGGCGCCGGTCCACCTCGGGTCGTCACCCGGGCAGTTTTTGCGGCGCACACCGTGGCTTTCAAGGTCTGCTTCGTCCATTACGTAAAAGCCCATTTCATCGCAAAGATCATAGAGGAAAGGATCGTTGGGATAGTGGCTGGTACGGATTGAGTTTATGTTTGCTTGCTTCATAAGAGTCAGATCGGCATAATATCTTTGCCTGGGAACTGCCCAACCGTTGTCGGGGTCGTAATCGTGGCGGTTGACACCCTTAATAAGAACCTTTTTGCCGTTGATATAAAGAACGTTACCCTTCTTTTCAACACGCTTGAAACCTATGCGCGTTGTCTTTACGCAAAGAATATCATCCTTGGTTCGAAGAACAACACTCACACGGTAAAGATTAGGTTCTTCAGCAGACCAATGCTTCGGTGTTTCAACAGTATGAGAGTAGTTGAAATAGCTCTCGCCCGGTTGGATTATTATCTGCTCACTGCCGATAACTTTCGGATTTTCTTTGTTCTCCATAAAGAGAACGTCAGCATATACAGCAATGGGATTTTCATCAAAATTTCGAAGCATAATCTCAACGTCAAGCTTACCGTCGCGATATTCTTCATCAAGCTGAGCCTTAGCATAAAAATCCCATATTGTTGCCTTGGGTTCAGCAAAAATATAAACCTCGCGGTAGATACCGCTGAAAAACCACATATCCTGATCCTCAAGATATGTACCGTCGCTGTAACGGTAGACCTCCGCTGTGACAAGATTTTCACCCGGAACAAGATATTTGGTGATATTGAATTCCGCCGGTGTCATGGAACCCTGAGAGTATCCGACACGCTGACCGTTGATATAGAGGAAGAAAGCTGATTTAACAGCACCGAAGTGAATAAAAATCTCTCTTCCGTCAAAATTATCGGGCACCGTGAAGCGACGGCGGTAGATACCGACCTCGTTTTTGGCATGGTTTATCTGAGGAATCTTGCTTTTTACAGTAGAGAGAGCACCGGGAACAAAGGAGCAGAGGTAAACGTTTTTGCCGTAACCTCTGAGCTGCCAGACGGAAGGCACGTCAATATCGTCCCAACCGCTGTCATCGAGCTCGGTACTGCTGAATTCACCTGGCAAGGTATCAACACCCTGCTGCCAATAGAATTTCCACGTACCGTTGAGCGTTTTTTTATAAGGCGGTTTTTCACCGTAAACAGCAGATTTGAAATCATCGTAGGGATAGGCAAGGGAGTGCGCATCCTCTTTATTCTCTTTAAATATCAGCGGGTTTTCCCAATAAAGCAATTCTCTCATATATGATAAACCTCCTGAAAATAAACATATTTATTTTATTATACATTAAATCGCATCTATATTCAAGTAAAATAAATAGAGCCCGGAATAATGTTCCGGGCTTTTCTGACAATGTCACTGTTGGTTTTCAGTTTGCGGAAGAAGCTTCTTGCGTTACCGCTTCAGTTGTTGTTTCTTCGGTCGTTCCTTCAACAGCCGTGGTCGTTTCCTGAGCGTTCATATCATCAATATCCATAAAATAGATGCTGGAATAATTTGAAGCAAAGCGTTCTGCCTCTGAACCTTCTGAACCGAAAATACGCATATCTGTGCAATACTTGAAGGCATCGTTCTCAATATGCTCGACACAAGCGGGAATATAGATAAGCTCGAGAGCCTGACAGCCGAAAAACGCAAGCTTACCGATTGACTTGACGCCTGCATCAATCTGAACACGTCTGAGGCTGTAACAATCCGTAAAAGCGTTATCAGCAATTTCAGTGCAGTTCTTGCCGATACGCACACTGACGATGCTCATATTGCCCTTAAAAATTGTACCGAATTCAGTTACAGGCTTACCTTTTATTGTATCGGGGATGAAAAGTTCGGGATTCGTACCGACGAACTCTGTAAGAACAATATGGTCCGAATATTCATCATATTTATAAGCACCCTCAACGCCTGAAACAGGAAGCTCTTTTGATGCCTCAGTTGTCGGGGCGGTTGTTTCTTCCGGTCTGCTGCTCGCAAAACAAGCTGTAAACGTAAAACAGATTACAGCACACAAAACTAAAGCCAGTATTTTTTTCAAAGCATTCACCCTCCTCAAAATTATTAGGATTTCGGCAACAGCTCTGCTATAACCTCAACCTCAGCAAGGACACCTTTTGGAAGGTCCTTAACAGCAACGCAGCTCCGAGCAGGTTTTGACGTAAAGTACCTGCCGTAAACTTCGTTGAATGATGCAAAATCAGCAATTTCGGCAAGAAAACAGGTTGTCTTCACAACACATTCAAAGCTTGCATCGGCAGCCTTGAGAACTTCGCCGAGATTTTTCATAATCTGCTCAGTTTGCTCAACAATCCCCCCCTCAACAACGTCACCCGTTTCAGGATTAATCGGAATCTGACCGGAAGTGAAGAGAAGATTACCGGTTATTATTGCCTGTGAATACGGACCGATAGCTGCAGGAGCAGAAGCAGTGGAAACAATGTTCATTATCGATAACTCCTTAAAAAACAATTACATAAAAAGCTTTGGCAAAACCGTAAGCAAGTGAGATAAAGCACTATCTGCAGCTCGGATATCACCGACAGCAAGCGCCGTCTCCGCGCACTGAAAGCAGAAACATAACATCTCCCATTATAACTTTTGTATGCAGATATTTTAATCCTTTTTACAAACTATGTCAAGGAAAATATACATTCACAGCAAACAGCAATTTCATATTTACGAAACCGAACAGGCTAAAGCAACTTATGAAGCAACACTGTGCCTGAAGAAAATACAATCTTAAACATTAACAATTTGTTTTCTTTTGCGCCTTGACAGGCGAACATTTGTTCGGTAAAATGTTAACAGGGCTTGATACGGTGCGTAGGGTTCGTGCCGCACACAGCTCAAAAAACATCGGAGGGAAACAATGAACAGAACCACTTCAAACCCCTCAATACGTGAGGGCGACGAAATCGCAACAGAATGGTCGAAAATATCTTACGACCGTTGGTGCGCCGACAACCATCTGAGCTTCCGCACAGTGCCCGGAGTGCGCATAATCAGTATTTACGACGTGGTCAATTCGGTTATTGAAAACGACCTGAGCGAAGCAGAAAGGTCAGCAATCACATTGCACTTTTTTGAAGGGTACAGCATAACAAACATCGCTCGCGAAATGAACACTTCATATTCCAACGTACACGCGGCAATTAAACGCGCTGAGAAAAAAATCAGATTGGTTCTAAAGCACATTATAAACTGTGAGGAGTACAAAACGCAGGACTACGGTCCATAACTTCTAAAGAAAGGATGCATGTAATGATAATTAACGATTATAAAGTTATGAATGACGAATACACGGACAGCATCAAGCAGATTGAAGCTTCGATTGCTGACTGCCGCGCAGCACTCAAAAGAGCAAAGGAAGGACACCGCAATTCATTAATATCCAAACTCAATTCAAACATTGCGGCTTTATACAGGCAACGTCGTGAACTGCTCGAAATCAGAGGCAGGCTTGAAAAATACTACAACACACAGGAGGACAAAATTGCCTGATGAGAAAGTGCAATATACACATTAATAACGACGGAACAGTCAGTGTTGCCGATACAACAGATTACGTTGGTGAGCACCGTGCAACCGAGCTCGACATTCTGCTGAACAGTGAACTTATAAACAACGGCATCAGCTATTATACGCTCCGCTTCAAGCCGGGCGCCGCACTTAAAAACCCACCGAACTGTGTAATGACAAGTGATATGATTCCGAGTTCTGATATAAGCAAAAACACTTTAAGCTATCGCTTACCCGAAGCCTTGACCTGTTTCGGCTCACTTGATGTGCAGGTGCTTGCACACTGTGTAACCGACACAAATGAGGTAACCGAAATCATAAAATCACCCGTGTTCAGGGTTTTATTTGAACCGTCAATCAGCGGTGAAGATGAAATGTTTGCCGAAGAAGCACGCGGATTCACCGCACTTATCCACACAGCGCTTGCACAGCTTAATCTGACAATTGACGAAGCGGAAGAGCTGTGTGACAAAATCAACGATGCATACGAAAACGGCGAACTCAACGGCCCCGTCATTATGCCACACGTAAGTGAAGACGGCACACTCAGTTGGAGCAACGATGCCGGATTGGAAAACCCACCGCCGGTCAACATCAAGGGTGAAAAAGGTGATAAAGGCGACAAGGGTGACAAGGGCGAAGACGGAAAATTCAGCGACGAAATGGCGGATGAGATTGCCGCCAACACCGCCGCAAGACACATACACGGCAACAAACAGCTGCTTGACAGCCTTACAGAATCAATGATAGGAACGCTTGATGTTTATCACGATCTGCCTGAGACCGCAAACGATGGTGAAATCTGCATCTACTCCCCTGCCAACGTACCTACCGTTGCAGACAGCGGCAAGCTGATTTACGTAGACTGGGATGTTTTCAACAAAACCTTTGCAGAAGAAGATTTTACAGAGTTTACAATCACTTTCTTTGATGCAGACGGATCAGAGGTCGGATATATTTATGCAACATCGTGGGATAACGGCGATGGTGGCTACAATACAGTTTTTGAATATACAAAAAGCAACGAACAATGGTACATTACTTTCATCGGTGGAGTGTTTGATGAAGAAAGTTCATCTTACATCAAAGGTCAAACAACCACTTATTTCACCAAAGCACCAACAAGTTTTACGCTTCCTGTCTTCTCAAGCCTTGAAAGCGAGCACTACAATATCAACGGTGACGTTTTCTATGCCCCTATCAAACTGATGGTTTACCGCAACGGATGGTACGAATACACTTCTGCCGCAACAGTTGACGTCAGCATAGGGTACGGATACGAATTGCCGAAAGTGGCCAAAGAGGGTGACCTGTTCCTTTTGGCACCGCAAAACACTCTCACACTCGCAGACAGCGGAAAGAAAATCTACATTGATTGGGAAAAATTCAGGCAGCCTTCGGAAATATCCGACCCGAATTATGCCGCTTATGCTCAAATCGGCTTCAGTGGTAATGGCGGCAGCAATTTTACGATCGAACCGGTAAGAGACCAAGAAAACAGCGTGCTCAATTTATCCTGTTACTTTTCGGAGAACGATTCGTATTACTTCGGCGCTGTTTTTATCAACGGTTTTTTGGACAGCGCAGAACTTGACATCAACGGCACAACTACTAAGTATTACGGAATTGAAGAATTGCCGAACTACTTCCTGTTACCGCAGGTTGATGAAGAGTATTGTAACGAAGTTCACAATAACGGATACCTTTTTCACACCGAATACCGCCTTATGAAATATCAGGGTGGAGAGTGGATTGGGGCTGTTGAAATTCCTACAAAGATAAGTAGTCTTGAGAATGACAGCGGATTTATCACGGCAAAAGATATTCCTGCAAACCGCATTGAGATGACAGAAAGCACCGCAATAATTTCCCCTGACACCGATTACAGCTTTGGTGAATGCGAGACACTTACAATCGCACTCGCAGAGGGTGACAAAAGCAAAAGAAATGAATATATGTTCTCTTTCATAAGCGGCGCAACACCGACAGTTTTAATTTTGCCCGACAGCATCAAATGGGCAAACGAGCTGACGGTTGAAACCCATAAGCGTTACGAGGTAAGCATCTTGGACAACATCGGTCTTTGGTGTGCGGTAGAGGTGAACGAATGAGCAGAAGAAGAATGATGATGCAGCAGCTTGCAAAAAGCGCCGTTGATTATCTTGATGGGTACAGGTTGAGATACCGCTCCGGCTATAAGATTGAGAGCGTATGGCAGGGCAAAAGCACCCTAACACTCAAGCACACGTCCGCAGGATTTATGGGGCCTAATGCGGTGTATCAACTTTTTTTCGGCACGTCGCAAGGTCAAAGCACAGGTATCAACAATGTTATGTCGAACACACCGCTGACAACGGTAGACACCACAAAATGTTACAGGCTGACACTCACGGTTTTGAAAGTAAATTCCAACTCTGCGACTGACGAAAATTCAGGCGATCTTACAATTGCAATCGGTAAGATAAACGGTTACAAAAGCGTCAGCACACCGCTCCGCAACATTGACGTGGGCACAAAAATCGTTGTTGAAACAGCCGACCCGTCACAGACAATTTGCGGCGGTGCTTTCGGCTCAAACAATCCGAACACGACCTGGAGTTTTGACTTTGACGTAAAGCTTGAGGAGGTATGACAAATGCAACACCGTAAGCACGTAAAATCCAAGGAAAGTGCGCTTTGTTACGCAACGATTATTCTTTTTGTCGGTACAGAGCATTTTTACGGCAGCAACTTCGCTGTCAGACAAGGAGAGATTATATGATTCACGCATTTCTGGCAGCATTCGGATTATACATAGCATACTTTTTAACATTGATAGGCGAGGTGATATAAATGTACCGTTCACCGTTTCAGGCAATATCAAGGCAGACAACAGCCTTCAAGAAAAAAGGCCGCTGGAAGCTCGGCTACCACACGGGAGTGGACAGAGTATGTGATTCAAACCCGATCCTCGTTGCCGCAACAAGCGGAACCGTTACACGTATCAACTCCTGCGGCAAGAGCTACGGTAACCACATTGTATTCCGCACTGACGACAACCACAGCATCCTTTATGCTCACTTGACGGATAAACCTGCCGTAAAGGTCGGCGAAAGAATCGCAAGCGGTCAGATACTCGGCAGAATGGGCAACACAGGCAACAGCTATGGGGCGCACCTGCATATCGAAGTGCAAAATTCCAAAACGTGGAGCTACGGCAAGAATCTCATAAACCCCAACAGCGTTATAAATTGGGAAAAATTCAGCGACAAAGAAGGTGATTTTATGGCAAAAACCTGGAAAAACGGCAGTACAACCGAGAAAGTATATCAGACGATTGCCGACTGCAAGGCGAATAAAAACAGCATAGGTTCTCTCAACGCAAGAGAAGCTGCTACCTGCGTTGCAATAGTCGACGGCTGTTACCTGCTCACCTACTCTGCAACAGGCACAACAAAGGCAGGCTTTGTTGCTTACGCAGGGGGTGTAAAATGAAATGCCCAGTGAAATTTTTACGGCGTTATTAACGCTCACAGGCTCACTTGTGGGCACGTTCGGCGGCATAATCGTCAGCTCAAAGCTGACAAATTACCGCATTGAACAGCTGGAAAAAAAGGTAGAACAACACAATAAGGTTATCGAAAGAGTATACAAACTCGAGCAAGCCGATGAGGTTGAAGCGGAAAAATTAAAGGTCATCAACCACAGGATTAATGACCTTGAACAATATCACAGATAAACCGAAGGAGGTGTTAAAACTGAAAATAAACTGGAAAGTGAGATTCAAACAGCCTGCATTCTGGATTGCAACGATTCCCGTGGCAATCTCGTTTGTTTATTCGGTGCTTGCAATAGCAGGCTTCGTGCCCTCAATCACCGAAGAATCAATTCAGAATCTGTTTATTATGGTTGTTGCAATTCTTGCACAGATAGGCATCACCGTTGACCCGACAACAAAAGGAATCGGCGACAGCGAAAGAGCAATGAAATACAGCAACCCAAACTAAGCAAAAAAGCAAGGTAGACATCTACCTTGCTTTTGTTTTACCATATAATCGTTGCGACCGCACCGTTCTGAGTGCACTCCACGTCAAAATTAATCTTTGCCGACTTTATAAAAGCGCTGCACATTTCCTCACTCGGGAACGTAATTGTACCCTCCATCGTAAGTGAATCGGGTTCTACCGGCTCGGCAAAAACAAATCCCGTTGACCACCACGTCAGATACTCTTCTCTTTCTACGTAGCTGCGCTCATCGCTGTAAACCTTCATTGAAATGGGCATCATTTCCTCATCGTTTGCACAGTTGTAGAACATACCGAACCGACCGTCGGGCCTGTTATATATGCCGATCTCACCGCCGACAAACGTATCAAAAACGTAGTTACCCTTCCAAATCTGGATCATCCACTCCTTGCCGTCATACTCAAAAAAGAAACGTCTTGTAGTATAGTCGAAGGCAAGCTTTGCAATAAGGTCGTAAAGCGGAGTGAAGCCAAACTGACGCTGCCAGCAAGCATTTGTTGCGTAAAACTGCTGAGAAAACGCATTGTAGGCAAAACCGCTGTCAAAAACGCCCTTGTCGTAATTGAACCCGAAAACTTCGCCGTTCTCGTGGTTATAGTAAGCACCGAGGCCGGTTGTTTGTGCTGCATCTTCGTTATTTGTGTAATCGATGCAGAATTCGCTTACGTTCTCACGTTCGGTAGGTCTGAGATAAACCTTCGTGTCCTTAATACCATACTTGAAAAAGCTGAGCGCATTCGTCAGATTGTTCATAAAGCTGACGTCAATTTCTCCGGGATTCTGAGCTGTTGTCTGGTCGGCATTAACGGTAACCGCAACAACTGAAAAAACCATAACAATGCTCATAATGATTGAAATTATTCTTTTCATTCCTCTTTTTCCTTTCTCTATTTGCTTTTATTTGAATAAAGACAAATTCCCACAAATACCATAAAATTATAACACAGATTTTAACATTTATCAATGGCAACAACAAAAAATGCGGCATTCCGATTGACGAAAATGCCGCAAAAACAAATATAAAGTTTGTTTATTTCCACTTAAAAATTTCCAGGCTCCTGTTAAGGATTCCGTTCATATATGCTATTGCCGTACCGTAATTTGTTATCGGCACACCTGCATCATCTGCCTGACGGAGTCTGTACTGCACCTCGCGCTCATTGAGCATACATCCGCCACAATGCACAACAAGTGCATATGGCGAAAGCTCCTGCGGAAATTCACCGCCAGAGGTAAATTCAAACTCAAGTGTCTTGCCCGAATGCTTTTTAATCCATTCCGGAAGCTTTACCGTGCCGATATCGTTACACTGACGGTGGTGCGTGCAGCCTTCCGAAATCAGCACTTTATCACCGTCTTCAAGCTTATCAAGATACTTGGCACCGTTGGCAAGGATGTCGAGGTTGCCTTTGTATCTTGCAAAAAGGATTGAAAAAGACGTAAGCGGAATATCCCGTGGCACAATTTCAGACACTGTACCGAAGGCCTGCGAATCGGTTATCACAAGTGCAGGCGGATTCCTCAGCGAAGCAAGCGTATGTTCAAGCTCGGTTTCCCTTGTAACAATTGCAGTTGCATGAGCATCAAGTATATCGCGGATAGTCTGCTGCTGAGGCAGAATAAGTCTGCCCTTAGGTGCAGATTCATCAATCGGTGTAACAAGCACAACCGTATCACCCGCCTTGATAATATCAGAAACAATTTTTTTTGATTGCGCGTGAGTTTTTACTGCCGATGCAAGTTTTTCCTTCAGCCGCTCAATATTCAGTTTGCTTGCCGCACTTACATAAATCTCATTTTCGGTCTCTTGCAATACTTCATCAATTAAATCAGCCTTATTATATGCCACAACGTAAGGCAGTTTTTTATTTTCAAACGCCTCAATAAGTTCACTGTCCGCCTTACCCATACCTTTCGTTGCGTCAACAACAAGCACGGCAACATCGGCATAGTTAAGCACCTGCATAGCACGCTTGACGCGCATCAAGCCAAGCTCTCCCTCATCATCAATGCCCGGAGTATCAATGATAACGACCGGGCCCAACGGCAACAGCTCCATCGCCTTTCTGACAGGGTCCGTTGTTGTGCCCTTAACTTCGGAAACGAGCGCAAGCTCCTGCCCAGTAACAGCATTAACAAGGCTTGACTTTCCTGCGTTACGCAATCCGAAAAAGCCGATATGCACTCTTTCAGCCGAAACAACACTGTTAAGTCCCATTTAATCCTCTCCTTTAGAATCGGAAATCGCGCCTGTTTGAATTTCTGATGTCAGAAATATTCTGAGTTGCAATATCTCTCACTTTATCCTTCGGAATCTTTTTAAGTTCATCAATTATCATACTGTAACCGATTTCTTTAGTTGCGTCGCTTGCGTAATCAACAAGATACTCGGTAAGAGTCATCAGAGCGTTGGGATGGCAGCAGTTGATAATCTGTCCGTTCTTACAAAGACTCATAAACCTGTCACCCGTTCTGCCCTCACGGTAGCAGGCCGTGCAGAAAGACGGAATGTGTCCGTTTTCCATCAGCCAACGCACGACCTCGTCAAGTGTACGCTGGTCTGAAACGTCAAACTGTTCAGAATCGTGAGGACGTTCTTCCTCTGTATAGCCGCCGACAGACGTACGGGATGCACCGCTTATCTGTGAAATACCGAGGTTGAGCACACGCTCACGCACATCCTGAGATTCACGCGTTGAAATAATCATACCCGTGTAAGGCACTGCAAGACGGATGCAGGCAATAATCTTCTCAAACATCGCATCGGGAATTGAGTTATCAAAAACAGTCGGGTCAATATCGTCAGCCCTCTTGATTCTGGGCACGCTGATTGTATGCGGACCTACGCCGTGCACAGCCTCAAGATGTTCCGCGTGCATAAGGAGTCCTGCAAACTCATACTTATAAAGCTCGAGGCCGAAAAGCACACCGAGACCAACATCGTCTATGCCACCCTCCATAGCTCTGTCCATAGCCTCAGTGTGATAATCATAATCGTGCTTTGGACCGGTTGGATGAAGCTTGAGATAACTCTCCTTATGATAAGTCTCCTGGAAGAGAATATATGTGCCGATACCCGCTTCTTTGAGCTTGCGATAATTTTCGACCGTTGTAGCGGCAATATTGACGTTTACTCTGCGGATTGCACCGTTTTTGTGATTTATTGAATATATGGTTTTGATGCATTCAAGTATGTATTCAATCGGGTTGTGAACAGGGTCTTCACCCGCCTCAATTGCAAGGCGCTTATGGCCCATATCCTGAAGTGCAATAACCTCGTTTCTTACTTCTTCCTGCGTAAGCTTTTTGCGTGTAATGTGCTTGTTCTTAAGGTGATAGGGGCAATAGACACAGCCGTTAACACAATAGTTTGAAAGATAAAGCGGAGCAAACATAACAATACGGTTGCCGTAGAAAGCCAGCTTTATCTCCCTTGCAATTTCGTAGATTTTTTCGATTTTTTCGGGTATATCACAAGCAAGAAGCACGCTTGCCTCTCTGTGAGTCAGGCCTGAGCATACTGTGCCGTCCGCAGTTTTTTTAGGACGAGCCTTCTCAAGAATTTCGTCAATAAGCTCAACGTTGTGTTTGTTCTGCTCAGCATATTCGAGCGTTGCAAGAATCTCTTCGTGGTTGATAAATTCCTCTGCTTTAAGTGATTTGGGATCAAATTTAGCCATTTCGTTTCCTTCTTTCGGTATATAAATGAGATTGTTTATTTAATGACATCACCGCGCGCGGTGACAACTCTGTATCCGATTTTTTCCATCCGCTCAACAAGCTGAGCTTTGTTTGTTGCCGCTTCGACGCCGGACGAAAGCTTACCGTTATAGAGCGAATATTTCCCCCTTACATCCTCGGGAGAAAGGTTAGGCATAACGACGTTCGCACCTGAAATTATCCCCTTTTCCCTGCCTTCGGGGTCAATTGTACCGAGAGCCGTAGTTGCGGGAAGAAGCACGCGAGGGCAAATCAGCCTTACGATACTCAGCAGATAACAAGTAAGCTCAAGCGAGCCTTGCTCAAAGTTTGCAAATGGGGTATCCGAATGAGGAATAAACGGACCTATTCCGCACATATCAGGCTGAAAGCGCTCGATGAAGTTCAAGTCTTTTGCCAGAGTTTCATCGGTCTGATAAGGTGAGCCGACCATAAAACCGCAACCGACCTGATAGCCAATTTCCTTCAGACTTTCAAGGCAATCCATACGGCTTTCAAGCGTCATATCCGACGGATGAAGGCGCGAATAATGCACATCGTCCGCCGTTTCGTGGCGAAGAAGATACCTGTCCGCACCGGCATCAAAAAGCTTCTTGTAGCTTGATTTGCTTCTTTCACCAAGTGAAAGCGTAACAGCACAATCAGGATAGCTTCGTTTGATTTTACCGATAATTTCGCACATCACCTCATCGGTAAAGAAAGCATCCTCACCGCCCTGAAGCACAAAAGTGCGAAAGCCAAGGTCATATCCGGCGGCGCAACAATCGAAAATCTGTCGCGTGGTAAGTCTGTACCGCTGACAGTTTCTGTTGCCTGCCCTTATTCCGCAGTATAAACAGTTATTTTTACATATATTGCTGATTTCTATCAGACCGCGTATATAAACGTCGGTGCCGTAGTATTCACGACGCACACTGTCTGCCGCCTGACGGAGAAGCAATTCCGATTCGCGGCTGCGGTGAGCAATGATATAAACATATTCTTCTTCAGTCAGTGTACGGTTTTCTATCAGCTTTTTTGCAAGTTCAATTACATTATCATTCATAGCTTATCACGTTTGAATAGGCAGTTTTGACACTTATTCCGTCAAGCTTGCCAATTTTACCCGAGAGGGCTGAAATTGTATCCTGCGCAGCATCTACGGCAATACTGACGATGCTGATTCCCCTCTCTTTATACGGTATGCCCATTCTGCCGATAATAATATCGCCGTATTCGTGAAGCAGAGAATTGAGCTGCTCAACACTATCTTTATTTTCGACAATAATACCCATTACGGCAACTCTTGTATCCATATCTGCTCTCCTCCTTAAAACAAAATAAGCCGCACCCGATACAGGTGCGGCTTCAATCGCATACAGGTATAATTCACCCTTTAGAATACACAAAAACAACTGCACCTTTCAGTCGGAAAAATCCTCGTGTCAGGATAATTATATTATATATCAATAGGTCGATTTTGTCAATCCGAACAGATAAAACCAAAAGAAAAACAGCGGCAAAACCGATAACGGAATTGCCGCTGTAAATCAATTAAAATCAGTCAGCGATGATGTCGCCCATCATGCCGGGTGTGCAGAAGCCTGCATTTGACTCATCTGTATCGATGTGCATTGCAAGAGCATAAGCGGGATTAAGACGTACAACAACGTCGCCGAAAATAAGGCTGCGGCCATCAGATTCAACCTTAACGGAAACAATCTGCTTGTCCTGTACGCCGTACTTCTCGCCGTCTTCGGGAGTTGCGTGGATGTGGCGCTTCGCAACGATAACACCCTCGCTGATTTCGACCTCACCCTTGGGGCCTACAAGCTTGCAAGCGCCGCTGCCTTCGATAACGCCACTCTCGCGAACGGGAGCAACAACACCGATTGAACGTGCATCTGAAGCGGATATCTCAACCTGGGTTGCAGGTCTTTCAGGACCAAGGATTGAAACAGCGGGGAAGCTACCCTTGGGGCCGATAACTGCAACACGCTCTTCACAAGCGAACTGACCGGGCTGTGAAAGGTCCTTCTTGTTGGTGAGCTGATAGCCTTCACCGAAGAGGATGTCGAGATCCTTACGGGAAACGTGAACGTGACGTGCTGATGTTTCGATAAGAACAGGTTTATTCATTTCAGTAATATCCTTTCATTAAAATAAAAATCAGAAAAGTTTGGAAATCTTATTGTTTTTCTTCTTGATAAGCTTGACAAGAGCGCCGATAACAAACGCACCGATAGCGCCGTAAACAACACCAAGAACCGCACCTGCAAGAACGTCGGTGAAATAGTGAACACCGAGGTAGATACGGGAGAAGCCGATAACAGCCGCAAGAATATATGCACCGATACCCCATTTTTTATTGTTTGCAAAAACTGCTGTTGCAAAAGCAAACGAAGAAGAGGTATGACCGGACGGGAATGACCAGCTGTGAGGCATATGGTGAGCAAAAACAGTATCGCCAAAGAATGTATACTCAATCTCCGGGAATTTGTATACCTGTGTCCACTGTGCAGCAAGCTCAGGGAACTTCTTTGCCATATCAGCCACCTTTTTTTCGATCAGATTGTATTCATCTAATTCAAACTCGGCAAAGTTAGCCTCAAGTGCAGCAAAATCGAAAAGATAGCAAGGTCTTACTCTGGCAATAACTTCCTTGAGAATTAAATTATTGAGAACAACCATAACAGCAAGTGCGCCAAGCATTGTCATACCTGCCTTGCGTGTCTTTTTGAAAAGCATAAGAATTACGGCAAATATAGGCATTATAGCGCCGTCTCCAAGCTTAGTAATCCAGAACATAAGGAAATCCATTATGTCATTGGATAAATTTGTAAAAACTGCGTTAAAAACGGAGAGGTCAAATTCATAGACCCACTGCATAAAAGCATCCATTATTTTTCACCGTTCTTTCATTTTAATTATTTGAATGCGTTGTATATAGCTACGTAGAAGAGCTTCTGAAGTGTCTCACCGAAGAAGGGAATAATTCTTACGATGAAAGATACATAGTACCATACAATATTATCGGAAACATAAGCAAGTGCTCTCATTTCCTCTGTATCGCCTACAACGTCGTAGAATGTGGGAGAGAATGTCTCATACTCCCAGGGATTGTTTTCGTCGAGGTCGATGATTCTGCAACCGCGCATTTCATCATCGCCATAAGACTGGAAGGAAGCGCCGGGTGTGTTGACGATATCGATAGCAGCACCGTCAGCAGCGTTCATCTTAGTGTGAACAACATAGTCGTTAACGTGGTCGTGACCTACGAAAACAGCGTTAACGTCGCCCTGCTGAACAAACTTGCTCATCTGCTGACCGTGAATTCGGCTGGGGCAGGGATACTCACGAAGAATCGAGCCTGCTTCTGCGTATGCAGGATCAAGAGCATAGTGGTGTTTTTCACCGGTTTCTTTGTTTACGCTTGTGAAGCCGTTGGGGTCAGCCTCGGGTGTTTCAATAACATAGTCCTTAATTTCGTAAGGAACAATGTGCTGGAATGCAATAGAGGGAACAGCCTCGCCTCCGTTAGCCTCTTTAAGAGCGTTAGAAGTATTTACATACCAATCAAGCTGATCCTCGTGTATGTAGTCGTAGCCTTCTACGTCATCGTACATATTGGAATCGAACATCCAGAGATTGTAAGCAACCTTTGTTCCGTCGGATGACTTAATTGTGAGGTTGTGTGTACCCATACCGTAGATATCGGGATCTGCATCGTAAGCAAGGCAGTTATCAAACTCGCGGTATGCTGCAAAGTGAGTTTCCTTTGAAACGTTTTCAGCATCGTGGTTACCGAAAACAAATGTGAAAGGAACACCGAGTTCAGCGATAGGATCAATGATGGACTTAACAGTGTACTTAACATCCAGAGCAAGGTCGAGAGTACCTGTGTTATCGCCTGTGAAAACAACGAGGTCAGGCTCATATTTGCTAACAGCTGTTTCAATCATCTTGATCATGCCGGGTGCAGGGAACATATCGTCCTGCGTGTCAGCAATCTGAAGAATACGGAACTTTCCGTCCTCGTTGAACTTGAGGGTGTTGTCAGGCTTTGACGAAAAATCGTCAGTAGCCGATACTGTGAGTGAGAAAAGCATTGCTGCTGTCATAACAAGTGAAATTACTTTAAGAAATGTTTTTTTCATTTTAATTTAATATCCCCTTAATAACACTGTAAGCCGTCGGGCAGATTGCTCCACCCAACAGCTTTTGAAATCAGTCAATAATTATTTGTAGCTTTCTGCAACAGCAACTGCACAAGCAACAGTAGCACCAACCATCGGGTTGTTGCCCATACCGATGAGACCCATCATCTCAACGTGAGCAGGAACAGAAGATGAACCTGCAAACTGAGCGTCACCGTGCATTCTGCCCATAGAGTCTGTAAGACCATAGGAAGCAGGACCCGCAGCAACGTTATCGGGATGGAGAGTTCTACCGGTACCGCCGCCGGAAGCAACAGAGAAGTACTCCTTGCCGTTCTCAAGTGCCCACTTCTTGTAGGTACCTGCAACAAGGTGCTGGAAACGTGTGGGGTTGGTTGAGTTACCTGTGATAGAAACGTCAACACCCTCGTGCTTCATAATTGCAACGCCTTCAAGAACGTCGTTAGCGCCGAAGCAACGGACAAGAGCACGGTCACCTGTTGAGTAAGGAGTTGTGTTAACAACTGTAAGCTCGTCCTTGTAGAAATCGTACTCAGTCTCAACGTATGTGAAGCCGTTGATACGTGAGATGATCATTGCGGCATCCTTGCCGAGACCGTTAAGGATAACGCGAAGAGGCTCTGTACGAACCTTATTAGCTGTGAGAGCGATTTTGATAGCGCCTTCAGCAGCAGCGAATGACTCATGACCAGCAAGGAATGCGAAGCACTTTGTTTCGTCCTTGAGGAGCATTGCGCCGAGGTTACCGTGACCGAGACCAACCTTACGGTTTTCAGCAACTGAACCGGGGATGCAGAATGCCTGGAGACCTACGCCGATAGCAGCGGAAGCATCAGCAGCATTCTCAATGCCCTGTGCAAGGGCAATAGCTACGCCGAGAGTGTATGCCCAGACAGCGTTGTCGAAAGCGATGGGCTGTGTGCCCTTAACGATAGCTTCGACATCGATGCCTCTGGAGAGGCAGAGGTCTCTGGCAGCTTCAAGGCTCTCGATGCCGTACTGAGCAAGGCAAGCCTCGATTTTTTCCATTCTTCTTTCTTTACCTTCAAATGTAACAGCCATTGTTCTCCCTCCTCCTTATTCTTCTCTGGGGTCAATATATTTAGCAGCATCTGCAAATCTGCCGTAGCTGCCCATATTGTTCTTGTATGCTTCTGCGGGGTCTGCACCGTGACGGATATCCTCGAGCATCTTGCCGAGCTTTACAAACTCGTAGCCGATAACCTGATCGTTCTCGTCGAGAGCCATACGTGTAACGTAACCTTCAGCCATTTCGAGGTAACGAACACCCTTAGCCTTTGTAGAGAACATTGTACCAACCTGTGAACGAAGGCCCTTACCGAGGTCCTCAAGACCTGCGCCGATTGTAAGACCATCCTCTGAGAATGCGGACTGAGTTCTGCCGTAGACGAGCTGAAGGAAGATCTCACGCATTGCAACGTTGATAGCGTCACAGACAAGGTCTGTGTTAAGGCACTCAAGGAGTGTCTTGCCGGGGAGAATCTCAGCAGCCATAGCTGCGGAGTGAGTCATACCGGAGCAACCGATTGTTTCAACAAGAGCCTCTTCTACGATACCCTCTTTGATGTTAAGAGAAATCTTACAAGTACCCTGCTGAGGAGCACACCAGCCAACACCGTGTGAGAAACCGGAGATGTCCTTAATTTCATAAGCCTTAACCCACTTGCCCTCTTCGGGGATCGGAGCGGGACCGTGATGCGGGCCTTTAGCCACGATACACATTTTTTCCACTTCATGTGAATAGTTCATTTGATAAGTCTCCTTTCTGATTTCTGAGCCATTCAATCTCACGATATATTATACATAATTGATAATAATTTATCAATAGAGAATTGCATAAATCAAAGCCGCAAAACAAAATATTTTTACATATTATGCCTTATTGCAAATGCAATTTGACATTAAGTGAGATTAATAATACTACGAGATATTCATTATGCTTCCGTAACAGCACAAAAAGCACTATAACTATGTTGTCGATGGAGCTTATAATGGCGAGCGTGACAGATAATCGAAAAAATACACAGTTTAACACCGCAGTCATATCATACCATTTGGAACATAGAGGGTAAGCAGAGAGCAGCAGTGCTAAAAAACAACCGAACATAAATAATGAAGAAACTTTCAACAGAACGAAATCAAAACAAAAAGAGCCGTATCAAACGATACAGCTCTTTAGGATTGTACCCTAAAAACCGAACAAAGCAGAAGGTAAAGTGAGATGGAGAAGAAAAACCTGAATACCAAAGTGAGAAAAATGGTTCAAGCCCTCGACCTATTAGTACTGCCTAGCTGAACATATCACTATGCTTACACATGCAGCCTATCAACCTCATAGTCCATGAGGGGTCTTACTA
>JAZSOM010000049.1:0-33234 GCA_045536955.1 Acutalibacteraceae bacterium
TGCCGGGACTTCCAAAGGTTCCTGCAGCATATAAAATTGATGTTGATTCTGACGGCAAAATCGACGGCTTATTCTAATCTTTTTGGCATATTTTCCGTAATACTGCGTTGTGCCATCTCGAAATGTCCGCATATTCCTTCGATGTCACGCCTTGTCTAACGAAAAATCTGCTCAAAAAGATGGTTTTTCGAATGGTATGGCGATTTCCCTTGGCTCCCCTGAAAGGGGAACTGTCACTGTAAGGTGACTGAGGGGTTTTCTCCGTTGCTATAGAAACAAATATAAAACTATAAAAAAAGCAACAGCGTAAAAACTGTTGCTAATTTTTTTATTTTGTGCAATAAATTGCGACTGCGTTACTGATAAATTCTGCAGTGCCGTCACCATTTTTATCAATGTTGTTTTTGAATCGTTCATCATACACATACATCTGACCAAGCCCTGCAAGAATTTCTTTTGTACAGGTGTAGCAGGTATCTGTTATATGATTCTGCAACAACTTAACAAGGCTTTGTGTATCGTCGGAGTCCGGCTCGTTACCGTTTTTCATACAAACCGAGAATTCTGCAAGAATATCATTGAGTCCGTCAGTCATATTCTGCCAGTTGTTCTTTGAATAGTTTTTTGTCTTGTCAGCATATTCCTTGTATGCGTCGGTATTACACCATTTTTCTTGAACTTCAGCTTTGTAATTTTCAAATTCGTTCATTATGCTCATTCCCTTTATGTTTTTACTTATATATCAATTTCGTATTTATCGTCAATGAGTATATAATCTGCATTATGTCTTTCTGCAAGTGTCAAAATTTCTGCGTTGTCATTTATTGCACTTTCCATTGTGAAATCCGAATTATCTAAGCGGTTTTCTATGACATTCGCATAATTTTTCATATCATCAAAATGATTTCGTATATATTCTTCACTCATTACAAGACAATAGTATTTGATGTTATCACGATATTTTTCTTCAAAGCTAATTGCCCAATCAAAAGGAATATAGCATCCTTCAACAATTAAATTTTGTCTGTTTTCAATAGCAGTTTTAATTATTTCACGGATAATTGGCCACAAATAGTCTGTCAATTCAGCATCGTCACTTAATGGTGTAAGCTCTGTGTTGCCACTGCGAATTAACCCCATTTTCAGGTGGTCGATTGAAAGATAAGGAAATTTATATTTTTCAAGTAGTTTTTGAGCAAGCAAAGTTTTTCCTGTGTGCGACGCACCTGTAATTAAAATAATCATCGATTATAACCTTTTAAATTCAGAATCAACTAATTATATCACCATTGTAAAGTAAAAAGCAACAGCAAAAATACTGTTGCTTTTTGTTATTTTATGAATTCAGATTTATTTATACACAACTTCTACATTAGTGGCTTCACCATTTTGGGAAGCTTCTTTTGTAATGACATTTACCATAGCACCGGTTGGCGCATATAAAACAGCATTAATACCTTCCGGGACAGTAAGGTTGATAATGTAATTCTCGGATGTTTTTTCATAATCCAGAGTGATTAACCCTTTTATGCTCGGAACGGTACAGTTCATGCTGTCGGACAGAGTGTATTGAGGGTCAATTTTAACCTTTTCATAGCCCGATTCAAGTGGAGTAATCCCTGCAAAATGCTTACTCATAATAACAAGAGGGCCACCACTCCATGCGTGGTTTTTAGTGCCTCGCCAAGCGTCCCAGAATTCCCAGAGAGTAGAGTAATCTGCATTCACCATGCCCTCATATCTGTCCTTGATTCTGTCTTTTGCAAGTTCATATTCTCCCATTTTGCAAAGGGCTTCAAGAACATAATATTCCATATACGGGCTTGAATTTTGAGTTGTTTTGAGCACATTTTTAATGGTATCATACTGCCCTTTTTCTGCAAGTCCCGACAAAACTGCAAGGGCATTGGCTCTGTCATCAGGCTTTTTCGCATCATCACTTTTGAAACCATCTTCTGTCCAAAGAGTTGCATATCCCTTTTTGATAGCATCTTTTCTTTGAGTAATGAATGAGATGTCATCGTTTTTGCCCAAAATCTTTGCCATTTCTTCTGTGGCAGAAAGAGCATAGTAAACCCAAGCATTCTCGATGGCTGTCATATCTGCCTTATTGCCCCAATCAGGCCAATCCCACGAGCCTTCACGGTGAACGACAAGATTATTTTCGCCTATATCCCAAAGATTCAAGTAGTCAAGAGATGCGCCGTAAACCTTTTCGATAAAAGCCTTGTCGCCAGTATATTCATAATAGGTGAGGAATCCTACAATTCCTGCAAGTTGCTGAACGGGAAGCTCAAAATAGTCACCGCTTATAGGTACAACAGTTTGAAGCACCTTTGTATCGTCAATGTGAGAGAGCATTGCCTGAACGCCCTTTTGATACAGCAGGTAGGAATTGCTGTCCATAGAGTACATTGTCATAATCATTTCATTTGTGACATCGCCCCACCATTGTGCTCTTTCTCTGTCGGGACAATCCATAAAATTGTCACGCATAGTAACATAGAGAGTACGCAATGATTTTTGCCACAAAGAATTCAGGAATTCATCATCACAAGTGAAGTCACCACAAAATTCACTGTCATATCCTGTTTCACGGTACTTGAGAGAAACAACTGTAACTCCGTGTGGTATGTAATAAGTAATATGCTCTCCGTTAACCCAGCCTAAAGACTCAAACTCTTGTTCTCCCTCTTTAGTTATATAGGTAGTTGAAACTGCACCTATTGGAGTATTTTCTGTTGTTATGCGAATTTTCTTGCCCGCAGGTGCTATAATCTTAAGATATGTAGTAACTTGTGCGTTATATGGAATATCTACGGTGATTTTTTCGCCGAAAAGATTTTTTACAGTATAATTTTCATAATTCTTTGATTTTTGATAATCTTTAAGACCGTAATCCTTCAAGAAAGGTATTCCTCTTGGGTAAAGTTTGCCATAAGCACCCTCGCCACCATTCGCATATTCAGTTGCATTTTCCCAAGAAGAAACATCGTAATCACCATCCAGCCAATCGCCCAATTCTTTCCTTGCATCATAATAAATACTGTGCTCAGCAATTCTGTAATTAGGTTGATAAAGAGGACTATCAATGTAAGCATCATTTTTCTTAACTTTCCAACTTTTATCAGAAATTATGGTGATATCATCATTTATGGCTTCAAAAATGAATCCACCCTGACCACTGCTGCTGTATGAATAGTTTTTACTATCACCACAGAACCACACCAAAGCACAAATTGAGTTTTCACCCTCTTTAAGATATGGTGCAATATCTATGCTGTCATAATATCCACTATTTTTGTCAGGACCTCGTTTCGCATTTCCCTCAAAAACAACGGTTTCACCATTTATGTAAAGCCAATATTTTGAATCGGCTGAGATGTCAGCAATAAGTTCTTCGGGGATTTTA
Source organism: Acutalibacteraceae bacterium (assembly GCA_045536955.1). GTDB lineage: Bacteria > Bacillota > Clostridia > Oscillospirales > Acutalibacteraceae > UBA8612. Next base: position 3,413 of record JAZSOM010000049.1, read on the forward strand.
TCAAGACTGACCTTTTTATTAAAGCACATCCAGACATTTTTCTCTGTCAGATTTTCCTTATCACAAATCCATTTAGCAATCCAATCGTCCTTACTTTCGGTAGAAATTACTTGATATTCGGGGATACTGTCGGGAATCTCATAATCATTCCCAAAGGGTGCTCCCGAATAACTCATCACTAAAAGCGGAGAAAAATGTGAGAAAACAAGAACGGCCACTATTAAAAGAAGAGAAATAATAATTATTAATTTTTTTTTCATAGGAACCTCCCTAAAATGAACTCTTGTTTGATAAATTGGAATTTACTTGACTATATGTACGCTAAAATCTTCTTCTGTAAATTCTTTCATTACGTCTTGGAAAAAAGCAATATCGTCATCAGATACGCCTATTAAATACATCTCTGTTCCGTAATGTGCACTGCAGAATTTGCGTTGTTCAGACTCGACATTGATAGTGAAATATTTTGTCATTTTGTTATATATACTTTTGTCTGTTGGATTTTCTGACAACAACTCCGAAATCAATGCTTCAGAAACTATCCCTTTGATAGAAACCTCATAATTATCTTCTGTGGGATTTCCATAAGAGGTTGCCTGTTGAATTTCCGATAATTCTTCTTTCCAACATCTGATTTCCAGGTTATCTCCTATATGCACGAAATATTTAACAAGATTTTTCCACCAAACAGAAGAAATGCGTCTATCTATCATCTGCAAACTAATTTCGCTCATGCAATCACACTCCTCCGTCAAATTCTTATTTGTTAAAATAATTATACCACCCACAAAACAAAAAGTACAACAGTTTTGTATTAAAACCGTTGTACTTAGGTGGAAAGGGAGCACAAATTCGATGCCCTTTTATTTTTTAACCTATATGTTCGAACCCCTACATATTTTAAATAATTCATTAACTACAAATAATGGAACGTAAAATTTTTATTAGTCCCGTCTAAACAATCATAATTTTAACAGAGCGTTTAAAAGATATATAGTGCTTTAATATGTATCAATAGAAGTATATTGAAATTTAATCATTTTTGTAAAACTTTTGTTTTACTTCTCTACTTGAATAATAATGGTCTTCCAAAAATTTCACTTGCCATGTTGTTCCAGCGCCAAAAACCGTATATGCAGGTACTAAATGCTGTATTTCTGAAATAACCATATGTTGTCCTGTTTTTTCTTCTTGTAACACCCACGACTCTAAATATGTAAAGGCTTTAACTTTTCCATCAAGAAAAAAATAAACCTTATCTAGCACTTCGCTAACAGTAGTTGATGGACTAATAGATATATATTCAACCATCATTTTATTCTCAACAGGAAACTTGATGCATATCTCATATTGTGTGGGTTTTTTAATTTCCGATCTATATATGTGATGTATTAATTGATTTGTTAATTGGTCGATTTTAATTTCCAAATTTTCTAGATTTTGAACCGAAATATCTTTTGACGAATTATATTTATCAGATTTTAAAGAAAATAGTTTTCTCATTTCACTAATCGATTTTTCAATATAATCGTGATATATTTCTTGATCGTATGTTATATCAAAAGCGCCCAATACCTTATTCAAAAAAACATTTGCGTCTTTTATATCAGTAAAACTAAATATCTGTTTTTGCTTTATAGGGGATGATATTTCTTCTACACTAATTAAAAACTTTAAAGGAATAAACATAGTTTTATCTAACGCTTCTGCATAACCACTTTCAAACAACAGCCACGGTTGATTATTACTATTAGGCGTAATAAAGGCAATAACAGCAGAACAATTATTTAGATTATCTAATATTGTAGAGTACCAAGTATCGTCAGCGAAAAAACCTCCATTACGTGCATCATCACTTGAAAACCAAATACTAATTTGATTAGCAGACACCCTCTCAATTATTTTAGCAAGAACTTTTACTAAATCTTTGTCTTCCGAAGAATGACTAATAAAAAGCTTTTGTGACAAAATGACTTCTCCCTTATATTTTACTAATTTTTAAGTTTTCAACTTGTTATAAAAATCTTGCACTGTAAAAGATTTATCTTTAAAAAAGTTTTTGAAGAAATCTCGCAAAGAGTCTTCAGTCGTCAAATGTTCTGTTGGTATTACATTAAATCCAAATATATAACCACTTAATATTCCATTCTCAGATATTAATAAAGTTTGTATTTCTTGTTTGTCATCCAAATACGATAAGGCATATTTTATATGCGGTTTCACAAGGAGTCCATTGTATAAATTTCGTATAACCATAGTCTGTTTTAATTTATTCCTTTTTTCGTACCGCTTAAGAAACGAAGCACATTGTTTTCGATTTATTTTTATATATTGTGTTCGTCTTGATGTGACCATTTTAATATATCTCGGCTTAGATGTAATGATATTTAATCCATCATCCTCGCTTTTAATTTCGGAAAACGGTTCCATTCTTATTGCTATAGTTTTGAAACCGTCTACAATACATTCTTCTTGAGCATCTTTCTTATTGAAAAAGGTAATTTTATAATCGTCCAAAATCAAATCAACTTCTTTTATACTTATTGGAGAAAGACTTCGGTTCTCAAGAGAAATTGTCATGCTATCACCATCAAACATACTGAAATGATGACTTATGCCTAAAAAACGCAGTTTGGGAAATACCGTAATATAAAAAGTATAAACTGTAATTAAAAATATAGAAATGTCTGCAACAGTAGAAAAAATTTCTTTCATAACATTCCACAATTCCATTTTATCATGCACCTACTTTATATTTTCGTATTACTATACCATATATTTTCAATTCTTTCAATTCTCCTATAAATCGACATGTTATAAATATCGCCAAAGGAACTGATTATAACATGAATTCAAAATATTAAAAAGTCGATAAAGAAGCAAATATAAAACGCCACATAATGTATATTGAATTAGTTGCAACTATTGTAGCAGATACGGGTATTCCTTGCAGCACCATTTATAATTGATAAGACACTATACATATTGTAATCCCAATATAGCATTTATTCTTGAGAAAAAAGTTTGAAAACATGCTCACACAAAATTAGCTCTTGTTGTTCATAATTTTGATTAGTTGCTGCTAATTCATGTATCTTTTTAGAAAGAGTAGCAATTTTTATGTGCAATTTATCATCGGTATCATACTTAGGAATTGCAACATATTTTAAAACATCCACTCCTCGATTAGTGGAAACAGCATATCCATCTACCACTTTAGTTACATTTGGCGAGTTAATAATACCGCAAACAAAATATGCCTCCATCTCATCATAGACATCAAGCATTAACACCTTCGAATCTACAACAATTATCTTATCTTCTGTAAAAATGTTTTTATTTGCATTAGTAACACTTTGATAATAAGTGCTTACTACTACCGCAGACATGCTACCTGTCTGTTCTTTCCAAAGAACTTTATATGGAGAATATGTATATTCTCCAACATTGTCTAAACGATAAAAAGGATTAGTATCTGGATTGAAAAATTTGCCATTTTGTTTTCTGGTTGCCAACAGTTCATCGTGATAAAAAGACAACCACATAAATGTATCCGGAGCATCTTTGGCGAGTTCTATCTCAGGCACTCCGTATTTGTAAGATGATGTATGAGGAACAAGCATAAATTCGTTCGATTTTACTTTCCATTTTGTTATATTCCTGCCACCAAGCATAGGAAAAACATATTTTTCTTCAACAACACCTTTATTGACGCCTTTATCAATTATGTCCTGTCTTCGTTGTCTTGAAATATCATTTTCAATTTTCAAGTAACCTTTCTTCGCCTTTTTAGGTTCTTTTAATACATATACTCCTTTGGCACCTGCTGGCTCAATACCTTTTCTACCTCTATAAAATCGAGGTTTACTTCTATCTAATACATTATTTGCAAATGTCATATCGCTTAGTGTTAGCCAAGCTGACTGTAAATCGTTTTGATCTACTGGTTGTGCAACAAGTTTTTCACAAGTCAAAATTTCGCTTACCTTATCCCAATTGTTATGTGAATCTATTTTAGATTTTCTGCCCATTTGAGAAAAAACTACATAATCTTTCATTGGATAGGACATTTCTTGACCTTTGTGAAACTTTATTGCTACAGTTGGGATTGTAAAAAGACTGACTCCAGAAAAATCATGTACGCTGTTTATACAAAAAGGGATATTCTGATTGTTTCTTATTATCTCGAATTTTCTAAATCCTTCGCCGCCTTTTGTAGATTTTAAAAACGATGCTGGTAATAGGAAAACCATAGTACCATCTGTTTTTAAATATTGATCTATAGCAACATATGTAACTGCCATTCCAAAGTCGTCATGCGTTGTTTTTTTGTCATACGCATTTTTCTCAAAGATTCCGTAACTCTGCCAAATAGCCAATGTTCCTTCACGATAACTTTTACTCATTGATTTCCACGCTATCCATGGTGGATTACCAACCACATAATCAAATTTGCTACCGATCATAATGGGTGCAAAACTATTCCTTAAAACAATTGGCCAGAAGGAATCTTTTCCGCTACGATGCAAAACATAAAGTTTATCAAATAGACTTTTTACAACAGATATATCATCTTCTTCAATCCAGCCTTTTGCTCTAACATAGTTAATAAATAAGTCATAGTTTGGCTTTTCGTGGATAAAATGGCTTAAGCAAATTAAAAAATCATTACCTGTTTTAAAGTTTTTAAATTTAGGAAGTTCCAAATCGCCCACTGTAGTGGTTAATTTCAATGTGTTGCCGTTTTCTTCAGCGTATACTACAGGAGCTAAAATTGAATCCGCGATAAATACGGGGATATTTACAGCTTCACCAAAATCTTCATCACAGTTATCAAAAAATGCTGAAAACATTATTAAAATATAATTTGCTTTCGCAGCAACTACTGAAATAGGATTTATATCAAATCCAACAATATTATTTGTTATTTTACAAATATCACTTTTTGTAAGATTTCCCTTTTGCTTTGAAATAATTCTCTTGATTGCCTGAGTCAAAAAAGAACCAGAACCAGCACAAGGATCTATAAGTGTTTTATTAATATCACCATCATACCCTGACAAATCTAATGCGTGTTCAACTATCCAATCCGGAGAAAAGTATTCTCCCATAAGGTGACGCATTTCAGAAGGAATTAATTCCATATAAACTTCTTGCAATATATCTTGTACATTTTCAGGCTTTAGGACAAAAGTGCTTAAATCAAACTTATCAATTTCTTTCAAGGTCTGATTAACTATTTTTTCTTCAAATCCGCTACACGTATATGTAAACCATTCCATAAAATGAGCTTCGAAGAAATTTCCAACTAAATTTGTACCATCTAAAGTTGTTCCATCGAACAGTCGATCAATTTCCGCTTTGGTCAATTCCTGTTTGACAGTAAATGATGGATTAACTAATTGAGAAAGAAATGAATAAATTAATAATTTTAGAAAGATATTAAAGAAAGTTTGCATAGCAAATAAATACATCTTACTATCAATTACAATACTTTCATCTAATCCATATGCTTCGCGTATTTTTGAAGAAACTTCTGTAAAGTCTGTGGCCTCATCGTCCTCACCATACATAATACCGAAAACACGATCCCACTCCCCAAACAAAGTTCTAACGCGATTGCTTCCGTCATAATCGTGCAAGTTAAAATTTATTTCATTGTAAGTATCTAAAATACTGTTACGAACAAAATTGCTTTTTGTGTTTATAACTGACAATAAATTTTGCTTGGTTAATGCCATTTTTTCTTGTTGCTTTAATAATAAAGCCAATCGTTTTAATCCAGATTGAAAATCTCTTAATTCATAGAAAAACTCTAAATTCAAAGAAAAAGATATATCAAAATCTATTTTTTGTGTATTTAAGAAGTTCTTTTGTGATGAACCAATAAATCTAGCAAATATAAATTGTTTTCCATCGAAACCAACACCAATACCTGTAGAGATTTTCTTTATTATCTGTTCTTCGTTATCATCTTCTTCTATGCCAGATCCACTTAAAATATAATCATAAAGACCATGATCTTTTTCATCTCTTCCATAAAGCGCTTCTTCTATGCCGGATTTTGTAGAAAATCTATCCTCTTTTTTGAGTTCGAAAAAAATATTTTGGAATGTTGCATCGGTTCTTCCACCAGCTAATAAAGGATTTTCACTTTTATACTGGCTTATCATAGTTGGATTTAATTCTTCAAGAATAGGCTTTATTATATCTGAATGAAAATGAATTTTTATATCATCTTCATTTCGAAAAATATTGCTTTTAAAACTCTGTTCTATGTTTAGAAAATTCATATATACCACCCCGAAAGAAATAATATATTATATTATAATACAATAAAACTTATTGGTCAATAAAAAAAACAAGCTTTTTTGTCCGTTTTCTCAGAAAATAAACTCATTGGTCATATATTCTTTTTATGATGTTATTATATTTATCATTGCTGTGTTATATTTTCATTTAAGGAGTTGATTGTAACATGCATCTAAAATGTCAAGAAATTGGACAAAGAGGCAATTATAAAATCTTCATACTTAGGAAATAAACTCACCAGAACTATGATATGAGTATAAATTAGAATGGAAGAAACAACAAAAAAGCAACATCAATCTTGATACTACTTTTTTGCAGCGATATATTAAGTAGAAAGAGAAACTTATTTTATTATTTCTGAAAGATTTGTAATGATATCATTAATAGAATTATATTCTAAAATGGGTCTCACCCAAGGATATGCTTTAAATGATTCAAACATAGCATAAGTATGTTCTCCTCTTTTTATTATCGGTTGAAATGGAACAGACTTGAAATTAGGTACTGTTGCATACAATTCCTGAGGTATACAAGCTGGATTGGTTAAATCACATATAATTAATTTTGAGAGAGATGCTAAAGTAATGACTGTTTCAGTCAAATCTCGGTTTGACGGCTTTTCGAAATCGAATAATATGGGAATATAATTATTATTACGCAAAGCTTTTTTCAACTCTATCAATGTATTTATATGACCTTCCGCAAATCGTCCTAATATCAATATTGCTTTGTTTGAAACCGCTTGTATAACGTCCCGTATGTTTTTGTTATTAATCAATAGGTGCAAAAATTGTGCTAATTGTAGATTGTCTACAGTTATTTCGCGTTCATATGGATCAGTTATAATAAGGTCAAGTTGTTTTGTGTTTGCATCAGTTGTTATATCCCATGCAGATATACCATATACAAAAGCTCCCGTTAAATCAGTGCCTGAGAAATCAGCTTTTATTGCATTGGCTTGCCTTAAGTTTGCTTGTCGTAAAATCGAGTTTGTAAAATTCGCCTTAAACAAACCAACTCCCCTAAAATCAATACCTGTTAAATCCCTATTTGACAGATCGATTCTTGTCAAATCAGGCCTTACTCTTAAATTATTTTTTCTCCATTTATTCCACTCCTCAACGGTGGAATTTTTTATTCTTTGCATATGCTCTAAATTTCCCATACTCAAACACCTCTATGCTTTCATTTTAACATTCAACTTTTTAGACAGTTTATCTTAATGTTTTATACTTTGTATTTTTGCACTCACTTGGCAACATAATTTTTTCGATTCATCCGCTAATCTTGGGATATACATATTTTTTAATTTTTCAACAAATTTCCCAAAATCATTTAATCCGGTTTCTTCGACACTAATACTTGCACAAGAATCTAAAACTGTTCGCCAAAACTCCTCTATTCTAATTAAATTTGATACAGCATAAACCACATTCTTTAAGTATATCATATCATCATCTTTTTCTGCTGGTATATAATAATTTAATTCATCATCAAATTTTTGCGGTTCGGTCATTATATCCCAAAAGAATGGTGTATTAAATTTATCTGATATATATAGTTCGGCAAGAAGAATTTCTGATAATTTTTTATAATACTCCTCATCGTTTTCAAAATCCTCGGAATTTACATCATTTAATTTATCTCTAATGATAAGTATTGTTTTATATTTATCTATGCTTTCCTTTTCTGCAAGTGTCACTATACAGTTAAGATCCAACAATAATTCATACGCTAATATTTCTATATTATCCGTTTCAACTATTCCACTATGAGCCACTTGATTTCTTAATTCAGGCACGTCAAACGCAAAGTAAGGATATAGAGTGTGTTTCAAAATTTGATTTTTATTAAAAGCTTTATCAACTTTTTCTACCAAAGTCCCTTGTTTTTCTTTTTTGCCGTATTTAATTGAAACCAATTCATGAAACATTCCTTCAAGCTGTATAGATGCATTTACAACGAATGCAAGATACTTCTTTTCATTAAATAAGGCTAACAATGACTCAAAGAGTTCTTTTCGGTGGTGCATATGATAGTTTTTGCTTACGCGCTCAACCATTTTAGAAAGCAACTCATTCTTTTCTGCGGTTTCTTTAACTTTTGTGAAATACTCATCTATAGACTTTGATTTTAATTCTATCGTTTTTTCTATATTCTCAACGAATTCAATTAGAGGAACATTAGGAATGTTATAGAACTTAGCAAAAGTTGAAAAATCATAATCGGGATCATAATATTGGGAATTATATTGATAATCGTATGTAGGCCCAATTAACCACATGTTTTCTTCTTTATTGCGGTCAATTAAATCGGCATATCTGTCATTTCTTTTAGTAACATAATCTACTAGTTTATAACATATAAAGTCAATAATTTGCTGCTTTGCGTCTTCATTTTTGTTCTCAAAATATTTCAATTTTCTATATGAATATGATTCTTTATCACCAATGCTATTCTTTTTGTTTTTTATAATTTTCAACCTATTATCAATTTCAAGTAAATGTTTTCGAGCAATTATCATTGAATAAATATAATTTCTTAAAAAAACATCTTCATTTTTGATTGTTTCATTTGAAATAGAAAGCGCATTTAATAGAAAGTCAATGGTTTCTATTTTAGGTTGTTTCTCTTGCTTTTCTGATTTTAAATACTCTTTAAATTTTTCCTCATCAAAATCGGGAAATATATCAGTTATCTCGGTAATTGTATATTTTCCGTCCATGATTTCACTTCCTTTATTAAAATAATATTTTTATTGAAAGTTGGCCCTTATTTTTTCCAATGCGTGTAAATAAATCTGACTAGTTCGAGTAGTTGAAATTTTAAGCTTTTTGGAGATAGACACTTGCGTTTCGTTATTTAACAAGTATCGCACAACAATTTCACGTTCTCGTTCAGATAGCACGGATAGTAACGCACTAACATAATCGTTGTCCATCCAATTATCAATATCATTTCTTTTGTTGTATTGTTTAATATCAAGTGTTAATCTTACGCAATCGTTTGAAAGCAAATATTTTTGTTTACTTTTTGTTGCTAGATAAAATTCAGACCGTAGGATTTGATTAATCCAAGTGAAGAGTCTATATTTACTATTATAGTTAGAAAGTCTTGAAAAGACTCGTAACCAAATAGTTTGAAATAAGTCATCAATGTCCATATCATTAAGATTTGAACGACTTTTTAAGTATCTAAGTTTGGCAGACAAAAAGGAAGAATATTGATTGTAAATAGTTTCTTTAGCTATTAGGTCACCTCTAATACTGTGATATACTAACCAATGATCTTGAAGATGTAACAATAGAGCTTTTTGACTAGAGTCTATTTTCTTTAAAATAATGTCAATATTATCTTTGTAAACGATTACTTTTTCCACTATCAGAAATAGAAAATCAAAATATATATCTGTTATATTTGTAACATCCTGCAACTTTATTGCTAATTCTTTTTGATTTACTATCATTCCATCTTTTGCACAAGATAAGCAATACCAAAAAAACTCACCTTTATCATTACAAGTTGCGCAACAAATTTTCCCACACGTACCACATTTGATTTTACCGTACAATGATATAACTGTTGATGTTGTCTCTATCTTTTGAAGTTTTTCGCAATGCATATATCATACTTGCGGATTAATGTTTTCTTCATAAATGATAGTTGGATCCTTCTTATTAAACTGAATTTCATAGTATTTAAAACGGGATATCATTTCTAACATAATATCCGGATTTAACCACGCTCGAAAAGCTAAAGCGATATCCGTATCTGCTTTTGTTCCGCCGCCTTTACCTTTAGTGGAGATAAGACCTGTTGCATTAGTTCGCTCAGACCACAACTTAGGAGTTAGTGTGGAACCATTTTGCTTTATCTCTGATAAAAGTTTTTCGCATTCATCATTATCAAATTTATCGTTGTTCTTTAATTCCCAAGCACGTAAAAATTCAATAGTATTATCACTACGCAACCACGATTGTATTAAATATCCGGGATTCTTATCGGTTTTTGCTCTTGCGATGTCTGTAAGAGAAACACAAGCGCGAGGCACATCAACTTTAGATGCATACATAACTTCGCCCACCGGAGAAGGAACAAAGTTTGGATTATAATCTAAATTAAATTGAGAATACATATGTTCAAGTATTTCATCTGTTGTCTCCTTATCAAAAATTCCTTGTTCAACCAAACGCTTAAATAGTTTTTCTTTTGATATTACATAAGTCCATACAGCTTCTAATCGAGAATCAAACTCTTTCATAATGTGCATCCTTTCTAATCCACTTATACGGATATTATACTATATACCGAAATGGATTACAATAGGAAGGGATTTTAAGTTCGATTAAAAATGATCAAATTTTGATTTGATGTAACATTAATTCGCTCAATTTTATCCCGAACAATGCACTCATCCCATTGAATAAGGGAACATGTCCTTATTATTTGCGATTTGATTAGTTCTTCTGATATTGTTGGCGCACTATGGCAAAAACGTTTGCCGCTTTCCACACGATTTGCACATCTCCAGACAACTTCACCAGTAGGTTTAGTTATTCTACGGTAAGCGGCGTCACATTCTTCGCAAAACAAAAGACCGCTAAGTACATTTTTTGAATTATACCTAGTGGCCTTGCGAGAATTATCGCTATTTTTATTACTGCGTTTTTCTTTCACGAATTGTATTTCATAAAATAATTCTTCTGATATTATACACGGAACATAAGAAGAATTAGATAGTATAGAGTCAATAACTGACCGTGACCATTTTGTTTTGCCTGATGGAGATAAATATCCTTTATCCTCAAGAGTGTTTGAAATTGAACCTAAGCTAAATCCTTGTAAATATAGTTCGGCAATCAAATTAATTGTATTAGCCGCTTCTTTATCTACGCTTATTTTATCCTCATTTTTAATAAATCCAAAGATAGTTTTCATATAATCATCTCCTTAATATTTGTATTCGTGGATTTTAAAATAGCATTTAATAATGCAAATCCACAAATGCGTGTATTAAAAAACGCTTTATATATAAAAAACCAGCTATTTTAAAATGAAATAGCTGGTTTTAATAGACTTTTAAATGTTTTTTATAAGAAAAAAGGACAAACCAAGTCTTAAAAAACAGGTTTGTCCTTTTGGTCGGAGTGAAGGGACTCGAACCCCCGACATCCTGGTCCCAAACCAGGCGCGCTACCAACTGCGCTACACCCCGAAATGAAATATTAAATTTTTACAGATAATTATCTGTGGCGCGCTACCAACTATAGGTCAGAAATATTGTCGCCTCGCTCGCTTGGAGCGCATCGTGAAGCTCTGTATTTCTTCTGCTCAAGCCTTTTCTTTATCCGCCACAGGCGGCGGCAACCCTTGAGCAGCTACACCTTGAAATTCTGTTTTCGTTGCAACCGTGACCTATTATATTAAATTAGTCGGGTTGTGTCAAGTCGAATTTCAAATCATTTCCCAGCCGTCTGTAACAACTTCCTCTTCTTCATCAAGGTGTGACACAAGGCGGTAGCGGTTTCCGTCGCTGCCTTCGGCGGTGCCGTCAGCGTATGCGTCTATCGTAACTCCGTTATCCAACAGTGCGGTATACATATATGGCTTTCTGATATATGACTTTTCTTGGAATAACACACATTCGCCCTCTTTTGTAAATAAATTTCACAGTGACATTATCTCACAAAAGAATCCAAAAATCAATACCTTTTGCCAATTTTTGTCTATACGTTTGCTTTGCGGCTGTTGACCGATTGGAAAAAGAACGGTATTATATATCTTACAAGAAATATGGTTGAGGATTCGGAAAGGATAATCGGCAATTACTCGGCAGCCGTTTTTACTGCACCTATTCCATCCGAATACGGTAAAGCAGCAATTGAAATATGCAGGGATCAGGGCGTTCCCTATCTAGCCGCAAGTATCGAAAATCCATCGTACACAACTGATGAAATTCGTCAATTTTTCGTTTCAAACGGCTTACACTGCTATAATGAAAACGGTAACGTTATTTATTGCGGTGAGGGCTTCCTTGCCGTGCATACGGTTTCGGGCGGTGAAATCAGCATAAATCTGCCCCGGAAATATAAGGTAAAGCCTTTGTTTGGCGCGGATATACCCGTGTGTGAAACGGATAAAATAACTTTAAATGCGGATAAATATGATACAATAATTTTTGAGTTGATATAGAATGAAAAACATAAAAGAGCATAACAAAACAGAATTAACGGCAACCATCGAGCCGCTTGAAGCAGAAGATTACGGCAAATGCGAAAACATCTGGAATATGAAAGCCCAGCCGCTTGCGGAAAGATGGCTTGATGAGATAAAATCGGGTAACCGTCTTGTGTTTATATATAAGTTGAACGGCGAATTTATTGGTGAGGGGGCGCTCGTGTTCGACACGGGAGACTCCGATTATACAGTTCCCGGCATCAGAATATACGTTTCAAGGATGATAGTAAAAAAAGAATATCGCAATCGCGGTATAGGCAGCAAAATACTTGAATTTCTTGTTGAAAAGGCGAAAGAAATGGGATACCGTGAAATGACAATCGGTGTTGATAAGGATAACGTCAACGCGCTTGGGCTTTACAAAAAATTCGGCTTTACCGAGGTTCTGTTTGATGGAGCAGATAAAGACGGAGAATACTATAAACTGATGAAAAGAATATAGCTGACATAAAAAGAGTTCATTTCCCTGATCGGAAATGAACTCTTTGAATTTTATTCGGCGGCAGATTTGCCTGCAAGTCTGCCGGAGGCAAATGCCCACGCAAGGTTAAAGCCGCCGCAAGCACCGTCCACATCGAGCACCTCACCACACGCGTACAGGTCTCGGACCTTTTTTGACATCATAGTTGTGTTGTCAAATTCATTGACGTTTGCACCGCCAAGCGTTACCTGTGCGTCGTTGTAGCTTTTTGTGCCCGTCACGCTGAGCCTGAAATTTTTAAGCGTTGCGGCAATTATTGCGGCATGCTTCGGCTTGATTTCGCCTGCTGTTTTCGGCAGAAAGCCGAGCGCTGTTTTGATTGCTGCCGTGCCGACAGCCTTGTGTATTATTCCGCCGAGCATACCGTCGGCAGGTATCGCAGGGTTGTGCTTTGCTATGCTTATGATTATTTCCTTAGCTTTGTCCTGATTAAAATCGGGCAGAAGATCAAGCGAAATTTCTGCTTTTTTGCCCTGTTTTATGAATCGGCTCAAGTCCATAGCGGCAATGCCGGAAACTCCGTAATCCGTGAAAAGTATTTCGCCCTCGCTGCTGCCTCCCGTAGAAAGCGTAAGCCCGGCTTTGGCTCTTACACCTTTGAGAGGTTTGATATTTACCGTATCGGTTTTAATCTGCACAAGCGAAGGCGCGAGGGGAGTAACGGTATGACCGAGCGATTTAAGCAGGGGATATCCGCTTCCGTCGCTGCCCTGAGAAGGTGCAGCCTTGCCTCCCGTTGCAACGATTACTTTTTCAGCCTGAATGCTGCCGTTTACGGTGAAACCGCAGTTGGATTTTTTTATTTCGTTTGCTTTTTTTTCGCAGATTATTTCGACACCGAGATTTTCGCATTCAAATCTCAATGCATCGAGGACACTTGCTGCGGAGTTGCTCATCGGGTAAAGCCTACCCTCACTGTCCACGCGTGTGTAAAGTCCCATAGATTCGAAAAATACGATAAGGCTTTCGACTCCGTATGCTGCAATAACAGGTTGCGCAAATAAAGCATTTCGGTATTTATGTGTGGCGGCATTAAGGTTGCCGAGATTGCATCTGCCGTTGCCTGTTGCAAGTATTTTTTTTCCTGCCTTGGGCAGATGCTCAAGTACGGCAACTGATTTTGCGGGGGCTGTTCGTGCCGCTTCTATTGCGGCGGCAAGCCCGCTCGCACCTGCACCGATGATAAGAATATCCGTTTTTTTCATCAGATAACTCCGTAAAAATGTATTATGTTCATATCCTCAGGCATCATCAGACCGTGACCGCCCGAAACACCGTCAACCTCGTGGCAGCCGTGGTCGGGAGCAAAGCCGATGAGTGTGGTGTGATTTTTCCAATGGGTGCGTACTGCTTCTGCGAGTGAAGCGAATGCGGCAGAATTGTGCCTGAGTGCGGCAATTGCGTCCTCACCCTCGGGGCTTACCTTGTGCATCACGCCGTCATAGTTGCCGTTGTATACGCTTATAAGGTCATACTTGTCCTGCTCTATGAGTTCGGTTGCCTTTGCATTTGCTTCATCAGGTGTGCTGACGATAAAGTAGTCCATATCTTTTTCAAGGAAAATTTTGGACATACTGTCTTCTCCCGTTGAAACAATACAGGGCTTTTTGCCGGCGCGTATGAGAGCATCGTAAACGCTGTCGGTTTTTACAACGGGTTTTCGGTATGCCTTTATGCCGTGAATATCGGGATCTGTGCCCGTATACATTGTGGCAAAGCAAACAGGTGTAACACTCGGCATAACCGTCTGTAATGGCAGGGTAAGCTGTGTGTTGAGCATTACGGGCATAAAAATATCCGTATACTTTTCAAAAAGCCAGAGTGCAACTGCATCCGGATTATACATAACCACGCGGTCGATTTTTTTGCCTGCGGTGAATTTTGTCATTATGTCGAGTGGTGGCTCTGCCTGCCGGGGTGCTTCGACACTCAATGCTTCTGTAAGTGAAGCGGCGATGCCCTTAAGGCTGAGCGGGCAGTAAAGTTCGTTGAGTAAATCTGCCATATTTTATCATCCCTTCGGTATCGTGTTTTTTCAGGGAAAAAAATCGGCGTTGCGTAACGCCGATTTCATGTGTTTATTTCTTCATTTTTCTGTCGGTGTATTTTTTGTAGATGAATCCGCCGATAAGTGCAAGCACAAACGTTGCAACGAAAATGGCTATCGACCAGAAATATTCTTTCTCCGAAAGCTTCTGACCGCAAAGGGTTGAGGATAAAACGGAGGGAATTCTTGCGATAAAGGTCAGCACAAGGAAGGGTACGACTTTGACATTCAGCATACCGACAATGTAAGTCAGGCCGTCTTTAGGTGAGCCGGGTATGAGGTAGAAGAAGAACAGCAGAGCGTAAACCTTCTTGGAATTCTGAAAAAGTGAAATAAGCTGCAGATTGTTTGCTGGCAGGAAACATTCGACAAAAGCTCTGCCGAAGCGCCTTGTCAGCGCAAGGATAACGAGAGTACCGATAAAATTGCCTATCAGGCAGTACAGCATACCGTACCACGTGCCCCACGCGTAGCCCGAACCGATTTCGAGCGGTTCTGCAGGGATGATTTTTATCATCGTCTGCACACTTCTTATGAGGATGAAAACAAGCTCGTCATACGGACCGAACTGACTGAGCCAATCTTTGAATTTGAGCGGATCTCTGATAATACCCACAAGCTCTCTGCCAAAGAAAACCCAACAAAGAATACACGCAACAATAACCGCGAGAACGCCGAGAATAAGTATCTTTTGGCGGTTGTTCGGGCGGACTATACCGTGAATTGCTTTTATTTGCTGTTTCCACTTGCCGAGCGGCGCAGGACCTAATTCTTCCACCTCGGGATAGAAGCGGTTGAGTTTACCCTTATAGCCTTGAAGCCAGGGCTTGTATCTGCCGTTGTAGTGAATGATTACCGTTTTATCAGCAACATCGTCGAGTGTAAATTCGCCTTTGAGTTTTTTTAGGGCTCGTTCGTCGAGATTGTAAATTCTCTCGTCAATGCGCTTTGTTTTGCCGCAGAAAAGTATGTTTATAAGGTCTTGGTCGCCAAGTAAAAGTTTCTGTATGTTGGCTTCGAGCGTTTCGAGAATTTTTTCAAGTGAGAAATCGCGGCGGATGGCATCAAGATCCATCAGCAGTACGCCCGAGTTGAAATAAACTTCATTTTTCTGTGTGCTTAGTCGCATCACGTTGATTTTATCAAGTAATCCTTTTGTATGGCTTGCCGCTGCAATGTAACAGCCGTCGAGCTCCATATCGTAAAGCTCTGTCAGGCTGCGGCGGATTATAGTATCCGGGTCGATATACAGGCAACGTTCAAGCTCAGTCGGCAGGTAGTGGAATGCCATAAGACGATAGAAGGATTCCTCCGGCAGACGGTCGAGCACGGGTGTATTTTCAAACCAATGATCTGTTATAACAATGCTGTGAACGTTAATATCATAGCGGTCAGCGTGCATTCTGATGTGCGTGAGCGTTTCGTCGTCAAGCGATGAGTGAGCAATGTAGAGGTTAGTTGGGATACCCTTGTGGCACTCACCGTAGGAGGTGAGCATAACGCACAAAGGCTCTACATATTTTTTGTCAATTGTGACGAGGAGGTTTATACCTTTATTAACTTGAACAGAATTATTATTACTCATCTCTGTTACCTTTCGGTTTGAAGTGTTGTTTGTATATTACAGACAGTAGAGCAAAATTTTGAAGAATGGATTAATAAAGAGTTAATTTGCGTAAAAGTTTGTTTTACAGGACACATTTTAGCCACTCGGCTGCAATAACCTCGTGGCCGAAATCGGTAGGATGCACACCGTCCTCGGAAAGAGCGGTCATAGGTGTGCCGTCAGCTACCATTTTGTCAAATTTTTTCTGTATATCTACGAATATAACGTCGTAGTCTTTGATAAGGCGGCTGATAACCTCTTGCTTCTCGATGAGGTCGGGACGCATCTGTGCTTTGTCTGGTGTTACGTCGAGGAGGAAGATGTTGAGCAGAATAATCTTTGCTTTCGTTTCGTTTACAACTCTGTCGAGAAGCTGACGCATATTTGCTTCATATTCCTCGGCGGTTGTTATCATACCGGAGTCGTATCTGCGCCACGTGTCGTTTACACCGATAAGCAGTGAAAAATAATCGGGTTGGATGTCTATACAGTCTTTATCCCAACGCTTGAGCAGATCCCACGTGCGGTTGCCGCTGATGCCGCGGTTGACAACACGGATGCCTTGCTCTGCGAGCTTTGCCGCAATTTTTTCGGGATAGCCGAAACCGAGGCTTGCGTCGGGGTCGGGCGAACCTGTGCGGCCTGTGTCCGTTATGCTGTCACCCTGGAAAAGCAGAAGAGAATAGTTGTTTAACATATCTGTACCCTCGCCGTTGTTATTTGATTATATCTGTGCCCATATAGGGACGGAGTGCCTCGGGTACGGTTACGCTGCCGTCAGCATTCTGATAGTTTTCAAGGATTGCGGCAACAGTACGGCCGACCGCAACGCCCGAGCCGTTGAGTGTGTGAACAAGCTGAGCCTTGTCCTTGGATGTTCTCTTGAAGCGGATGGCGGCTCTTCTTGCCTGGAAATCCTCAAAGTTGGAGCAGGATGAAATCTCAACGTATCTGTTGTATGAGGGCATCCATACCTCGATGTCATAGGTTTTGGCAGATGAGAAGCCGATGTCACCCGAGCAGAGACATACGACTCTGTGGGGCAGACCGAGGAGCTGAAGCACACGCTCGGCATCGTTTGTGAGCTTTTCAAGCTCGTCGTATGAAGTTTCGGGGTCAGCAAACTTTACAAGCTCAACCTTGTTGAACTGATGCTGACGGATAAGACCTCTTGTGTCGCGACCCGCACTGCCTGCCTCTGCACGGAAGCAAGCAGAGTAAGCACAGTAGCTGATGGGCAACTGCTCACCGTCAAGAATGTCGTTGCGGTGCATATTTGTAACGGGAACTTCAGCTGTGGGGATGAGGAAATAGTCCTCGCGCTCAAGTCTGAAAGCATCCTCTTCAAATTTGGGTAGCTGACCTGTGCCTGTCATTGATGCGCGGTTGACCATAAAGGGCGGGAAAACTTCTGTATAGCCGTGCTCTGTGTGAGTGTTGAGGAAGAAGTTGATAACAGCTCTTTCAAGTTTTGCGCCGGCACCCTTGTAGAAGTGGAAACGTGCGCCTGTAACCTTTGCGGCGGTCTCGGGGTCAAGAATACCGAGGTCAGCACCGACATCCCAATGAGCCTTGGGTTCGAAATCAAACGCTGTGGGTTCGCCCCAACGTCGGATTTCTTGGTTGTCGCTGTCATCCTTTCCCACGGGAATAGTGGGGTTGGGGATGTTGGGGAATTCGTACATAATCTTCTGCTGCTTTTCTTCAAGTTCAGAGAGACGTACGTCACCCGATTTTACGGTTTCCTTTATCTCGTTCATACGGGACATAATGGCGGAGATGTCGCCGCCCTCTTTTTTGATCTTCGGAATCTCACGGCTTGCTGCGTTCTGCTCCTGCTTGAGCTGGTCGAGCTTTACAGTAAGCTCACGGCGTTCAACGTCAATAGCGAGAACCTCGTCAACGAGAGCGTCCATATCTTTATTACGCTTTTTCATAGCGTCTTTAACAAGCTGGGGATTTTCGCGGATTACTTTGATATCAAGCATTTTTTGCCATATCCTTTCAATAGTATATTACAGGGTTTTCCTGGTTGATTACGCTGAATTCAATGTTGGGAAAGCGGTTGCGAAGATTGTCTGCAAGCACTGTAATAACGGGATTTTCCGTTTCAAAGTGACCTGCGGCAATTGCTGTGAGTCCGTTTTCGGCAGCGTCAATAAAGTAGTGATGTGTGAGGTCTCCCGTCACAAATGCGTCAGCTTTTCCGATAAGCTCATACACGAGTGAACTGAGAGAACCGCCGCATACGGCAACAGTGCTGATTGTATTGCCTGCGTCGGCAAGTCGGAGTCGGCAACCGAGCTTTGCTGAAACAAGCTTTGCGAGTTCGTCGCCGCTCATTGGCTGCGGTAGTTTGCCTATTCTGACGAGCGGGGTGTCGGTTCCTTCGAGCTCAAGCGCGGTTACGTTCTCAAGACCGATTATTGCGGCGAGAGTGTCATTTACACCACCCTGCGCAGAGTCGAGGCAGGTGTGTGCGCTGATTGCGCTTATTCCGCACGTGAGAAGCTCATACGGTACGCTCCCTGCAAGTATCTTCTTTGCAGGGGAAAAGATTACGGGATGGTGCGTAATCATAAGCTCTGCACCGTATGCCTTTGCGGCGCTTACTGTTTTCTGTGTTGCGTCGAGCGCAAGGGAAACGCGGCTTACCTGTTTGTCAGGGTCGCCGAGGAGAAGCCCGCTGTTGTCCCAGCTCTCCTGTGTGCTGAACGGTGCAAGCGAGTTTATATAGTCAAATATTTCTCTGACGGTGGGCATTTTTTACACCCTCTTTGAAAGTTCATCTGCTTCATACTTTTTGATTTCGTCCAACCAACCCTCTCTTGCGGGCACGCCCTTGCGTGTGCAGTACTCTTCCCATACGTCGCCGAAGGGGTAAAGCTTAAGCTCTTCGGTCATTGCGAGGAGAGAGGTGAAGTCGGCGCCGTCCTGCAAAGCTTTGAGCTGTGCGTGCGGGATGAGCATAGCGTTGAGGAGTGCTTTGCGCATATTGCGTGCACCGATTATCCAGGCGGCAACGCGGTTGATGCTTGCGTCGAAGTAGTCGAGACCGATGAGCACTCTGTCAAGCGCATCGCAACGTACGATTTCTTTTGCGATTTCTTTGAGCTCATCGTCGAAGGTAACAACGTGGTCGCTGTCCCAACGGACACCTCTTGTTACGTGAAGCGCAACTTTGTCGCTGAAGAGGAGCATCGAGGGTATTTTATCCGAAACAACTTCTGTCGGATGATAGTGACCGTTATCAAGCAGGCATACGCAGCCTCTTGTAGCGGCATAACTCATATAAAATTCGTGCGAACCTACGGTGAAGGATTCAACGCCGATACCGAATACCTTGGATTCAACCGTGTCTACAAGGTATTTCGGATCAATCTGCTCGGAAAGGATCTCGTCAAGCGCATCCATAAGGCGTTTTCTCGGACCGATGCGGTCTGCCGGTACGTCTTTGTAGCCGTCGGGAATCCAGATGTTGTTTACGCAGGTTATGCCAAGCTCGCGGCCGAAATATTCGCCGATTTTTCTCATTGCCTTGCAGTGGTCAATCCAGAAGCGTCTGATTTTTTCGTCGGGGTGAGAAAGAGTAAGTCCGTCAGCTGCAAGCGGATGAGAGAAAAGAGTCGGGTTGATGTCAAGGCCGAGTCCCCTCTGCTTTGCAAACTCAACCCAAGGAGCAAAGTGCTCGGGACGAAGCTTATCACGGCTTACCTTTTCGTCACCGAGTATTGCGTAGGTTGCGTGAAGATTTATCTTATGTGCGCCGGGGATAAGGGAGAGTGCTTTGTCAAGGTCTGCCATAAGCTCTTCGGCGTTGCGTGCTTTGCCGGGATAGTTGCCCGTTGCCTGAATGCCGCCGGAAAGCTCACCGCTGCTTTCAAAGCCGCTTACGTCGTCACCCTGCCAGCAGTGCAGAGAGATGCGTACGCTGTTAAGTTTCTCGATTACGGCATCTGTATCAATACCGATTGAAGCGTAAATTTTTTTTGCTGATTCGTAGCGCTCGGTCATAATTTATGCCACCTTAAATTAAAGTTAGGTATATATAGTTTATAATATATGCGTTTTATGGATTTGTCAAATATTTTTTGGATAAAAGGCCGTATGGTAACGGCAAAAAGAGCAATAAAAAAGAACTGCCAGTATGACAGTTCTTTTTTATTTATTCTGATGTTTCTTCAACCGATTCCTGTGTGGGAGATTCCGAGGATGTTTCTTCGGCAGGTGTCTGCGTAGAGGGTTCAGTGGTTGTTTGTGCAACGGTGGTATGTGTTGCGGATTCCGCAGTTGTTTTTTCTGTTGTTCCCTGAGAGGAGGGTTTTGAGGTGGTTTCTTCGGTTGTTTCCTGTGTGGAATTTTCTTCGGTTGTTTCGGTTACTTGTGCGGTTACCGCGGTCGGCGCATCGGTGACGGCTGCGGTCGTCGGCGGAATAGGTGCCTTCGAAATTTTGATGCAGGTGTCGGTTATGATGAATGTGAAAATGAATATCAGCACAAGTGCAACACCGTAAAGTATGCCGTTTCTCAGCTTGCGTTTGAATTCCTGCTGTGCAAAACTCTCTGTGTGCGTAGAGGTCGGATTTTCCTGAACGGGATAGTTTTTATGAAAACCTATTATTGCTCTTCTGTGAATTTCGGGTTCGGGAACAATAGGTCTGAAATCCTCCGGAAGTTCGCCTTCCGGCTTTTTGTCAAACTCATTATCTGCCATAACACATCACCTCAGACAAAGAGAGACTGACCCGAAAGACCTGCAAAACCGAGTGAAATAAGTGCAATATATATGAACAGCGCGGGCTTGCCCTTGAACACGTTGCTCATAGTTTCATTTTCTCTGATTCGTTCTTCTGCGGCAGAAATAAGCATAACCGCAATGATGAACGCAACGCCTGCGCCAAGACCGAGACCGATTGACTCGGCTGTGTTGAAGGCAGCACGGCGGTTGATAATCGGAACGGCAAGGACAAGGGTGTTTACGGCGGCCATACCGATTCGGTGAGTGTTGTTTTTGCTCTTGCGGGAAATCAGCAGAGTAAATCCTGTAAAGGCAAGATAAACAAATGCAAGCACAAAGCAGTATATGCCGAGATGTTCTGCCGTTGAAAAGTTGTTAATGGTTGGTATGAGATCAAGTAAGCGGCATACTGCGGCGGTGGTGCTGGTGAAAAATGCCACAAGAAATGCAATTGGTAAAAAGTCCTTGGGTTTTGTTGCAATTCGTATAGCTTCGCTCATACCGAAACCGCCGTTAAATACGAGGTTCTGCAGCAACAAAGCAAAAACAGAGGCGTTAAAAAATGCAAAAATCATTCTTCTTCCTCCTTTTTCTGCGATTCAAGGATGTCTCCTATTGAGCGGTTCATAAGCTTTTCAAGCTCATTTTCACCGTCTTCGGAGTAAGATCCGCTGTCATATTCCGATGTGTCAAAATCTATATCGTCAAGGGACAATTCTTTGAAAACAGGTGGGGAATGTTCTTCTGAAGCGTTGTCTGCTTCAACCGTTTTTTCTTCCTCTTCTGCCGGTGTATTGTTAATTTCAGCCGTTTCGGGTGAGTCTTCCGGCTGTCTGATTTCTTCGTAAGGTTTATTGTCGGGTTCGGGGAGTTCTTCAGTTGCAACGCTTTCTTTTGATTGCTGATCAGGCTCGACTTCATTGGTCGGATTTTCTTCCGGCTGATGTTCATTCTCATCTTCCTGCGCAATATCTTCAAGGCTGAACGGTGACTCGTCTGCCGTGAATTCGGGAATCGAGGTAACAATGTGCTGCCTGACCTGAGGTGCGCTTTTTTCTTTTGTTTTCTTTTTTTTCTGCTCTGTGGGTTTGGGTTGCTTTTTGTCAAGATATTTTGGCCAGAATTTTGAAATCAATGTTCGGAGAAGTGCACCCGCAAAGCCGAGCAGAAGAAATCCGCCGAAAGGAAGAAGGAGACCGGACAATGTGCGTCCTTCAAAAAAGCGGTATCCGAAAATGCTGCCGCTGCCCAATACTTCGCGAATAAGACCTACAAGTACAAGAACTGCCGAATAGCCGACAGATGCGGTGATACCGTCAAGCAAGGCGGAAAGCGGAGATATTTTAACGGCAAAACGCTCACAGCGGAGAACGTTGAGTGAATTAACAGCCATAATGGGCAGATATATTCCGAGCGAGCCGAAAAGAGGTTCGTTAGTGCGCTCAATAATAATCATAAACGGAACAACAAGAGCACCGCCGAGAATGATATATATGCCTATTCTTATCCAACGGGGAACTGATTTGAGGAAAAGAGAGGCAAACAGTTCGCTCAGTGTGATGATGACTGCAGAAATTGCTGCAAGAAGCGCAGCGGTTTTGACGGATGTTGCCATTGCTACAACAGGGCAAAGTCCTACCGCCTGCACAAGAACGGGGTTGAATATGCCCGCGTTTCGCATGAGTATACCCGGTGATTTTTTGCCGGATGCCATTTTTCTTCTCCTCCTTACGCAATTAATTTTGGGTTCGGATTATTTACCGAATAGCTGTACCCAATAGTACGTGTCGGTGTTGCTGTCATAATAGCAGCCTACACCTATTGTTTTATACTCTTTTGTGAGCATTTCCTTATAGCTTTCACCGTTTATCCATGCCCGCATCATTTCTTCGGGGGTGTTATAGCCTTTTACCATATTTTCACCCAATGCAAGCGGACTGACGGTGAACCAGAAACTGCCGTCAGGTCTTGTGTGTGAGAAGTTGACGGAAATTTCTTTCGCTCTTATGTTTGCGGCTTTTGAAAGCTCGGTTGAATGAGAAAGCGGAGCCAGACCGTTTGCAACACGCTGTTCGTTAACGGCATCTATAACGGCTGTTTCAAAATCAACGTCTTCGCTGTCGGAAACAGGTATGGTTGTGTCAGAGGTGTTGGGTGCCAGAGTGGTGGTTGGTGCTGTTGTGGTGGTTGTCGGAGCCTGAGTTGTTGTTTCGCGCTCTGTTGTCGGCGCAGAAGGCTTGGTTGTTGACGCAGGTCCGGTTGTCTTTTCTGTAACAACAACCGAATCCAACGGCTTGTTCGTTGTAGATTCCTGCGTTTCGTCGTCGGTAACAAGCTGAGGCTCGGGCGTCTTGGTTGTGTGGACGTTGTCGGTCAGTAGGGTTGTTGCTGATATGTTTTTGTCTTTGTTCTTGAGAAAATTCAGACTGCACGAAGCAAGGCACACGCATAATATAGCAGTGAGAAGCAGTGCCGAGATCGTTTTAACTTTTTTCATTTTTCTTCTGCTTCTCCTTTCTGCTGGTTAACTTTGCAAGTGCTTTGTCAGCAACGGGCCATGCGGCGCTCACAATAAGCACTGCAAAACAAGAACATTCTTCAAATGCACCGAAACGTCTCATAAGCATACAGGCAAGACCTGCCGTGAAGCCGTAGAGAAGTTTGCTGAGCGGTTTTTTAGGCTGCGTGCCGATTTCGGTTACAAGGAAAAGTGCAGTAAATATCATATATCCCGCACAAAGTTCAAGGACAAGTGAGGTGAAAAGATTGGTTACTCGCGGCACGCAGATTGCGGCCAATGCGGCACCTGTAAGGAAGCCGGCAACGGTAACGAACAGCTTTGTGCGACGGATGAGCAGATAGAGCGCACTGCCCGCGAGTATCATAATACATCCGGCACCCATAGGACCGGGGAAGTTACCTATTATGATGTCAATGGCTTTTACGGAGCTAAGGCTTATTGACGTGTTTCTTGCAAGCATTGACGCGAGTGATGAGCTGCTTGTGCTTGAAAGAGCTGTGCTGAATGCGGAAATTCTGGGATAGTTAAATATTATATCAGGGAAGCATATAGTTAAGAATGAAAAGCTTGCTGCCGCAGGAGAAAAGGGAAGCTTTTCTACCGAGCCAAAGGGGAGCTTTGCAACGATAATTGCAAAAATTCCGCCGATAACCGGAATCCACAGCGGTGCGTTAGCGGGAAGCATAAGTGCGAGGATAACACCCGTCGTAACCGCACTCAGGTCGGTAAAAGTGGAAGGCTGTCTGAGCATTTTACGTCCGAGAATTTCACATACTACGCAGACAATGACGCTGATGAAGATAAGCCTGAGTGCACCCATACCGTAAAAATAGCACGAGCTGACAGCGGGCAGAGCAAGCATTGCGAGAATATCGAGGCTGAAAGAACGTTGAGCTGTGAGTCGGTTTTTCTTTGCCATTTTCATTGTCTCCTTTCTGTGAATACCATTATTTGTTCCTTGATTTTATATCAATACCGGTTGTACGATAGTTGTAAGCGATTTTATGTAACAGGGGGTTGCGGGATGAGAGTAGAGGTTCTGACAGACGATGCGATTGTTGTGGAACTTACCGCAGACGATATGAAAAACCTCAATATCACCTATGAAGAGATGGATTATTCAAAGGTTGAAACAAAGCGGGTTATATGGACCGTGCTTTCGCGTGCCGGTAAAAGCCTGGGGCGTGAAATAAATACGTCGGGCAGGCTGCTTGTTGAAGCAATGCAAAGGGAAACGGGCGGATGCTTGCTTTTCTTTTCTGTTGATCACAGCAATAAAAATTCAAACAAAAACAGAAAATATCTTTTGAAAAAATCGGACTACATAGCGTGCGATTTTGAAACAGTTGATGCGCTTTTCCGTTGTGCAGAAAAGCTGAAATTTTCCTGCGATGTGCTTGCAAGTAAGCTTTACCGTTCGGACGTGAGGTACCGTTTGCTCGTTCAGAGCCGGGCAACGGGGGCAGGGCTGTTGAAGCCCTGCCTGGCCGAGTTCGGTAAGGTTGTTGGCGAGGGTGCCTTTTTTGCGGCGCATACTGCGGAGCATTGGCACTGCCTTGCGAAAGAAAATGCCGTGGAGCTTCTTAACCTTGGGGAAGGAAAAGGAGCATCATAAATCCAGCTGCAACTGCTGAGCCGATAACGCCTGCGACGTTGGGACCCATAGCGTGCATAAGGAGGAAGTTTGTGGGGTTTGCCTTCTTGCCTTCAACCTGGGCAACACGTGCTGCCATAGGTACCGCAGAAACACCTGCCGCACCGATGAGGGGGTTGACCTTGCCCTTGGTTATGATATACATCAGCTTACCGAGTAATACACCACCTGCGGTTGAGAATGAGAAAGCAACAAGACCTATAACGATGATGCCGAGCGTTCTGAACTGAAGGAACTGCTCACCGTTTGCCGTAGCACCTACCGTTACGCCGAGAAGGATTGTGATGATGTTGCACAGTGAGTTTTGTGCAACGTCACTGAGTCTTTCTACAACACCGCACTCACGGAAAAGATTGCCTATCATAAGCATACCGATGAGAGGTGCTGTTGAGGGGATGAGCAACGCACAAAGTACGGTAACGACAATCGGGAAGATGATTTTTTCCGTTTTGCTTACGTTGCGGAGCTGACCCATCTTAACCTGACGCTCTTTCTTTGTGGTAAGAAGTCGCATAATCGGCGGTTGGATGAGCGGAATAAGAGCCATATATGAGTAAGCGGCAACGGAGATGGGCGCGAGCAGATCGGGTGCGAGCTTTGATGTTGTAAAAATCGCAGTAGGACCGTCTGCACCGCCGATGATAGCAATTGATGCCGCTTCTTCGGGGGTGAATTTAAAGAGGATTGCAATAATGAACGCGATATAAATGCCAAGCTGAGCTGCGGCACCGAGAAGGAGGCTTGAGGGGTTGGCAAGAAGAGGACCGAAATCGGTCATTGCGCCGACACCCATAAAGATAAGACACGGGAATATACTGCTTTTTACACCTGCATAAATAAGCCGTAATACGCCGGTGTCATACCATTTTGCGCCGGGTACAACTTCACCGCCCATTAGTCCGGCAGGGTCTGCCATAAGTCCGGTTTCGGGCAGGTTTGCAAGCATCATACCGAACGCAATCGGTAAAAGGAGCATAGGCTCAAACTTTTTAACTATTGCAAGAAATAACAGTAAAAAGGATACCAGGAGCATAATTCCCTGCTGTATGCTGATTGCGGCTAAGCCGGAACTTTCCCAGAGACCTTTAAGAACATCGATAAAAGACATTAATCAGACCGCCTTACTTATATAACTGCAAGAACGTCGTCTGTATTGACAACTGTGCTGTTGCCGACAAGAATCTGCTTTACAACACCGTCTGCTTCTGCTGTGATTTCGTTTTCCATCTTCATAGCCTCAAGGATGAAGAGTGTGTCGCCTGCCTTGACTGCCTGACCTACGCTGCAAAGAACCTTGAGAACCGTGCCGGGCATGGGAGCGAGAACCTTTGTGCCGTCAGCTGAAGGAGCTGCAACAGGTGCAGGTGCTGCCTCGGGAGCTGCAGCAGGAGCGGGAGCTGCAACAGGAGCTGCTGCGGGTGCGGGTGCTGCAACAGGAGCTGCAACGGGAGCTGCGCCTGCTGTTGTTGAAACGTTTGTGATAACTGCGTCGGTCTCGTTGACCTCTACCTCGTAGCTTTTGCCATTAAGTGATACGACATATTTCATAATTATTATCCTAACCTTTCTTTATTCTTCGATAAGTTTAATTGATTTGAACTCGAGTCTTTCGAGCGGGATACCTGTCTGGTGGCTTACAAGCGCCATAATGATTGCAACAGTCGGTTCGTCAATACCGTTCCACTCAAGTGCACGGATTCTTCTGAAATCCAGCTTCTCAAGCGGAATACCTGTCTGATGGCTGACAATTGCCATTAATGTTGCAGCCGTTGGCTCATCAACACCTATGAGTTCGAGCGGTGATTCAAGCAGTTTGATGGATTTGAAATCAAGGTGCTTGAGATCGATACCTGTCTGATGGCTTACGGTTGCCATTATTGTTGCTGCCGTTTGCTCGTCAACACCGTAGAGCTCAACACAGCTTGTTGCTGACGCTGCCTTGGTTGCAGCCGGCTGTGCGGAAAACTCCTCAATGTCGGATTCGCTTGAAGAAGAGCGCTTTTTAACAAGGACACTTACAAGGCGTGAGAGCAAAAACACCAGAACAGCAAGCAGAGCAAGCTCTGCCATAACAACAACTATACCGACACCTGAAACCGTGAGAGCGCCGGTAAGGCCGAGTACCTCTCCTGCTATCATTTTTATCACTCCTTGATTTCCTGAATGGTATATTTGAACGTACGTTTTGCTCTTTCTGCTCTTTCTTCAAGGAAGGCTTTTGCCTGCTGCGGGAAGGCGATGTATGAAAGAACGTCCTCATCGCTGTGAGCAAGGTCACCGATTTCTGCCTTGGCTGCTTCAAAGCCGGGCTCAAGAGTGTCTGCAAATCTGCCTGTGAAAGGCTTCTCGTCGCCGAGGACAAGTTTCTGAAGGTCTTTGCTTACCTTGCCGGGAGCCTTGCCGTATTCGCCCTTAATATATGCTTTGACTTCCTTGGAAATGTTCTTGTAGCGTTCACCGAGGAGTACGTTGAATGTTGCCTGAACGCCGACCATCTGGCTCATGGGAGTAACAAGGGGCGGATAGCCGAGGTCCTCACGGACTCTGGGTGTTTCTGCAAGAACTTCGTCGAGCTTGTCAAGCTTGTTCTGTGCTGTAAGCTGAGCGACAAGGTTGGAAAGCATACCGCCGGGAATCTGATATTCGAGCGCGTCGGTTTCAGTTGCCATAACAACGGGGTTGAGAACACCGTCTGCAAGGTACTTTGCACGAAGCGGTTTAAAGAAAGCGTTGATTTTTGAAAGTGCCTTCTGGTCAATATCGACGTTGTAGCCCTGGTTTTTGAGCGCGTAAACAAGTGTTTCCGTTGGGGGCTGTGAAGTGCCGCCCGAAAGGCTGGAAATAGCTGTGTCGATAACGTCTGCACCTGCCTCAACAGCTTTCTGGAGTGTGACGAGACCGAGACCTGTTGTTGAGTGTGTGTGAACAACAACGGGCAGCTTGACAGCAGCCTTGATGGCCTTTACGAGGTCGTATGCTTCCTGCGGTGCGAGGATACCTGCCATATCCTTTATGCAGAGTGTTTGGACTCCCATTTTGGCAAAACCTTCAGCAACCTTGACGTAGTTTTCAATGTTGTGGATGGGGCTTGTTGTGTAGCAGATTGTGCCTGATGCGATAGCGCCGCTTTTAAGTGTTTCGTCAACGGCAACCTCAACGTTGCGAACGTCGTTGAGTGCGTCGAAGATGCGGATAATATCGATGCCGTTTTCAACGCTCTTGGAGACGAATTTACGTACTACATCATCGGGATAGTGCTTGTAGCCGAGGAGGTTCTGTCCTCTGAGGAGCATCTGCAGCTTTGTGTTGGGACAAGCAGCCTTGATTGTGCGGAGTCTTACCCACGGGTCCTCGTTAAGGTAACGCAGACAAGAGTCGAAGGTTGCGCCGCCCCAGCATTCGAGTGAGTAGTAGCCGGCTTTGTCAAGTTCGCTGAGAATCTCCTTGAAGTCGGAGATAGGCATTCTCGTTGCGATGAGTGACTGATTGGCGTCGCGAAGTACGGTTTCTGTGAATTGAACAGTTTTCATCTTTGCCATATCGTTTCCTTTCATAAGGGTTAATTGTATATACAAATTTTTACCCATTATAATTACATTTAATCTCTACTATTTTAGTCTTTTTAATGCTAAATTGCAAGCGGTTTTATATAATTTTATCATATATAGGTAATAATCTGCGTTATGACGGATATTCGGCTGAAACTCGGACTGAAATTGTAAAATATTTATTAAATTTTAATTATAATATTGATATTTATTTTATTTTAATTATAATAAAATTAAGCTTTTACAGCTTACATTTGAGCTGAATTCCATAAATATACATAAGGAGCGAATTTAAAAATGCCGGAATTTACCTATAACATCGTAGAAACACTTGGCGTCCTTTCAGAAACAGCAAAGGGCTGGACAAAAGAGCTCAACCTCATCAGCTGGAACGGCAGAGAGCCCAAGCTCGACGTACGTGAGTGGGCACCCGAGCACGAGAAGATGGGCAAGGGCGTTACCCTTACAGAGGAAGAGGCTAAGGAAATCCTCAAGATCCTCGCTCAGCGTTACTCCTGATTCTTTAAAAATCTAAAAAGCTTAAGGCTACGTTTGGCAGACTCATAAGGAGTGTGCTTGGCGTAGCCTTGTTTTTTGTCTTGATATGAGCAAAAAGCGGAACATTTTGTCGTGTTATACCGAATGTGAAGTGAAGGAGCTATCAGCGTTAGCTGACCG
>JAZSOM010000068.1:0-2694 GCA_045536955.1 Acutalibacteraceae bacterium
GACCGCAACGGTGTCCGAGTGCTGAACCTGCATCCCCTTTTGCCATCTGCACCAGGCACCACCAAGAATCCTGCAGAAAAAGCCGGTTGTTGAGTTATCGTCCAGGTCAATACAGTTTTCGATTATTCCGTTTTCAATCCAACCTATATGCGTGTTTGATGTTGCATAAAGAAAGGCGTTGAGTGCTATCGGGTCATCGAATGTACGGAACTTACCATTGCTGATAACAAATCCGTCGCCCCACCCCAGATGAACACCGTCTTTATTTCCTGTTATAAATAAATCGTTAAGAATAATGTTTTTAAATGCACTTACCTGAATTGCGTAATCCTTTTCAAGCAATCCGTGACACTCAAAACCGTCAATTGTTAAATTTTCGACATAAATCATTGCAACCTGTGCACGTAATCCGGCAATCCGACTGTTCACACCAAAGTCATTGCTTTCGATACCGTTACATTCAAGATGCAATCCGATAATTTCAATGTTACGGTTATATTCACCCTTAAGTGCACCTTTATTAATGAAAGCATTACCGTTGATGCCGCTCACACTTGCTTCGCGCCTGAGAATCACACCTTCACCGAATACAAGTTTTGTATTATCACCGATTTCAATCTGCTCGGAAATCACATAAACACCGGGAACAGTAACCTGAATTACTCCTCCCTTATCAACTGCTTTCTGAAAAGCTTCGGAATTTTTATATGGGTTGTTTTCAGGCAAAAAACCATATTCGTTAGCATTAATCATAGCTTTCATCCC
Organism: Acutalibacteraceae bacterium; assembly: GCA_045536955.1. Classification (GTDB taxonomy): domain Bacteria; phylum Bacillota; class Clostridia; order Oscillospirales; family Acutalibacteraceae; genus UBA8612. Next base: position 766 of record JAZSOM010000068.1, read on the forward strand.
TGCAAATTCTTATTTGTTGAGATTATTATATCATATCTGAATCACAGAATTCAATCTCCCGAAACAAAAACTGCCCTCTTAAGAGAGCAGTAAAATATTCAGTTTGCAAAATTGGGATTTGTTGTTCTGTACAAAGCGGGTATCATACTGAATAAACACTCAAAGAACTGATGACACTGCGGACAGAAGTCTTGGAAAAAAGATAAAATACGTTGCCAGAATGCAGTGAACGAGTCGCACATATCTTTTATAAAACGCTCAAATTCTGTAAGTCTGTTGTTCTCGTCATAACCGTTTTTATCTTTATATACACGGACATAATCAATAAGCCATTCTATAGGATAGACATTATCAGGTTCATCCCAACCGCTGAAATCAGAATTGATATACATAGACAGAATCATACACATTCTGTATTGGGGTGATTCTATGGTCTTAGCCACTTCTTTTCCGTCCACATAAAATGTTATCCCTTCAGGTCTCCAGTCCATAGCATAGGTGTGGAATTCGTTTACATAATCCATCGGGGTGCCATCCAATTCAACTTTGCTTGCCCATTCGCCAAGCTCGGGGTCATCCCATGCGTGAACCTTGGGTTCAAATACTCCCGGAGATTTAAAAAAGGTTTCAAATACATCTATTTCACCATTCTGCTGAGAACCTGTTCCGTCGGGACGGGCATCATCCTGAGCGCCTATAAGCCACCACGCTGCATATCCGCCACCCTTGGTGTCCGGCATTTTCATTCGTATCTCAAAGTAGCCGTACTGTGTGGCATATCCTTCATAAGGCTCAACTTCCATCTGCTGACTACCGCCTGGATGCAGATGATTCTTTTCCCATGTCTGAATACCGTTGGCTATCCATAAAAGGTTATCGGAATCTGCCGAGCCGGGCTGACCGCCGAAATAATCAGGTGAATCTTTTGTGATAAACAGATTCAGATAACCATTCTCAATTTTATACCTTGCAGAGGAGCCTTCTGTGTTGGTAGTACAGTGAGGCAGATATTGTGGCAACCAGTATTCTGTATTTAAATTGCCATCATTAAATTCGGTGCTGAAATCAAGCACATAACCTTCTTTTTCAGGAACGCTGTCTTCGGCAGATACTCCTAACGGCAAGCCGACCAGCATAGTTAAAACGAGCAACAACGCCATACTTTTTTTGAACATAGTTGTTTATCCTTTCGTACAAATTCTTATTTGTTGAGATTATTATATCATATCTGAATCACAGAATTCAATCTCCCGAAACAAAAAACTGCCCTTGTAAGAGCAGTCTGAAAAATGTTTTATAAAATGGTACCGTCATCATAAAACACACCGATAAATTGTCAGAAGAACAAGAATTCGTATATATGCTATATTTGACTTGGGAGTCTGATTGACTGATAAAATCGGAGTGTTTTATGATGATTCATTCTCTTCTTTCCTGACAAATTAATTATGACGGATTCTGATGGAAATTATTGATAAAGATAATGCTCAGCCACAACGGAAGCTCGGTTATGTCCTAACGCTTGAGAGCATTTCAGAAGAGCAAGTCGGTCATAACATGTATGTTTCTTATCATTCCTGCAATGATATGCACTTCTTACATCGGTAAATCCCTTTTTCAACGTACCGTCGCTATTGTAATATTTTTGAACTTTGGATTTATCGGTATATGTTGTTACAAGACGGTTGTGATATAAAATCATTCTTTCATTTTTGTACTCTTGCCGAGGACGAGCATATTTCAGATACACTTTTTTCGCATATGCAGCTCTCATAGCGTGAATGTCACAATATGGAATCTTGCCGAAGACTTTGTTATCTCCGGCATTTTTCATTTTACTTATAACAAAATCAACATCTTCTTTTGTACCGCAGATTTCGGCAAGACGATTTCTTCCACCCTTGCCGTTGTGAACAGATATATAATACT
>JAZSOM010000065.1:0-45714 GCA_045536955.1 Acutalibacteraceae bacterium
TCTTAAAAAATCAAAGAATCCCATTTTCTCATCTCCTTACAGCATACCGAGGATTGCTTCCTTCGGTCTTGCTCCCATTGCCTGATTTACGATTTTCCCTTTTTCAATTACCACCAGTGTCGGAATGCTCACAATGCCGAACTTACCTGCCAGCTCCGCTTCTTCATCCACGTTGATCTTACCAACCTTGATGTCGGGGCGCTCATTGACAATTTCTTCCACAATCGGTACTACCATACGGCAGGGACCGCACCAGGGAGCCCAAAAGTCGAGAAGGACTTTCTTATCGGAATTTAATACTTCATTTTGAAAATTGTTTTTATTGATATTGATAGCAGACATTTTTACGTCCTCCTTTTTTCTTTGTGGCTTCATTATATCACAGCTTTTGACATCGTTCTGTGATGACATCACATTTCTGACTTTTACTTCAATGTAGCGAATATCACAAGTCAATATACACTTTCGGAAATTTTGCGTATTTCTACACTTTGCAAAATTGCTACCGTGTTTTGCTTGCTGTCTACGTACAGGTTGCGATGAAAAAACATTTCTTCTTTGTCTACTGCGGATCAATTTTTGATATAGAAAGAAAAAACAACCACCAGTGTTGAGAAAATTTTACGACTGCGAGGTTGTTTTTTGACCACAGTTTATCCCACATCTGCAACCGGAACATACGGACACAACGGAAATAAAAGCACCAAAGAGGATGTGATTTTGAGCAGAAAGGGTTAGGAATAACAGGAAATGTCTATAAAGTAGGGTTTTCCTATCATTTGGGATCGTGAAATAGAAGGTATTGTCGAAAACCTGAATTATTACAAAATAAACGAGTTTTCAATTTCAAGCAATTTCAGCGGACTCATCACAATTCTTGCAGCAGTTGATAAGTACGGCTTTACAATAGCAGGCATAACGGATGCAAAGGAAACCTACATCGATTTGACAACAAACGAGAGGACTGTTTCAAAAGCAATTAGGATGGTGAGAAAATGAAAACAATACCAAAAGAAACACTCGCAATGCTGTGTGAGAAATATCCGACAGGAACAAGAGTCGAGCTTGTGCATATGGATGACCCGTACACAAGTCTCACTACAGGCGACAAAGGAACGGTCAGATGTGTTGACGATATGGGCACCATCCATATAAGCTGGGACTGCGGTTCATCCCTCGGTGCGGTTTACAGGGTGGATATAATAACGAAAATCATATAAATCAACGGTTATATATTGTATAACGATGGTTGTATAGGGTTTCGGAAACAGCCGCAGAAAACAACATAAAAAAGCGTTGCAGGGTGGGCGAAACAGACCACGAATGCAACGCTTTGTTTTTGAAACTATTGATATGCAAGGCTTTGAGATAGCTGAATAACAATACCGCAGTCGACACTATTGTATCAACTGCGGCATCTTTTCTGGCGGAGAGTTAGGGATTCGAACCCTAGGTGAGTTTCCCCACACAGCATTTCGAGTGCTGCACCTTCGACCTCTCGGACAACTCTCCGTACAACAACGGATATTTTATCAAAATCCGATGCGTTTGTCAATATTAATCTGTGCTCACAAACAAAGGTAAAGATTTAACTCAATTCATTCCCTGGGGGCCCACAGCCTCATACAGCTCGATAACCGCGTTTTTAAGCGGTCTGTTTGTTTCCTTACGCAAAGCGGGATCGTCGCTGAGTGTTTCCTGTGCGGCACGCTGAGCCTGTTTTAAAAGCTCCATATCATTTGAAAGATCAGCTATTTTCATTTCGGGCAGACCGTGCTGGCGTGCACCGAAGAAATCTCCCGGGCCTCTGAGTTTCAGGTCCTCATCTGCAATCTCAAATCCGTTTGTGGTTTTACACATCGTTTTAAGTCTGTGTTGTGCGGTTTTACCCTTCGCATCGGAAATCAGTATACAGGTTGATTTATGTTCGCCTCTGCCGACTCTGCCCCTGAGCTGATGAAGCTGTGACAGACCAAAACGTTCCGCGTTTTCTATAACCATAATAACGCTGTTAGGTACGTCGACACCGACCTCAACAACCGTTGTAGAAACAAGCAGCTGTATTCTGCCATCGGCAAAATCACGCATTACTCTGTCCTTATCTGCCGACTTCATCTTGCCGTGAAGCAGCCCAACGGAATACCCCTTGAAATCCTCACGGCTGAGTCTTTCTGCTACTTCCTCGGCAGCAGAAAGCTCGCTGATTTCACTGTCCTCAACAAGCGGGCAAACAATATAACCCTGCCTACCCTCGTCAAGGTGCTTTCTTACATATCCATAAGCACGCTGACGAACACTACCGTCGACGGCAAAAGTTTCTATCTTCTGCCTGCCTGCCGGCAATTCATCCAGAATCGAAATATCAAGATCACCGTAAATTATAAGTGCAAGCGTACGCGGTATGGGTGTTGCGGACATAACGAGGGTGTGCGGGTTAACTCCTTTACCGCCGAGTGCTGAACGCTGCCCGACACCGAAACGATGCTGTTCATCGGTTACGACAAGCCCGAGCCGCATAAACTCAACATCCTTCTGTATAAGTGCATGGGTGCCTATAACAATGTCAATTTCACCGCTTGCAAGGCCTTGCTTGATTCTTTTCTTTTCCTTAACAGGTGTCGAGCCGACGAGCAGCTCCACACTTAAATCCGTGCTTTCAAGAAGCTTACAGAACGTACGGTAATGCTGCGCAGCAAGAATCTCCGTAGGTGCCATTATTGCACACTGGAACGAATTTCCGGCACAGGTGTATGCAACCGCAGCGGCAACAGCGGTTTTACCAGAGCCGACATCGCCTTGAAGCAAACGACTCATCGGCGTGGTTCTTTTCATATCCTCAACCGCTTCTTTAACGGCACGCTGTTGCGCACCCGTAGGTGAAAACGGCAGAAGCGAAAAAAACTCGTCCGAATAATCCCGCTCAATCCTGTAACCTGTCTGTTTACGGTTTCTGCCCCGCAGGAGCATCATACCTGTTTGCAAAACGTAAAGTTCCTCAAAGCTCAATCTGCGTCTTGCGGCAAGCATAGACTGCTCATCTTTTGGGAAATGTATGTTTTCGAGCGCCTCGGCATAACTGCACAGCGCAAATCTGTTACGTATATCTTCGCCCAGAATATCCGCAGGCAATTCTTCAACCGTATCAAGCGCACGTCGTACACAGCCCTCAATCACTCTTGATGAAAGCATTTGAGTCTGCGGATAAATCGGTCTGATTCTTTCGCCGGTCGTTGCTTTTTCTATCTGAGGGTTGAGCATTTCTCTTGCATATCCGCTCTGCTGAACTTTGCCGTAGAAGAGATAATCCTCACCCTCCTTCAGCTTTTCGGCAGAAAAACGGTTATTGAAAATCGTAATTTTCATTATGCCTTCGCCGTCTGTAACCTGAGTTTTATAAACCGTCATACCCTTGCGTATGAGAGCGTGAGACACAGGCGAGCATACCGTTGCTTTTACACAGCACTGTTCACCCGGCAAAACGTCAAAAATTGAGCTGACCTTGCTCCAATCCTCATAAGATCGCGGATAAAGGCGCAGAAGGGAGCCGATGTCGCCAACGCCAAGCCGCCTGAACAGCTTGGCACGGGCTTCACCGACTCCCTTTAAATATTGGATATCGCTCGAGAATTTAAGCATTTTATTCTACCGCAATCGTAAAATAGTATATCGGCTGACCGCCAGGAACAACGGCAATATCCGCATCGTAGCAACGGGACGCAATCATCTCGCTGAGCTGTGTTGCCTGTTCTTCGTTGGAATCTTCGCCGTAGTAAATCGTAATCATTGAAGCATTAAGACGCTTGTAAAGGCGGCGTGCAACCTTGTAGCCTGCTTTTATCGGGTCGTGCTCGAGAACGGTAATCTTGCCGTCCTCCATACCGAGAATCTGTCCCTTGCGCACGCGCTGATTGTTAACCTCACTGTCACGTGCGGCAAAGGTTACAAGTCCCGTACCGACGTTACCTGCAGCTCTCATCATTTCAAGATGGTTCTTTTCTGCGGGCTGTGTTTCATCAAAGTTGAGCATGGCGGCAATACCCTGGGGCACCGTCTTCGTATGAAGAACACTTATACCCTTCTCACAAAGGGGAACAACCTGTTCCGCAGCCATAATGATATTTTTATTGTTGGGAAGGATGAAAACGTGCTCTGCCGGAGTGGCGAGAACAGCGCGGAGAATATCCTCCGTGCTGGGGTTCATTGTCTGACCGCCGCTGACAATTTTGTCTGCACCGAGCTGACAGAAAAGCTCCTCAAAACCTTCGCCTGCGCAAACAGCAACAAAGCCGAACTGCTTTTCAATCTCGGCAACCTCCGGTTCATCAGAAACGGGCTGCTCGGGCAGCTGATCCTGTTCAACAACGTTATTGCTGTGCTGATAGCGCATATTATCAATTTTGATATTTACAAGTGCACCGTATTTGAGACCTGCCTGAATTGCGTTTCCGGGGTCGTTCGAGTGAACGTGAACCTTTATGATATCGTCATCGTCGACAACAACTACGCAGTCACCGATGCTCTCAAGATATGCTCTTAGCTTTACGGCATCGGTCGGTTCGGGGTTGACGCGGTTTACGATAAACTCAGTACAGTAACCGAATTTTATATCCTCATTGATCGTTGCTGCGGCAGAAACAGTCTGAACAGGGGCTACCGGGTTGTCGCCGGAAGCAACCATACCCTCACCTTTAAACACGCTGAGCATACCCTCCATAATAAGGAGCAGTCCCTGACCGCCTGCGTCAACGACGCCTGCCTTCTTGAGCTGAGGCAAAAGCTCGGGTGTTCTGTCAAGCGAAGCTTTTGCAGCAGAGCAAACTTTCTCCCAAAGGTCGACGGGATCAACGCCGTTCTTCGCAAGTGTTGCAGCTGCTTCACCCGACTCGCGGATAACGGTAAGAATTGTACCTTCCGTCGGCTTCATAACAGCGCCGTAAGCGGATTTCGCACCCTCTTCAAGTGCTTTTACAAGCGATGCGGAATCAATTTCCTCAACGCCTTTGAGTGCCTTTGAGAAGCCTCTGAAAATAAGAGAAAGAATTACGCCGGAATTACCTCTTGCACCTCGAAGAAGCGCTGAGGCAGTTTTGGCGGCAACCTCCCCGGCAGGCATACCGCCCGGGAGAATTGACAGCTCTCTTGCGGCAGCTCGCATTGTCATCGACATATTGGTGCCCGTATCACCGTCGGGCACAGGAAAAACGTTAAGTGCGTCAACAGCGGTTTTGCTGTTATCTATGTTGTTTGCTGCGGAAATCACAGCTTCACGCAGAGTATTACCGTTAATCAATTTTTCTACCTCAGCTTTCTGCTTTCATTCCGTCAACAAATACTTTGATTGAGCCAACCTTGAGACCGGTTGCTTGCTCAACGGTATATTTGACCTTGTGTGTTATGCTCTGGCAAATTGCCGATATGTTGAGTCCGTACGTGATGATGATGTGGAGCTCAATGAAAAGCCCTTCATCACGCATATCAACAGCTACGCCCTGATCGGGAAATATCTGCCCCTTCTTTATGAACCCACGAATCTGCTGACGTGTGTTTGAGTGTGCCATACCTACTACACCGAAGCACGATGAGGCGGCATTGCCGATAAGGTTTGTGAAATAAGCTTCTGTTATTTCTACCTTACCCATGTGATTTTCAAAATAAATCATTTGGTTCCCTCCGTTTTTGTTTTTATCGACCAACTGTGTATGTTGTAAAAATTGTCATAGCAGGTTCCCTTGATTTCGGAAGTGAAGTCACGGGAATATATTTCGACTCCGCTGCGGTAGCATACGGGGACAAAAGGCATTTCAGATTCAAAAGATTTGCAAAAATCAGACAGTGTGCTTTCGCCGGACAGCATTGACAAATACTCGTCATAGCATACCGTAAATTCCTCTTCATTCTCATCGGTAAGTCTGAGATTGCAGTTTGGTACACCGTAAGAAGTAAAAAACGGTGTGATATTCATATTCGCAGGGAGCTTAATTTCGCCGAGGTACATTTCATAGTTGCCCTCTGCAATTGCTTTGACGTAATCGCTGTAAGACAGCTCTATTATTCTTACGTTAAAATTGAGCTTTGCAAGCTGGTCCTTTATCTGCTGCGCGGCTGCCATCTTGAAATCGTTATCCTTACATACCGTAAGGTTACAAGTTAGACTCTTTGAAGTGCTGCATCGATAGCCGTAATGGTTGATTGACGTATAGCCCGCCTGTTCAAGCAACGCCTTGGCGGCATCAACTTCAGCCGACATTTTTGAGCTGACGGTAACGCTCTGCATAGCACTCCACGCAGGGTTAAAAGGTAAGGCTGCTGCCGTGGCGTGGCCCTGAAAACCTTGCGAAACTATTTCGTTACGGTCAATAAGCATAGATACGGCACGCCTTACAGCGATTTCCGTAAAAATGGATTTTTCATCGTTAAAAGCAAGATAGACAAAATTATTCGTCGGCACAACGCTCAAACCTGCATTGACTCTCGTATACTTGCCTGACGAAAGATCGTTATACCAATAATCGTAGTTACCTATCTGCATACCGTATGCCAGACCGTCAGAATCGTTAATCTCAAAAAGAGATATTGTGCCGACGTTGAGATACTCCGCACGGTTGCAATATTGATTGCGCACAAGGGTTGCCTCAGGCAAAGTGCCGTTTATAACATATCTTCCCGCACCGACGGGAGGCACAATATCGAACAGATTTGTATCGTCATACTGAGTCTGTACCGTTCCCTGCTTTACAATCGGGAAATCGAGGCAGGCAAGTGCGTTTGTATCCGCACTGCGAAGCTCGAAAGCAACGGTACCTGCGCCTGCCGTTGCAGACTTGATGTCCGAAAGGCGCGACGAATAGTAGCTGCTTTTTTTCGACTGGTTAAAGGAATACACAACGTCGTCAGCAGTAATTGCCGTGCCATCGGAAAATCGGATTCCGCTTTTCAGCGTAACGTTCAGAAGCGTGCTCGAATTGGTATAACCGCTGATCAGCAACGGCTGAACGGTAAAAGTGCTGTCAATACGCACAAGTCCGTCATAAAGTAACGTCACAAGAGAGCGGTTTACCGAGCTGATATCCTTGAAAGGATCAACCGTGTCGTTATGCGCAACAGGCAACGTGATTGTATAATTTACGGCAGGGGAGGAACCGTCCGCACCGTTCTGCCCATCGGTGTCAGAGCCGTCGGATTTACCGGAACACGCGCACAGTGAAAATACGGTCAGCGCCGCAAATATTAAGCTTGTAATTCTGTGGGCTTTCTTCATAGTTTATCCTCTGATATTAATCCGTTGAACGTCAACGGTTTTTCCGCTTTGTTTATCAACATCGAACAGACACGCGCAAAGCATGCACTCACCGCTGTTGTTTTCAAACCGTGTGGGCATACCTGTTCTGAGCTTTGTTATTATATTCTGCGGCGCAACGCCGAGCACCGATTGAACGGTGCCGACCATACCGAGATCCGTAATATACCCCGTACCGTCAGGCAGAATCTGATCATCTGCCGTCTGCACGTGTGTATGAGTGCCGAAAACCGCACTGACTCTACCGTCAAGATAAAAACCGAGTGCCCGCTTTTCACCTGTTGCTTCAGCGTGAAAATCAACAAGCTTGATGCGGCAATCGCTTATCTCCTCAAGGCATTTATCAACTGCATTGAACGGATTGTCGCCATCCATAAAAGCGTTACCCGCAAGGTTTATTACACCGATTTTGACACTGCCCATATCCGCAACGGCAACTCCTCTGCCGGGGTTTCCGGAGTGGTAGTTTGCAGGACGGATTATATCGCGGCAGCTGTCAAGACGCTCGTATATTTCACGGCGGCGGTAGACGTGGTTACCCGTTGTTATAAGGTCGACGCCGCAACCGAAAAGGTAATCAGCTGAGTCGGGCGTAATACCGTTACCGGGAGCTGAATTTTCACCATTTGCAATACAGAAATCAACACCGTACTGCCTCTTTATTGTCGGCAGACGCTTGCGCAAATATTCGCAGCCCGGAGCTCCGACAACATCACCAATTGCAAGAATAATCATTTGTCAGCGGTCACTCTCCTGCCGTGTAGTTATTAAATATTGAGTCGTTGCCGATTGTGCTGTTCTGAATAAGCAGTGAATCATCATCCGTAACGGCACCGTCGCAGTTTGCGTCAGCCGCTATTTGATATACGGTATGCGTCGGCTCAAGCAAACCTATTGCGTACATTCTTGCGAGGAACGCATCGTTTGCATCCGACTTGCCGTTACCGTCAATATCACCGAGCACCGCAATAACGTAAACCGCATCGTCACAGCCATCCTTTGAGAGTGTTACGGTAGAGCCTGTCGAATACGTGCCGACACTGTTGGTTTCACGGCTCACGGTATAGCCGCCCGTTGCTTCAAGAGTATCAATGTAAAATTCAATGTAATCAGCCGTAAACACAATGCATTTATTTTCATTGTCCGCAACAACGGATGGGTCAACCGTTTCCAATGAAGCCTTCGGCACAAGCGCGGCAATTGCATCAAGAATATCCTGCGCCATACGGTCAACCTCAGACTGCTCGTCGGAGTATTTACCGTATACAATCGCACCTACCTCTGAAGTTACACCGCTGAAATCGACATAATCGTCCGGGCTGAGTGCCTCCGCCTGAGCCCTTGCCGCTTCTACCGCAGAATAGTCGGCAGGTGTGCGCTCAACAAGCTTATCCATTGCGTCGAGCAACTCTACATATTTTGCATCGACCACATCCTGCTCATACTCCCAGAGGTCATAATCAATACTGTCTATGACAGCCTGAACAATTTCATAGTTTGTAAATAAATCGGGATCAAGGCTCTGGGCTGCGGCAACTATTCTGTTGAGCTGTGTGTAGTTTGCCTTACCGCATACGGTACGCAGTGCCGCCTCGGTAACAAGCTTCATACTGAGCATTCTGCCTTCACCGGTAAGAGGATGGACGTCGTAATAAACACCGTCAGAGCCCTTTTGCATATTGGAATAATCGTAGACGGCGCATCGTGTGTTTTCTTCTGCGCGGATTAGGTTTCTGACCTGTGCGCCGGTGAATTTGGGATTAATTGCAAAGCAAAGTGCCGCAACAGCAGTTACCAACGGAGCAGCCTGAGAAGTGCCGCTCGCAGAACCGTACATAATGTTGTAAACACCCGTTGAATTAGCCTGAGGCGTTACTGCACCGAATAACGAGTAGCCGGGTGCATAGATATCGACTCTGCTTCCGCCGTTGCTGAAAGGTGCCATCTGGAAAAGCAGACCGTTTGATTTATTACTCTGGTTTGATGCCGCGCCGACAACGATAACACGGTTGTAAATCTCCTGTACCTTTGCCAAAGACATCGAACCGTAGCGCCCGTTACTGCGGATTGAGCAGTAAAGTCCGTTCTGTGTTGCATCAACACTTCTGTATACGTTTGAACCGAGCCTTGTATCGACAACACCGTTGCCTGCCGACTGCACAACAACAAATTCTTTACCAGAATCCAGCAACGTATTCATACCGAGCGCGCACTGCTTGGCTGTGCTGTCAAGCTCTTCGACAGTGTATTGCTCTTCGTACGGGTTGAAAGTGTCTGTTGGTGACGGATTAAGACCGAGCGAAAGATTAACAGCCTTTGCGCCGTTTGTTACGTGGCTTGATACTGCGCTCACAACGTAACCGAGCGTATCTGAGCTTGCGGCTGTTGACTGGAAGTTTGCAGCATAAATGTCAACGTCCCAGAGAATACCGCTGATACCTATGCCGTTGTTGGGCGTTGCACCGATAAGACTTGAAACGTGCGTGCCGTGGTACTGATTTGCACGGGTTTTGTTGTTTGTTGAAAGAGCGTTATGAGAGGAATAGGAGCCGTTGAAAGAGACGAGCCCCTGCAGATCCTCGTGGTTTGTCATAATAGGTCCGTCGATGATACCTATCTTGGCGGTAGGGAAGAATCTGTCATACTCCCACGCACTGTTAGCCTGTATAGCCTCGGTATGCCAATTGTAACCGCCGGGTATATCTTCGTTTACCGTTTCTTTGTTGCCTGTATAGATGCTCCACGGGTCGTTCGTTGAAGCAACGTTGATTTCAAGCGGTAGAATCTGCTCAACACCTGCGCCGACAACATCGTCATACTCTTCGAGCTTTGCGCACATCTCGTTAAGCTGTGCAAGATTCTCTGCTTCAACTCTTGCCTGCACCATAACAATGTCATTCACTTCACCGACTCGCTCTGCGCCAAAGTCAGCAAGAATCTCCGCAATTCTCTCATCGGTTGTATCAGCTTCAAAATAGATATTAACAATTTCTTTGACGTATCTGATTCCGTTTTCTTCCGCTTCTTCATCTTCGGCGCGCTCATACAGCTCACCCGCGTTGTAAAAAACATTCTGAGTATACGTCTGCGTCTTGCCGTTTTCGAGCGTTGCAGTAAACTTAACCGTGTTATCGCCGTGCTTGAGTGACAGGTTATCAGCCACCCAGTTACAGCCTTCAAGCACAGCCTCACCGCTTGAACCAACCTCAAAACTGTCAACCTCACTGCAAACCTCATACATAACGGATGCAACGGTTGAATCTGCAACAGCCTTTCCGCTAAAATCGGCAACGGGTCTGTTGACGATTGTTTCAGCACCGATATCATCACCTGTTTTGAGCTCAAAATAGCCGTCCTCTGCGATACTTACGTTATAGCTTACGGTAAAAGTGATGAGATAGTTCTTGCCGCCGAGTAATATATTGTCACCCAGAGTGAAGCTGCGAAGCTCCTGCTCACCGACAGCGTGTACGCTGAATATACCTGCAACGGGTATGAGCATTATGAGCGCAAGAACCATAGCCGCACTCTTTTTGTGCTTGCGCGCAAAAATCACGGCAACCACGGATATAGCAACCGCTGCTGCAATTGCGACAGCGGCAACGATGATGCCGGACTTCTCTTTCGGTGCGGATTCACCGTATGTCACAACAGGTAAATCCGACGAAATAAAAACAAGCTCCGACGAGAACATATCTCCGGCAGCAAGATTACCGACGGGGAGTATGCAACCGTCACTACCCTTATCTGTAATTTCGGATTTCAGTTCAAGACCGTCCGGAATACTGTAAGCGACCTCTATACCGTCAACGTCAAAGCTGTTTGAATTTTCAAGCGTGAGCGAAACGGCAGCACTGCCATCGGATTCGACTGAGGTAGCAGTGAAGCCGAGACCGTATTCGTTAGTACTTAAAGCGGATGAAAAAATGCAGAATATGCCGCACAGCACTACGCTGAGCGCGAGCGAAGATAACCTTCTGACTGATTTTTTCATTATGTGCCGCCACCTTTCATTAAGACTTATTCAGTATTTATTATACTTAATTAAGGACACAATGTCAAGAACAGGCTTTTTTGCAGAAAAATCAACGAAATACAGTCCCTCCGAGCCGCCGTGTTTGTGTATTTATCCGCTTGACACATGGTATCGTTTTTTATATACTTGGATGTGAGGAAATTTATAACCCAAAAATCTTAAAAGGATGTGTGACATCAGCTATGGATTCAAAGTACGAAGCACTGTTTACCCCTTGGAAAATCGGTAACTGCGAAATCAAGAACAGAATAGTTATGTGCCCTATGGGCGGTACATCTCTGTTCGGTTGGTTTGAACTTGGCGGCTGCCATTTCGACCAGGAAGCAGCAAAGCTCTTCCTTGAAAGAGCAAACAACAACGTAGGTCTCATCATCCCCGGTATCGCCCCCCTTCGTGATACATTCTGGGGAAAATGGCTCTGGCAGAACCCCAAGATGTTCGACGATCTCAAGGTGTTTATGGATGAAATTCACAAGACGGGTGCCAAGCTGTTTGTTCAGCTCACAGCCGGTATGGGCCGTTCATGGGCTATTACCGAGCTTGTTGCACCCCTTCACAAAAATAAATTTACACGCGCTCTCATCAAGCCGATTCTCGACACCTCTCACGAGCTGGCTTCTCCCAGCCCGCAGCCCTCTCGCTGGGCTCACGATATTGAGTGCCCCGAAATGACCAAAGAGCAGATTCACGAGATTATCGAAGCTTTCGCAAAAACAGCAAAGCTCTGCCGTGACGCAGGCGTTGACGGTGTTGAGGTTCACGCTGTTCACGAAGGTTATCTTCTCGACCAGTTTGCAATTGAATTCTTTAACAAGCGTACCGACGAATACGGCGGAAGCTTTGAGAACAGATACCGTTTTGCCGTTGAGGTTGTCAAGGCAATCAAAGAGGCTTGCGGCGAAGATTATCCCGTATCACTGCGTTACTCCGTAGAGTCCAAGATGAAGGGCTTCTGCGAAGGCGCTATGCCCGGCGAAGAATACACTGAGGTCGGCCGTGCAATGGCTGAATCCGAGAAGGCTGCAAAGTATCTTCAGGATGCAGGCTACGATATGCTCAACGCTGACAACGGTACTTACGACTCCTGGTACTGGGCACATCCGCCCATGTATATGCCCCAGAACTGCAACCTCGACGACGTTGCTCACATCAAGACCTGTGTCGATATTCCCGTCGTATGTGCAGGCCGTATGGAGCCTGACGTCGGCGCACAGGCTGTTGCAGAAGGCAAGATTGACGGTGTCGGCATAGCACGTCAGTTCCTTGTCGACCCCGAATGGATCACAAAGATTATCGACGACAGACTTGAGGAAATCAAGCCCTGTATCTGCTGCCACAGCGGTTGCTTCAATTTCTCATCCTCAAAGGGCCATGCAAACACTCAGGACCTTAAGGACACAATGGGACTTGCACGTTGCGCACTCAACCCCAAAACAATGCAGTCCAAGAAATATCAGATTATCCCTGCCAAGAAGCAGAAGAACATTGCCGTAATCGGCGGCGGTATCGGTGGTATGGAAGCAGCTATTGTATGTGCAAAGCGCGGCCATACGGTTACCCTCTACGAAAAGTCCGACGTTCTCGGCGGTGTATTCATTGCCGCTGCAGCTCCCTCCTTCAAAGAGAAGGACCGCGACCTTATTGCATGGTACAACCGTGAGCTTTACAAGTATCCCTCAATCACCGTAAAGCTCAACACAGAAGTCAAGGACATCAACTCCCTCGGCGCTGACGAAGTTATCGTTGCAACAGGTTCCGTTGCAAACCGAATCCCCGTAAAGGGCGCAGACGAGTTCGGTATCCAGGCTGTTGATTATCTTCTCAAGACAAAGGAAGTCGGCGACAATGTTGTTGTTATCGGCGGCGGTCTCACAGGCTGTGAAATTGCATACGACCTTTACCTCCAGGGCAAGAAGCCTGTTATCGTCGAGATGCAGGATGACCTTGTAACAACACCCGGTGTCGCACTTGCAAACACAAGCTTCCTCCGTGACTTCTTCAAGGCAAACAAGGTTCCCACCTTCCTTGAAACCAAAACAACAGAAATCCGTAAAGACGGCGTAACAATTGCAACAAAGGACGGCAAAACAGCAGATATTCCCGCTGACAGCGTTATCCTTTCAGTCGGCTACAAGCCCGCTCCCATTGCAGAGAAGAGCAAGCACGTACACATCGTAGGTGATGCTTCCAAGGTCGGTAACCTCCGCACGGTTATCTGGCAGGCATGGGACGTTGCTATGAAGCTCTGATATAACCAAACCCGAGGTTTGCGGACAATATCCGCAAGCCTCTTTTGGCTTTGAATGCGCAACTCAATTTTTACTTTGCAGTATTGAAAAAGCCCCGATTTTATGCTAAAATTATTTTGAGCGGAGATTACTCCGCAGAGAAAGAAACAAAACAAAAGAAAGAAGGAGGTTAATAAAATGACATTCGACGAGTTCATCACAGGTCTTTTCGAGTTCCTCGATAAGCTCCAGAATTTCCTTTTCAACTTCGGTGAGATTGCTCAGAATTTCTTTGACGCTCTTCCGTAATCAAAAGAAAAGAAAACTTAAAGTGCGCGGCCATATTACTTTCGGGTGATATGGCTGCCGTAAAGTTTATCTGCCGTAAAACCGGCTTGAACATAGATAAATTTGAACCTTACGAAAGGGGATATAAATAAAATGAACTACAAAATGCAGCTCACACCCGATGAGATTGAAATTCTCAACGGTGCAAAGGGCGAAACAATGGCAAAGGTTATGAAAACCCTTGTTATGTACGGCGATGCTTTCGGCGCAACCAAGATGGTTCCCGTTGAGAGCAAGATGGGTCACCTTGTTACAAGCTTCGGCCTCAAGGTTATGAGCCCTGTTTACGACCTTATGGATCAGCTTATTGCCGGCGGCGCACTCTCCCAGCAGAAGTTTTCTGTTGACCCCAAACCGCTTGATCCCAAAGTGCCCGCAAACTTCCTCCAGAAGTTTGTCTTCAACAAGTTTATGTACTCCAAGCAGGCTGAGTACGATGCACAGCTTACAAAGCTCGGCCTTATAGATGACAAGTCTTACACCTGCACCTGCTATATGGACGAGGTCGGTAACCTTCCCAACAAAGGCGAAATCCTTTCCTGGGCAGAGTCATCCGCAGTTGTTTACGCAAACTCCGTAATCGGTGCAAGATGTAACCGTAACTCCGGTATCATTGAGCTCTTTGGTTCAATTGTCGGCAAGGTTCCTTATTTCGGACTTCTCACAGACGAAGGCAGAAAAGCAACCTGGATTGTCGAAGTCAAAACAACCAAGAAGCCCGAAGCACAGATCCTCGGTTCTGCAATCGGTATGAAAGTTATGGAAGACGTTCCCTACGTCAAGGGTCTTGACAAGTGGATCGGCACAGAGCTTGACGGCGACACCAAGGCTTACCTCAAGGATTTCGGCGCCGCAACAGCTTCCAACGGTGCTGTCGGCCTTTATCACATCGCAAACCTGACACCCGAAGCTGTTGAGCAGGGTGAGAGCATTATCGCAGAGAATGCACAGGTTTACGTTATTGACGATGCTGAGCTTGAAAGAGTTCAGGCAAACTATCCCGTTATGTGGAAAGATAAGAACGCAACACCGAAGCTTTGCTTCGTCGGTTGCCCCCATCTTTCTCACGCACAGCTTATTGAGTGGACTGATAACGTTGTTGCAGGCCTCAAGAAGAACGGTCTTAAGAAGGTTGCTATCCCCACGGTATTCACTGCAGCTCCCGCTGTTGTTGAAGAATTCAGCAAAACAGCAAAAGCAAAGGAGCTCGAAGCAACAGGCGTTGTTCTCAGCTACATCTGCCCGCTTATGTATATGAACAACCCGCTTTGCAAGAAGATGCCCGTAATCACAAACTCCAACAAACTCAGAACTTACACAACGTCACGCTACTACAAGAGTGACGAGATTCTTAACATCATCACAGGAGGTAAAGCATAATGAAACAGTTCAAAGGCCGTCCGGTTGTTCCGGGCACATGCTCCGCTCCTGCTCTTGTATCTCACGGTGGCTTCAACACACTTGCTTCCTTCCAGAACGCTCTTCAGTTCGGTGACAAGCAGGCAAAGTGTGGCGACCAGAACAACAAGGATCTCCACCAGAAGCCTATGGTCGGCACAGCTCTCTGCCTGCCCCAGACCATCGGTTCAACAACAGGCGGTATGGTTCTCTACTGCGCAAAGGTTATGGAAAGAAACCCCGCTTGCATGCTCTTCTCAGAGCACATCGACTCACTTGCCTGCGCGGGTGCAGTTCTCGGTGCTGTCTGGACAGAATCACCGATGCCTGTTATCGACTGCCTCGGTGATGAGTTCCTTAACTACGTTAAAGACGGTATGAAAATCACAGTTGCCGAAGACGGCACGGTTACCGTTGAATAATTAAACCATTTACGTCAAAAGGACGGTGGAGTAATCCACCGTCCTTTTTTGATGAATTTATTCTGTTGTCAAAATGACGAAAGCACCCAAAAAATCTAACAAACTTTTTTTACGCAAAAAATCAATCAATACCGTTATTTTTTCTGATTTTGCATTTTGTTTAGTCATTATACACAAATTACAACACCGACGTTAGTATAATATGTTGATTACCTGATTTTTGCATACTCAAAACCGTTGTGCAACGTGCACAAATACAAGCCCTTTAATTTGTGCAATAAGTCTTGACAAATCTTACAAAAAAGTTTAAAATGCAGATGTAAACAAAAGAAAGGAGAAACAAAAAATGTTTGCAAAGATTGTTTTAAAGAAGGAAAATGAACTTATGAAGGAGATCTCAAAGGAGAGAAATTTCTTCCGCATGCTCACAAAGGCTATGGAGCTTGAAGGCCTCATCAAGTATTTGAACTCATCGGTTCAGTAATCTTGGGTCTCAGCTCACCCAAACGGGATTTTACCCGGACAACACGTCCGTTTATATAAATCGCAAGTCCCCGAAAATATTCCATACATCACTAATTTTTACAAGTGGTTGTTTGATGCTTTTATCCCCTTTTACCCGCAGTGTTTATTCGCTGCGGGATTTTTTTATGCCCTATCTGTGCACTCTTATAAGCGCCCGAAGCTTTCCCTTTCGTGTTTCTCTGCATATTCCTTCATAAATAAATCTGCCCTTGCTTCTGACGGAAACCGTGTCACCCGACTCAAGAGTACGCGACGGATTATCAACAAGCATGCTGTTGACACTTACCCTGCCTTGCACGACCACGTCTTTGCAAACACTGCGCGATAAATTATAGACGCTTGCAATCACCGCATCAAGCCTTTCGGACGCAACAACAAACTCCTCCGGCTCAGGCAACGCAACACTTTCGACAGGTGGCTGTGCAACCTCACGGCAGGCAACCGTTGTATGCTTGACCTGAGACAGATTCTCAATTATATAAGCACTTACACTTTCCATACAGTAAATATACGCACAGTTTTCATAAACGATTATATCACCGAGCACCTCGCGCCTGAGACCAAGCGCCATAACCGAGCCAAAAAAATCACGGTGAGTCAACTCATCTGCAAACTTTTTTGAAACAGGCTCAATCGCAAGCCACACACATTCCGGACACGGCTCGTATCCGCACACATCCTCACTGCCGAAGCAAGCAATTCGCCTTTCCGCACCATTGTAACCGCCAACGAATGTAACTGCTCCTGTTTTCATTGATTCAAGCAATGCCTGCTGTGCTGTTGTGAGAAAATCGGAATAAACCCAGATTCCCTTATTGAAGCTACGGGAGCTCAGCTCTTCAAAACGCCCTGCAAGTCGCTTTTCTTCGTCAGTCATCCTTCAGCACCTTCTCCGTATCAAAGATTGCGTGACTTTTCAAAAAGCTCTGCTGCACAGCTGCGGCAAACCTTCTTACCCGCATAATCTATAACATCCTCAGTGCTGTCACAAAAAACACAACACGGCGAATATTTGCGGAGCATTATATAATCTCCCTGTGTGAAGATTTCAAGATAATCGGAATTTTCTTTTAAGCCAAGCATTGTTCTGAGCTCTTTGGGCAGCACAATTCTGCCTGCGCTGTCAATCTGACGCGTAATACCCGTTGATTTCATTTTCAAGCTCCCTTACAAACTGAATTTTTTATAAAATACCATATTTTGACATTTGTGTCAAATTAAGGGCAGCACTCCGCCAACGCAGTGTGCTGCCCTTTTTATTATTTAAGCATATCGGCAAAATCTTCTACAAGCTTTTTTATGTCCTTGCCCGTAGTGTTGATGCAGATGTCGTAATTGAGTGCATCATCCCATTTTTTACCTGTGTAAAAACGATAATATTTCGCTCTTGCTTTGTCTGTTTCGTTAATTCTCTGCTTTATTTCACGGTCCGTGAGCTTTTCCTTTTCGTCTGCTCTTGCCTTGCAACGTTCAATTCTTGCATCAATATCGGCGTAAAGGCGTATACGCACGGGCTTAAAATCGCTCAAGCAGCAGTCGGCACAGCGACCTACAACGATACAGTCGGATTTTTCGGCAAGCTCCTTCAGAAGGTTGCTTTGCTCAGTAAAAAGTGTGTTCTGATGCTCCCACCTGATGTCGGCTACGGGCGCAAGCGTATGACCGATTGTAATCGGGAAAAGCGGAACAGGGCTTTTTTCGTTCAACGACTGCACATACTCCTCCGCAAGACTTGTACGTTTTGCAAGCTCGGTGATAATTTCACTGTCGTAGTAAGCAAACCCGAGTTTATCAGCAAGACGTCGTGCAAACTCACGACCTCCGCTGCCGAATTCACGGCTGATTGTTATGACTTTATTCATAAACCATCCTCCTTGTCTGAGTAAAACTCTTCTATATAATTATTATACATTTAATTACCTGCGTTTTGTCAAGCGAAATCTCAAATTTTCCGTATCATAAAAGAAACAACTGTGCGCATACTAAACCAAAGCAAAAATTAAAGGTGTGATTAAATGCAGCCTCTTGTAATAATGAAAGACGTCAAAAAGCAATTCCCGGGTGTCACGGCACTTGACGGAATATCCTTTGATATTATGCCCGGCGAGGTACACGTTCTTCTTGGCGAAAACGGCGCCGGAAAATCAACGCTGATGAAAATACTAAGCGGTGTGCACAAGCCGACCGGCGGAAGCATAATAATCGACGGCATTCAATTTGCGGCACTTACGCCCAAGGATTCCCGCAGCTGCGGCATAAGCGTAATATATCAGGAACTAAGCGTTATCAATGAGCTTTCCATCCGAGAAAATCTTTTCGTCGGTGAGCTGCCCACAAAAAGCATCGGCCCTTTCAGCATTGTTGACCACCGCGCAATGACGGATAAGGCAAAGCAGCTTCTCGATAAGGTCGGATTGCACAAACATCCCGACACCGCCGTCGAATCGCTCAGCATATCCGAAAAACAGCAGGTAGAAATTGCAAAGTCACTTGCCTCAGACAGCAAAATACTCATAATGGATGAACCTACAACCTCACTCACCTCCAGCGAAGTCAGGCACCTCTTTGCCGTTATAAGAGAGCTGAAAAAAGAGGGACGCGGTATTGTTTTCATATCACACAAGCTTGGCGAGATAATGGAAATAGGCGACAGGGTGACAGTGCTGAAGGACGGAAAATATGTCGGCACAAAAAATATCAGCGAAGTAACACAGGATGACCTTGTTACAATGATGGTCGGCAGACAGATAAGTAAAAACTATCAGCACGACTCTGCCGATTTCTCGGATGCACCCGTTATATTTGAGGTTCGCAACCTTTCGCGTAAGGACGGCAAGGTAAAAAACGTATCCTTCAAGCTTCACCGCGGTGAGATTCTCGGTTTCTCGGGGCTTGTCGGCTCAGGCAGAAGCGAAATGATGAATTCTATATTCGGTGCTGAGCCCAAATCACAGGGAGAAGTTCTGATTGACGGCAGGAAGGTGTGTACTTCATCACCCTTTTATTCGATAAAAAACGGACTTGCGATGGTAACGGAAAACAGACGCGAAACAGGCTTTTTTCACAACTTCAGCATAAAGAAAAATATCTCTGTTCTGCCATTCATTAAGCAATCTGCCTTCGCGGGAATAACGGGCCTGACAAATGACTCTGACGAAGACAGATGGGCCGACGAGCAAAAAAGCAACCTGAACATCAAATGTTATTCAACCTCGCAGGGAATAACTGAGCTTTCGGGCGGTAACCAACAGAAGGTAATACTCGGCAAATGGCTCGCCGCAGATTCGCAGATAATCATTTTCGACGAACCGACAAAGGGAATTGATGTTGGCTCAAAGGGCGAAATTTATGCCCTTATGCGAAGGCTTGCGGATGAAGGCAAAGGCATACTTGTCGTCAGCTCCGAGCTCCCCGAATTACTGGCGGTCTGCGACACTGTTGCCGTATTCCGCGAAGGCGAAATAGTTGCTGTCTTTAAACACAGCGAGGCAACCGAAGAAAAAATAATCACTGCATCAACAGCAGAAAAAGGAGAGAAAACAAACCTTGAACGTCAATAACAAAATCGGCAACGGCACACACGCATTTAAAACTGCTTGGCAACGCTACGGCACGCTCGGCATACTGATACTGCTGCTCGCAATCCTTGCAGCTCTTAAACCCGGCTATTTTTTCCAAACCTCAACCGTAACGCAGATTCTCTCACAAAGCTCGGTCAACATCCTTATTGCACTCGGTGAGTTTTTCGCAATACTGATTGCCGGCATTGATCTTTCCGTCGGCTCTGTAACAGCGCTCTCAGGTATGGTTACCGCAAAGCTGATGGTATCGGGCATCTCCCCTTTGCCCTGCGTTATCATCGGTATACTTCTCGGCGCATTATTAGGCCTTATAAACGGCTTGTTGGTTAACGGCACAGGTTTGCATCCGTTCATAATAACACTCGGTACGCAGGCAATATTCCGCGGATTAACGCTGATTATTTCCGATTCCAGCGCCGTGTTCGGTTTTCCCGCTTCCTTCACAAAGTTTATGGCGCAACGTTTTGTATATATTCCCGTTTCTGCCTTTATAGCACTTTTTGTGGCACTGCTTCTCGCCTTTCTTACAAACAAAACAAAGCTCGGCAGAAACATCTATGCATTGGGCGGCAACAAAGAAAGCGCCTGGTATTCGGGCATTAACGTAAAGCTTCATACGCTGATTGTTTTCATCATTTCGGGCATCTGCGCCGGAATTGCAGGCGCTGTGCTTCTCGGACGTGTCGGCTCGGCAGAACCTGCGGCTGCAACGGGTTTTGAAACCTACGCAATTGCTGCAGCAATTATCGGCGGCACAAGCTTCTTTGGCGGCAAGGGCAAAATTTTCGGCGTTGTGATGGGCGGTCTTATTATCGGCGTTATCAACTTCGGTATGAATCTGCTTTCCGTTTCAAGCACTCTTCAGCAGGTTGTAATGGGTGCGCTTATTATCGGTTCGGTTACACTTGACCGCTTCGTTGCAGGCAATAAATAAGGAGAAGTTTTTATGAGTATAATGTTCAGTCCCTCATTGATGTGTATGGATTTTCTGAACGTCGGCAAACAGCTCGACATTCTCAACACACGCTGTGATTATTATCACGTAGATATAATGGATGGTCATTACGTGCCGAATCTTGCGCTGTCACCGGACTTTGTGCGCGCCGTCAGTCCTGCCGCAAAGCAACCCATCGACTGTCACCTGATGGTAACAGATCCGTCGCACTATATTGCACCGCTACGGGCTGCAGGAGCCCGGATGATTTGTCCGCAGGTCGAAACAATAGGTGCCGATGCTTTTCGCACAATAAATTTAATCCGCCAAACGGGATGTAAGGTAGGCGCTGTTTTCAATCCCGCAACTCCGATTTCCGCCGCACAGTATTATTTACACGCGCTTGATAAAATCACAATTATGACCGTTGACCCCGGTTTTGCAGGTCAGCCTTTTATCCGTGAAATGTTAACCAAAATAGAGCAGGCAAGAACAATCAAAGAAAAGCACAGTTACCACTATGTCATAGAAGTTGACGGCTCCTGTAACAAGAGCACATTCGCAGACCTTTACAGTGCAGGTGCCGAATGTCTGGTAGTCGGCTCGTCAGGGCTTTTTAACCTTGACGGCAACCTTGAGAGGGCATGGGATATTATGACAGAGGATTTCAGAAAAGCTACGGAGGGATAACGCTTGAGCGACATATTTGCAATCGGAATAGATATTGGCGGCACAAATTTCCGTATGGGAATAGTAGGCGGTGACGGAAAGATTCACGCTTTTACACGTACGCCGAGCAGTGTTTTTTCGCAAGGAGATGCAAAAGAAACTCTCCTTCGCGAAATTAAAGTTTATCTTAAACAAAGCGGATTTGAGGGCAGAATCAAAGCTGCGGCAGCAGGAATTCCGGCAACAGTGAGTAAAGACAAAAAAACTGTTCTCTCCTCCCCTAACCTGAAAGCCTTTGACGGCGTGACTTTTTCGGCAGATTTTGAATCCGCGCTCGGCTTTCCTTTTTATATCGACAGAGACGTCAACTTCCTTCTGCATAACGATATGGCAAAGCTCGGACTTTCGGGCGAAAAAACCGTACTCGGATTTTATATAGGCACGGGCTTCGGAAACGCAATATCATTCGGCGGTAAATTTTATTCAGGCTCCACCGGCGCAGCAGGTGAGCTCGGTCACATACCGATGTACGAGTGCACTGATGTATGCACGTGCGGCAATGTAGGCTGTGCAGAAACCCGTTGCTCCGGTAAGGCGCTCGAGAGGCTCGCCGCAAAACACTTTCCCGGCACAGATATACGAAAAATCTTTACGCTTCACAACGACAGTGAAATCATCAGAAAATTC
The DNA here is from genome assembly GCA_045536955.1 of Acutalibacteraceae bacterium. Taxonomy (GTDB): domain Bacteria; phylum Bacillota; class Clostridia; order Oscillospirales; family Acutalibacteraceae; genus UBA8612. The sequence continues at coordinate 22,126 of JAZSOM010000065.1, forward strand.
ACCGAAAATCTTGCCGTACCCATTGCCGCTGAAATCAATATACTCGACCCTGATTGCAGTGTTATAGGCGGCGGTGTGGCAGATATGCAGGATTTTCCGAAGGACATTCTATTCAACGCAATCAAAGCACGGGTGCGAAAGCCATATCCCGAACAGTCTCTCAATATAATCTTCACAAAGCATGACCAACAGAGCGGTGTTTTCGGCAGCGGAGATTTTGCACTCAATGAATATTTGAGCCAAATCGGGAATAATATAACAAACTGATGAAAAGAGGTAAAAAAATGAAACCAAGAAAAATAATCGCCGCCGTGCTTGCCCTGACGTTTCTGTGCTGTGCACTGACTGCGTGCGGCAACAACGATACCGACAACGCACCTAAGCCTGATGCAACAAATTCTGCCGCAGGCAGTGCAGACTATGCCATTATTTTAAAGACGTTGTCAAACGATTTCTGGGCAAAGATGAAAACGGGCATTGAAAAAGAAGCTGAAAAGCTCGGAGTTAAGGTCGATATATTCGCCGCTCAGAACGAAGAAGACACGGCAGGACAGCTCACAATTCTTGAAAACTGCCTTGCGAAAAGTTATAAGGCAATCGGTGTCGCTCCGCTTTCACCGACAAACCTTATCAACGGTATTGTCCAGGCGAACGAAAAAGGCATTTACGTTATGAACATCGATGAAAAAATCGACATCAATTCGCTTCGCAACGCAGGCGGAAGCGTTATCGCATTTGCAACGACAGACAACGAAGCCGTAGGCGAAAAGGGAGCAAAATTTATTATAAACAAACTCGGCAAAAGCGGAGGTGACGTTGCAATAATTGAAGGCAAGGCAGGCAACGCATCGGGCGAATCCAGAAAAACCGGCGCCACAAAAGCATTCAAAGAAGCGGAAAAGATAGAGCTTGTCGCTTCTCAGCCTGCCGATTGGGACAGACAGAAGGCACTAGACACAGCAACGGGATATATTCAGATGTATCCCCAGCTGAAAGCAATCTACTGCTGTAACGATACAATGGCACTCGGCGCTTTGCAGGCTGTTATCAACGCAGGTAAGCTCGGTGAAATCATAGTTGTCGGCACAGACGGCTCTGCCGAAGCGCTTGAATCGGTAAAGGCGGGTCAGCTTGACGCAACGGTTGCTCAGGATCCCGCAGAAATTGGCGCAGCATCATTGAGAAAGATGGTTGAAGCCGTCAAAAACAAGCCAAAAATCGACCCGAACACAGCTCCGGAAACAATCCCCGTCGACTCATATATCGTAACAAAGGAAAACGCAAAATGAGTCTGATTGCAATAGGCTGTGATCACGTCGGGTTTGAGCTTAAAACTCACATCATAGAGCACCTGCAAAAACAAGGCTACGGCATAAAGGATTTCGGAGCGCACAGCACCGAAAGGACGGATTATCCGATTTTTGCAAAAGCTGTTGCGCACGCGGTTGCCGAACACGAATGTGAGAAAGGCATATTAATCTGCGGCACAGGTGTCGGCATATCAATTGCAGCAAACAAAGTCAGAGGCATACGTGCCGTGGTTTGCAGCGAGCCTTATTCCGCGTTGCTTTCAAGGCAGCATAACGACACAAATATCCTTGCGTTCGGCTCAAGAGTTGTCGGGTGCGACCTCGCCAAAATGATTGTTGACACCTGGCTCAGCGGCGAGTTTGAAGGCGGAAGACACCGCAACAGAATCGATATGTTCGAATAACAATAAAAGGCCGTGTGCGGAATGTACACGACCTTTTTTGTGTTGAATACTTTTAAGGTTTAACTGAGGTATCGGATGCAACGACACGTTACGAAAACAGCGGCGTACGCTTTTCTCGGTGCCTCACACTCTGTCTGAGCCTCAATTTAACTGAGGTATCGGATGCAACGGCACGTTGCCTTATTCACCCTTCATACCGAGAAGCTCAACCGTACCGTCATAAACAGCCTGGCTGACCTTGATTGAATCAAAGATAGCGCCTCTGATATCGTCCTCTGTTGCACCAAGCTCTTCCGCATATTTGCGGTCAATGAAGAGGTCAATATCCATAATATCTGCAAGTCCGTCAACGTCAATACCGCTCTCAATACCTTTTTCGGCATATTCCTTCTTAACGCCGCCGAGACCCATACGCATCATCCAAGGAGCAACGCTGATAATCTTGCGGTTGTCGCCCATACCTCTTGCGGCATAAACAATTTTGAGGAATTCCTTCCAAGTCTGGTTATACATACTGATGGGCCAGGCTGTTGCGCCCTTTGACTTTTCAGCAGCACCAACAATAACCTCACCAACCTGACGGACTGTAAGCATAGCTGTACCGCCGCCGGGATACATTGTGAAGGGAAGCTTATCCATTCTCTTAATCTGCTCGATGAGAATAACCCAAACGGGCTTTCTGCCGGGCTGAGTGCCGAAAATATAGGGAAGCTCAAGAACAGCCACGTCAAAGTTTTCATCAGCATAGGAGAATGCAACCTCTTCCTGGTCGATTCTGCTGCGGATGTAGGGGTGCTTTTCCGTAAGCTTCATATCGGGACGTTCTTTTGCAAGATATGCAAAATAAGAACCAAGGATAACGGCATTCTTCATACCGATCTCTTTACAGATGGGAAGCAATCTCTTGAGAGGAGCAATATTATACTTGTAGTATGCATCGTAAACGGGAGCGGGGAATTCGACACGCTCGTCGATACCTGCTGCGAATACAAAGCAATCGCAACCTGCCATCATAGCCTTGATTTCTTCATCTGACTTCTCATAAATGTTGCAGAACTCGATTTCCATCTCTTCGGGGATGGGAGCACCTGCGGGGAGAGGAGGCAGAGCAACACTCTTGACCTGATGACCTCTTTCAATAAAAATTCTTGCAGCTTCACTGCCGAGAAGGCCTGTGCCGCCAATCATAAATATTTTCATCTTTTATCACACTTACAGGGCAACGCAGCGTACGTCGCCCTGCACCTTTCTGTTATTAACCCTGTGCGTATGCGCCAACCTGCATCATAAAGTCACCGAGCTGAGCACCGAATTCGGGTGCACCGTCCATAATAAGCTTGCCTGCCTTGACGGATTCAAGCATATCTGCAGTCTGCATAAGGATACCGAGAGCGCTGTCGAAATTATCAAAGCGCATTGTGAAGAAGGGCATTGCGCGCTTGTATTCGCCTCTGCCTGCTCTTGACTTACCTGCCTTGATACGGATGTATGCACTGACCTCGGGGTAGCCGTTAACTGCCCATGAGTAAACACGGTCGGGGCTCTTTGATGTCCAGTCGTGTATTGCATCGTGACCGTTCTTGTTAAGTGTGCTGATACCGCTGGAGAGCAGGTAGAAGTAACACTTGACAAGAAGCTTCTTTGTTTCCTCATCCTCGGGAGCTTCTTTAGCTGTGAGGAGAGAGGACATTTTGAGAAGAACCATCATAAAGGATGCAAAAGCAGTCGGGTGCTTTGCAAGACCCTTCATTTTGGGAAGGTACTGCGGCTTAATCTGACCCTTGAAGAATGCGTTGAGTGCTTCAATGCTCTTGAACTCAAGCTCTACGTGAGCGTTGTTTGTGAGCTTATCAGTGTGAACAATCCACTCGCCGTTGTTGACAACGAGGTGTGTGCCGACCTTTCCTTCGGGAGCATCGGGACAGAGTGCACTTATCTGATAGATTGTATGAGCGTGCTCAAACTTCTTTGCAAGGTTGGGTACATCGTTTGCAATGACCTTGATAAGCGGGATCGCAGCACAGAGGAAAATTTTATTGGTAAAAACTTCGTCTCTTGTAGACATAAAAATCAATCCTTTCTGCCGTTGAAATTCAATCGTTCAGATCAAACTTCGTCGTCCCAATCGTCGTCAAGTTCAAAGTCAGCGTTCATTGCTTCACGGACTGCTGCGATGATACCGTTGGAGTCAATACCGAGTGTTGACATAATATCCTCGTGGAGACCGATGGGAGCAAACTGATCCTGAATACCGAGGCGCTTGAATGCACAGCCCTTACCTGTTTCAGCAATAACTTCTGCAACAGCAGCGCCGAGACCGCCGATAACTGAGTGATCCTCAACAGTGATAATACGGCGTGTATCCATAATTGCCTTAACAACAGCTTCCTTATCAAGAGGCTTGATTGTGTGCATGTTTATAACTCTGACCTTAAGACCATCAGCGTTCTCAAGGAAGTTGGCAGCCTGAAGAGCCTGGAAAGCACAGGAACCGCAAGCAATTACAGTGATGTCAGTACCCTCTTTAAGCTGAACTGCCTTGCCTACTTCAAAGCCGTAATCCGTTGTATCATAAAGAACACGGTCGAAGCCGCGGTTGATACGGATGTAGTAGGGTCCAGGGTTCTCGTATGCTGCACGAACTGCGTTGACAGTCTCAAGACCGTCAGCAGGGCAGATAAGAGTGATGTTGGGCATTGAGCGAACAACTGCCATATCGCAGATAGCGTGGTGAGTTGAACCTGCCTGACCGAAGGATGTACCTGCGTGAGTAGCGATAATCTTTGCATTAACGTTCTGGTAGCAGATGTCGGTGTGAAGCTGATCAGCACTTCTGAGAGAAGCGAAAACAGAGAATGTTGAAAGGAAGGGAACAAGACCTGCCTTTGCCATACCTGCTGCAACACCGAACATATTCTGCTCAGCAATACCTACGTTGAAGTATCTGTCCGGGAAATGCTCACCGAACATACCGATTTTTGTTGATTTACCAAGGTCAGCTGTAAGAGCAACAACGTCGTCATGCTCCTGACCGAGTTCTACGAGTGTTTTGCCGTAGTATTCAGCTGTTGAAAAAGCTGTTGATTCAGTAGCTGTGTAAGTAAGTCCACCTGCCATGGCTTATGCACCCTCCTTTTCTGCTCTCTCGCAGCGCTTCTTGTAGAATGCTTCGAGGCTCTTCTTAGCAAGTTCGTATTTCTCTTCGTTAAGAGCACCGTAGTGCCACTTGTAGTCGCCTTCCATATAGTCGACACCGCAACCCTTGACTGTGTTTGCAACAATCATAACGGGCTTCTCTGTGTTTTCGTATGCGTAGTCGATAGCTTCGCAAAGCTCTTTAATATTGTTACCGTCAATCTCGATAACGTGGAAGCCAAACGAACGCCACTTGTCGCAGAAGGGCTCAAGCTTCATAACTTCTTCTGTCGGACCGTCAATCATACACTGATTTCTGTCAACAAAAGAGATTACATTTGTGATGTTGTAGTGAGCGATTGTCATTGCAGCTTCCCAGTTGGAGCCTTCATCACATTCGCCGTCGCCAAGGACACAGAATGTTTTGTAATCCTTGCCTTTGATTTTTGCAGCGAGGGCTGTACCTGCAGCAATTGAAAGACCGTGGCCGAGAGAGCCTGTTGAAGCATCAGCGCCGACAACCTTGTTAGAGTCAAGGTGGATACCCATCTTGGAGTTTGAAAGGTTGAATGTCTTGAGCTGCTCAGGATCGTTATAACCGTAGTCACAAAGAACAGCAGCGTAAGCAACACCTGCGTGACCCTTACTGAGAATAAAGCGGTCTCTGTCTTCCCAGTTGGGGTTGTCCTTATCAAGGTGCATATACTTGTGGTAGAGAACAGTCATGATATCCATAACGCTCATACCGCCGCCGATGTGTGCACTGCCTGCCCAAAATGTTGTGTCGAGGCAGAGTTTACGAAGCTCGTGTGCCTTTTTTTCGAGTGCAAGCCACTCTTGTTTGGTTAATGGCATATCGTTTTTCCTCCTGTATACTTAATGTTTTGTATCTCAGAATATCTCGGGATGCTTTGCTGCAACAACCTTGAATGCCTCATCTGCAATCTCGAGTGTGAGGTCAATATCCTTGTTTGTGAGAGCAGCATTGATAAAGTGGTTGTGGTGGCTCGAGAAGAAGATACCTCTCTTGACACACTCTGCAACCCACTCCTGATGGAGCATCATTGAATCGTCATTTGCTATACGAAGATAGAAGAGTGCAGGCTCACCGGAGACAACAAGGTTGAAGCCGTTGTTTGCAGCTGCGTCCTTAAGGCCGTTTGTGAGGCGGAGGCCTCTCTCACGGAAGAGCTCAGTTGCGTTGATTTCCTTCATCTTGTTGATGCAGGCAATACCCGCTGCGAAGGGAACGCTGCTCATCCAATAGCTGCCTGTGTAGCTGAGTGCACTAACAGAGCTCTTGAGTGATTCTTTGCCGCAAAGGCAAGATACGTTCCAGCCGTTTGCAAGAGCTTTACAGAAGCAGATAAGGTCTGCTTCAAAGCCGTAGAAGTGGTCTGAACCTGCGATGTCGAGTCTGAAACCGCAACGAACGTCATCGACGATGAGAACGATGCCCTTGCGTGTGCAAAGCTCACGTACCTTCTGCCAGTAGCCGTCTGCAGGAGTTTCGTTGTCGCGGTAGTTGCCGTGCATATAAGGTGTAGAGATAAATGCGGCAACTTCGCCGTCGTTCTCCTCTACAAGCTTTTCGAGTGCTTCAAAGTCGTTCCAGTCAACATAAAGGTTGTTTGCAACATCCTCGGGAATAACGCCGGGATAGTCAACCTTCTGTGTCCAGGGAGAAACACCGTGGTAGAAGCCGTTTACAAAGATAATCTTCTTGCGGTGTGTTGCAGCACGTGCTGTCATAATAGCACAGGTTGTAACGTCGTTACCGTTCTTTGCAAAGAAAGCCCAGTCGGCACAGTTGACTGTATCAACCATAAGCTCTGCAAACTCAACCATTACCTTGCCGGGTGAAGTTGTGCAGTTACCGAGCTTAGCCTGTGCCATAGCAGCTGCATCAACGTCCTTGTCGTTGTAGCCGAGAACATTAGGGCCGTATGCGCACATATAGTCGATGAACTTGTTGCCGTCAACATCCCAGAAGTATGAGCCCTTTGCCTTCTCGCCGAAGAGAGGCCAGTCACATACGGGAATAAAGTTACCTTCAGCCGGACCGAGGTGTCCGTAAACACCGGAGGGAATTACCTTTGTTGCTCTGTCGAAATACTCACGGCTTTTGGTATGTTCGTAAATAGGAAAACTCATTTTTGCGCACCTCCGTTTATGCTAAGTACAGAGCTACTCTGTCGAGTATTCTGTTGAGATTGTCGATCATATTGATCATACCCTTCATTTCGATCTTGCCCTCACCTATGCAGGCAACAGCATTGACCTTACCGTCGAAGAGGTCGCGTGCGAGATCAATATCGGCAAACTCCATAAATGCACGGGGTTTCTCGCAACGCTGCTTGATTGTGACAAGCCTGTGGTTTTTGACGCGGATTGTTGCAGCTACATCATCCTTAATGCTGAACGAAATTTCGCCGTCGGGGATAAGGTGAGCTGAGAACTTACCGATTTCATCGTTGTTTGCAATCTGTGAGAGAGCAACTGCGATTGTGTAAAACATCAGTCTTGTGCTTATTTCGAAGAACTCTCTGTCCTGAAGGTCCTCCGGAGTGGGACGCATAAGAGCTGAAAGACGGTCTGTAAGAGCTGTGAAGCCCTTGAGAAGGAAACCGATGTGTTGGAAACCCTTTGATGGAATGGGTGTTACCGTGCCGTCGATAAGTCCGTTGAACTTCTCGCATGAGCTGAACGGAAGCTTAACGTCGCAATGTGAGCAACCCTGCTCCATGCGGCATCTGCCGTTCTTAAAGTAGAGTGTAGCCTTGGGGCCACCCGCTACGTCGAAACCGATAGAAATCGGTTTCTGGTTTGAAATGATTGCGGATGCAACAGGGTCGATCTCGCAAAGATTTTCAAGTGTTCCGAGAACAGCGTACATATTGATGTAAGCCATTGTCTTTGAATCTGTCAAAGCACTTTCCTCCTTAGTTAGGCATTCGGTTACAGAACGCCCATAATAAAATCATCTTATTTTAACAAGCAATTATAATACTTGTCAAGAATTTTAGAGTATTTTAACAATTTGTTTATAGGTCATTTTCGCCTTTTCGTCACATTGACGAAAACCACCTCTGATTTATGTTCAATATGCAATATCAAATTCGAAAAATTTGATTTTTGACGCAACAATTCCGCCAATCATTCATCTTCTTCGTATGCTTAAAGATGTTAGGTTTCACAATTGACAAAATGCATCTGTTTTTTATATAATTAAGTTTAGTGTGCCGATAAGCAGAACGTTATTCCAAAAGGAGATTCCGAAATGAAAAAAATTGCAAGCTTCACAATAGACCATACAATTCTTCCCTGCGGTATGTATACTTCACGCGTTGACGGTGACATCGTAACTTACGATATTCGTTGCCGCAAACCTAACGTCGAAGAAGTTATGGATAACGCTTCCATCCACACGATAGAGCATCTTTTCGCTACGTTTGTTCGCAACTCTGAGCTCAGCGAAGGCGTAATTTACTTCGGACCCATGGGCTGCCGTACCGGCTTCTACTTCCTCGTGCGCAGCACGAATGTATCGCCCGCACAGGCAATAGAGCTCACAAAACAAGCTTTCGATTTTATAGCTGAATACGACGGTGAAATCCCCGGCGTAAGCGCAAAAGAATGCGGCAACTACCGCGATCATAGCCTCAACGGTGCAAAGGCAGAAGCGGCAAGAATGGTTGAGATTATGAAAAATGTAAGTGTCGAAACACTTGTTTACCCCGAATAATTATTGTTTATAATTCTAATTTGTAAATATAAATCAAGAATTGCGTGATATAATAGTTACAAAGTTGTAACTATTTTGATTCAAATTGTTACAACTTTGTTATTTTTCAGACTTATATACAGGAGGTGAGACCGTTGGCAGAAGATAATAAAGATTATGTTTCGGATGAGGAAACTCAGGACGAAGAATATATCTCCGTTTCAGATATAGAATCCGCAAATGCTGACAGCGGTCACACCGTCAGCGAACAGGGAATCTTTTGTTTCCTTGCCGATTCGCCCATTTTCAAAATAGACAGTGTGCAACCAATCAAGCACGACAAACCCAAGAAAGCAAAGGCAGAAAAAATTGTCGAAACTGAGAAGCCGCAGTCAACGGCGCCCGCCGCCGCCCAGCCTGACGTGACCGAGCGCGATACAAACGCCTTATACGACGTTATATATATGTTCGGTCTGCGCATCATACGCTGTGTGCGCTTCATTTTCAGCAGACTCAAATCCATTTTCCGTCGTCCGGCACACGCAATCTCCGTTTTCGCAGGAATTTTCCTTGTACTTTGCGATAAGGTGCTTCTCCGCTCACTCAAAAACTCGATGGAGGAATTCCGAAAACTCAGAGCTGAATTCAGGAAGGAAAGCCGCGGTATAAAAGGTCCGCTCAAAGGTTCATTTTTCAAAAAGCTGACTCACTTTCCCTCTTACCTCAAATCATCTTACAAGCGCCACCCGAATTTCTACAAAAACGTTTTCAACACAGCTGTTCCCGCTGTCGCGCTGTTTGTGCTCATAATCACGGTCAGCTCGTGGACATCTTCGACGTATGCGCTTGAAGTAATCGTTGATAACAACGGTCAAAAACATTCATTGGGTTATATCAGCGATGAGTCTGTATTTATTGAGGCAAGGTCCATACTTAAAAACAGAATCGATTCAGGCACAAGCAACGATTCACTCATCGCTAATCCGACATACAAAATCACAAGGGTCAAGCTTAACGAACTCAGTGATGCCGATACAATCAGCGACAAACTGATTGAAAGCTCCGGTTCAAATCTTTCGAGCGCCTGCGGCGTTTACATTGATGACAAATTTATCTGCGCAGTCAAAAACGAAACCGACGCCCGAAGTGTTTTTAACAACCTGCTCAGCGAGGCTGAAGAAAAATATAAGCTTGATAAAAACGACGAAAACTCATTTGCCGATTTCGTAGAAAACGTAGAGTTTATCCAGGGACTTTATCCTGACGATACAGGAAAAATGTGGGAGGCTTCAAAGCTTCTCAATGTTCTTGAAAATGAAAAGAAGAGCGAAGCTGTTTTCTACACCGTCAAAGACGGTGACACCCCCTCGGGTGTTGCAAAGCTCTACGGCATTTCGACATCGGAATTGAAGGCTCTCAACCCCAACGTAAATTTTGACATTTTCAAAACAGGCACAAAACTCACAATTTCTTCAGAAGTCAGCTTTGTCCGTGTAAAGATAATCAAGGTTGTCGAAAATCAGGTTTCCACACCTTATGAAACAGAAACCGTTGAATCCTCAAGCCTTTTCAAAGGTGACAAGCGTGTAATCCGCAAGGGTGTCAAGGGTATTGATAAGGTAACGTACCTTGTCACATACGTTGACGGAGTACAGACAGGTTCAGAAGAAATTGACCGCATTACACTTATTGAGCCCACATCCGAAAAAGTTCAGGTCGGCACAAAGAAGCCCTCTGTCCACGGCAGCGGCGGCAACTATGAAGTTGTTTCAAAAGGCAAATTTGTATGGCCTGTTTCCGGACTTTACACAATCACTTCAAGCTACGGCAACCGCCGCAGCGGATGGCATACCGGCTTAGATATTTCGGGCGGTAACGCCTCAGGCAAGCTTGTGCTCGCAGCCGATTCGGGCACGGTTGAGCTTGTCAAGTTCAGCAACAAGAGCTATGGTAACCAGGTTGTCATCAACCACGGTAACGGTGTAAAAACAAGATACGCCCATATGCTCGACGGTTCAATTTCGGTATCCGTCGGTCAGAAAGTGTCTCGCGGACAAGCTATCGGCCGTGTAGGCAACACGGGCAACAGCTCGGGCGCACACCTTCATTTTGAAGTTATTGTCAACGGCAACACCGTCAACCCGTTACCATATATCAGATAAGCAAAGAAGCGATGTGCCGTGCACATCGCTTCTTTTATTTTTTTATCTTATCCCAATAGGCTTTTGCAGCCTGCTCGTTTTTATTGTCTGCGTAGTTGTAATACTTTCTGTTTCTGAGCAAATCGGGCAGATATTGCTGCTTTACCCAACGATTTTCAAAATCGTGCGGATATTTGTAAAACTGGCCCTTATGCTCGTTATCCTCGCCGTCAAAATGCTTGTTCTGCAAAGTTCGTGGAACAGGGCCGCTCTTACCTTCGCGTATATCTGCGAGCGCCGCATCAATGGCTTCGTAGGCCGAATTTGATTTTGGCGCGGTTGCAACAAGAATAACCGCGTTTGCAAGCGGAATTCTCGCCTCCGGCAAACCGACCTGCAACGCAGTATCAACAGCCGCTTTTACAATCGGTATGAGTTGAGGATAGGCAAGACCGACATCCTCGTTTGCACAGACAAGAAGTCTGCGGCAGGCAGAGGGAAGGTCACCCGCCTCAAGCAAACGCGCAAGGTAATGTACGGCGGCATCCGGGTCAGAGCCTCGCATCGACTTCTGATAGGCGGAAACAATATCATAATGCTCATCGCCGTCTTTATCGTATCTGAAAGCACTGCGCTGAGTCAGCTGCTCGGCAATTTCCAACGTAATCACGCGCTTATTATCCACCGTCTGTGAAGCCATTGCGCACAGCTCGGCAGAATTCATTGCCTTACGCACATCACCGCCGCAGCCGCAGGCAATGTGGCGAACAACACCGTCTTCAAGCTCAAACTCCATACCGCCCTCCTGAGTGAGAAAATCAAAGGCGCGCAGTACGGCAGGCTCAATCTCGGACGGTGTAATGCTCTTGAATTCAAACACCGTCGAACGGCTGAGCACTGCGTTGTAAACGTAAAAATACGGGTTTTCCGTAGTTGAAGCGATAAGGGTTATCGAGCCATCCTCTATATATTCGAGCAACGTCTGTTGCTGCTTTTTATTAAAATACTGAATCTCATCAAGGTATAATAGCACGCCGTTGATTGCGCTTAGCGTCTGCGACTGCGCAATAATCTCCTTTATGTCGGCGGTTGATGCCGTTGTGCCGTTGAGCTTGCAGAAATACTTATTGGTGCGCTTTGCAAGGATTTCGGCAAGGGTAGTTTTGCCCACACCCGAGGGACCGTAAAAAATCAGGTTAGGCACTTCGCCGGAATCGATGATTCTTCTCAGCGCCTTACCCTCAGCAAGGAGATGTCTCTGACCGACCATATCGTCAATACTGCGGGGTCTGATGCGGTCAGCGAGCGGATTTCTCATTTGTTTCACTCCTCATAAACAGCCAGGCTGTAATTTGCTTCATCCATTTTACATTATAACGTAATATTTTTCAAGTGTTTGATTACTATACAAAAACAACAGAAAACACATCATATTTTGCCGAATATTATTTCATTATTGGTAATTGTTTTTCGTTTTGTTTTGCGTTATAATTTATGCTGTTTCATTGTGTGCAACACATTATGTTGCACGCGGCATAAGATAAGATTATAAATCATCCTATTCTGAGGTGACACGGATTTATGGTTTGCAACAATATCCTCGAAGCTATCGGCAACACACCGATTATCAGACTTTCTCATTTGGCTCCGCCCGAAGGTGCAGAGATACTTGTTAAGTTTGAAGGTCTCAACGTTGGCGGCAGCATTAAAACAAGAACCGCATACAATATGATTCTCGACGCTGAAACAAAGGGTCTCATAAACGAAAACACCACAATTGTTGAACCCACAAGCGGCAACCAAGGCATCGGCCTTGCACTTGTCGGCGCGGTCAAAGGCTACAAAACGGTTATTATTATGCCGGACTCCGTAAGCGAAGAAAGAAGAAAGCTCGTTGAGCATTACGGCGCAAGCGTACTGCTTGTGCACGATGCAGGCAACATCGGCGCCTGTATTGAAGAATGTCTTAACCTCGCACTCAGAATGAAGGCTGAAGACCCGAACGTTTTTGTGCCTCAACAGTTCGAAAATCCCGCAAACGTCGAAATCCAGCGTTCACGAACCGGCGTCGAAATTCTTGAGCAGGTCAATGCTCCTATTCACGGCTTCTGCTCCGGCATAGGCACCGGCGGCACAATTACAGGTATAGGCGAAACACTCAAGGCTGCAAACCCCGATATTGAGATATGGGCTGTTGAACCTGAGGATGCGGCAATTCTCTCCGGCGGCTCCATCGGCACACACGTGCAGATGGGCATAGGCGACGGCCTTATCCCCGAAATTCTCAACACCGAAATATATGATGATATTTGCATAATCAACGATGACGAGGCTCTCCAGACCTCTCGCGACCTTGCCTCAAAAGAGGGTATACTCTGCGGCATCTCAAGCGGCACAAACGTTGCTGCCGCAATCAAGCTTGCAAAAAAGCTCGGCAAAGGCAAAACCGTAGTTACCGTACTTCCCGACACAGCCGAAAGATACTTCTCCACTCCCCTCTTCACGGAAAAATAACACCAAACATAAAAAAACAGCTCACCGATTATCTCGATGAGCTGTTTTCTTTTCAGGTTACTGCTTTATAGATTGCGTACGCATCAATCTGCAACGGATAGGTTTCCATAATTCTGCCGTCAAAAATAACGAGAATACTGTCTCCCTTTTTCAGTTTGAGCGAATCAATATCGGGCGCGTACGAAAGCAAGCTGTTGAGCCTTACGCTGACAAGATTGCCTTCAGGTATTCCGTCATCATTGTAGCCAACCTCTATGAGAATTGAATTTTCCTCAATCTCTTTGATTTCTCCGCTGAGATCCGGCTCAGCTTCAGGACTTATATCTGCCGTAACTCCGTTTATTTCTTCATCTTTTTCTGTCACAATAACTGCCGTGGTTGTATGATTTTGCGTCAGGTTATCTGTTTTGAATTCAGCGCCGAAATATTCGGCGGCCTGATGCTGACAGATTTGTTCAAGCGAATTGACATAATCCTGCGTATCATAGTTTATTCCCTTCGGAAACTTTTGCTTAAGGCTTGCAGGATAATTGGTTCCGTCTTCAGGCTCCCAATATTCCACAAGGTTATAGTTACCGTCCCCGCTGACAGAAAAAGTCAGCGCAACCGGCACAATATTGCCTCCCTTTTCAACTATCTTTCCGTTTTCCAGGCTGTACTCCTGATACATCGAAACCGTATAAACCGTAACCTCAACCATATTACCGTTTTTGTCTTCTTCCGTAACCCGTGTTGCGAGGACGTTATTGGCTTCGCAGACATATTCGCCGCTGAGATATTTACCGCGGTTGTATTTAATAATTTCTTCGGAAACGCATTCTTCAAGTGACTTCACACCAAAACAGGAAATACTGATTTCTGTTTTGCCGTCTTTGGTAAAATAGCCGATTTTATCCGTAACACCAAAGGTTACACTTCCGGTGGATTTGCCTAACTTATTCTCCAACGGTGTGCCATCAAAGTGAAGCTTTATCTCTCCCGTTTGCAGATTGACGTTGATAACCCTGATCGTTGTGCCGTTTGAAAGCTCGACTTTCTGCCCTTTCTTCATCACGACAATTTTTTCATCTGTAACCTTTCCGTTTGTTTGTGCGGCTATCTTTATTCTCTGACCGTTATCATAAAAATTCTCCGATTGCGCATCCTTCGGATTTGTCAGAAAGCATACGGCGGTAACCGCGCAGACCGCAACAGCTGCAATCACAAACCAAAACGCAGGTTTTTTGTAGTTCATAACTCCTTTTATCCTTTCTTTTACACCTGTTTCACCAAATGCAAGAGGACAAGCGGCAACGGACTTTCTGCTGATGCTTGCGTTGAGCAATGCCGTTGAATAGCTTCTACGCTGTTCATCAGTGAGCTTTTTTATCACCTTTTCATCGCAAGCCGATTCAATATCTCTGCAAAGGAGTATATATGCAATCCAAAGCAGAGGATTAAACCAATGAACACTTAAAAGCAGAAAACCAAAAGGTTTTACAAGGTGATCAAGGCGTTTGATGTGAGCTTGCTCGTGAGCGATTATAAGCGGCATATCGCCTTCATCCGCACTGTACGGAATATAAATTTTCGGTCTGATAAGTCCGAGCACAAACGGTGATTTTACAAATTCGCTCTGATATATGTTCCCTTCCTTTTTTATTGCGGTGCGCAGGCTCCGCCTTAGCTTTGCCCAGCTCGCAAACGCAAAAATGAGCATTGCCGCAACACCTGCAAGCCATAAGCAGGCAAGTATGATTGTTATATCAACCGTCCTTTCAGCAATCGGCACCACGTCGGCATATTGCGTGTTGACCGCATTATCAAGCGCCTCAAATCCTGAATTGATTGTAAACTCGTTGCTGTACGGCAAGTCAGGGTCAATCGTCTGTGCGCTCGGTATAAGACTGAACGCACTTTCAATTGAAAACGGAAAAACCAGCCTTAACGCAACTATACCCCACAACGCACAGTTGAGCCATTTCGGTGCTTTTCTGAACAGTAATCGCAGCAGTATAACGGCAAGCACAATCCAACCTGCTGCCACGCTGATATTTACAAGTGCCAGAAACGGCACGGGAATAAACGTCAGAAACTTTTCGGTTAAATAAAATATTTCTTTCATTTATACACCTCACTTGTCAATAATTCTGCGTATCTGCTCAATCTCAGCATCGCTGAGATTCTTTTTCTTTGCAAACGCCGCTATGAAAGCCGGTAGCGAGCCTTCAAACTTTTTCTCAACAAGCTCGTCGATTTCAGTCGCCTGAACCTCCTCTTTTGAAACGAGAGAGGTTACCACGGTGTTTTCGTTTTTCAGCACTCCTCTGTCCGAAAGACGTTTGATTACCGTGTAAGTAGTTGTTTTGGACCAGCCGAGTTTTTCTTTGCACAGCTCCGAAAGCTCACGCGAGCTTATCGGCTCGTGCTCCCAAAGGATAAGGCAAAAGCGGTATTCACTTTCAAAAACCTTGGGTGCAGACATATTTTTCACTTCCTTTTCTGTATTCTAATGCATTAGTACAATGCTATTCTAACGCATTAGAACAGAACTGTCAATACCTTACTGATAAAAAAATACAACTCTGCTCAAACGAACAGAGTTGTATTTTTATTTAGATTTTATTACTGAATTTCAAACTCAACGTTCTGTGCATGACAGCAGGCAACGAGGTCGCCCATTGTTGCATCGAACATACCCTTGTACTTCTCGGGTGTGACAATCTTCATTGTTTCGATGTCGGCCTTCATTGAGATATTGTTCTCGCTCTTGTACTTTCTGACTTCGGATACGCAATCCTTTACAAGCTCACCGAATTCAAGGCTCTCGGCATCGTCTTCGCCGTCAACCTTCCAGAAGTTCATATGCAGGCAGTCAATGCCTTCCTTAGCCTTGAAAGCATCCTGATAAATAAACTCTGTCATATGCGGTACGAAGATGCCGTACATCTTGAGGATGTTGAGCAAGCAGTAATAGATAGCAGCCTGACCGCTTCTACGTGCCTCATAGCCGTGAACCTCGGGCTGATAGAGTCTTTCCTTGCTGATTTCTACGTAGTAGTCGCAGAAATCCTTCCAGAAGAAATCGTCAATCTCGTGTCTTGCAGAGCCGATTTCGTACTCATCAAGCAGCTTGATGCAACGGCGCATTGTCTGCTTGCAACGCTCAACAATCCACTTATCAACAGGAAGAAGCTCTGCGGGAGCATCCTCTTTATTGAAGTCCTCAAGGTGAGTGAGTGTGAATTTTGAAGCGTTCCAGAGCTTTGTGAGGAAACGGTTTGCAATCTTGAGCTCATCGTCTGAGAAGTAAGTGTCTGTGCCGAGCTTTGTGTTTGCAGCCCAGTAACGGATACAGTCCGCACCGAACTCCTCAACAAGCTGTGCGGGAGACTTTGCGGCATTACCCTTTGACTTACTGATCTTTTCGCCCTTCTTTGCAAGAACGAAGCCGCAAACCATTATGTCTCTCCACGGAATATTACCCGTGTGGTAAACACTCTTTGCAATTGTATAGAAAGCCCATGTTCTGATAATTTCGTGCGCCTGTGTGCGCATTGTCATAGGAGCAATCTTATCGGATATATCCGTGCCGTCGGGCTCTTCCCAGTGCGCATTAATCTGCGGAGTCATTGAAGATGTTGCCCATGTATCGAGAACGGATGATTCGGGAATCCACTCGCTGCAGCCGCATTCGCAGGTTGCTTCGGGTGTGAACTCAAGGGGATTAACGGGAAGAATGCTTTCATCCGCAAACATCGGCTTGCCGCACTTCTTACAGTACCATACCGGGAACGGAACGCCGAAGTAGCGCTGACGTGAAATACACCAGTCCCACTTGAGGTTTTCAACCCATACGTCATAACGGCTCTTCATAAAGGTCGGATACCAGTTGATCTTCTTACCTGCCTCAACAAAGAGATCCTTGTGAGTGAGAATATCGATATACCACTGACGTGAGGGAAGAATTTCAATCGGCTTGCCGCAACGCTCGTGAGTCTGAACAGGGTGAACAATGTCCTCTACCTTTTCGAGAAGGCCCTGCTCCTCCATCATTCTGACAAGCTCTTTACGTGCACCGTAAACGCTCATACCTGCAACGTAGGGAACGCTTTCGTCCATACGACCCTCGGTTGTGATAACCTTACGGTAGGGAAGATTGTGCTTATCGCACCAGTCAACGTCGGTCTGGTCACCGTAGGTAGCGCACATAACAACGCCGGTACCCTTCTCAAGGCTGACAACCTCGTCAGTGAGAATCGGAACCTCGTAGTTAAATACGGGAACAACAGCCTTCTTGCCGACATACTTCTTGTAGCGCTCATCCTCGGGGTTAACGAAGAGACAGACTACACCGTAAAGCAGTTCGGGACGTGTTGTTGCAACGGTGAGAGGCTCACCGTCAACCATAAAGTAGATGTAATTGAAAGTTGATTTGATGTCGGCACTGTCAAGCTCAGCCTGAGCGATTGAAGTCTGACACTCCGTACACCAGAGGACGGGAGACTCCTTGACATAAGCCTTACCCTCTTTTGCAAGACGGATAAAGGATTTCTGTGAAATACGGCGTGAGCGCTCGTTGATTGTCTCGTAACGGAGATTCCAGTCAACAGAGAAGCCGAGTGACTTCCACAGCTCGGTGAACTCTTCAACGTACTTTGCGGTAGTGCTCATACACTTGTCGTAAAGTTCCTCACGGGAGAGATCCTTTGCCTTTATGCCCTCTTCCTTCTCAACAAGACGCTCGGTGGGGAGACCGTTATCGTCAAAGCCGAAGGGATAAAAAACGTTGTATCCCATAAACTTGCGGTAACGGGCAACCATCTCTGCCTGCGTGTAGGAGAAGATGTGACCGATGTGGAGTGAACCGCTGACGGTCGGAGGGGGGGTATCGATTGAATAAATCTGGTTGGGACTTTCGGGGTCAAAACGATAAACGTCCTGATCTGCCCAGAGCTTCTGCATGGCTTTTTCAGCCGCTCTGAAGTCATACTTCTTTTCGAGCATTATTTTTGCACCTTCCTTACTGAGATAACAACGTTCTTGCCGTTGATGTCGAGTGCTTCACCCTCGACTGAGTCTGCACGGACAATTTCGTCGGCAAGAAGCTCTTTGGAAACGGACTCAACGCTCGGAGCAAGAAGCTGCTCGAACTCATCGTCACCTGCGTATGTGATAACGATTCTGTCCATAACCTCAAAGCCTGAGGATTTACGCATATTCTGCACCTTGGATACGAACTCACGTGCATAACCCTTCTGAATAAGCTCGGGGGTGAGAACGGTATCAAGGATAACTGTAATGTTTCTGTCTGATGCGCTGACGAAGCCTTCCTTCTGACCGGAGCTGACAAGAAGATCGTCTGCGGTAAACTCAACGTCTGTGCCGCCGAGGTTTACCTTGTGTGAGCCTGTACTTTCAATGTCGGCAAGCACACTGTCGCCGTCAACGGAAGCGAGATACTCACGGATAGCGTTGAGCACCTTGCCATACTTCGGACCGAGAGTCTTGAGCTGCGGCTTGATTTCGTGAGCGATGAAGCCCTTTGTGGTTTCAACCTGCTCAGCCTTCTCAACGTTAAGCTCCTCTGCGATGATTGAAAGCATCTCATCATCAAACTTTGCATCGTCACCGTCAACACAGACAAGAAGACGTGAAAGAGGCTGACGAATCTTGAGGTTTGCAAGGTTTCTTGCGTTTCTTGCAATACCGACAGAGTTGTAGACAAGCTCCATATCATGCTCAAGAGTGTTATCAATATAGCTTTCATCGCACTCGGGGAAGTCACACATATGGATGCTGATGGGGGCATCGGGGTTGTTTTTACGCACAAGTGTCTGGTAGATTGTCTCAGTAACAAACGGTACAAAGGGAGCAGCAAGTCTGATAAGGCTTTCAAGCACCGTATAAAGTGTAACGTAAGCGGCAATCTTGTCCTCTGTAAGCTCACTCATCCAGAAACGGCGGCGGCAACGGCGGACATACCAGTTGGACATAATATCGACAAAGTCAACAAGCTCTCTTGCAGCCTCTGTGATATGGTAACCTTCAAGCTCTGTATCAACCTTCTTGATGAGAGAGTTGAGAGCACCGAGAATCCATCTGTCCATCATTGTGAGCTTGCAATCTGCAAGCTTATACTCTGCAGCATTGAAGTTATCGATACCTGAGTAGAGGTTGTAGAAGTGGAATGTGTTCCACATTGTGCCCATGAATCTGCGCTGATGCTCGTTGATTGCGGCACCGTCGAAGTTTGTGGAGATCCAGGGAGCGGAAGAAACGTAGAAGTACCAGCGGATAGCATCTGCACCGTGCTCGTCCATAACCTCCCACGGGTCAACAACGTTGCCCTTGTGCTTGGACATCTTGATACCGTCCTTATCGTTTACAAGGCCGAGTGCTACACAGTTCTTGTACGGTGATTTGCCGAAGATAGCTGTTGAGATAGCCTGAAGCGAGTAGAACCAGCCGCGTGTCTGGTCGCTGCCTTCACTGATGAAATCTGCAGGGAACTGCTTCTCAAACAGGTCTTTATTCTCGAAGGGATAGTGGTGCTGTGCAAAGGGCATTGAGCCTGAGTCAAACCAACAGTCGATAACCTCAGGAGCTCTCTTCATTGTGCCGCCGCACTCGCAGGTAAATGTAAGCGGGTCAACGCTGGGCTTATGAAGGTCCACGTCGGGTGATGCGCCTGTGAGAGAACAAAGCTCTTCAACGCTGCCGATTACGTGGTGCTTTTCGCACTTGTCGCAAACCCATACGGGAAGAGGAGTACCCCAGTAACGGTCACGCGAGATAGACCAGTCAATAACATTGCTGACAAAGTTACCCATACGGCCGTCACGGTATGTTTCGGGCAGCCAGTTGACGGATGCATTGTCTGCAGTAAGCTCGTCACGCAGTGAGCTCATTGCGATAACCATGAGGGTTTACCGTAGTAGAGGAGCGGACTGTCGCAACGCCAGCAGTAGGGATACTGATGTTCGATGGTCTGAACTTTGAAGAGGGGACCTTCGTTGCTGAGCTTTGTGATGATATCGGGGTCACAGACCATAACAAAACGGCCTGCGTAATCTGTTGCCTCTTCGGGGAAACAGCCGCGCTCATCAGCAAGCTGGACGAAAGGAAGCTTATAATTCTTACCTACGCGTGAGTCGTCCTCACCGAATGCGGGAGCGATGTGAACAACGCCTGTACCGCTGTCAAGTGTAACGTAACCGTCGCAGGTTACAAACCATGCTTTATCGTAATACTTATCTTTGACGTAGGAGAAGAGAGGCTCGTATTTGGTGTGCTCAAGGTCGATGCCCTTGTACTTTTCAACTATCTCATACTTGCCTTCCTCAAAAAGACCGCCTACAAGAGCCTCGGCAAGGATATAGTTGCCGTCCTCAGCCTTGATTTTGACGTAGTCTGCCTCGGGGTTGACGCAAAGAGCAACGTTTGAGGGCAGAGTCCAGGGTGTGGTTGTCCATGCAAGGAAGCATGTGTCTGCATCGTCACGGAGCCTGAAGCGGACAAACGCAGAGCGTGTTTTGATATTCTTATAGCCCTGAGCAACCTCGTGAGAGGAGAGTGCTGTGCCGCAGCGGGGGCAGTAAGGCACGATCTTATGACCGTGGTAGAGAAGCTCCTTTGCGTCGAGCTGCTTGAATGCCCACCACACGGATTCGATATATTTGTTATCATAGGTGATATAAGGCTCGTTGAAATCAGCCCAGAAGCCGATACGCTCGCTCATATCTTCCCAGAGATCCTTATACTTCCATACGCTCTTACGGCACTTGTCGATGAAGGGCACGATACCGTACTTCTCGATATCTGCCTTGCCGCTGAAACCAAGCTCCTTCTCGACCTCAAGCTCAACGGGAAGACCGTGTGTATCCCAGCCTGCCTTACGCTCAACGTGGTAGCCCTTCATTGTGCGGTAGCGGGGGATAAGGTCCTTGATTGATCTGGTCAGGATGTGACCGACGTGGGGTCTGCCGTTTGCTGTGGGCGGACCGTCATAAAATGTGAACTCAGGCTTACCTTCGTTCTTTTCAACGCTTTTTTCGAAGACGCTGTTCTCTTTCCAGAACTCACGCACTTCTTTTTCGCTGGCAGCAACGCTGTACTGCGCGTCAACCTTATCAAACATAAGCATTTTCTCCCTATATTATTTATAAAAATACGTATTTATAATATCACTCGCGTTATATATAGTCAAGATGTTTTTTTGCTGACATCTTATTTTGTCTGTGGTGCACAATCTGCACCTTGATATCCTCTGTGATTTATGCTATTATTTAACAATAAAATTTTTATATCAGGTTATTGCCGTACATTTCTGTAAGATGCCCGGTCTTTTTCTGCGTCGGTATAGAGATATATAGAAATTTATGCTTTCCAAAAAAAATGACAAAACAGTTCCCGGTCAGTATACTAAACTAAAACATAAAGGCTTGCCGAGTTGTATCCCGACAAGCCTTTAAAAATCACTGTTCTTTTTTCTTTTCTGTTTCCTGCTTTTTTCTCATTTTTGAGCGGAAACGTATCACGAACCACAGAGCCGTAATAACCTGAAGAATTGCGGCTATGATAAAAATAAAGTTCATATTATCAATCGGGAACGTAAGACGCACACTTATAAAAACGCTCCATATAAGTCCGCTGAACGTGAGCAGTCTTGCAAGAAGATTCCACCACAGCTCGCTGAAAATGAGCATAACAACAAGCGAAACAGGAACGGCATAAACAAAAAGAATCCACGACATTTCGCTCCACACGTCAAGCAGACGAAGCACAAAGAATGCAATTGAAGCAACGAGAAAAACCACGCCGACGGACAGCAGCGGAATAACTATACGGTTGGTAAGATAAGGTTTTTTTCTGGGCAGCTTCGGCTTTTCGTCGCTGACAATATCGTTGAGCGTGACGCCGAAAAGATCAGCTATTTTCTGCAGCACGACTACGTCCGGTACGCCGTCGCCACGCTCCCATTTTGAAATTGATTTATCTGAATAGTTAAGCTTTTCCGCAAGCTCAGCCTGAGTAATTTCCGATGCCTTACGAAGCTCCGATATATTCTTTGCGATGTTGCTTCTGAGCTGTTCTTCCGTCAAGCTATCACCACCTTCGTTTTTTCTATGCCGGCTATTATATCATACCGTTCCAAAAAAATCAACCTCTCAAGCCCTTGATTCTGCGTGATTTCTACCGTGAGTAGAGTTGTTTTCCAAAACTCTACCGGGACGATTTCACTCAGTAGAAACTGTTTTTTCATCAATAGGGTGACTTAAATTAAGAGTGAGAGTATTATTGTGACATTGGTGCAACAATATATGCATCACAAGCTGCAATCAGAAATGGAAGGTTATGAAAATGGCAAAGGTTAACTACAACTACTACAACGTTACAATGGTTTCATCCATAAGCGAAATGATGGAGCTCGCGCTCAAGGAAGCACCGAACAGAATCGCCTACAAGTACAAGGTTGGCGATGAAATAAGAAGTCTCACATTCAGCAGTTTTATCGACCGTGTTTATTCACTCGGCGCATTCCTCACCTCAAAGGGTGAATCGGCAGGCAGAATCGCCTGCCTCGGCTCAAACAGCATCAGCTGGATTACGGCTTATTTCACGGCACTTCGCAGCAGCGGCGTATATGTTCCGCTCGATGCACAGCTTCCCGAAAAGGATATCCGTCACCTGCTTTGTGACAGTGAAGCAACCGTACTCTTTTATGACAAACGCTATGAAAAAATGCTCAGAGAGCACCGTGATGAACTCAGCGGCATAAATTTCTTCATCGGCTTTGACCGCGATGAAGATGACGGCGATTTCTTATCATTCAAAAGCGCAATCGCTCAGGGCGCAGAGATGGACAAAAGCGAATATCTCGCCTGCACAAGCGACCCCAACGCAATGAAGCTTCTCGTCTACACATCAGGCACAACAGGAATGTCAAAGGGCGTTATGCTCAGCGAAAAGAATCTTGTTTCCTGCGTTTGCTACGGTCTTCAGGTTTCGACGGTTTTTGATATCGGTCTTTCCGTCCTTCCCTACAGCCACACTTACGAGAGCGTTGCAGACCTGCTTGTTTCTTTCCACAAGCACTCCACACTCTGCATCAACGAAAGTCTCAAGGCTGTGGTCAAAAACCTCAAGCTCTATCAGCCCGAATACATCTACATCGTGCCCGCAATTGCTGAGCTTTTTGTCAGCAGAATTACAAGAGAAATTGAGAACCAGGGCAAAACAGAGATGTTCGGTCTGCTCATAAAGATGAGTAATTTCCTCAGAAAAATCGGCATTGATAAGCGCAGAAAGCTTTTTGGTATGATCCACGAAAACTTCGGCGGAAACCTTCGCAAAATTGTCTGCGGCGGTGCTGCAATCCG
>JAZSOM010000079.1:0-40218 GCA_045536955.1 Acutalibacteraceae bacterium
TTCCATTATTTCAAGCTGTGCTTTTCTTTCGGGTGAAGCGGTTTTTGCCTGCTCTGCCACAAGGACGGCATATCTGTTGGCAAGAATAATTGCACTTTCAAGGGCAATTCTGAAAGCTTTGTAGCCGTTGCCTTCCTTACCCTCAATCTTTTCAATCATAGCCTTAACACCGTTCTTTATTGCATAACGCATATCGGGAATAAGATGACCCGTAACCTGCTCGATAAAGAATGCAACTTCACTTGTGTACTTCGTGTACTTTTCGTATACTGCGCTGAGGTCACGTACATAGTCGCCGCGCTTTGTGCGCTCACGCATAAGCTCGATGCGTTCCTTTGTAAACTGCTCATTCGGCTCAATATCGTCGAAAACAGCAGTGGGATCGCAATATCCCGAAAAAGTTTCAACCTGAAAAGCAGGGTTGATAAGAGCATAACTGCGGGCAAATGAATCGCTCTGCGTACCTGCAAAAACGTTATTGTCGCTTATTGAAAGCGGAAGCTTTTCGAGAATCATCTTAAGCTCTCTTGCGGCACGAAGCTCTTCACTCATACCGTTGGTGCTGAAGCCTGTTGCCTTGTAAGCAAGCTCACGAGCAAGAAACCAACCGTCAAGGCGCTGCTTTGAGCGCTCCTCACGGAAGAGGTCTTTTGCCATCTTTGTTATTTCGCCTTTTGCGTATACACTGTTTACTTTCATAGTATGTAATCCCCCATTCAGGTTCTGACTAATTTTATGGAATTGTTTTTCAGTATGCTGCAGAATTTTTCGAACTGACTGTCTGACACAAAAGCATCCTGCATCGTGTACTGCATACCGTGCTGTGCCCACTTGTCCTTGCCGTATTCGTGATAGCGGAGAACCTCAAGCGCAAAGCCGTCCTTCATATACGGAGAGAGCAGCTTCGAAAATTCAGCCGCATCGTCAGCCGATGCGTTGAAGCCGTTGATAAGCGGTATCCTCAACAGCAGTTGATTTCTGCTTTTTGCCGCCGCTTCAAGATTGGCAACAACCGTTTCGTTACCGACACCCGTATACTCTTTCAGCTTTTCGCTGCTGTGATGCTTGAAATCCATTATCAGGTAATCCGTAACGGCAAATAGCTCCGGCAGACACGGATTTGTGCCGTTTGTTTCGATTGCCGTATTGATACCGTAGGTTTTCAGCTTGGAAAGAAGCTCCTTGAGCGCCTCAAACTGAACCGTAGGCTCACCGCCCGTAAAGGTAACGCCACCGCCGTCAAAAAACATCAGCTCGGAGATGAGAACCTCTTTGAGCACTATATCGGTGTCAACCCCGCTTTCGTGTGAAATATTCACACTTTCGGGGTTTGAGCACCACGGACAATGAAGATTGCAGCCCTGCAAGTGGTAAACCAGGCGATTACCCGGACCATCCTGCGAATAGTTAAACCCTTTTTGCAAAATTTTAATATCCGTAAAACCACCTCTTTCACTAATATTTATAATTATTATAGTATTTTAACATAACTAAAATTATGAGTCAAGGAATTTTACTTTTCTTTAGGTTTTGTTAATAAAGATGCCAATAATCCGCATAAAATTGCCGCAGTTATGCCTGCCGCACCTGACGACAACGGTCCCGTCAGCGCGCCAATAAGTCCCTGCTCCTCCACCATCTGCCTCGTACCCTTTGCAAGCACATAGCCAAAACCCGTAAGCGGCACGGTTGCGCCTGCCCCCACCCATCGCACAAGCGGCTCGTAAGCGCCCACGGCACCCAGCAAAACACCTGCAACAACAAACGAAACCAGAATTCTTGCGGGTGTGAGTTTAGTTGTATCCATCAGAATCTGCCCGATTACACAAATTGCTCCGCCAACCAAAAAAGCCTTAATAAATTCCATAAAAAAACGCTCCTTTTCAGCTATTTTCAACCAAAAGGAGCGAATTATACATAAAAAAAGAGCGCTACGACCAAAACCGTAACGCTCCCGTAAATTCAATTACATTTCTTCAATGAACTTGACGATATCAGCAACTGTTTCGAACTTTTCAAGAACATTGTCCGGAACTTCTACTTCGAACTCGTCCTCAAGGCTGATTGCAAGGTCAACAAGATCAAGGCTGTCTGCACCAAGGTCATCCTTAATGTTGGTTTCCATGGTGACATCGCTCTCCTCAAGCTCAAGCTGCTTGCAGATGATTTCACGTACCTGCTCAAAAGGCATAATTTTTCCTCCTTACTTTAATGAACTATGAATAAGATATTAACAACTGTATTGCGTACTTAATCTTATAGGGTAACTGTTAGTTTGTCAAGTGTTTTCAGAAAAATTATTTCAAATCAGCTGCCGAATGTAGAACTCATATCCTGCTGAACAATCTCTTTGGTAACTTTGACGAACTTTGAAGAAGCTATTTTTTCCTGAAGCATTTCAAAATAAAGTTCTTTATCGATAGGAAGCTCTATTGTTTTATCGAGCCAGCTTGAAAGATGTGCACAGTTGGAAATCGTGAGTCCGTTGATACCCTCTTCACCTCTGCCGACAAGCGCGCCGCCGCGAAGAATATTATCGCCAAACTGTGTCATAACCTGAACATGCTGCGGCCACGGTGCAGGATCGGGCTTAATTATGTATGTTTTGGTTTCAATTCTGCCAAAGCCCTCGCCTGCTGTTTCGCAGAATTTCTGGCAAGACTCCTCGAGCTCGACAACCTCAAGCTCATTGTTTGTGCACACAATCTTTGCTCTGTCAAGCGTAATTTCAAGGCGGTTTGTGCCCGGGTAATCACCTGTTGTTGTGATAAACACGCCCGTTGCGCCGTTGGGATAATCAACATAAATCGTTACGTCATCCTCAACCTCGATATTGTGCCATTTACCCTCATGAAGGAAACCGCGAACCTTACAGGGCATACCGCAAAGCCACTGCCACAAATCAAGCTGATGCGGACACTGATTGAGAAGAACACCACCGCCTTCACCTGACCACGTTGCGCGCCAATCGCCTGAATCATAATACGACTGCGTTCTGTACCAATCTGTTATAATCCAGTTGACACGCTTAATCTCACCGAATTCACCGCTCTGAAGAATCTCACGGAGCTTTATGTAACAGGGGTTTGTACGTTGATTAAACATAATTGCAAGAGCCTTATCACTCTTTGCAGCAACCTCATTCATCTCTTCAACCTGTTTTGTATAAACGCCTGCAGGTTTTTCAATCATAACGTGAAGACCTGCATTGAGGCCCTCAATTGCGTATGTGGGATGGAGATAGTGCGGCGTTGCTACAAGTATTGCATCAACTTCGCCGGAATTGATAAGTTCGCTTCCGTCGTTATAAACTTTAATACCGGGATAAATCTCAAGCGCAGCAGCTCGCCTGTCCTCTTTGAGGTCAGCAACGGCAGTAAGTTCAAACTCGGGCATACAGCCCGCAAGAATGTTCTGCATATGGCTCTTACCCATATTACCGCAACCGATGATTCCAAGGCGGATAGCACCCTTTGAGAGCGAATCAAGAATTTCGTTGAGAGCACTTACCGCAGCATCGAACGACTCATCGGTGCTTGCGTATTTGTAGCTCTTTTTCTTTTCGATAGATTTTATTGTGTCGTTATCGGCCTCAAGGTCTTCCAGACCCTTGAAAACGGTGAGATGCGGCTCGAGTGAAAGGAATTTTTCGCCGTGATTACGTGCAAAGCGCTTGATAATCCGGACAACGTTACCATCACCCTTGCCGGCAGGAACAACCTCGCCGTTTTCAAAATATGCATCCTTAACGTGGAGATATTTGACAAAACCAGCCACTTTTTCGTAAGCGGCAAGCGGATCAACGCCGCACTGGATATAATTTGCAGGGTCAACGATTGCATAAAGGTTGGGACGGCAATAACGCAGAACCTCAAGGTTTCTGTCATCCGTATCGCCATAGATACCCTTTTCGTTTTCAAGACAACAGTAAACACCATGCTCTGCCGAATAATCCGCAAGAGCCTTCACTCTGCGGAGAACTTCCTCGCGGTTATCCTCGTAGCTCTGACCCTTGGTGAAGAAAAAGCTGAACATACGGATATATTTAGTGCCGAGAATTTTAGCAACCTCAACCGTATTCTTGAATTTTTCAAAGTGAGGCTCAAAATCATCATCAATTTCAATTTTGCCGTAAGGTGAGCCGATTGAAGAAACCTTGATACCGTTTGCATCGAGTTTCTCCTTGAGTGCCTTGGCTTCGTCTACGGTGAATTCAGAGATATTCTTACCGTCAATACCCCTGGGTTCAAAGTAAGACATACCGTTACGCTTGAGAGCAGCTATCTGACCGTCAAGGCTGACGGCAGCCTCATCAGCAAAGCCTGTGAGAATAAAATTTAACATTCTTTTGCACACTCCTTTTTTGCTTTGAATTTAGTGTTTTCTGTAAAGTTTCTGATCCTGATGTTCAGGCTCGCAGGTGATGTTTACGCCGAGCTTTTTAAGTAGACGCTCATCAACATGTGAGAGCATAACACTTACGTGCATCTCACAGCCTCTGAGCCGTTTGAGCTGATCCATCGCCTTTGAGGCATTCTTATCGGTTGCGGCACAGATTGAAAGAGCAAGAAGGATTTCATCAGTGTGAAGTCGCGGATTCTTACTGCCCATATGCTCAACCTTAAGATGCTGAATAGGCGTTATAACCTCAGGTGAAATGAGATGGAGCTCATCGTCAATACCCGCGTATGCCTTGAGTGCGTTAAGCACCATCGCCGCACTGCAGCCGAGAAGAGAAGACGTTCTGCCTGTAATTATTCTGCCGTCATCAAGTTCGATTGCGGCCGCGGGAGCACCTGTTTGTGCCGCACGTTCGAGAGCCGCGGGAACAACCGCTCGGTCTTCCTTGCTGAGCTTTGCCTGACGCATAAGAAGTTCTAACTTGTATATTACATTCTGGTCAATCTTGCCGTCACGTCGCTCACAAAGACCTGTGTAGTAACGGCGGATGATTTCTTTGTTTGCCGCATCGCATACAGCCTCGTTATCAAATATACAGTGACCCGCCATATTGACACCCATATCCGTAGGTGATTTGTAGGGGGAAACGCCGTAAATGCTTTCGAATATAGCATTGAGAACAGGGAAAATCTCAACATCCCGGTTATAGTTAACCGTTGTTTCACCGTAAGCCTGAAGGTGGAACGGGTCAATCATATTAACATCGTTAAGATCGGCTGTTGCCGCCTCGTACGCAAGGTTGACGGGATGTGTAAGAGCAAGATTCCATATCGGAAACGTTTCAAACTTTGCATAACCCGACTTGATGCCTCGCTTATTCTCGTGATAGAGCTGAGAGAGGCAGGTCGCCATTTTACCGCTTCCCGGACCGGGAGCGGTAATGATAACAAGCTCACGCTGTGTTTCGATATATTCGTTCTTACCGTAGCCTTGATCGCTGACGATAAAGGGGATATTGGAAGGATATCCCGGAATTTTATAGTGGCGGTAAACTTTTACGCCAAGGCTCTTCATCCTTTCCGTAAACACCTCTGCCGAGGGCTGACCGGAAAACTGAGAAACGACAATACTTCCGACAAAAAGCCCTATCTCACGGAATTCATCAATAAGCCTGAGAACGTCGGCATCGTATGTGATACCGTAGTCTCCTCTGATTTTATTGTTTTCGATATCTGCCGCATTGATTACAATTACAACCTCCGCCTGATCTTTGAGTTCGAGAAGCATTTTAAGCTTACTGTCAGGCTCAAAGCCGGGCAGAACTCTTGACGCATGGTAATCGTCAAACAGCTTGCCGCCAAACTCAAGGTACAGCTTGCCGCCGAATTGTTCAATACGCTGTCTGATACATTCAGACTGCATTTTCAGATATTTTTCGTTATCAAAACCTATCCTGTCCATCAGTTCTGTTCTCCGTCCTGCCTCTGTAAATGCAAAGGCACATTATCAACTGTTGCATTATACCATACAATTCCCGTCAGTTAAAGGGTTAATTTATAAATTTTTTCCGATTCTTAATAAATTATAATAAGTATTGAAAATTGTCCCGAAAACGAGTATAATAAATTTCACTCTTAATATGGGGTTAAATGGTTTGTTTGTAGAGAGGTGTTATCCGTGATAATCAAAAACGCACTCGTATACGGCGCTGATTTCACAGCTGAAGTGACCGATTTGGAGATTGAAAACGGCATTATAAAGTCAATAGGAAAAACCGACATAGAGGGAGAAGACTATTCAGGTCTCACCATTCTCCCCGGTTTCATCGATATACACATTCACGGCACAAGACTTGCCGACAGCTCGTCAGGAAAAACCGACGAAATTGCAACCATCAGTAAAGCTCTCGCTGAGCACGGCATAACCTCATTCTGCCCTACAACAATGACTCTTCCGCACAGCACGCTTGTCAAAGCATTCACAGCCGTTGCAGATTATATGGGTAAAGAAGAAGGCGCCTACATTCACGGCATGAATATGGAAGGACCTTACATATCACTTGCCAAAAAGGGTGCGCAGGCCGCCGAACACGTCCGCAAGCCCGATTTCGAAGAATTTGCTTTGCTCAACAGCATTTGTCCGATAAAGCTTGTTGATGTTGCCCCCGAAGAGGACGGAGCAACGGAATTTGCAAAAAAAGCAAGTGAAATCTGCACGGTTTCCGTTGCCCACACATCAGCAACCTTTGATCAGTCAAAGAACGGATTTGCAAACGGCTTCACCCACGCGACCCACCTCTTTAACGCAATGACTCCGATACAAAACCGTGAGCCCGGTGTTCCCGGAGCGGTATTAGACACAGACGGCATAACGGCAGAGCTTATCTGCGACGGATTCCACAATCACCCCGCAGTAATCCGTATGGCTTTCCGTCAACTCGGAGAAGACAGAATATGCGTAATCAGCGACTCGATGTCCGCAGCTGACAACGGAGACGGTGAATACGAACTCGGCGGACAGACCGTGTATGTAAGAGACGGCAAAGCAACCCTTGCCAACGGCACGATTGCCGCAAGCACAACCAACATTTTTGACGAATTCAAAAATCTGCTCAGCTTCGGAATCGATTTTCGTTCGGCACTCAAAGCCTGCACGGCAAACCCCGCCAAAGCAATCGGCATATACGGGCAAACAGGCTCGGTTGAAGTTGGCAAGAGAGCAGACCTAACCGTAATCGACAGCGATGCTCAGCTCAGACACGTATTCATAAAAGGCAAACAGTTATTCTGACGCCGAGCACGCCGATATATAAAGCGGCATAAAGCCGGCGGCTCCCCGTGGACAGAGCGTAGCTGCTGCAACGCTCCGCCACCGTCAGCTTATATCAGCCGCAGATTTTTCTGAGAGATCCGCTCTCAGCACCATAATATGCCGCAAAGCACTTCTTTGACCCTGGCAAAATCAGATACCGAAAGGAAAATAAAATGAAAACTTTAGGCGTAATTATAGCAGACGTACACGAATACAACCCATTCTGCAAATGGGCTTGCCAAAACGGAGCAAAAACTTTCACCGAAAACGGAATGGAACTGCTCGAGATGGATTTCCGCGGCAAC
Source organism: Acutalibacteraceae bacterium (assembly GCA_045536955.1). GTDB lineage: Bacteria > Bacillota > Clostridia > Oscillospirales > Acutalibacteraceae > UBA8612. The sequence continues at coordinate 7,518 of JAZSOM010000079.1, forward strand.
AGACTCATTGCTATGCTGGCTGGCATCGGCAAGGTCAACGCGGCGATTGCGGCAACAGATCTCATCCTCAGATACAACGTAGAAGAGATATACAACATCGGCTTTTCGGGTGCTGTCAGAGGTGTTCGCAGAGGAGACCTCGTTGCAGGCACAAGCTGTACCGAATGCGACTTCGACCTCACTCCCCTCGGATATGAGCTTGGTATAAAGCCCGACCAGGAAAACGTATATGAAACAGACCCGGAGCTTATAAAAATCTGCAAAGATATGGGGCTTTATACAGGCGCACTCGGAACGGGAGATATGTTCCTGACAAGTAACGAAAAGAAAGCTGATTTTTACAAACGCTTCGGAATCTGCGCATTTGATATGGAATCCGGCGCAATTGCGGGAGTATGTTACAGATACGGCGTTAATTCACTGAGCATCCGTAAAATCTCAGACGACAGCGAAGACACCGCCTGCGAGGATTACAGAGAAATGAACAAGAGTGAAGAAATGGGCCTTACCGACACACTCATCGCCCTTCTCAAGGTGCGTTTCGATGGATAATTGCACGCTTTGTCCGCGTATGTGCCGCGCCTCAAGGCCGCTCACCGGCAAGGGTAACGGTTTTTGCGGTCTGCCTGCGCTGCCCGGCATCTGCAGAGCGGACAAGCATATGTGGGAGGAGCCCGATATAAGCGGTACAAACGGCTCAGGAACGGTATTCTTCAGCGGATGTGTGCTCAGATGCGAATATTGTCAGAACAGTGAAATTTCACATTCACACTGCGGAAAAACCGTTGATGCTGCAGAGCTTGCCGACATATTCAGAAGGCTTGAGAGCGAAGGTGTGCACAACATCAACCTTGTCAGCCCCACCCCCTACTATCCTGTAATCGCGGAAGCGCTCGGCATTTACAAACCCACAATTCCCGTTGTGTGCAACACCTCGGGTTATGAACGTACAGAAACACTGAAGATGCTTGACGGACTTATCGATATTTATCTTCCGGATTTAAAGTACTCTTCGGCTGAAGCAGCGACAAAATACTCCTCCGCGCCCGACTATCCGCAGGTTGCGCTTGAAGCCATAAAAGAGATGGTGCGTCAGGTAGGCACACCGCAACATGACGAAAACGGAATGATGAAAAAAGGCGTTATGATACGCCACCTCATCCTGCCCGACAACATTGAAAATTCACTCGGCGTGCTTGATATGATTGCGGATAATTTTCCACAAGATATTTACGTAAGCCTTATGGCTCAGTATTTTCCTACGGGTAACGAAATCCACAGCGAACTGAGCAGAAAAATTACGGAAGAAGAATACGAACGAGTAAGCAGCTATATGCTGCTGCTCGGACTTGAAAACGGATTTATGCAGGAGCACGAATCTGCCGACAGCGGATACGTGCCCGATTGGAATATGCTGTAAAGGATTGAAAAAAATGAAACTTAACTTCACACCGGAAGAATACTCTGCAAAAGCAAAATCACTTTTTGAACAAGGTTACAACTGCGCACAGGCTGTTTTCCTTGCTTTCGACGATATCACGGAGCTTGACGCTGAGTTTGCTGCAAAGCTCGCCTCTTCTTTCGGCGGAGGAATGGGCAGACTGCGCGAAGTCTGCGGCGCCGTAAGCGGTATGTTTATGGTTTCAGGCATTGCGGCAGGTTACAGTAGCCCTGAAGCAAAGGAAGAAAAAGCCAAACATTATGCTTTCATCCAGAACCTTGCCGCAGAATACAAAAAAGAAAACGGCAGCATAATCTGCAGGGAGCTGCTTGAGCTGCCCGGCGCGCAGGATCCGGTTCCCGAAGAAAGAACGGCTGAATATTACCTCAGACGTCCTTGCGGAGAGTACGTTGCAACCGCAGCAAGACTGCTCGCGAAAACGCTTGCGGAGCTTAATTGAATCCGCTGAAAAAGGACAAGACAGCTAATCACTTTCCTATACACAGGAGGACAAACCTATGGGTAAAATAATTGCAATAGTAAACCAGAAAGGCGGAGTCGGCAAAACCACAACAGCCGTAAACCTGACCGCCGCAGTAGGCGCACATGGCAAAAAAGTTCTGCTTGTCGACATTGACCCTCAGGGAAACGCAACAAGCGGACTCGGAATAAACAAGCGCGACGTCAGGCTCTCATCTTATGACAACATCATAAACTCTACGCCTGCTGCACAGACAATAATCCACTCTCCTTTCAAGAACGTCGACGTAATCCCGTCAACGATGGATCTTGCAGGCGCAGAACTTGAGCTTGTTGACGTTGAAAGACGCGAAGCCAAACTTCGCACCTGTCTTGCACTTGTCAAATCTCAATATGACTTCATTTTTCTTGATTGTCCTCCCTCACTCGGTCTTATTACGCTCAACGGTCTTTGCGCTGCCGACACTCTCCTTGTGCCGATACAGTGTGAGTATTATGCATTAGAAGGTCTTTCGCAGCTCATTTCAACAGTACGCAACATAAAGCGTCTTTACAACCCACTCATTGATATTGAGGGCGTTTTGCTAACAATGTACGATGGCAGACTCAACCTTACACAGCAGGTTGTAGACGAAGTAAAGAAGTTTTTCCCGCGCAAGGTTTTCAACACCGTAATACCGCGTACAGTCAGACTTTCCGAGGCACCGAGCTTCGGTCAGCCCGTTATGTACTACGATAAAAATTCCAAGGGCACCATTGCTTACGATAACCTTGCAACAGAGCTTATAAACAAAATCAATACATAAAAGGAGGATATTAATATGGCAGCAAAAAAAGGCGGACTCGGGCGAGGACTTGACGCTCTCCTTGTAGATAACTCGATTGAAAATATCTCATCTTCCTCCGCAGTGAAGCTCAAACTCAACGAAATTGAGCCAAATAAAAATCAGCCCCGCAAAGTGTTCGATGACGAAGCACTTTCAGAGCTGTCGGCAAGCATAGCAAAGCACGGCATTATTCAACCGCTTCTCGTCAGACCCCTCCCCGGCGGCACGTACCAGCTTGTCGCAGGCGAAAGGCGCTGGAGAGCAGCAAGAATGGCAGGACTCACAGATGCTCCCGTAGTTATAAGAGAGCTCAGCGATGAGGATGCTTCCGCGCTTTCACTTATCGAAAACTTACAGCGTGAGGACCTTGATCCGATTGAAGAAGCCGAAGGTTACCGCTACCTTATGGACACATACTCAATCACGCAGGAAGAAGCCGCGCAGAAAGTAGGCAAATCACGCTCGGCTGTTGCAAACCTTATGCGTCTGCTCGCGCTTCCGAAAGACATACTTGAGCTGGTGAGAGCAAAAAAGCTGTCTGCAGGCCATGCAAGAACACTTCTTCCGCTTGAAGAAGCTGCACTTATCACAGCCTTTGCAAATGATGTTATTGCGAAGGGGCTTTCCGTACGTCAAACCGAAAAACTCGTAAAGGATTTCCTCAAACCTAAAAAAAGCGCAACCAAGACCGCTGAAAGAGACAAATACATCACCGAAGTTGAGCTCTCGCTTTGCGAATCGCTCAGCAGAAAGGTAAGCATAAAGGGCAACGAAAAAGGCGGCTCAATCACGATTGAATTTTTTGACAAAGAAGACCTTGAGAAACTCGCAAAGCTCTTTGAGGACTGATTATGGCACTTGACGGACTTACACTAAGCTTTATCAAAAACGAAATATCATCAGCGGCAGTCGGTTGCCGCGTTGAAAAAGTGCACCAACCCTCCCGCGAGGAGTTGGTGCTTGTTTTGCGTGGCCGTAACGGAGCACACAAACTTCTCCTCAGCGCAGGCGCAAACTCACCGAAGATCCATTTCACGCAGTTTCCGCCCGAAAACCCCGCAAAACCGCCTATGCTCTGTATGTTACTCAGGAAGCACCTCACCTCTGCCCTGCTGACAAACGTAAGGCAAGAGGGACTTGAGCGAGCACTGTTCCTCGATTTTGATGCAACAAATGAAATCGGCAACCCTGTCAAGCTGACGCTTTGCATTGAAATAATGGCACAGTACAGCAACATTATCCTTATAAATGAAGAGGGCATAATACTCGATGCAGTAAAACGCGTTGACAGCGAAACCTCATCGCGCAGGCAGATACTTCCCGGTATGATTTACAAACTGCCTCCCAAGCAGAACAAGCCCGACCTGACAGCCGCAACCTCACTTGAAATTGCACAAAATGCCGCCGAAAAAGACGGCAAAACAACAAGCGCCGCAATACTCGCAAGCGTGCAGGGCTTATCACCCATCGTATGCCGCGAAATTGCAAGCAGAGCCATTGGGGAAGACAAGCGAGCTGAGCTTCTTACAGATGATAATATAAAACGCATATCACACGAACTTGACGCTCTGAGAAACTGCGAACCGAAGCCTTGCGCTGTCATCGACCCAAGCGGAAAGCCGCTCGATTTCTCTTTTATGCAGATAACGCAGTACGGAGATAACGTAAAGCTCAAAATATTTGACACTTTCTCAGCACTGCTTGATGACTTTTATTTTGAAAAGGACCGAATTGAAAGAACAAAGCAAAACTCCTCAGAGCTTCAGAAGCTTGTTTCAAACCTTATCCAGCGCACCGCCAGGAAGCTTGATCTTCAGCGTGCCGAGCTTGAACAGTGCGCAGACCGCGAACAGCTGAAAATCAATGCAGAGCTTATTGCGGCGAATATTTATCAGCTTCAAAAAGGCTCTCCGTTTTATGAGGTTTACAATTACTATACAAACGAAAATGTCAGGATTAACGCAAACCCTGCCCTGACACCTAACGAAAATTCGCAGCGATACTACAAAGAATACCGCAAAGCGAAGACGGCAGAACAAATGCTGACAACACTTATCGCGCAGGGCGAAGAGGAACTCACATACCTCGACACGGTTGCTGATGCGCTTTCACGCGCGGAAACAACAGCACAAATCACTGAAATCAAAGCAGAGCTCAGCCATACCGGCTACCTTAAAATCAAACAAAAGTCCGGCATAAAAGCACCTAAGCCTTTGTCCCCTATGGAATACGAATCCTCCGACGGATTTGTAATTCTTGTCGGCAGGAATAACGAGCAAAACGACCGTCTTTCGCTCAAAACGGCAGCCAAAAACGATATATGGCTTCACACGCAGAAATTTCCCGGTTCGCACACCGTAATTGTATCTGAAGGACGTGAGGTACCCGAAAATACGTTGATTGAGGCAGCGATAATTGCCGCATACCACAGCCGCGCAAGACAAAGCTCAGGCGTACCCGTAGACTACACGCAGGTCAGAAACCTGAAAAAGCCTCAGGGAGCAAAACCGGGCAAAGTAATTTACCACGTATATAACACGCTTTATGTCACACCTGACCGTGATCTCGTAAACAGATTGAGCAGATAAAAAGCGCTGAAGGGGCATCCCTTCAGCGCTTTTTTATGTTTTATTGAGTAAGCACATTGTATGCCGCCTGAAGCTGCGAATCATTCTGAAGACCTTCAAGCGAAGTTGCAACGGTTGAACTCGGATCAATTTCAGCAAGAATATCCGGCTCTATTCCCTCTCCGTTGCAGTAGGTGTTTTTGCCGTAAGAGACTACCTTGGCAACTGTAAGCGAAATTGCACTGCCGTCTTCAAGAGCATAAACCTCCTGAAACGTCATATTTCCTGCCGTCGCAACACCGAGAATCTGACCCTTCGCAAAGTCTTTGAGCTGTGCAGCAAGAAGCTCTGCACCGCCCGACGTACCCGCATCAACAAGCACAACTATACCGCCCGGGAATGTAACCGCCTTGGTATCGGAGGTAAAGTTTTTATATACGCTTCCGTCCTTCTTGACTACGCTCGCAATGGCATCAGCGCTTTCAACACCGCTAGGAAGAAGCAAATCCGCAACGGCAGAAGCGTTGTCTACCGAGCCTTCACCGCACCCTCTGAGGTCAATAATAAGTGATGTTATACCTTGAGAGTTGAGCGCATCAATCTCATCCGAAAACTGGCTGGCAGTATTCTCGTAAAAGCCACTGATACGAACGTAGCCGACATCACCGCTGTACGATGATGTTACGGTCTTTGTGTAACCTCTCATAACCGTAACGGTTTTGCTGCTGCCGTTACGCTCATATTTGATACTTACGGAATCAAAGCGTCTGCCAAACTGAAGCGACTTGATAATATCTGCCGCATTTAACGCACTTATCTGCTCATCGTCAACGCTGATTATTGCATCGCCGACTTTGAGATCGGCATTTTCCGCCGACGAGCCTTTGTAAACGTCGGTGATTATCAGCTTGCCTTCTTCAACTTTATATTCGGCCGCCACACCGATACCGCCCTCGCCTTTCATACGGCGGGTATATTCGATATATTCCTGAGGATCCATATAGAAGCTGCCGCTGTCTTTAAGGCCCTTCATATAACCGCTTGCGCTGTCCGCAAGGAGCTCATCATCATCAAAATCGCCGTAGTAATTGGTACGGACAAAATTATCAATTGCGGATATACCCTCATAAAGTTCAAAACGGTTGGAGAGTCTTGAGATAAGACCGTTGTAGATGTTCTGCGAAACAGTCATTGTAATTGCAAAGGTCGCAGTAATGCTTATGAATATAAGGGCAATTGCAAGTCCCAATGATATTTTCTTGTTCATACGACGTTACATCAACCTTTCTGCGTTAAATTAATCAACCCGGAAGACTGACGTAACCGTTCATCGGGTTTGTCGTAGCACCGTTTATACGAATCTCAAAATGGAGATGCGGACCTGTTGAATAGCCCGTTGTGCCTACCTTACCTATCGGCTGACCCTGCTTAACCTTGCTGCCGACAACAACGGTCATCGAATTGTCCTGCATATGCGCATAACATGATGAAACACCGTTGCCGTGGTCAATGATAACAAAGTTACCGTATGCCTTATGCTTTGCCGCATAAATAACTTCACCGTCTTTTACCGCATAAACTGTTTTGCCGTTTATACCGCCGGCACAGAAATCCGTGCCTGTGTGAAGCTTATACTCGCCCGTCGTGGGATGCGTACGCATACCGTAGGGCGAAGAAATATACACACCGCTGCATTTGAGCGGGAATATCATACCGCTTGAGAATACGGTTTCAGTGCCATCGAGATACGGATTATCTTTAGGCTCTTCCTTATCGTCCGCATCATCGCTTGAATCTTCTCCCGAAGACGGCTTATCGGTTGTTGAAGAACCGTTGTTTTTGATAAACTCTTCCATCTGTGCAGAAAGAGCAATCAATTCGTCTTCCTGCTGACTGATTATAGCTTTGTATTCGTCACTTTCCTTATCAAGACTTTCGAGCTCAGCTTCAGCTGCATCCATCTCATCTTCAAGTTGCTGCTGCTTTTTTTCAAGCTCGCTCTTTGTCTGCTGAATTTCAGCCTTGTTGCTTTCAAGGCTCTGTGCCTTGGCACTAAGCTCCGTTCTCTTCTGCTGCTCCGTAGTAACACTCTTCTGAAGCTCAGTTTCAAGCATCTCTAACATTTCTATTTCGGAATTGAGCGTATCCATAAGATCGTTATCGTGCTGAGCAACACGCACGAGAAGCTCTGTTCTTGTAAGAAGTGTCGAAAAATCTTTTGATGTAAGTAAGAACTCAAGATTTGAGCCGCTGCCTGCCATATACATCGCTCTGATGCGGCGCTTGAGAAGCTCATAAGTTTCATCAAGCTCGGCATTTTTGTCGGTTATAGCCTCCTTGGCTGCTGCAATCTGCTCCGAAAGAGAGCCAAGCTGAGCTGTAATTACCTCAATCTGCTCCTCCGCATTTGTGATTTCCGAATTAAGAAGCTGGTAGCGTGTGAGAAGGAGGTTGACCTCGTTCTGTGTTTTATCCAGCTTAATTCCGATGCCGTCGACAACCTGCTCCTGAGCATCCATATCGCTCTGCACCTTATCGAGCTTCTGCTGATTCTGTGACATCTGATTTTCAAGAGCCTCATACTGACTCTGAAGTTCTTCGTATGCTTCGTTTGTTGTTTCTTCAGCTGAAGTTGTTTCTGATGAAGTTGTAGCTTCATCAGCGTATGCCATTACTCCGAAAAGAGCGGAAACGGCAAGCATAAGTGCAATCGCCCTTAACAGACGATAGCGTAATTTATTCGCTGACGTTATCACTGTCATAATCCTGCTCCTTCAAATATTTGTTCATTGAGACGATACTTCCGAATGCACCGGTAATAACACCCGTAGCGACAAACGCCGCAAACAAACCGATCACGTAATCCTTGAACGGCACGGGGCTTACCGAAAGCACTCCGAGAATATCTCCCATTGCACCGGCGGCAACCTTATACAGCACAAACACAATCAAAAGTGATATAACACCCGAGATTATGCCAAGAACCACACCCTCGACCATAAACGGCCAACGGATAAACCATTTGGTAGCACCGACGGATTTCATAATTCTGATTTCCAGACGGCGGTTATACATCGTAACCCTGACCGTATTGGAAATTATAAAGAGTGAAACAATAAGCAGCATCAGGATTACCGCGATACTGACATAGCCCGCAGTTGACCTGAGCTCTGTAAGCTGACGTGCAAAATCCCTGTTGTGCCTTAACTGAATGACATTGTCAAGCTTTTCAAGTTCAGTTATGCTTGCATCGTACTTTTCCATATCCTTGAGCGTTACTTCATACGCATCCGGCAGAAGTTCCGACTCCATACCTTCAAAAAGGGTTGATGCGGAGCCGATTGATTCCATAACCTCAGGGAAAGCTTCTTCTTTAGGAATGAATTTATATGACTTCACGTTTTTCATCGCTTTGATCCGGCTGCCCATATTGACAATCTGATCATCGGTTGCGTTGTCTTCGATAAACACCATAATGACATTTTCCTGAGAAATGTCACCGAGCATTTTATCAATGTTCACAAAAAGCAGGAACGCAACACCGATCATAACAAGGCAGGACATCAGCACGGCAACGGAAGCCAGCGACATCAGCTTATTTGAACGGATATTACGAAATCCTTCTTTGGTAAGGTACGAGAGGCTTGCTGAGCCGCCTCTTTCAGCTTTTTTACTCAACGCTCTCACCTCCGCCCTGTTCAATTGTCACATTATAGTTGCGGATAAACTCATCCGCCTCACGGATTGCGCGTTTATCCGACAGCTTAAGATCGTCAAACGCAACCGTTTCTTCGGATTCAACGCTGACACGTGAAACATCATCCGAAACAATTTTTCCGTCTCTGATGGTGATTATTCTGCGTCCGAATCGTCTTACAAGCTCCTCTGAATGAGTAACCATAATTACGGTCGTACCCGAAGCGTTGATCTGGTTGAGCATCTCGACGATTTCAAAAGAACGTCTTGAATCGACGTTGCCGGTAGGCTCGTCCGCAATAATAATATCGGCATTATTTACAATTGCACGCGCTAACGCGACCCTCTGCTGCTCACCGCCTGAAAGCTCGTTGGGGAGGCACTTTGCCTTATCCGCCAGACCTACACGGCTGAGAACATGAGGGACACGGTTGCTGATTTTTTTCTCTTTTGCACCAATGACTCGCATTGCGAAAGCAACATTGTCATATACGGTCATATTCGGTATCAGCCTGAAATCCTGAAAAACGATTCCAAGGTGACGCCTGAAATATGGAATGTCTCTTTTTTTCATTGTGTTGAGCGAGCGGTTTTTGATTACGACGGTGCCTTCCGTGGCAACCTCTTCGCGCATCATTATCTTGAGAAGGGTACTTTTACCTGCACCCGAATCGCCAACGATAAAAACAAACTCGCCCTGCTCGATACGCAGATTGACACCATCGAGCGCTCTTGTTCCGTTGCTGTAACTTTTAGATACGTTTTTAAATTCGATCAAAGTACTTTCCTATCCTTTTTACGTGCCGACATTTGTGCGTGCCGCTGCGCAAAAAACCGGCTCAGAATTAATACTTGACGGGATTAGCGTCAAGATATTTCTTAACCATCAGGGCAACTTTGAATACAATAGCATCATCGAACTCACGAAGATCAAGTCCCGTAAGCTTGTTGATCTTTTCAAGGCGATATACCAGCGTGTTTCTGTGGACGAAGAGTTTACGCGAAGTTTCGGAAACGTTAAGGTTGTTTTCGAAGAACTTCTGAATTGTAAAGAGGGTTTCGTGGTCAAGCGTGTCTATTGAGCCGCGCTTGAACACTTCGCGAAGGAACATCTCGCACAGAGTTGTGGGAAGCTGATATATAAGACGTGCTATACCGAGGTTGTCGTAGCTTACAATCTCTTTTTCCGTATCAAAAACCTTGCCGACCTCAAGAGCAACCTGAGCATCCTTAAAGGAGCCGGCAAGCTCTTTTATGCCGTCAACAACCGTGCCGATACCGATAAGGCAATGAATAAATGCCTCACTGTTGAGAGAATCGGCAATTGATCTTGCGAGCTTTTCGAGATCACGTGTTTCGATATTGGGTCTTACCTCTTTGACAAGAGCAATATCGGTTTCGTTGATGTTGATAACGAAATCCTTGGTCTTGTCGGGGAAGAGATTCTGGATAATATCGAAGATAGAAATATCGTTATGCTCGGGGATACGGATAAGAAGAACAACGCGTGACGTATCTGTTGTAAAGCGAAGCTCTCTTGCCTTGAGATAGATATCGCCGGGAAGGATATTATCCAACACGACATTTTTTATGAAGTTACCTCTGTCGTACTTTTCGTCATAAAGTGACTTGACGCTGCCGAGAGAAAGTGAAATTACGTCAGTATACTTTCTTGAAAGCTCATCGTCACCGTCAACGAAAACAACATACTCCGGGTGTAAGGCGGAGCCGAACGGCTTATAAGTCTGTCCGTCAACCACGAACGTTTCGCCGTGAACAAGACGCTCCTCAAGCGGAAAAGAGCAAACCTCACCGATTCTGCCCAGTTCACTGCAAGAAATAATCGTGCCTGTTTCGTCCATAACGCCTACGGCTCTGCCGATAGCGTCACGCATCTGGTGAATCATACCCTGAAAAAGTCTGTTTGACATCCGGAAAACCTCCATAACGATGTTTTGGCTAAAGTGCCCATAATGACAATGTACATATTACACAATTTTTTCTCATTTTGCAATAGTTTTCACGATATTTTTCGCTTATTTTTGGAGTGTTGTTTAATTTCGGGCTTCGGTTTTGTATTTTTTGCCAAAAACAAAGTATTATTCCGGCGCTTTTAAACACTGTCATTTTGCACAAGCAAAAGCTATGATTTGCCGCATGGCATTCATATCAAGGTGCAGATAATGTAAAATCAGTTGACTTTATCTGAAAATCTTGGTATATTAAGCTCATCAGACGGGGAAAGCGGCTTCACCGTCAAAAATTCATATTCAGGAGGAAATGAAATGAAAAAAGCACTATCAATCATTATGGCACTTGTCCTTGCAATGACTTCTTTCGCTGTTATGTCATTTGCAGCTGATGAACCGTCAATCATCGAGGACAAAATTCTTCTCAAGACGGGCGACACCGAAAGCAGCGCTGCTACCTTCGCAATGGGCGAAAGAGTTTACGGCAGCCTTACAGGCGACGCAACAGCCTGCTACAAACTCAAGGTTGAAGACAAGAAAGAGATAAGCTTCAGCTTTGAGACATCTGCCGACCTCAAGGTAACCATCAAGAGAAACGGCAGCCTCGAAGAATACAGCTTCGAAGTTTCCGGCAAAAAAGTTTCCGGCGAAAATGCAAAGAAGTACACTCTTGACAGCGCATACTACTTCATCACAATTGAGCTTGTAACTCCTTTCATCACAACTGATGCCGATGCAGGTGAATTAAGAGCACTCTCACCCGCAACAGCCGAATACCGTTTCGAAGCTCTTTGCGACGGTATCGAATCCGAGGTCTGGGCAAGAATCAACAAGAATTCAGCCGAGCTTATTGCCGGCAGCTCACTTCAGCTTATGATTTCAGACTGCACTGTTGACAACCTTAACTGCTTCTGGAGAGTCTGTGAAGATCCCGACACAGAAATTAAGGAAACCGACGTTGCAACAGTTTCGGACGACGGTCTTGTCACAATCACAATGAACAAGGGTACCTTCACAAAAGAAACAGCAATCAAGGTTCAGGCTGTTATGTACTACGGCTCCGACGTCGAAGCTACACTGACCTGCACAATCAAGGCTACTCCCGCCAACATCTACCTCGATCCCGTTGAAGCAGCAACCAAGGATTACGTCCTTAACCTCGGTATCGGTGGACGCAAAACAATCACCGCAACAACAAACGTTGAAGATATGGACATTGTCTGGTCATCAACCAACCCCGAAATTGCAACAGTAACCGATTTCGGCAAAATCACCGGTGTATCTGAAGGCACAACAACAATCAAGGCAACCATCGGTACATCCAAGGTATCCCGCTCCATTAAGGTTATAGTCGACGGCGATTACGTAGCTGTTACAGGCGTTGACTTCAACGAAGCAACAGGCACAGTCAAAACAAATGAGAGCATCACTCTCGGATACACATTCCAGACTTCACCCTCTACAAATCCCAACCCGACAAACAAAAACGTTACCTTCACATCCAGCAACCCCGAAATAGCAACAGTTGATGCTGACGGCAACGTAACAGGTGTTGCTGAAGGCGAAGTAACAATCACCATCACAACAGCTGACGGCAATTTCACAGACGAGTGCAAGATTACCGTTACACCCGGTATTCCCAACTGGCTTATGGTTATCCTCGCTCCTCTCAGAATCATCTATAACTTTATCCTCCTCATCATAGGCGGTTAAGTAAAAACACAAGCAGCCGTATCCCTTTTGGGATGCGGCTGCTTTTTAAGTGCACCGATGCGGCTTCAGTTTACCGATGCACATTCGGTTCAGGCTGCGTCTCGGACAAGTTGCTTTTCAAGGTCACGTGCGGACGACAGCATCGTTTCCGCAAAAATCGCATAACCCTGCAGAGGATCGTTGACAAAAACATGTGTAACCGCACCGACAAGCATACCGTTCTGAACAATGGGACTTCCGCTCATACCCTGAACAATACCGCCTGTCTTCCGAATCAAATCGCTGTCTGTTACCTTGATTACCATATTTTTCTCTGCACCTTCGCCGCGGTGTACCGCGGTTATTTCAATGTCAAAATATTCAGCCGTACCGTCACTTACGGTTGAAACAATCTGAGCCTTGCCCGTTTTAACCTCGCTGCTGAGCGCAACTGGGATTTTTTTAGCATGTGCGTCCTTTTCGGCAACAACTCCGTATACTCCTGACGTTCCGTTAACACGAAGCTCGCCCAGAGTTTCGCTGCCGAACACACCGCACAATTCACCCGGTGTTCCGGATGTTCCTTTAACACAGCCACGGATATTGACGTTGAGAATATCTCCGGTTCTCAGTGGCATTATCTTGCCCGTATCCGTATCACAAATCGCATGACCGAGACCTGCGATAATTCCCGTTTCGTTATCGACAAAGGTTACCGTGCCGACACCTGCGGATGAATCACGCACCCACATACCTAATTTGTACTTACCGTCTGCGGTATCCTTTACAGGCTCGACCGTAACGTTCTTTGTCTTTCCGTCCCGAAAAAGCTCCACGGCCAAAGAAGCACCTGAACTGCTTTCAATCAACCGTGACATATCGTGATTTGAGGTTACTGCAGTGCCGTTGATTTTTCTGATTATATCGCCTTGCTTAATGCCGGCTTTTTTAGCCGGAGCCGCACCCGAAGCAAGCGAGCCGACACCGGTTACAATCACACCGTCTGCAAAAACACGCAGACCGAATACATTTCCGCCAAGGGTAACGTAACGTCGGTGAACCACCGTGACAGTAGAATTTTTGACGGGGATTGCATCAAAAAGCTTGATTTGCGCAGGATAATTCTTTACATACGCATCAACGTCAGTCGGAACGGCATCCGATTCACACCTGCACGTGAAAATCACACTTCCGGTATCGGCAGAGTTCATATCAACCGCAACGTAAGAATCGGGAATAAAAGCCGTGCCGTAGCCGACAAAGCAAAAAACAAGAACGCAAAACAACGAAATCAGAACACTGACAAATTTAATCGCCCTTTGCATCACTCACCTCCAGAGAGGAAAGTAAAGTTTAAAGCCGCAGTTATAATTTGTGCCGTTGAATCAAAAATAACAATGGTAAAATATGATCAAAAAAAGCTCCGAGGTTATCGGAGCTTTTTGATTTATGATATTTGATTAATACATACCGCCACCCTGTGCTGCCATTGCAGCAGCTGCTGCTGCATCAGCCTGGGGGTCGGGCTTATCTGTAACGAGTGACTCGGTTGTGAGAACCATAGCTGCGACAGAAGATGCGTTTTCAAGAGCAGAACGTGTAACCTTTGTCGGGTCGAGAATACCTGCCTGAGCCATATCAACATAACCGTCGGAGGCAAAGTTGTAGCCGTAGCCGAGCTTACCGCTTGAACGAATTTCGTTTACGATAACGCTGCCTTCAAGACCTGCGTTAGCTGCAATCTGACGAACAGGAGCCTCAAGAGCCTTAAGAACAATCTTGATACCTGTCTTAACGTCAGCATCATCCGTTGTGTCAAGAAGAGCTTCAACAGCAGGAATTGCGTTGATAAGAGCAACACCGCCGCCTGCTACGCAACCTTCTTCTACAGCTGCCTTTGTAGCTGCAAGAGCGTCCTCGATACGGAGCTTCTTCTCCTTCATTTCGGTTTCGGTTGCTGCACCTACACGAATAACAGCAACACCGCCTGCAAGCTTTGCAAGACGCTCCTGAAGCTTCTCGCGGTCAAAATCGGAGGTTGTTGTGCTGATCTGAGTCTTGATCTGTGCAACTCTTGCAGCAATCTCTTCCTTATTGCCAGCACCATCAACAATGATTGTATTCTCCTTGGAAATCTTAACCTGACGTGCGCGGCCAAGCTGTGTAATCTGAGTATCCTTAAGCTCAAGACCAAGCTCCTCTGTGATAACCTCACCGCCTGTGAGAGTTGCAATGTCACGGAGCATTTCCTTACGTCTGTCGCCAAAACCGGGAGCCTTGACACCTACGCAGGTGAATGTGCCGCGGAGCTTATTGACGAGGATTGTGGAAAGAGCCTCACCCTCAAGGTCTTCCGCAACGATGACAAGCTTCTTGCCTGCGTTGAGAATCTGCTCGAGAAGAGGAAGAATTTCCTGGATGTTGGAAATCTTCTTGTCGGTAATAAGGATGTAAGCATCGTCAATAACAGCTTCCATCTTATCTGTATCTGTTACCATATAGGGAGAGATATAACCGCGGTCAAACTGCATACCCTCTACGATATCAGAATCCGTAACGGCGGTTTTGCTTTCTTCAACAGTGATAACACCGTCTGCAGAAACCTTCTCCATAGCGTCTGCAATAATCTTACCGATATCAGCATCGGCAGAAGAGATTGTAGCAATCATCTCAATATCAGCAGAACTTGTAACCGGCTTGGAGTTTTCCTTAACAGCTGCCGTTGCAGCCTCAACTGCAAGCTTGATGCCCTTCTTGACCACCATCGGGTTTGCACCTGCAGTAACGTTCTTGAGTCCCTCACGTACGAGTGCCTGAGCAAGAAGAGTTGCTGTTGTGGTACCGTCACCTGCTACGTCGTTTGTCTTTGTGGCAACCTCTTTGACAAGCTGTGCGCCCATATTCTCAAAGGGATCCTCAAGCTCTACTTCCTTAGCAATTGTAACGCCGTCGTTTGTGATGAGGGGAGCACCGTACTTCTTATCGAGAACTACGTTTCTGCCCTTGGGACCAAGTGTGATTTTAACTGTGTCTGCGAGCTTGTCGATACCCGCCTGAAGAGCCTTGCGGGCATCTTCACCGTAAATGATCTGCTTTGCCATTTTTCATTTCCTCCTGATAATTATTCGATAACTGCGAGAATATCGCTCTGACGTACGATTGTGTACTCTTCCTTGCCGAGCTTAACCTCGGTGCCTGCATATTTGCCGACGATAACCTTCTCGCCGACTTTTACGTACATTTCGACTGTCTTGCCGTCAACCTCACCGCCGGGACCAACAGCGACGATTTCTGCATACTGAGGCTTCTCCTGAGCTGAAGCTGCAAGGATAATGCCGCTCTTTGTTGTTTCCTCAACAGCTGAAGCCTTAACGACAACTCTGTCTGCAAGGGGTCTGATATTCATTTATTTCTCCTCCTGAAAAGTATTGAAAAGTTTGTTTTAGCACTCGACACCTCCAAGTGCTAAAATCTATTCTAACGGATTTTTTTCAAATTTCAAGCCTTTTGACAAAAAATGTTAAAAAAAACTATCTTTTTACATTTCATTAACAATTATTTTTTGAGCATCTTTACCGCAAGCGCCGTTGCACCGACAGCCGTAACGGCTGCCGCAGCCCCGATAGCTATACGCCGCGGCTTTTCAAGGTCATCCGCATCTATAAAGTAGCTGAGCATTGAAGCGGGGGTTTTACCCATCAGATTAAAATAGGTATAGTGCCTTGTTGTGAATTTATCCGGTGTCTTTTCATCAATCTCAAACATTCTGACACCTCGGAAGCTGTTGCCATAGCAACGGAACGAAGCTGCCGGAGTCTGAATCATACGCACGCCCTCGTGCGTGATGTCAAATATATTCATATGATGATGTCCGTAAACAACAGCAAGCACGTCACCCTGCCGCTTCACAGCATCGAACTGTCCGTAATTCGCCTTGCAGCCAGGAGTCGGCTCATAAAGTCTGCCGCTGTTTACTTTATCGGGCTTGAGACGGATGTACCTATCCTCTTCATACATCCTTATTGCGCCTTCCGCATCGGGGGCGCAATCCTCAATACACTCGTCGATTTCCGACATCGGGATATGCTGGAACATAAGCGACGGCATCGGCTTGCCGTTGTTGAGTTCCCTGAGCGAATTGCTTGTCGAAACATACCACTCAACAGCCTTATCCGTAACGCCCTCAAAGCCCTTATCCTGCTCTTTATCCTGACGCGAAGTATCCATCATCCACAGGTTAAATATAGGCGAATCACCTGAATGAACGAGAATGTTATGTGTACCTACGTCACCGCATCCATACGTGTCAGTAAGGCCGACGAAGCAACTGTACTCACGATAGAGGTCGATAATCTCCTCTTTTGTCATACAGCACATATCATCGTGGTTGCCGAATATCATCGCAAACGGAATTTTTCTTTTTTCGAGCGGCTCAAGGATTATGGCAAGCGACTTTTTCATACGTACTTTGGTTGCCTCATAGCCCTCAGCAACCTTTTTATTGCCCAAGCGTGCATCGAGCAGATGATTGCTCAACACGTTATCGCCCGTAAACACAACAAGATCAGGCTTGAGGGTATCGTAAGCCTTATCGAGCATTTTAAGCATCGAACGTCTCGGATAGTGCATATCCTGAGGGTCGCTGACCTGAAGAATCTTAAATTTTCCGTTTTTGAATTCAAGTGACATATTCATCATCCTTACAAATATATTCCTAACTGCTAAATATTATATTACATTGTTATTCGTTGTCAAGTTGACAAAATACATAATCGCTGATAAAATGGTAAACGTAAATAAACAAAAAGGAGATAACAACAATGACAACTATTGATAAAACAATGACAATCGGCGACGTACTTGATGCACACCGCGAGCTTGCACCCTATTTTCTCGAGATGGGTATGCACTGCCTCGGCTGCCCCTCCGCAAGAGGCGAAAGCATCGAGCAGGCTTGCCGTGTACACGGCGTAGACGTTGACGAGCTTGTTGCAAAGCTCAACGCAGCACTTACAAAATAAAATGAAACTTTCACCCAGACTCAAAGCCGCAGCGGACTTTGTCCGTTGCGGCAAAAAAATTGCCGACATAGGCACAGACCATGCTCATCTGCCGATATACCTTGTTGAAAACGGAATCTGCACCTCGGCTGTCGGATCCGATTTGCGCGAAGGACCTATTGCAAATGCCAAAATCAACGTTGCAAACGCCGGCCTGAGTGACAGAATTCAGCTTCGTCTTGCAAGCGGTCTTGATAAGGTAAGCCCCGACGAGGCTGACGATGTTATAATTGCAGGTATGGGCGGAATACTTATATCTGAGCTTATCGAAAAAGCTCCGTGGCTCAAAAACAAAGAAAAGCACCTTGTGCTTCAACCGCAGAGCCATGCAGAAATTCTGCGTTCATACTTAGCAACCAACGGTTACCGGATTGAAAAAGAAAACGTATGTGAGGACACAGGCAGACTTTACTGCGTAATGAGCGTTTACTACGACGGGGATAAAGCGGAATACCCCGCACACTACGAATACTACGGTGAGATACCATCCTGCACATCTCCGCTCGCAAAGGAATATCTGATTCGGCTTTCCGACCGCTACGTACGCGACGCCGGCAATATGCGCTGTGCAGACCCTGAGAGGGCCGAAGAACTCTACCGCATTGCAGACACACTCAACAGAATAATGACAAAATAAAAAGGACTTGCGCTGCAAGTCCTTTTTATTTTACCCCATCAAGTGAAAAGCGAAACAAAGAAATTATAGATACCCACAAAGAAGGAAACTATCATATCCCAGAACGATTGTTTCTGTTCGGGCGGGGTCTGCGGCGCAGTTGAATTTTCTGCGGGTACAGAAGTTTCGGGTTCCGTTGTGCTCGGTGTTGTGGTGGGCTTTGTTGTCACCTGCACAGTTGTCGTTTCCTCCTGTTCAGGAACGGACGGTGTTTCGGGAACGGTTGTCATTTCCTGCTTTTCGGATGTTTCTTCATCCTCAGGAATATCAATTCTGATACTATTAGAGATAAGTTTTTTGTTTACAACCGTAAACCATACTATACTTTCCGTTGCACTGTCATAATAGACCTGACCTACTTTAGGAAGGGCGGGATTATCACTGTTATCCTCAACAGCCTTATCCCAGATAATTTCACCGTCAGCATTCATAAGAAGTACACGTATCTGCGACACGTAAGTTTTTGGATTGCAAAGCATATAAGGGACAGCAATAAGATCGTCATCAATCTTTAGTGCCTTAGGATTTCTGACACCCGAATAACCGTTCTCATCACTTTCGGTGCCCTTGTACGCGGTAACATAAAACTGCGGTTGTGAGCTGAGCATATTCACATCAAATTTCTGGACAAAAATATTTGCCGCAGACCTTTCAAGTGAGCTTGTGGTGTTTTCATAAGAGCCGATGAGAAGGTAATTATTTCCGCTGCGCACAACACCAGCAAGCTGTCCGTAGGTATAGTTCTGCGAATAAGAGCCTTTGAAAATGAAAGAATTACCCTCACGCATTTCTTTCCACTGAAGTCCGCCCGACATCTTTGTAAGATGATATGCTCTGTAAGGCTCAGCATCACATCTGTCTACGTAAAGAAAATCCTTTCCGTCCTTAAGAATAAACTGATGGAAAGAATGGCTGGCATAAGGAATGACCGTTGAGTCGGCAACCTCTTCCTGAACAAAGGTTTCCAGGTCTACCGCAAATGCATACGAAGCCTGGTGCACCGTACCGTTCTCTCTAAATTCATCCTTGCCCGTAATCGGGTTTGTAATAACGGGGAACATATCTCTTGCAATATAGCCGGTAAGATAGTTTCCGTTTGTTGTCATAACATTATTGCCGCAATTCTCAGAAGAAATACCGAGCCACGAACCTGTTGCCATTCCGCTCATATCGAGAGAACGGAGCTTTTTACCGGTCTGATCAACATTGATTATGCGCAGTGCCGTCCGGTCTCGCGTATCAATTGTGAGCGGCTGATTAAATAGGATATAGTACGTTCCGTCCTCGCCTTTACAAAAAGCAAGGAATGTTGAAAGTTCAAGCGGAACAGGCACAATGTTTTTAACGCTGTAATCACTGTTAAGCTCTATAATGCTGAGGGAGCCGTCGTTCATAACAACACAAAGACAATACGTACCGTCAGGATTCTGAACAGACGTAATCGTACTTGTGTATCCGCGGTCAAACAAAAGCTCAAACGCATAATTGTCATTGTCCACCGCATCTATACTCATAATCCGCTTTATATCGTTGGAAAGCTTTTCGCTCTCGGCAGAAGAAGAAAAGATAAAAGCCGATATGACCAAAACAAAAGCCATAACAACACATAAAATTTTCTTCGCGTTCATAAGAAGCACTCCTTAACAAAATTTGTTAATATCTATTTATAATATACCATTCGTCATCTTGAACTGTCAACCGTGACAGGTTGAGTTAACTTTCATTTTACTTAAGAATAAAAAGTGTTGAAAAAAGCAAACACTTGTGATACAATACATAAGATAATTTAGTTTCACAAACAAGGAATGGTGAATTTTCAATGTCAGGACATAACAAATGGAGCACGATCAAGCGCAAAAAAGAAAAGACCGACGGCGCACGTGCAAAGGTGTTTACAAAAATCGGCAGAGAGATTGCTGTTGCAGTACGTGACGGCGGTCCCGACCCCGCATCCAACTCCAAGCTTAAGGACATCATCGCAAAGGCCAAGGCTGCCAACGTACCTAACGACAATATCGACCGTATCATCAAGAAGGCAAGCGGCGAAGCCGGCGGTGCCGATTACGAGTCCATTATGTACGAAGGTTACGGTCCCTCAGGCATTGCCGTAATCGTAGAAACCCTTACGGATAACCGCAACAGAACAGCAGGTGACGTACGTCATTACTTTGACAAATACGGCGGAAATATGGGCCAGAGCGGTTGCGTTTCCTTTATGTTCAGCCGTTACGGCGTTATCCTCATCGAGTCAGAAGACGTTGACGAGGAAACACTTATGGAAGCTGCTCTTGAAGCAGGCGCAGTAGACTTCATCACAGAAGACGAGAACGTATTCGAAGTACGCACAGAGCCCAACGATCTCGGCGCAGTACGTGACGCACTCGAAGCAGCAGGTTACAGCTTTGTTGTTGCCGAGGTTCAGTATGTTCCCTCAACATATACAACCCTCACAAACGAGGACGACATCAAGAATATGAACAAAATGCTTGAAATGTTCGAAGACAACGATGACGTTCAGGAAGTATGGCACAACTGGGAAAACTCCGACGAAGAATAATAACGCATCAAGGCAAGGTGAAAAATTTTACCTTGCCTTTTTTCAAAGAGAGGACAAGCTATGGTTTTTGATAAATTCAGACAGTTTCGCCCGAATGCAGACGAATCCGATTACGATTGCCGTGAAGGCTGCTTTATGCGTCTTTACAGAAATGTTGACGAAAAGCAGTACGTTGAATGGATAGATTCACTTATCGCAGACGGATACGAAAGAAAGCAGTCCGTAACCCTGAACGGTAACATTTATAATTGCCTCCTTGGTGAAGTCACCGTAAACGCTTTTTTCACACCGTGTGACGGTATACTCCGCGTTGCGGCAAATGAAAACAAACCTCTCCCCTGCTTTGAGGAGCAAAACTGCGAAAGAAAGACAGACACCGTGTTCTACGCTTTTGAAAACGATCAGACTCTTATCGACTGCGGAATGTGTCTGCTCGTTCAATGCCCCGATTACAGTTTTTTTGTTGTTGACAGCGGTCACTATATGCAGTTTAACGACAACGACAGAATTTACAACTTTATGCGTGAGCGCACACCGGAAGGTCAGAAGGTTGTTGTAAACGGTTGGCTTCTCACCCACGCGCATTCCGACCACATTTCCAAATTTATGGATTTTCTGCGATATAACCGCAACGACGTAATTATCGAAGGAATTTATTCAAACCTCATTCCCGACACAAACGAAAACAACCGTTTCTGGTCAACGGAAGAGATTCTCCTTTCAAAAAAGCTTTTCAGAATGCTTGAAAGCACAGACATCACAACCTACAAGATACATACCGGTCAGCGTTTCTTTATACGTAACCTATGCTTTGACGTACTCGGCACACACGAGGACATTTATCCGCAAACCGTAAAGGATTATAACGATTCCTCCTGTATGGTTATGCTCACGGCAGATGACACGCGAATCTTCATTCCGGGCGATGCAAGCAACCTTGCAAGCCTCGAACTCACAAAGCGCTATGCCGACACGCTCAAGTGCGACATTGTTCAGATTGCTCACCACGGTCACAACGGACTGTATAAAGAGGCTTACGAGCTTCTTGACGCTCGCGTTGCTGTATTTCCGATAACGAGAATTAAATTCGACGAAGAATATCCGCGTATGGAGGCAAACCGCAGAGCAATTGAGCTTGCCGACAGGTACTTCATCACATCAGACGGTACGGTAAAAATCCCCCTGCCCTATTCACCCGAAACGGTTGAAAAGCTGCCCGACGAAACGTTTGAGGATTTCGGCAAAATAGAGCGCTTGTGGGGTTACACATACACGGATGAGAGAAAGAAAGAGCTGTTTGATATTTTCGTTGCAAACGGTGGCGATATTGACAGTGCAAACCTGCCCGTAAGATACGAAGGAATATTTGAAATGTGAGGAAAACATATGAAAGAAATAGATATTTTTGACTTTGACAAAACAATCGTGCCGTTTGACAGCGGCTCAGTTTTCTGGATATACTGCCTGCTTCACAACCCGTGGATTGTGATATGTATTCCGTACATACTTGTAATGATGATTCCGTTTTTCCTCGGAATCAAAGGGCTGACTTACGCAAAGAAGCATCTTTTCTGCTATGTGCGTATGATAAACCTTGAAAAAAACGTTAAAAAGTTCTGGGATAAACACGAAAAGGATGTTTTTGAATGGTTCAAAAAAGAAAACCGTGAGCGTCCCGCGGTCGTAATCAGCGCAAGTCCTGACTTTCTTCTCAATGACATCTGCGCAAGACTCAATGTTGACACACTCATCTGCACACGTCACGACAGCAAAACAGGCGCAATCATCGGCCTCAACTGCAAGGATAACGAAAAGGTCAGAAGATACCGCGAAGAACTTAAAAACTGCAAAGTAATCAACGTCAGCTCCGACAGCCTCAAAAGCGACAAACCGATTTTCAGCCTTGGTGAAAACTGCTTCCACATAGTCAAAAACGGCGAAAGGATTCCGTTTAAATACAAGGAAATGTATGCTGACTAAGTAAAAATTCCCGCAATACGCATTGCGGGAATTTTTTGATGTATTGCCTTACACAAGATATCAAAACCTCAGCTTCTCACGGTGCCGCACCGTGTCAACTTTTATTTTTGGGTTATTTCAGCAAATGCCAACGGTACTTTACCTACAATTACCGTTTCGGCAACAAGCATATTCATTGTGTATGCGGTTGAAACAGTTTCTGTCGGAAACACTATAAGCAGCGTTACGGTTGTTTTAAGAAAAATCTGATGACGCGTCTGATTGACACCGGCAGAAGAAAACTCATTTACAAAATGCGTCTGCGCACTTCCGGTAAGGCTTATAATCGCATTCAGCTTAGGACCTCTGCCGTTGAGCAGCGTCAGCCCCGTAAGTGAACCTACCGGCACGCCGAGTTTTTTGCCGTCGAGCCCGCTCAAAGAAGCTGCAACAGACGAATTAACAGCGGACTTAATGCGGTTTATACGCATGGCATCCGTCTGCAAAGAAACTATGTTTCCGCTACTGTCACGGGTGATTTCCACAAGAGAAGAATAGTCGGCGCCTTCACTTTTTAGTATTTGCGGCACTGCCGATCCCGCAACCGTTGCCGCATAATTCTGCGCCTGCACAACTGCAGTGTTGCGCACAAACGGTCTGACCCTTGCATCAACAAGCAGAAAAGACGTTACGACAACAAAAAAAACACATACACACGCAAACACAATTTTTCCGCAACCTCTGCGTCTGTAATAACGCAACTGCACTCACCCCACAAAACATTATATGCACAGGCTGACAGATTTGTAACTATTTCACCACGTACCGCTCTTGACTAATCGCAGAAAACAATATAAAATAATATAGTAAATGAATGAAGGAACGGAGAATATAATAATGAGTAAAGAATACAACCCCGATATAGTCAGCGTAATAGATGAAGAAGGCAAAGAGCACGTTTTCGAAGAGCTTGACAGAATTGAAACCGACAAAGGCAAATACGTTGCGCTTCTTCCCATCTATGACGACGCCGAAGACCAGCTCGAAGACAGCGGCGAATTCATAATCCTCAAAGTCAGCGAAGAAAACGGCGAAACATACCTTTCGGCAATTGAGGACGAAGATGAATTCAACGAAGTAGGCGTACTTTTCGAAGACAGGCTTATTGACCTTTTCGAACTGGAAGAGGACGAAGAAGAATAAAAACGTTACCAATAAAATAAAAATCAAATATGCACCCTGCCTTGTGCGATAAAAGTGCGGCAATACTAACCCAACACTCATATTTCAGGGAAACCGTCTCCGTTCAGCGGATTGCAGACCTCCCGCCCTGTCGGGCGGACGAAGGGAGCGTGAACCTGCGGGAGGTTACCCACCTGCTTTAAATGCAGGTTATTATTCGCCGTACAACGGCTTGGCGGGGATGCATAAAATTTTATCAGGTGAGAGAATTGAAAAAAATAATTGATTTTAACATATACGGTCTGCTGCCGGTTGACGGCGGATTTCTATACATAAAACCCGAAGTTATGCCCGACGGCAGAACGAGAGCCGACTTCTTCGGATACGAAGCGGCAACGCAACGCACAATGCCGATTACAAAATGGACATATTTCGAAGGCAAATTCGGCCCCGCATATCAGGATATATGCTCGCAGATAAAAGATTACGTCAACTGCGAAACAGGTACGCTTTCAAACAACCACACCGTGCTTGTTTATCCCGACGGTGACGTAGGCATATTCAACGCACGCGGTGTTGCCGTTTGGACAGGCACACTCAAATATAATGACGTTGCAGCAAGAGGGATTGCACCCGACGGAAAATGCTTCTGGAGCGTTGTGCCGGAGCTTAACGCAGTTATCTGCTACGCCGCGGATGAAAAGCGCGTTCAAATGAGAATCGGCGGCGGCAAATCGACAGCATTTGTTGATCCCGTTTCAATCATCCGCTACGGAGACAGACTTTTTGTATGTAACAAAGGTTCAAACAAAGTACGCACAATCACACTCGGCAATTTCACAGTATGTGATTACCTTGAGTTTGATGAGCCTGTTCTCAAATACTTTATCGCCGGCGAAAACGAGTTTGTAAGGCTCGAATCAGGTCTTTATCAGCTTTAATGAAGAAGTAAAAATCAGCCGCTATGCCTTTCGAGCATAGCGGCTGATTTTGTTTGCTGCGGATTAATCTTCTATATTGATGCCTCTCTTTTTTCTGAGCTGGGCAAGTTCCTTGAAAACAGTTTCTTTCTTATTACCCGTAAGGTCATAGAAGAACAGCGGAATTGCACAGAGGAGAAGGCTGATACCGGGAACGATTGTTACAAGAGAGAACATTGCAAAGTTCTGTGTGGAAGACATACTGTTGATAGCCTGAACAACAGCTTCACCTTTACCGACGTTGAGCTGAGAGACGTTGATATCAACAAGCATATACATAACAATAATCATAACGGTTGCAAAAGCATTGCCGATTTTATTGACGAATGACTGACAAGCAGAACCGAGACCTGTGTTTCTGAAGCCCGTTTTCCACTCCATAAAGTCAAGACAATCACAAACCATTGCAAACGAAACGTTGTTGATAACGCCGAGCGGAACCGCGGAGATAAGCATAAAGGGAATGCAGATAAGAAGGTTCTTTGTCCACCAGCCGATAATAAGGGTCAGACAGCTTGAAACAAAACCGCCAAGGCACGAAACTATCATGATATGCTTATACTCAAACTTTTTGTAAAGCTTGGGAAGAACAAGCATTGCGCCGAACATACCGACAGCTGCACAAATCTGAATAACAAGAGCAACATTTGAGATATTTTTGTTGATTTCTTCAACAGTCTCAGGAGCCTTTGAGCCGAGATAGAAGCCGGAATAGCGAGCAACGTGAGGAGCTGCAGCCTGAAGCATATATCTGCCGAAAGAAAGCACACCGGAAAGAACAACAAGCATAAGGGGCTTGCAAGTAAAAATTCTCTTGAGTGTTGACGTTTCGCCGGGAGCCTTTTTCTTTGCATCGGGAATCTGAATTCTTTCCTTGACTTTGAAAGAAGAAAGTGTAAAGAGAGGCATACCGATAACAGCCATTGAAACAGCCATAACAGCATATTTTACGATGTTAGCCTGCTCGATTTCCATATCGGCAACAAAGTAACCGACAATAATCGGAAGAGCAACCGTAACAGCTGAACCAATGCCGCCGACGGTCTTACCGTAGGAGATGATTTTTCCTCTTTCCTTCGGGTTGGGAGTCATAACATTTGGCATACTCCAGAAAGGAACGTCGCTGGCAGTATAAATCATACCCCAAGCAACATAAACTACCGACACAAAAATATAAAGCCAGATTGACTGATCTTTTGTATTGAAACCGGGGTTTACAAACATAAGTATGGTAAGAGCGGCAATCGGCACGGCAGTCCATAAAGGATATGGCTTCATTCTGCCCTTTTTGGTAGAATGTCTGTCCATAATCATACCCATCATCGGGTCATTGACAGCATCCCACACACGTGCAAGAAGCATAAGCAAAATAACGAACAATGCGTCGAGCATAAGAACGTTCATATAATAGTCTGTTATGTAGCTGGACATACAGCTGTATACAAGGCCCTGACCGAGGGCAGCTATTGCATAAGCCCTGGATTCGCTTTTAGGAACATAGTTTCGGTTACGTTTATTCCCTTTTTTCTTTCTTTGTTTACTTGCCATATTTTACCTCCTGATAAATCAGTTCGTATACGAGAAATAATAACACAAGAAAACACTTTTTTCAATAATATTCACCTTGCGTAATAGTAGAAAAAACCGCGCTCTTTTTGTTAAATGCGACAAAAAGAGCGCGGATAAAATTAACCCAAAAGACTCATAAAGAAATCTATTATCATTGAAAAGAAGTTGATAATCGCTTCAACGAAAGCTATTAATCCGTTTGTCTGAACGGGCTGATCGGAGCCCGGCTGTTCAGGAATTTCTCCCTGTACGTTATCGTTTTCCGAGCCGTTTTCATTGTCTTCCTCATCATCCTGCACAGGAGGATTTTCAGGGTCAGCCGGTTCATCAGGTGTGAGAACGCCTCCTTCGGCAACGTACATCTCAAGCGCTTCTTCAAGCTCTCTTATCGCAAGACGTCTGTAAACCGAAACCTGAATATCAGAAGTGTTTTTGCTGTGATAAAACAGATATTTGCCCTCAACCGTTTCAACGTCGATACCGTACTTTTCGGCAGAGCTTTTTTCAATCTTTACCGAATCCTCGGCAGGCGCTTCATCGACAAGCAGACTTGCTCTCGCGTAAATTGCCCTGATGAGAACATCCTCGGGTTGATTATCAAACCCGCCGAGGCTTTCGAAAGCTTTTGTTATAACGTCATTGTTCACACCGTTTTGTACGGCACGTGACCAAATAACGTTTTTGAGAGCGATGGTATAGTTGTCAATATCAAAACCTTCAACGTTTTCCTCAAGTTTTTCAACAACAACGTCGTAAAAGCGAGCCTTTGTAAAGCTGTGCTGAAGAAAAAGGAAACCTTCGGGTGATTCCTGTGCGATTTTCTTCCATTCGGCATTGAAATTTTCTCCGTATGTATTCTCATCAAGCACATAAGCGGCTTTAAGCCTTTCGCCGACTTCCTTGCCAGAATCGGAAGAAACGCACCACTCGGCAAATGCAAGCGGCACACCGTATCTGCTTGAAAACTGGTACGCGCCGTATGATACACCGCCCGTATCCTTGCCTTCAGATATTGTGGCAGGATTACCGTTAGATTCATACTTTGCAGAAAGGCTGCCGAGTCGCATTGCTTCATCATTGCCGTCAAGCAAAGCATAATAATCGGAATCCATTCCGTCAGGAGCATATTTGCCGGTATAAGCCTTTGTGCCAAAACTGAAAGACGACACAAGCATCAACAAAGCTCCGATTAAAGAAATTGCTTTTTTCATAATACTCTCCTTCGCAAAAAACTGCTATATATTCTACATCACTGACATCGCTATTGTCAACCGATAAACCACAAGCAAAATACGGAAACTTCGCCAAAAAGCAAGCAAATTTTATTGACTCGGGTCAAAATGTGGTATAAAATCAAACCAACTTAGGTTAACGGTGATAAACTATGAAAGAACTTAAATTCAACATCGAGGGAATGAGTTGTGCCGCCTGCTCCGCTGCGGTTGAAAGGGCTGTTTCCAAAATTGACGGTGTGGAAAGCGCCCGTGTCAACCTGCTTGCGAAGCTGTTAACAGCAGAATTTGACGAAACAAAAACCAACAGTGATTCGATAATTCACGCTGTCACAAGGGCAGGCTTCAAAGCAAGCCTTATTGAAGAAAAAAGTGAAAAAGAAAACAACGAAACAGCAAAAGAGCAACCTCGACCGACAGCTGAGAAAGAGTACACGCCGGTAAAAACAAGGCTTGCGGTTTCAATTCCATTGCTTATTATCCTGATGTATATAACAATGGGACATATGGTAGGACTGCAGTTACCTTTTTTTCTTGATGGTACTGAAAATTCAGTGCAGTTTGCATTTATCCAGTTTTTGCTGACATTGCCCGTGCTTTACGTAAACCGCAAGTTTTTCTTCAACGGTTTTTCATCACTCATCAGACGCGCACCGAATATGGACACGCTTGTTGCGGTAGGGGCAAGCGCCTCACTTATATACGGAATCATATCTGTATTTATAATCGGTTATGCTCTCGGGAACGGTATGGCAGACGTTGTGCAAAAATACGCTTCAAACCTGTATTTTGAATCCGCCGCAATGATACTTACACTTGTAACAGTAGGAAAACATCTGGAAGAGCGTTCTAAAAACAAAACAAATTCCGCAGTAGAAAAGCTGATTGACCTTTCACCCAAAACAGCAACAGTGCTTCGCGCAGGAAAGGAAATGAAGGTTAATACCGCAGAGATTGTTACAGGCGACACTGTTGTTATACGTCCCGGCGAAAAGATACCCGTTGACGGAATTATTACCGAAGGCAGCACAAGCGTTGACCAATCTGCCCTTACCGGTGAAAGCATGCCTGTTGAAAAAAGCGAAGGCGACACGGTTATGTCTGCAAGCATTAACCTTGAAGGATCATTTAACATGAGAGCAACCAAGGTCGGCAAAAGCACGACGCTTGCACAGATAATTGAGCTGGTTGAAAACGCAGGCGCAACAAAAGCACCGGTTGCAAGACTTGCCGATAAAATCGCAGGCGTATTTGTACCGATTGTTATGGGCATCTCACTGATAACGTTCATCGCGTGGATGATTGCAGGGCAATCCCTTGAGTTTGCACTCTCCTGTGCAATCTGCGTGCTTGTAATTTCCTGTCCGTGTTCTCTTGGCCTTGCTACGCCTGTGGCAATCACGGTTTCCGCCGGCAAATGTGCTTCGAACGGAATTCTTGTCAAATCTGCCCAAGCGCTTGAAACATTGGGCAAAGCAGACATATACGTACTTGATAAAACAGGCACCGTCACAACGGGAAAGCCGAGTGTAACAGACGTCTTTGCCTACGGAATTGAAAAAGATGCGCTGATGCAGCTTGCCGCATCGGTTGAATCAAAGAGTGAACACCTTCTGGCAAAGGCCATATGTAAAAGTTACAATGGTGAAACGGTAAAGGTAATAAACTTTACTTACATTCCCGGTAAAGGCGTTTCCGCACTCGTAAACGGCAAAAGAACAATCGGAGGAAATGCTGCACTTATGCAGGAAAACGGTGTTGATATTTCACCGGCAGAAAACGATGCTGCAGTTGCCGCGAAGCAAGGAAAAACACCCGTATACTTTGCAGCCGACGGAAAAATTGCAGGACTTATCTGCGTTGCAGACGAAATAAAACCGACAAGCATCAGCGCGGTAAAATCTCTGCAAGCAAGCGGCTCACAGGTTATATTGCTGACGGGTGACAACGACGTCACTGCACAGGCAATAGGAAAAGACCTTGATGTTGACCGCACCATATCAGAAGTTCTTCCCGCACAGAAATCACAGCTGATAAAAGATCTTCAGCAACAGGGAAAAACAGTTGTTATGGTCGGTGACGGAATCAACGATTCCCCTGCCCTGACTCAGGCAGACGTCGGCATTGCAATCGGCGGCGGAACAGACATAGCGATCGAATCTGCAGACATCGTGCTTATGCGAAACGATTTAAGCGACGTCGTAAAGGCAAACACCTTTTCACGCAAAACAATGCGCAACATCAAGCAAAATCTGTTCTGGGCTTTCTTCTATAACGTTATCGGTATTCCCGTTGCCGCAGGTGCACTGTTTATTCCGTTCGGAATAACGCTTTCGCCGATGATAGGTGCGGCAGCAATGAGTCTCAGCTCCGTTTTCGTTGTTACCAACGCCCTCAGATTATACAGAATGAAAAGCAATTGAAACTGATAAACCCGACACTGCGAAGCCGAAACTTCGCAGTGTTTTTTATGCCAAAAAATAGCAATACACTCTTGTATAATCGGCAGCAATTTGATATAATGCAAGTAATTATAATTAAAATGGGAGTATAGGAGGTGTTTTCACCGTGGGTAAGTTAGAGCCCGTGCTGCTAATTGTTGCGTGTGCGCTGCTTGCAGCTGTACTTGCAGGTATATTCGTGCTGATAAAAAAGAGTAACAACAAGACAGAACGCGAAGACAGCGAAAAACTTCAGAGACTTCTGGCCGATGAGTTTGAACGAAGCCGAAGAGAGATGTCGCTCGGTCAAAACGATATGCGTGCACAGACAGCACACAGCATCGGAGAAATGGCAAAAAAGCTTGACGAGATGACAAAGTCAAACTTTGAAAACCAACAGCGAATGACTCATGCACTCAGCGAATCGCTCGGCACAATCCGACAGAACAACATCGAGCAAAACGAAAGGCTTTCAAGAAACGTTTCCGAAGCAATCGGAAAAATGCAGGAAAGCAATGAAAAAAAGCTTGACCAGATGAGAGAAACTGTTGACGAAAAGCTGAGCGCAACACTCAACGAAAGGCTCAACAGCTCTTTCAAAACCGTATCCGACCAGCTTGAAAACGTAAACAAATCGCTCGGCGAAATGAAAGAGCTTTCAACGGGTGTGACGGCAAATGTATCCTCGCTCAACAAGGTGCTTACAAATGTCAAAGCGAGAGGCACATGGGCAGAGGTTTATCTCGAAAATATTCTCGACCAGACAATCCCCGGAATGTATGTTAAGAATTATGCTCCGATTGAAGGCAGTCAGGCAAAGGTTGAGTTTGCCGTCAAAATCCCCGCCGGAGACGGAAGCGGCAACGTCACCTATCTTCCCATTGACTCGAAATTCCCGATGGAAGACTACGTAAGACTTTGCACGGCAGCTGAAAACGCTGACCCCGTCGCTCTTGCCGCAGCAAGAAAGGCGCTCGAATCGCGCGTCAAAGACGAGGCAAAGCTGATAACCAAATACATAGTAGTTCCACAGACAACACCGTACGCAATTATGTACCTTGCAACCGAAGGGCTCTATGCGGAGATTGCCGCCTCGCCCGACGGTCTCCCGGAAAAACTGAGAAGCGAATACAACATAATGATTGCCGGACCGACCACGATCACAGCCCTCCTCTCCTCACTTTCAATGGGCTTCAAGGCGGTTGCAATAAACGAAAAAGCAAACGAAGTAAGACAGATGCTTGCCGTTGCAAAAACGCAGTACGACAAATTCGGAGATCTGCTTGAAAAAGCAAGGAGACGAATTGACGATGCGGGCAAAGCACTCGGCGAAGCACAAAACAGAAACCGCATTATCCAGAAAAAACTTAAAGGCGTCGAAGCTGTTGAATCAGCCGAAGAAGCAGCCGCATTAGAAGAAAAATTTTTTGAAGGGGAATAAAAAATGTCAAAATTCAGCGATCTTATTTCACAGATGACTCTTGAAGAAAAAGCCGCACTTTGTGACGGCGGTGATTTCTGGCACCTCAAGGGAATGGAACAATACGGTATTCCTTCAATTATGGTGTGCGACGGTCCTCACGGACTGCGTAAAAAGGATTACAGCAAAACGGGCGACAGCCTCAGCAACAGCGTGCCCGCAATCAGCTACCCCACAGCCGCAACAACGGCAGCATCATGGGATCCCGAGCTTCTCTATAAAATGGGCGTTGCGCTCGGCAAAAAGTGTCTCAAAGAGGAAGTCGGTGTGCTTCTCGGTCCCGGAATCAATATGAAGCGTTCTCCCCTTTGCGGCAGAAACTTCGAATACTTTGCAGAAGATCCGCTCCTTGCCGGTGAGCTTGCAGCAGGCTTTATCAACGGCGTTCAGTCAATGGGCGTAGGCACGTCTCTCAAGCATTTCTGTGCAAACAGTCAGGAAACACGCAGAATGACCTGCGACTCCGTTGTAGACGAGCGTGCTCTGCGCGAAATCTACCTCACCGCTTTTGAAATTGCAGTCAAAAAGGCTCAGCCCTGGACCGTTATGAACTCATACAACAAGATCAACGGCTTCCACGGCTCTGAAAACAAGCACACTCAGCTTGAGATTCTCCGCGATGAGTGGGGCTTTGACGGCGTAGTCGTCAGCGACTGGGGCGCAGCAAACGACAGAGTACTCGGTCTCAAGAACGGTAACGACCTCGAAATGCCCTCTTCATCAGGCTCGGGCACACAGAAGATTGTTGACGCAGTAAGAAGCGGTGCACTCGACGAAGCAGTTGTCAACGAAAGAGCACTCAATGTTCTCAATCTCATAAAGAAAGCTGCCGACGGTTCAAAGGCAAACTATGCATATAACGACGCAGACGACCAGCCTTTTGCAAGAAAGG
>JAZSOM010000030.1:0-45546 GCA_045536955.1 Acutalibacteraceae bacterium
GGAGAGCCTCTTACTCATCATCGCTTGAGTATGTGATAACGATTCTGTCCATAACCTCGAAGCCTGACGATTTACGCATATTCTGTACCTTTGAAACAAACTCACGTGCATAGCCCTTCTGCATGAGCTCGGGTGTGAGCACTGTATCAAGGATAACTGTAATGTTTCTGTCGCAAGCGCTTACAAAGCCTTCCTTCTGACCTGAGCTTACAAGCAGGTCATCTGCTGTGAACTCAACGTCTGTACCGCCGAGATTTACCTTGTGTGAACCTGTGCTCTCAATATCGTCAAGCACACTGTCACCGTCGACAGAAGCGAGGTATTCACGGATAGCGTTGAGCACCTTGCCGTACTTCGGACCGAGGGTCTTGAGCTGCGGCTTGATTTCGTGAGCGATGAAGCCCTTTGTGGTTTCAACCTGCTCAGCCTTCTCAACATTAAGCTCCTCTGCGATGATTGAAAGCATCTCATCGTCAAACTTTGCATCGTCACCGTCAACACAGACGAGAAGACGTGCAAGCGGCTGACGGATTTTGAGGTTAGCAAGGTTACGTGCGTTTCTTGCAATACCGACAGAGTTATAAACAAGCTCCATATCGTGCTCAAGCTTCTCGTCGATGTAGCTCTCGTCACACTCGGGGAAGTCGCACATATGGATACTGATGGGTGCATCGGGGTTGTTCTTGCGGACAAGTGTCTGATAGATTGTCTCTGTAATAAACGGTACAAAGGGAGCTGCAAGTCTGACAAGGCTCTCAAGTACTGTATAAAGTGTAACGTAAGCAGCAATCTTATCCTCTGTAAGCTCGCTCATCCAGAAACGGCGGCGGCAACGGCGGACGTACCAGTTGGACATAATGTCAACAAAGTCAACAAGCTCTCTTGCTGCCTCTGTGATGTGGTAACCCTCAAGCTCTGTGTCAACCTTCTTGATAAGGGAGTTGAGAGCGCCGAGAATCCATCTGTCCATCATTGTGAGCTTGCAGTCTGCAAGCTTATATTCTGCGGCGTTAAAGCCGTCAATACCTGAATAGAGGTTGTAGAAGTGGAAAGTGTTCCACATTGTGCCCATAAATCTGCGCTGATGCTCGTTGATTGCGGCACCGTCAAAGTTTGTGGAAATCCAGGGTGCGGAGGAAACGTAGAAATACCAACGGATAGCGTCTGCACCGTACTGCTCCATAACCTCCCACGGGTCAACAACGTTACCCTTGTGCTTGGACATCTTGATGCCGTCCTTATCGTTGACAAGGCCGAGTGCTACGCAGTTTTTATACGGTGACTTGCCGAAAATTGCAGTTGAGATAGCCTGGAGCGAATAGAACCAGCCGCGTGTCTGATCGCTGCCCTCACTGATGAAATCTGCAGGGAACTGCTTTTCGAACAGGTCCTTATTCTCGAAGGGATAGTGGTGCTGTGCAAAGGGCATTGAGCCTGAATCGAACCAACAGTCGATAACCTCGGGGGCTCTCTTCATTGTGCCGCCGCACTCGCAGGTAAATGTAAGCGGATCAACGCTGGGCTTGTGAAGGTCAACGTCGGGTGAAGCGCCTGTGAGAGAGCAAAGTTCCTCTACGCTGCCGATTACGTGGTGCTTTTCGCACTTGTCGCAAACCCAGACGGGAAGCGGAGTGCCCCAGTAACGGTCACGGGAGATAGACCAGTCGATAACGTTGCTGACAAAGTTACCCATACGGCCGTCACGGTAGG
This sequence comes from Acutalibacteraceae bacterium, assembly GCA_045536955.1. Classification (GTDB taxonomy): domain Bacteria; phylum Bacillota; class Clostridia; order Oscillospirales; family Acutalibacteraceae; genus UBA8612. Next base: position 1,711 of record JAZSOM010000030.1, read on the forward strand.
TTTCGGGCAACCAGTTGACGGATGCGTTATCTGCAGTAAGCTCGTCACGAAGTGAACTCATTGCGATAAACCATGAGGGTTTGCCGTAGTAGAGAAGCGGGCTGTCACAACGCCAGCAGTAGGGATACTGGTGCTCGATGGTCTGAACCTTGAAGAGCGGACCTTCGTTGCTGAGCTTTGTGATAATATCGGGGTCACAGTCCATAACAAAACGGCCTGCGTAATCTGTTGCTTCTTCGGGGAAACAGCCGCGCTCGTCAGCAAGCTGAACAAAGGGAAGCTTGTAATTCTTGCCGACACGGGAGTCATCCTCACCAAATGCAGGAGCGATGTGAACAACGCCTGTACCGCTGTCGAGTGTAACGTAACCGTCGCAGGTTACAAACCAGGCTTTCTCATAGAACTTGTCCTTAACATAGGGGAAGAGAGGCTCGTACTTTGTATGCTCAAGGTCGGTACCCTTGTACTTCTCAATTACTTCGTACTTGCCTTCCTCGAAAAGACCGCCGACAAGAGCCTCGGCAAGGATATAGTTGCCGTCCTCAGCCTTGATTTTGACGTAGTCTGCATCGGGGTTTACGCAAAGCGCAACGTTTGAAGGCAGAGTCCAGGGTGTTGTTGTCCACGCAAGGAAACATGTGTCTGCATCGTCACGAAGTCTGAAGCGTACATACGCGGAACGTGTCTTTATGTTTTTGTAGCCCTGAGCAACCTCGTGCGACGAAAGAGCTGTACCGCAGCGGGGACAATAGGGAACAATCTTGTGGCCGTGGTAAAGAAGCCCTTTGGCATCAATCTGCTTGAATGCCCACCAAACGGACTCGATATACTTGTTGTCGTAGGTGATATAAGGCTCGTTGAAATCAGCCCAGAAGCCGATTCGCTCGCTCATATCTTCCCAGAGGTCCTTATACTTCCAAACACTCTTGCGGCACTTATCAATAAACGGAACGATACCGTACTTTTCGATGTCTGCCTTGCCGCTGAAGCCGAGCTCCTTCTCGACCTCAAGCTCAACGGGAAGACCGTGTGTATCCCAGCCTGCCTTACGCTCAACGTGGTAGCCCTTCATTGTGCGGTAGCGGGGAATAAGGTCCTTGATTGATCTTGTCAGGATATGACCGACGTGAGGTCTGCCGTTAGCCGTGGGCGGACCGTCGTAAAAAGTGAACTCAGGCTTGCCTTCGTTCTTTTCAACGCTTTTTTCGAAGACGTTGTTTTCTTTCCAGAATTGACGTACTTCTTTTTCGCTTGCAGTAAAGCTGTACTGCGCGTCAACCTTATCAAACATAAGCATTTTCTCCTATATTTATTTACAAAAATACGTATTTATAATATCACTCGCGTTATATGTAGTCAAGATGTTTTTTTGCCGGCGGCGTATTTTGTCTGTCTGCACAATCTGCAACTTGCCATCCGTTATGATTTATGCTACTATTGAACAATAAAAAGAGATTTCTGCTCACCCCATAAACACGTCCGACATTTCCCGTATTCCTTATTCACCTTGTGTCGGGTTCTCGCAAAGCCACCGCAACGCTTATGTCTTTGCTCGGATTATTCACGAAAAATCGTTCTGAAAGGTTTTTTGTAAAAAAACAAAATCAGCACCATAGCGCATACACGATTCCTCTCAAAAACAGCTGTTTTTCGCAAATTTATCCGCATTTTGAGCAAAATTAAGGACTTGATGTATATGCAAAAAGAGAATTTTTCAAACTGGCTTGTAGCTTCTGACATTGACGGAACGCTCCATTCAAAATTGCGAACATTACCGAAAATCAACAAAAAAACAATCGACCTTTTTATGTCACGCGGCGGTAATTTCACACTTGCCTCGGGCAGACCCGTGCGCTCGCTCGAGCGCGCTTACCGCAGGGTGAATCCGAACTGCCCCGCCGTCATTCTCAACGGCTCCGGAATATACGATTTTCACAAAAACGAGCTTGTGTGGAAAAAGACGGTTTCACAGCCAGGCAGAGAGTTTGTAAAACGGATGCGAAAAAAGTATTCTCGCGGATTCAACCGACTTGAGATCGGCATTTTCGGCCTTGAAAAAGCATACATAACCGACAAGGGGTTGCTGTCACTCGGTCAGGTTTTCTTCGACAAAGTTCCGCATATCGTTACCGATATAGACTCTGTACCCGATGATGACTGGTTCAAAGTTATCTTCTGGGGCAACCCTTTCACCATAAAAAAGCTGCAGAAAGACGCAGAAGCCGAAAAAGATACCGCAAGCTTTATGTCCTCGTCAATCGTATCGTTTGAAATGCTGGAAAAAGGCGTACACAAGGGCACCGCCGTGCTCCGGCTTGCCGAAATGCTCGGCGTTGACACAGCTCACACAGCCGCAATAGGTGATTATTATAACGACTGGGATATGCTCAAAACCGTCGGTTTTCCGGCCTGCGCAGGTCAGGCTCCGAAACCTATTCATAAAATATGTAAGTACGTCGCCTGCCACTGCAACAACGGATGTGTAGCAGACCTGCTGAATCTCATTATGAGCGGCAAAGCAGACACAGTCGGCTGATGCTTTATTATAAAACTTGACAAAACAGCTTATAAGATTTATAATTTGTTATTGTGGTTCGATGCGCTGTGGAATTGTTCCGCAGTGCATCACTCTCTTAAAAGGAGCTTTTACTAATGAGCAAAACAGTTTTGCCCGCAGGCTACAAATCAGCCCTGAGTGTTCACGATACTCAGATTGCTATCGGTTCTATCAAATATATTTTCAACAAAAACCTTTGCAAGGCGCTCAACCTCAGCCGTGTATCCGCACCGCTGTTTGTTGATGCAAGCACAGGCTTTAACGACGATCTCAACGGCGTCGAACGCGCTGTCGCCTTTGACATCAAAGAGACGGGCGGTGTCGCACAGGTCGTTCATTCCCTTGCCAAGTGGAAGCGTTATGCACTCTACAAATACGGCTTTTCCGTCGGTGAAGGCATCGTTACGGATATGAACGCAATCCGCCGCGACGAAGAAATGGACAACATTCACTCAATCTACGTCGACCAATGGGACTGGGAAAAGGTAATATCCCGCGAGCAGCGCAATGTCAGTTTCCTCAAAGAAACGGTTGACGGCATTGTCGGCGCCATCTGCGACACCTTCGACAAGGTCAAAGAAAGTTATCCGGCAATCAACGTATCGCTCAACAGACAGGCCAAATACATAACAACTTACGAGCTTGAATCGCTCTACCCCGATATGACGTCAAAGCAACGTGAAAACGCAGTTGCAAAAGAGTACGGCACCGTGTTCCTTATGCAGATAGGTGATGTGCTCGCTTCCGGCGAAAAGCACGACGGACGAGCCCCTGATTATGACGATTGGACTCTCAACGGCGACCTCCTTTTTTACAACGAGGTGCTCGGCTGTGCATTTGAGATTTCTTCAATGGGCATCCGCGTTGATGCAGATGCTCTCCGTTCACAGCTTAACAAGGCAGGATGCCCCGAAAGAGCGGAGCTTATGTTCCACTCACTTCTGCTCGACGGCACTCTTCCTCTCACAATGGGCGGCGGCATCGGACAGTCACGTCTTTGTATGCTGATGCTCGGCAAGGCTCACATCGGTGAGGTTCAGGTTTCCGTCTGGGACGATGAAACCTCACGCATCTGCCGCGAAAACGGCATCGAACTTCTTTGATTTCAGAAGATAAAGGAGAAACAACAATGAAACATTTACTTAAGCTTTCAGACCTTTCAAAGCAGGAAATTATCGACATACTCGACCTTGCAGACCAGCTCAAGTATGCAAAGAAAAACGGCATTGAACACAAGTATCTTGCAGGCAAGACACTTGGTATGATATTCCAGAAATCATCCACAAGAACCCGTGTATCCTTCGAAGTCGGCATCTACGATCTCGGCGGCAGCGCTCTCTTCCTCAGCTCACGCGATCTCCAGATAGGCAGAGGTGAGCCTGTTGAAGACACTGCACGTGTTCTTTCCCGCTATCTTGACGGTATTATGATCCGCACCTTCGATCAGGAAGAAGTTGAAACGCTCGCAAAGGTAGGTTCAATCCCGATCATCAACGGTCTTACCGACTACTGCCATCCCTGCCAGGTACTTGCAGACCTTATGACAATCCGTGAGCACAAAGGCTCACTTGAGGGGCTCAAACTCTGCTACGTCGGTGACGGCAACAATATGGCAAACTCACTCATAGCAGGTTGCATCAAGGTCGGTATGAAGGTCAGCATCGCCTGCCCCGACGCATATCAGCCCGATGCTGAGCTGATGAAATGGGCAAGCGAAAACGGTGACTTCTGCTGCACAAGTGACATCGCCGCCGCTGTAAAAGATGCTGACGTTCTCTACACTGACGTATGGGCTTCTATGGGTCAGGAGGGCGAAGCTGAGGAGCGCAAGAAGATTTTCAAGAACTTCCAGATCAACGACGAGGTTATGTCACTTGCCGCTGACGGTGCAATGGTGCTCCATTGCCTGCCCGCTCACCGTGAGGAAGAAATCACCGCAAAGGTATTCGAAGAGCACGCTGACGAAATATTTGATGAAGCAGAAAACCGCCTGCACGCACAGAAGGCAGTTATGGTCAAGTGCATGGGCGACGGCACGCACTGATGCGCCGCGTATTTCCGCAAATTTTAAATCTGTTTTTCCCTGCCCGCTGTCCTGTCTGTAACGAGATAGGACAGCGGCATCTGCATTTATGCGAACAATGCGAAAGGGATGTTGATCGAATTGAAAACAGGTGCCTTGGCTGCGGTCTGCCGCGCACTTCCTGCCGCTGTTCACGCAACAATTTTTCGCTGTGCCTCGTCTCACCTTTCCTGTATAAGGATCACGTACGCACTGCCGTTCATCGCTTCAAATTCGGCGGTGAAACCGACCTTTCCGTCTATTTCGGCAAAGAGGTTGCCAAATGTGTTGCACTTGAATTAGGTGACGTTAAATTCGATGTTATAACCTGCGTGCCGCAGACAAAACGCAAACGTCGTAAACGAGGCTATAACCAATCCGCGCTGCTTGCAAAGCAGATTTCACGCGAGCTTTCAGTCCCCTTCAACGAGCTTCTTCTTTTCAAAACGCGCGAAACCGCAGACCAACATGACCTACGAGGCAAAGACAGACTCAAAAACCTGAAAAATGCTTTTGCGGCAGAAAATAAAGACGCGGTAAAAGGCAAAACAATACTTCTCTGCGATGACATAAAAACAACAGGTGCAACGCTCAACGAATGTCGCAAAACCCTACTCAAAGCAGGCGCTCACGCAGTTTGCTGCGCAACAATTGCCGTAACACCCGAAAAGGTAATATGAGCACAAAAATAAGGCTTGTACGGAACCGACCGTACAAGCCTTTATTCTATGTCTGTTATTTCACCGTAAGCGGATCTGACTGCATACCGAAACAGTTTTCGGCAACAACCACAAGCGTATAATCGCCATCGGGCAGATTCTCAAGCTTGATTGTAACAGTATCGGGCACATCATAGTTATAATACTCGGGGAGAGTTTTACCTACGGGCGTACTGTTGCCCTCACCGTCAACTGCGTATGCCCTATACATAAATATCGGCATACCGTCTTTTGACTGTGCAGCATCGAACGTAACCTTGCTGCCCTTGAGCTCAACCGAAGCATCAGCTTTGAACTCAGGCTTTCTTGCACGGATAAGCTGAGCAGACCTTGAATACGAACGATCAAAAGGTGAACTGAGGTTGTATTCACAAAGATATTCCTCTGCGCCGAGGTCAACTGCTCTGAGACGGATGCGGTTGTTTGCATCAACCTCAACTACCCAGAAACTTGCAACCTTCTTGTGCCCTGCCGGATGAACGGTGCGCTCATCGTCGATTGTAAGCTCAACGTAATAAAGACCACCTGTGCCGAGAGCCGTAAAGCCGCCCTGCCAGATTGAGCGCGCATCGTTAATCGGGTAATGTGAATGACCTGAGAAATCAACAACCTGAGGATATTTTTCAAGTATATCCTTGAAGTCGGGCATACCCCAGCCTTCAAAATCCGAACTGCCGTAAACAGTGTTGGAAACATGCTCATGATGGATAACAAAAATCGGCTTAAAGGGGTCATCTTCAACAGCCTCGTCAAGCTGCTCCTCGAGCCATTCCTTCTGATAATCGCTGTAATGCTCACCCGCAATTGTTGACCTTGAGAGACCTATGAAATGGAAACCGTTGATAACTCTGTGGAAGTCTGTTTCCTGACCTGTTACCTGTGTGAAATATTCAAGAGCTTTAACGTCCATTGAGCTTGAGTCGTGTGACTTTGCAACAACAGAGAGGAACTCCGTTCCGTCCTGAAGCACGGCATCAGCCGCAGCCTTATAGCTTGCAAAGCCGAGCTTGGTGCCATCATCTGTAAGGTCACCCGCCATAAGAACGGCATCGAGCTTTTTATACTCGTCATCCTTTTCGGCAATGTCGTATCCGAGCTTAATCATTTTCTCGAGTCGTGTTGACTGGGTATCGCCCATTGTCAGAACGTGAGAATCACTGCTGATAACAAAGCGGAGCACCGGTGTGAATTCGCCTGTATCCTCAGGAGCTGCGGGACTTAAAAAGCTTGCCGTTATCGTACCCAGAAACGTCAAGAAAGAAAGAAAAAAAGCTATAATCGAATTCATGATCTATCTCCTTGTTTTAGTTTTCTTTTTTGTTCTTTTTCTTGTTCTTGCGCTGTTCGCGAAGCATTGCTGCGTACTCTTTTTCAGCAGCTTCCTTGCGCGCCTTCTCTTCCGCGGCAATTCTTACAGCTTCTTCGTGACGAGCCTTAGCAATATCGTACTTAGCCGATATTTCGTCATAATGGGTATAGTTTTCCGCCTGAGTAAGGAGTTTTCTTGCATCAAGGTATGGCTTTGCTGCACGGTTAAACTTCGCAAACTCACCGCTCATAGCCTTTGTTTCGGCAGAAAGAGCCTTGATTTTTTCTCTGCGTTGGTTAATCTTAGACTTTGTCTTGGCGAGTTTTTTTGCATCTCCACTCTTCTTAATTGACCTTACAGACTCATTAAGAGCTTTAAGCTCTTTCTCAAGGCTGTCGAGCTTATTATACTTTTTCTCAAGCTTGGAGAAATTTGGCTGTTCGAAAGCCGTGCCTTGCGGATAGTACTTGCGCGCGTACTTTGAAGCTGAAATCTTGCTCTTTGCAATTTCGACAGCAGCCTTACGCACAGCCTTGTCGCCATCCATAGCCTTTGCTGCACGAAGTTCTTCTTTGAGCGTATGCTTATCGGCAGCTCTGAGCTTATAAAGACCTGCATTGTAAATCTCGCGGCTCTTCATAACTCTGAACCCGAACTCATCACCGGAGAATTTGTCGAGCTCTTCGCAGACAAACTTTGCAACATCGATTTCAATATTGTAATTTACGTCAGCCTGATAAGCTTTTTTTGCAGCTTTTCTTTCAGCCTTACCCTTTACGGATTTCCACGATTTTTTGCTGACAGCCTTGTGTGTCTGTCCCTGCAGCTCACGTGAGGTGCGGATAATATCAACCGCCTCTACAAGCTTGCCGTCATCAAGAACGCCGTTGCCGTAATCCTCAAACATACTGCGGATTTTCAGCACGCTGATAACAGACTTCTGCTTTTTCTCGTTGAAGTCATACCAGAGATAGGGAATAACATTGAGCGCCGCACCGACAGCGGCAACCATAACAAGCACCTTAAGAAGGCTCAAAAGAATATCGGGGTCATAAAGCGCGGAGCTTGCATTTGTGTAGTTATCCTGTCCTTTTTCAAACTGTTCAGCAAGAATCTGACCAACTGTCTTACCCTCACCGAGCATTCTGTTGAGAATTTCAGGTCTTGAAGTAACTTTCGCCGCAATCTCTTTGGTAAGGCCGTTTCTCTCATAAATACCGGGAATAACTGATGACGTAATAAGCGTAATTACGGTACCGATCGTGCCTACTGCGGCAAACATACCGTCAATTCTCTCACCGGTCTTGTACTGCTGATAATCTCGTATATCCGCCTGGATTGCAGGGTTGAGAATATGCATAAACGAGCCCATAAGCGCATTGAACCACAAACAGCCCATTACAAGCCATATCGTAGAATCTTTGAGCTCATTGAGGAACGGCAACATCATCAGAATAAAGACAATGTTGAAAACATTGGTTACTACAAGAACCGCTTTCTTACCCCATTTACGCACGCAGAACGGAGCCAGAAGCATACCCCAGAGAGATGCATTACCGTAAATTGTAGTAAGAAGACCGTATACACTACCCGAGCAGGTACCGCCGTAGTTGTAGAGCCAATAAAGCACGTTGGAATATGCGGATTCAAGAAAACCAATCCAGCCTGCAAACGAAATAACCCAGAAATACTTGTTTTTTGCAACCGCCTTGAGCGCATCAATAAACTTTATCTGGATAACGTGAGTTTTCGCCTGAACAATCTTCTCTTCCGTATACTTATAGACAACAATACAAAGCAGCAAGCCACCCACCGTAAGTATCGGATAAAGCAAGCGATAAACACGAAGATCCGTAGAATTTGTTTTAAACACCGTATCCGCAATAAACGGTGTGATAAGATTGATAATGGTCGGAGCCAATGAATAAACAATACTCTTGACCGACGAAACGTAGGTTCGCTCATATGTATTGGGCGAGAGAACGTGAATCAAATTCTCATAAGCATCGTAGAAGAAATAGTAGAAGAAGTGAAGCAGAAGATTGAGAACGAGAATTATTGCACACTTTGCAACGTAGCCTCTCGTTTCACCAAATATCATTCCGTCGCCGAGCCACGAATCAAGCTTACTGTATGGAAACCATACCATAATGTTACAAATTATGGCGGCAGGTATCGCCATTGTAACGATGTACGGTCGGTATTTACCGGCTTTACTTCTTGTGTTATCAATAATACTTGCTCTGATTCCGGTAAGCGGTATATTCGCAAGCACCGCGATAATATACATTACGTACATATCGGTATAATCGACACCGAGAGCACTTGTAAGCAGAGTATTACCCGTTCCCAGCAGACACGCAGTACCAAGCGTAATAATCATATACGCACCGATACCGCCGCCCGAATATGCCGCAATCTCTTTAAAATTCATATAGTTGCCAAGCGGCGGAGTCTTCCAGTAGGTACGAACCTTACCGACCGTCTCCTTAGCCACAGTGACACCTTTTTTTATCAGTGACATAGGTACACCTCAATCAATTACTTTTTCTTCTTTTTGGGCTCATTCTCTTTGATCCAGGCAACCATATCTGCGAACGATTGCTCTGCACTCATCGGAGCATAGCCGAGGTCATCGGCAGCTTTTTTGTAAGAGAAATTGCAGTTTGAGCAAAGCTTACGGATTGAATAGCGGGTGAAAAGAGGTGTCTTGTCGAGAGCCTTGTAGTAAACCTCCATAAGCGGAGCAACAGTATTTGCAAGGCCGCGTGACAGCGGAATCTTCGGATCTTTTCTGCCGCAGATTTTTGCAAGGCAGCTTATAAGCTCACCGCAGGTCATGACGTTGCCCGTGAGAATATAGCAGTGACCGGGTGTGCCCTTTGTGGATGCAAGGTACATACCGTTTGCAACGTCACGTACGTCTACAAAGTTATATGCACCGAATGTAAGTGTTACGGGGAAAGCGCCGTTTACAAACATTCTTACCATTTCACCTACGCTTGAAACCTTGAAATCGTAAGGGCCGATACATGCACCGGGATGTGTAACGACCGTTTCAAGTCCGTCAACACCGTTGTTGTTGAGAACGTAATTGGTTGCTGCAGCCTTTGTCTTAGCGTATGTACCCTCAAGGTTGTCCGGATTGAAATCGTAAATCTCAGTCATCTCCTGATTATCGGGAAGAGGCGGAATAGCATCAACTGATGAAGCGTAGACAAGGCGCTTGACGCCGCACTTCTTGCAGGCTTCAACAACGTTCTTTGTGCCGTCAACGTTAACTCTCCATACGGGCTCATCGTTGCCTGCTTTAATTTCAATCATACCTGCAAGGTGATAAACAACATCCGCACCTTCGAATGCCTTCTCAAGGCTTTCGGGGTCCGTAACGTCACCGTACACACGCTCTGCGCTGAAGCAATCAAAAATCGGAAGATCCTTACGGATAAGGATACGTACCTTCTCACCGCTATCGCAAAGCAGCTTGACAAGCGGATAACCTACATGACCGGATGCACCTGTAACTACACTGATTTTTTCTGACATTTCTTTCTCCTCTTTCACACTTTTGTTTGTATTTCTATCTTATTTCTATTATATCGATCAGAGTTCATCTTCTTCGTCGTAGGAATAATCGTCTTCCAAGGGATCCTGTCCCCACATTGCGCGCTCATAATCAAAACCGTGCTCCTCTTCGGGAATTTCGCACACGGCTTCAACCTTCTTACCCGTCATCCATAATGATGGTGTTATACGCAACGTATATCCACAACTGCTTGGGGTAAGCCACTCGTGCGGACTTGCCTCGGGGATTGCGTAGCGCGACATCAGCGCGCCGATGATACCGCCGTGAGTAACAATAGCAACCGACTCAACACCGGTTTTCAGCATACCGTCAACAATACCCTCAAAGCCCTCGCATATACGGTTTGCAAACTTGGCATTGCTCTCGCCGAACGGTGGATCAACCCCCTCCTCACCCGCAAGCCAACGCGGAAAAAGAGTGTGTTTTTCGAGCTCTTCTGCAGTTTTTCCGTCAAACTCGCCGAAGTTATACTCTATCAGCGACTCAATTGGTACGATCTCCTTATCCGGATAAATTGCCCTCGCCGTGTCCGTACAGCGCCTGAGCGGGCTGCTGAAAACGACCTGTGCCGACGGATACTTATAGTTTTCTACAAGCTGATTGAGCTGTGCAACACCCTGTTCGCACAGGGGAGAATCCGTATGGCCAAGATATCTGCCGTCGAGATTTTCCTGTGTCAGAGCGTTTCTGATGAGATGAATTCTGTAACTTTTCATTTTGATCTCCGGAAAATAATATAAACTGTTGACTTTTGTCGAAAGGTTTGTTATACTCTGCGTATACTTTTTTAAGATATACGAGGTAATTTATGGCAACTGCTTTTTCTAACAGAATAACTTCCTTACGTAAAGAGCGAGGGCTCAGCCAGAAGGAAGTTGCAATGAGCCTTGGCGTTTCGCAGGCTCTTCTCTCTCACTACGAAAAAGGTGTCAGAGAGTGCGGACTTGAATTTGTCCTCAAATGTGCCGATTATTTCGGTGTCACAACCGACTATCTTCTCGGCAAAGCTGACAGCAAATACGGTATGTATAACTCATTCGCCACAAACAAAGCCGAAAGCTTTTCCGCCATCAACAGCGATAAGATTGATATGCGCGCAATCCTGATGTGCATCAACCTTTTTGCAGAGCGTTTCAGCACAATGGACCCTAAGCTTGGAGACAAACTGCTTTGGGGCGCTGCAATAGCAGAATACAAGATTCTTGTGGCAAGCATTGCTGCAGGCAGATTCTCACCCGACTGTGTGGACGTGCCTATCCGTTGGGACGACCCTATGTTCCAAAAGCTGACAGATGCCGTATATGCGGGTCTTTTTGACTCAAGTAAAACCATTCCGCAGGCAAAAATCTTCAATGACAAGCTGCCGCCATTCGGTACAACACTTGTCACCTGCGTTGAAGAATACGTCGCAAACGTAGCTTCCCGCTACCGCACAACAAAAGAAGACTGAAGCTTTTATTTATGCCATCGCCGACAGACGGATTTATCCGCCTGTCGGCTTTATTTTTGATCAGCCTTTAAGAACTGCTTTATAGAGTCTGATATACTCATTTGCCGAACGGTTCCAGCTGTTGTTGCACTCCATTGCGCGCTTGACGAGAACGTTCCAACCCTCTTCGTTCTGATAGCCTTCAACGGCACGGCGGATGCTGTGAAGCATATCGTGTGCGTTGTAGCGTGCGAAGGTGAAACCGTTACCCTCATTGTCGCCACTGTCGGTGATTGTGTCTTTCAGACCGCCTGTTTCACGCACAATCGGAATTGAACCGTAGCGCAGTGCAACCATCTGCGAAAGACCGCAAGGCTCACTCTTGGAGGGCATAAGGAACATATCACTACCCGCATAAATCTTGCGTGCAAGGTCGGGAACAAAGCCAAGGCGAAGACCGAGCTGGTTGGGATATCTGGCGGCCATTTCCTTGAAAAACTCCTCATACTGCCAATCACCCGAACCGAGAACAACAAACTGAATATCGGTTGTTGCAAGAAGCTCGTCGAGAATTGCCTTGATAAGGTCAAGACCCTTGTGAGAAACAAGACGTGTTACAAGGCCGACAACCGGCGTGCGCGGATTTTCGGGGAGGTTAAACATCTTCTGAAGCTCTGCCTTATTGGTAGCCTTAGCCGTGAAATCCTCTGCCGAATAGTTGGCAAAAATGTCCTTATCCGTTACGGGGTTATAATTCTCAACGTCAATACCGTTGAGAATACCCGAAAGCTTAAATCGTCTCTGCTCAAGGATATTATCCAGACCGTGACTGAACCACGGGTCAAGAATTTCATTCGCGTATGAGGGGCTGACGGTTGTAACAACGTTTGCCGTTTCGATTGCACCCTTCATAAGGTTAACACAACCGTTGTACTCAACAATATGCTCATAACCGGGCTTAAGACCGAGAACGTCACCGATAAGCTCCATTCCGTAAACACCCTGATACTGAATGTTATGGATTGTGAAAACGGTTTTGATATTCTCCCAGCCGGGTTGATCGGCATACATTGTTGAATAATAGACGGGGGTCATAGCCGTCTGCCAGTCGTTACAGTGGATGATGTCGGGTTTGAATCCGATATGAGGAATTATCTCAAGCACCGCACGCGCAAAAAAAGCAAATCTCTCAGCATCGTCATAATGACCGTAGATTCTGTCACGCTTGAAATAATACTGATTGTCAAGCAAGTAGTATATTACACCGTTGTGTCTTGCTTCAAAAATTCCGCAATACTGTCTGCGCCATGCAACGGGCACGGAAATATGCGTAATAAAGGTCATCGTGTCCTTAAGCTCCTGACGGATTGAATCGTAAAGAGGCATTACGACACGGGCACCTATAAGTCTTTTACGAAGCGCTTGGGGAAGTGAGCCTGCAACATCAGCGAGCCCGCCGCTTGCAATAAAGGGGAGCGCTTCGCTGGCAGCGTATAATACTTTCATACCTGTCTCTCCTTAAAATTTATCAGATTACAATTCTCTTACCAACATAGATCGGGAAATCATCTGCGCCGATAAGAGTCTTACCGGGCTTGATAACAACCGCTTTGTCGAGAATTACGTTCTCAATGTGTGCACCTGCGCCGATAAAGCAATCCTGCATAATGACACAGTTCTTGACAATTGCGCCTTTTTCAACCTTAACGCTTCTGCCGAGCACGCTGCTGTCAACCTCACCCTTGATGTCGCATCCGTCCGAAACAAGACTGTTTGTAACAGAGCTGTCGATAGCGTAAAGAGCCGGCATATCGTCACGCACCTTTGTATATACGGGTCGATTTTTGTTGAAAAGGCTGTTTCTGTTTGCGCTGTCAAGCAGCATCATATTTGCATTGTAATAAGTATCGAGCGAGTCGATCGAAACAACAAAGTTATCTGTTTCCATAGCGCAGATACGCAGATTCTTAACGTTTGCCTGGAACACGTCGATACCGATACTTGTCTTGTTCATTGCATAGGCTTCGTTGATAAGTCTCTCAAGCAAAGCCTTCTTCATAAAGAAAATGTTGAGCGAATAATCCGCATCGTCAGAAGGCACACCTACCGCGATTGAGTTTACTCTTGAATCTTCGCCGATTTCGTAAGTCATAAGATTAGAAAGTGTGGGGGTCTTGCCGCGCTTGCACACCACGCTGATGTCAGCATTTGACTTCTCGTGGAAATTCATAAGCTCATCAATACTGAAATTTGTAACAACGTTGCAGTCTGCAATCAGCACATATTCCTCTTTAGAGCGGCTGATAAAGTGCATATTACCCTTGAGCGATTCAATACGGTTGTCGAAAGTACCTGTCTCGGCAAAACCGAAAGGCGGAAGAAGATACATACCGCTGCGCTTACGGGAAAGGTCCCACGGCTTACCTGTGCCGAGGTGGTCCATAAGTGACTGATAGTTGCTCTTTGTAATAACGCCGACCTTGCTGATGCCTGCGTTAACAAGGTTTGAAAGTGTGAAATCTATAAGGCGATATCTGCCGCCGAAGGGTACGGAGCCCATTGTACGCATATTTGTAAGCTCAGGCAGAGCCTCATCATACGCATTTGAGTGGATAATTGCAAGAACGTCATTTGCTCTGATCATTTTTCATTCCTCCTCACTTTGCAGCAGGCACGTCTTCGCCTGCCATAGCTTTGGGAGCGATTACAGCGCCTGCGCCGACCTTTATGCCTGCGCCGACAACCGCTACACCCCAGTCATCACGGTTTGCCACGTTCTCCGGCTTTTCGCCGACAACTGCACCGGATTCGATAACTGCGTTTTCAGCAACGATTGCGTACTGAACAACAGCGCCTTTTTTGATTACGGTGCCGGGCATAATGATTGAGGAATCAACCTTTGCACCCTCTTCGACAACAACGTCTGCAAAGAGAACAGAGTAATCAATCTCACCGTCGATACAGCAACCTTCAGCCATCATCGAATTTTCAACCTTTGCGGTTGCGGAAACGAAGTGAGGCGGTGATGCCGGCGACTTGGAGTAAATTCTCCATTCGTTATCGGAAAGGTCGAGATCAACTGACGGACGAAGCAGGTCGAGGTTTGCTTCCCAAAGGCTGTCGATTGTTCCGACATCCTTCCAATAACCGTCAAAGTGATAAGCAAAGAGTCTTTCACCTGCCTCATGCATTGCAGGGATAAGGTTTTTACCAAAGTCATTGCTTGAATTCTGGTCTGCCTCGTCAGCAAGCAGATATTCGCGGAGCTTCTTCCACGTGAAGATATAGACACCCATTGAAGCCTTGTTGCTGCTGGGAACTTCGGGTTTCTCCTCAAATGCAGTAATGGCACCCTCATCATCAACGAGCATCAGACCAAAACGTGATGCTTCATCCCACGGAACTTCAAGCATTGCAATTGTGCAATCGGCATTTTTCTGCTTATGGAAAGCGAGCATCTTTGAATAGTCCATCTTGTAAATATGGTCGCCGGAAAGGATGCATACATATTCGGGATCATATCTGTCGATGAAGTTGATATTCTGGTAAATTGCGTTTGCCGTGCCCTTATACCACTCACTGCCCTTTATCTGCTGATAGGGAGAGAGAATATGAACACCGCCGCTTGCACGGTCAAGATCCCATGCGGCACCGTTGCCGATATAATCGTTGAGTTCAAGCGGCTGATACTGTGTGAGAACACCGACTGTGTAGATACCGGAGTTTACACAGTTTGAAAGAGGGAAATCAATAATTCTGTATTTTCCTCCGTAGGGTACGGCAGGCTTAGCGATGTTCTTGGTAAGAATACCAAGTCTGCTGCCCTGTCCGCCGGCGAGCAGCATTGCAATACATTCGGCTTTCTGTGACATTTCTTGATAACCTCCTTGTTATTTGGGGAACTCTTCAGAGTTTGGTATAAATATCCATTATGCAGTCACTCCAGGTTGACAGCTGATAATCCTGCTTTATCTGCTCCGCCTGGGCGTCAAAGTCAGCCGCATTGCCTGCACCGTTGAGTGCGGACATCAGCTGAATCTTCAACCGACCGACATTTTCACTTTCAAAGTAATATCCGCACGGCAGCCTGAGACTTGCGTGAGCGGGAATATCACTGAGCACAACGGGAAGCTTGAGATAAGATGCCTCCACAACCGAATACGGTAAACCTTCGCTTCTGCTCGGTGCCAGGAAAGCATCGCAGAGCTTATAGTAGCTTGCAATATCGTTACGCGGAGGCAACAGGTGAAGCCACGAAGGGATTTTGCCGAAACGTGCGGTTATTTTGCCCTTTATCTCATCGATGTTTGAAGTAAGGATGAGGATGAGCTGTAAATCCTCACCGCTTTCAATAAGCTCGCTCACAGCTTCAAGCGCAATGTCAACACCCTTAACCTCATAAAGGAAACCAAACATCATAAGCGTTTTTGCACTTGTGCTCAGCCCGAGAGCTCTCTTATCAAGCAGCTCATACTCATCGAGTCTTGGAAACCAGATTGCGTTTTTTGCCGTATATGCGGGATTTTTTGGATAATATTCTTTAGCATCGGCCGTTAGCTTTTCGCTGCATCCGATGAAAGTTTTTCCTTTCAGAAGCTGTTTTTCAATCAGCCTTGATATACCGCTGTGGATTGTCAGCGCACAGTGAATATGAACCGCCTGCTTCACACCGCAAAACATTGAAGCCAAATTGAACGTCAGTATATAAGGCAACTTGTAAAAATGCGAATGGATAATACCGATATTATGCCGCTTTATTATACCACGCACGGTTTTCACATTCTGCAGTAAACTGTCGCTCAAAAAATAAACGGTTGCCTCTTTCTTCAACTCCTGCGCCCATTCGCGCTTTGCGGTTGCCGCCGGGAACAGATAAACCATCTCTCCGCCCTGCGCTTCAATACACGGTCTGAGAAACTCCAGCGAGTTGATGAAATTGCCGCGACAGGGCGATTTGAAATCGGCAAAATGTAAAAATCCCTGCGCCTTATCATTTCTTTTCAACTTTTTTCGGCTCCTTCTTGCGTACGGGGTTTCTGCGCACAAGTCTGAGATAAACCGTACTCATACCGGCAAGCTCAAGCGAAATGCTCTGCTCATGGCCGTGCATCGGTCTTTCAGATGATTTGATTTTGCCTGTGCTTCCCTTACCCGTTCCGCCGAACTGTTCTTCATCGGAATTGAACACAACCTCGTAAGTTCCGGCATATGGCACGCCGATTTCGTAGCCGCTGCGGAACACTGTTGTGAGGTTCGACACCGCAATAATTTCCTTACCACTCTTGTCAATTCTGCGGAAGGCAATAACAGAGTTGGAGTTATCGTTGCTGGAAATCCAGTTGAAGCCCTCCCAACCGAAATCGACCTCCCATAAAGGAGCGTTTGCGGCGTAGAATTTATTCAGTGCTCGAGTGTAGCTGAGAAGTTTTCTATGAGCGTCGTAATCAAGCAGCAGCCAATCGAGGCCACAGTCATACTTCCACTCAATAAACTGGCCGAATTCCTGACCCATAAACAACATCTTTTTACCGGGATGAGCGTACATATAGCCAAGGAATGAGCGCACACCGGCAAATTTTTCTTCGTAAGTGCCCGGCATTTTATTTATCAGCGAGCATTTGCCGTGAACGACCTCATCGTGTGAAATAGGCAGCACAAAATTTTCGGAAAAAGCGTAGAAGAATGAGAAAGTGAGACAGTTATGGTTATTCTTGCGGTGGATGCCGTCAAGCGAGAAATAACGCATACAGTCGTTCATCCAACCCATATTCCACTTGAAATTGAATCCGAGACCGCCCATAAACG
This sequence comes from Acutalibacteraceae bacterium, assembly GCA_045536955.1. Classification (GTDB taxonomy): domain Bacteria; phylum Bacillota; class Clostridia; order Oscillospirales; family Acutalibacteraceae; genus UBA8612. Next base: position 19,178 of record JAZSOM010000030.1, read on the forward strand.
TGGGCTTTGAAACCATAGGGAAGGCTGTGGATTCCTCAGCAATCATCATACAGTCGTGATAATCGCGGAATATGGATTCGTTCAGTTTCCTCAGGAATGCTATTGCCTCGAGGTTTTCGTTGCCGCCGTTTTCATTGGCAACCCAGTTGCCGTCGTCACGGTCGTAATCAAGATAAAGCATTGATGCAACGGCATCGATGCGAAGTCCGTCAAAATGATATTTGTCAAGCCAGATTGCGGCACTTGACATCAGGAAGCTCTGTACCTGGGTTTTACCGTAATCGAATACTCTTGTGCCCCACGAATAATGCTCACCTTTACGCGGGTCTGCGTATTCGTAGCAGGCCGTACCGTCAAATTCATACAATCCGTGTGCATCCTTCGGAAAGTGAGCAGGTACCCAATCCATAATAATGCCGATGCCTGCTTCGTGGCATTTGTCAACAAGATACATAAGGTCCTTTGGTGTTCCGTAACGCGAAGTGGGCGCAAAATAACCCGTTACCTGATAGCCCCAGGAACCATCAAAGGGATATTCGCTCAGCGGCATAAACTCGATATGTGTGTAGCCCATATCCTTAACGTAGGGAATAAGCTCATCCGCCATCGCACGGTATGAGAGAAAGTTACCGTCATCATACTGTTTCCAGGAGCCGGCGTGAACCTCGTATATATTGACCGGGCTGTCATAAACGCTTGACTTTCTGCGCTTATTGAGCCATTTTTCGTCGTGCCATTCATAGCCTTCAATATCATATAGCTTGGAGGCATTGTCAGGTCTTGTTTCAGCGTGAAAAGCATAAGGGTCACATTTGAAAAATTCTCTGCCGTCCCTTGCGCGGATAAAGAATTTGTAAGCATCGTATTCTTTGAGACCGCTCAGGGTTGTTTCCCAGACGCCGCTGTCGTCAACCCGATACATAGGTGATGCCCCGCCCTGCCAGCCGTTGAATTCACCAACAACGCTGACCTGAGCAGCATTGGGTGCCCAGACACGGAAAACAACACTGTCTTCACCGACAAAATGAGCGCCGAGATATTCGTATGCTCTTGCGTTTTCGCCCTTATTGAACAAGTAAAGAGGAACGTTACCCATTTAAACGACAAGCTCCTTTCACTAACGCACCGCACTGAAAGCGGTGTTAGCTGATTCTACTAAATTATCATAACAAATTATATTATAGAATTCAAGTATTTGTTTGCATTTTGTTACAAGAAAACTGCAATAAGCTTACGTAATTTGTACAGTTTGTTACAAAAATTACTAAAAAGCAATTTCCCGTACCGCTTTCTCGTCCTTTGCTCCGACCGTTCCCTTAAGAAAACCGCATCTGTATCGTCACGATTTATTCACTTATTATTAACAAATTCTGCTCATTTTTCGACTAATTTGAATATATTTCACATATTTCCACCTATTTTCACCGCGATTTATTAATAAATTGTTACGATAATTAAGGTTCATTTAAGGTTAGGTTGTTATAATTCAGCCTGTATTGTTTTGTTATATCAGCAATTTTCAGGATATGAAAAATCGGAGGACAGAATGAGCAAGACAAAGAGAAACGAATTGTTGGCACCCGCCACAAAATCTTTCTATAAGGTTCGCGAATTCAGCACAATCAAAGAGTTGCTTGAGCAGACGCGCGAGCTTTACGGCGAGCGTAATGCATTTGAAATAAAGCTCAGAAGCGCAAGCAGACTCATCACTTTCAATGAATATATAGACGATATAGACGCACTCGGTACGGTTCTTCTTTCTATGGGCTACAAGTGCAAACATCTTGCAATATCCGCAAACAACCGTTACGAGTGGTGTGTCAGCTATATGGCAATCATCAACGGTGTCGGCGTTGCGGTTCCGATTGATAAGGAGCTCCTTTTTGCGGACATCAACGGTATTCTCAGCACGTCCGATTCCGAGCTTATCTTTTGCGACAAACACCTTCTCAAAGTACTTGAAAGAGATAAGATGAACCCCGGCATCAAAATAGTCTGTTTCGACTACGAAGAGGATGAGGACGGTATCCTCTCCTTCTCAAAGCTCCTCGAAAAAGGCAGAGAGCTTATCGCTGCAGGCGAAAAAGAATATATCAACGCAGTTATCGACCCCGACAAAATGTGCTCTCTCCTCTTCACATCGGGCACAACCGGCACGGCAAAGGGCGTTATGCTCTGCCACCGCAACTTCTGCTTTGAAGTAAAATCCGCAATGAGCATCCTCAAAATCTATCCCGAAGACACGGGCATATCCATGCTTCCGCTCCACCACACGTACGAAAGCACAATCATCCTCTTCTTTGCACCCTATTGCGGCGCAAAGGTCACGTTCTGTGAAGGATTCAAATACGTTCTCAAGAATATGAAGGAGTTCTCTCCCTCTATTTTCGTTGCCGTTCCCCTCATCCTCGAAACCGTACACCGCCGCCTTATGCAGCGCATAAAGGCAAAACCCCACGGCGAATTTCTCTTCAAGTTCGGCTCAAAGGTATGTAAGATCGCCGGCAAGGTAGGTATCGATCTGCGTCCGTTGTTCTTCAAGGAAATCCAAGAAGCTTTCGGCGGAAATATGCGTCTTATCATCTGCGGCGCAGCTCCCATCCGCCCCGAAATTCTTCGCGACTTCGAAGCATTCGGAATTCAGATTCTCTTCGGTTACGGTCTTACGGAGTGTGCACCGCTTGCCGTAATGAACAACGATAAACTTCACCTTGCGGAATCTGTCGGTCTTGCACTTCCCGGCACACAAGCAAAGATTGTCGACCCCGATCCGCAGACAGGCTCCGGTGAGCTTTGCGTCAAAGGACAGATGGTTATGCTCGGTTACTACAACAACCCCGAGGCAACCGCAGAGGTTATTGACGAGGACGGTTTCCTCCACACGGGCGACCTTGCAAGGCTTGACGAAAAGGGTAGAATTTACATCTGCGGCAGAATCAAAAACGTTATTGTAACCGAAAACGGTAAGAACATCTACCCTGAAGAGCTTGAGTATCACCTCAGCCTCAACCCCCTTGTCAATGAGGTTCTGGTTTATGCTGAAACAAATGAAAAAGGCGAAACGCTTGTAAAGTGTTCCATATTCCCTGACAACGAAGCACTTAACGAACACTTCGGCGAAGCAGAATATAACGATGACGATCTTCAGACACTTTTCGCAGGCGTTGTCAAAGAGGTCAACAACAAGCTCCCCTCCTATAAGCACATCCGCGGTTTCAAGCTCAGAAAAACCGCTTTCGTCAAAAGTGCATCACAGAAGATTCTCCGCTTCAAGGATGAAAACTTCACAGACGGCACAAATTAATCGACAGCAAGACAAAACAGAGCCGATGACCTTCGTCATCGGCTCTGTTTATTTTACTTTGCTCTGTAAAGCATTATTACCGCTTTGGGTGTCTCATTCACCGTTATTTCAACACCTTGCGTCATAAGCTCGCCGCCCTTAATCGCATATACTTTATCAGGACTGTCGTAGTTATAAAGCTCATAGGTTGTATCGGCATCCAGTCCGTTAAGAGTAAGGGTATATGAGCTGTCTTCAACGTTTTCGCGCTTGTAAATAAGCGCCACGCCTTCCTCAGCGCCGTTATCGAACTGCATTGCAAGATATTTTTCGGTGTCAAGTCCTCCGTTATCGAGCGGATAGTAATTGCCAACCATATATTCTCTTATATCCCTGTAACCGAGTCGCTGTGAGCAGCAGATAATGTTTGTACGGTCTGCATACTCGCCTTCAACATAGGCGCAGGTACCGTTATACGGGAGCCAGAAGGAGAGTCCGTAGGTCTGTGACTGAGTTGCCTGAAGGATGTCGGGTTTAGACTTACCTTCCCCGTCCATACAGTTATAGTCACTTCTCCACAGCGGAATACTTCTGCGTGACATTTCAATGTCAAGGCGCTTGCCGCCTGAGCAGCAGTTATCTATCAGCAATCCCGGATTGTTCTCGAGCAGAGTATCGAGCATTCTGTAAAGGTTTGTAACGTAGTGATTTTCTGTTATGCCCTTTCTGCCGTCGTCTCTTTCTTTCTCCGCTTTATCCCAGAACGGACCGGGCTCGGGGATGCTGTCTATTCGCAGATAGTCAACACCGTTTTCCGTTATTGAGCGCTGCATAATGCCTGTTATGTATTCAAGGCATTCGTCGATACCTAAATTTACAAGGTTTCTTTCCTCATCCTGCTCAACAAGCCAACCGTCATGCTTTATGCATTCTCTGTATACTTCCGTATCCGTGCTGCAACGCTCGGGCTCATGCCAGAGAATAATTCCTATCCCCTTTTCGTGTGCCGACGCAGACACATCCGCAAAGCCTCTGTCAAACTTTTTCGGATCAACGAACCAATTGCCTACACTGTCACCCCAGTTGTTTCTGATAGGATACCAGCCCGCATCAATCCAGTAATAATCGACAGCCTCGGCAAACCAGTCAGGAATAGAGTTGATATTTGCTACGAGTGAATCGATTGTGGATTCCGGCCATTCAACACCCACACCGGACGTTGTAATGGGCTTTGTGCCCTCGGGATAAACACAGTCAACCGTAAATCTGCGGAAACAGTTAAAACCCTTGAGCGCGTTATCGCCACTGTAAAAAGTGAGTGTCACGAGCGGAGAGCGAACGGTTTCATCAGTCTCAAGATAAGCCTTGAAGTTTTCCTGCTTTGCCTTGATTCTGACGCCGTCAAACGTTCCTGCAAGTGATGTAAACCACTGACCCGACCAACCGACAGCAAGCGTCGCCGAGCATTCCGTGCCGTGAAGATTAAAGTAAGGGAGGAATGATTCGGTGCGTCCGCCGTTAGCGCTGAAGCTCATCGGAATCAAGCCGATACCCGACTTTATAAGCTGAAAATCATCTGCGGCAGGCTCACTGCCTTTGTTCAGGTACACGTCTGCTTTACCCGTAGGTAAAACACAATCAACCGCATAAAAATCCTTGATTACAGGTGAATTTTCTTCGGCTGAGTTAGTGATATAAACCGTCCACTCACAGGTGGCATATTCTTCATATATGGTAGCTTCCACGCTTGCAATAAGTCCGCTGTTTTTATGGGTAAGAGTTATGCAGGTTGTTTTACCGCCACGGTAAACTTCACCAACGTCGCTTTCTTTGCCAACGGATATATCCCAATCATCAATATTATTCCTGAGCGATTTGCCGCCTACCTTAAAATTATATGCCGGTCTATCCGTGCACAGCACGTTTTCGTTATACCAGTTCCTGCAATTTTCCTTTTCTTCCTGTGAAACGGCAGCTTGCTTTGCGTCCATGGCTTCAAACTCAACCTGAGTTGTGCCCGTCAGCTCAAGCGCCGCACGGTCAACCATAAACTTAAAATTCGAGTCGCTTACAGCAAAAGAAGATATTACGAAAAGCAACGCCTGAAGAAGCGCAAACATCCTTTTCATACCGTAACCTCCATCTTTATTTATATGAATATGATTATAAGTAAAAACCGTACAGCTTACAAGCAAATTCGCAAAAAACTGCATTTTTTACTTAGCAAAAGCTATTTGCTCGGCAATATGCAAAAATGCCATTTGAAAAAAGTGTGCAATCTGCACAAACTGAGTATTGTCAAAAATACGCTGTTTGGCGTTGCCGCCGATTTTTATCAAACGGCGCTTTTATTCATTGACGAAGTGGTTTTTTGTGGTATAATATGTATTACGCGAACGAAATCGTATAGGCTTTTTTGCCTTCATCAACTATATCAGAGGGAGATTGTTTTACTATGTATGTTAAAGATGTAACTGTTCAGAATCAGGTCGGTCTTCACGCTCGTCCCGCAACATTCTTCATCCAGAAGGCAAATGAGTTCAAGTCTTCTATTTGGGTAGAGAAAGAGGATCGCCGTGTTAACGCAAAGAGCCTTCTCGGTGTTCTTTCACTCGGTATTATGGGCGGCACAGACATCCGCATCATCGCAGGCGGCGCAGACGAAACACAGGCTGTTGACGAGCTTGTTCGCCTTGTCGAGTCAGGTTTCTCCGAGTAAGTTATACTCACTGTCAAAAGCAAAACATCTTGTCATGTCAGTTTTCTCCGCACATGGCAAGATTTTTTATTTCCGCCAAAGGAGATAACGCAAATGCAGAAATTCAAAACCGCATTGATGGACGAAGCTGCACTTATCCGTGCAGTCAGACGAATTTCACACGAAATCGTCGAGCGCAACAAAGGAACGGACGGTCTTGTGCTTGTAGGCATCAAAAGCAGAGGACTTCCGCTTGCTAAAATGATAAGGGACAATATCGCGGCGCTTGAAGGTGTTGATCTGCCTCTTGAAATGCTCGACACAAGCCTCTACCGCGATGACGTGGAAAAATCCCTGAGAGTTCAAGCAAAACCGCTCGCGACCGATATTTCAGGCAAAAGAGTAATCCTGGTTGACGATGTGCTCTACACAGGCAGAACTGTAAGAGCTGCAATTGAAGCTGTCTTCTCAATGGGCAGACCCGCCCGCATCCAGCTTGCCGTGCTGATTGACAGAGGTCACCGTGAGCTACCCGTCAGAGCCGACTATATCGGCAAAAATATCCCTACCTCGCATACCGAGGCGGTTGCAGTATACGTTAAAGAAATCGACGGAAAATACGGCGCGGTAATACTCGAAAACGAATAAAAAATGCAAAAAACGAACCGAACTGAATTTTTCAGGTCGGTTCGTTAATTTTATCCCCCTGTCAGTCTGTCAACCGTCAGGGGATACAAATGTCTTATATTGTTTCAGTTGTCAGCAAAATGATTATTTTTGCCGCCGTAGGTATTTGTATTAACCTTTGTGCCGCTTTTTTACCCGAAAAGGTGACTCCATTAACCAAAAAGCAGTTAATTTGCATATGCTTGAGGATGTGCTGAGTTGGGCTGTTGTGTTGGTGGGAACAATTATAATACGCTTTACGGATTTGTTCCTTACAAATAACAAAACATAAAAAACACGCAGGCAACCGCCGCTGAGCAGTTGTCTGCGCGCTGTATTTTATTCTTGTTTTTCGCCGTGGCAGATGCCGTTCATCGCGCAGCCGCCACAACCGCCGCAGCTGCATGAACCTTTGCCTTTTTTCTTGTTTCTGAAGTGAAAAAATATAACAAGTGCAAAAAGAACAGCTATAACTGCCGCAACAATAATTGTAAGCCAATCCATTTATTTCAACTCCTGTTCTTTTTCTTTCGTCTGCGGCTTCTTCTGTTCTTTCTGAGCAAGAGGAAAAGCAACACCGCCAGAACCGCAACTGCAGCCGCAGTACCGATTTTAAAAACGGGATTAATGTAGAACGTACCGAGCTGATAGATAATCAGCGACACAGAATAAGCAAATGCGCACATATAGGCAATTGCTCCTGCTGTCCATTTAGCGCTGTTCATCTCGCGCCTGATTGCACCCATAGCCGCAAAACAGGGCGCGCAAAGAAGGTTGAAGATAAGGAAGGAATACGCCGAAAGCCTGCTGCCGTCGAAAATATCAGCAACTTCAACGCCCGCCATTGAGGAAAGAGAGCCAAAAACACCGACGATTTCCTCCTTTGCAACAAGACCGAGAATCGTCGCAACAGCCGCCTCCCAATTACCGAAGCCGAGTGGCTTAAAGATAACGGCAATCAACTCACCGATCATACGGAGAACGGATTTCTCATCACCCATGATATAGTGCAAACCACCCTCGAAGCTGAGCGAGTTCAGAACCCATATTATCACGCTTGCCGCAAAAATAACTGTACCGGCACGCTTTACAAAGCTCCAGCCTCGCTCCCACGTTGCACGGAAAATATTTGAAGGAAGCGGTGCGTGGTAAGCAGGAAGTTCCATAACAAAGGGTGCGGGTCTGCCTGCAAAAACCTTTGTCTTTTTGAGAATTATACCCGAAACAATTACCGCGCCGATGCCGAAGAAATATGCCGAGGCAGCAATAAGCGGGCTGCCGCCGAAAAGTGCAGCAGCAATCATACCGACAACAGGCATCTTTGCACTGCAAGGAATAAAGCCCGTTGTCATAACGGTGATTCTGCGGTCACGCTCCTGCTCGATAGTACGCGAAGCCATAATACCGGGCACACCGCAACCCGAAGCGATAAGCATCGGAATAAAGCTCTTGCCCGAAAGACCGAACTTGCGGAAAAGGCGGTCCATAATAAACGCAACGCGCGACATATAGCCGATATCCTCAAGAACCGAAAGAAGAAGGAAAAGTATGAAAATCTGCGGCACAAAACCGAGCACAGCACCGACGCCGCCTACAATACCGTCTTGAATAAGGCTGTAAAGCCAAGGTGCAATAACGGGCAAACCGTCCGCACCGAGAAGCACCTTATCAAGAAGCTCCGGCACACTCAGCCAGTCTGAAAACAGCGAGTAACCAAAAAATCCGGAATCAAGTTCTTTAAACGAACCGAAAAGTCCCTCGTTCATAAAATCGACCATCCATTGGCCGACAGTGCCGATTGACAGCACGTAAACCAACACCATAATGATAACGAATATCGGAAAAGCAAGAAAACGGTTTGTAACTATCCTGTCAATTTTATCGGAACGCGACTGCCTTGTAAGATTCTTTTTCTTATAGCACTGTGTCGTAATACCCGTTATGTACATATATCGCTCGTTTGCAATAATACTTTCCGCGTCGTCATCAAGCTCAATCTCAGCCGCTTTGATGTCGTTTTCTATGTGGTTAACAATCTCAGGCGGAAGCGCGAGCTGTTCAAGCGCTTTTTCATCACGCTCAAAAATTTTGATTGCGTACCAACGCTGTTGGTCAGCAGGCATATCGTGAATTGCCGCCTCCTCGATATGCGCAAGTGCGTGTTCAACCGCACCGGAAAAGCTGTGCGTCGGCACGCTCTTTTTCTTCTGAGCTGCCGCGACCGCCGCTTCTGCCGCCTCATCTATGCCCGTTCCTTTAAGCGCAGATATTTCAACAACTCTGCACCCGAGCTTTTTTTCAAGGATTTCTATATCTATTTTGTCTCCGTTTTTACGGACAATATCCATCATATTGATGGCAATAACAACAGGCACGCCTATTTCCATAAGCTGTGTTGTAAGATACAGATTGCGCTCAAGGCTTGTTCCGTCAACAATGTTTAGTATCACATCGGGACGTTCACCTAAAAGATAGTTTCTTGCCACTACCTCCTCGAGTGTGTATGGTGAAAGCGAATATATACCGGGAAGGTCAACAGCGGTTACACCGTCATACTTTTTGACCTTGCCTTCTTTTTTTTCAACCGTAACACCCGGCCAGTTGCCGACAAACTGATTGGAACCTGTAAGTGCATTGAACAGCGTGGTTTTACCGCAGTTCGGGTTACCCGCAAGGGCTATTCTGATTTCCATTGTGCGTTCCTTTCTTTCACGTTGCAGCAATGAAACCGCAACGACTGTTTGCAAAAAATTACTCTACTTCAATCATCTCGGCGTCTGCCTTGCGCAGTGAAAGCTCATAGCCTCTGACCATAAGCTCAATCGGGTCCCCGAGCGGTGCAACCTTGCGCACGTAAACCTCTACGCCTTTCGTGATTCCCATATCCATTATGCGGCGCTTTACGGGGCCTTCGCCGTGAAGCTTGACCACCTTCGTGGTAACACCAACCTTAACGTTTCTCAATGTTTTCACTATATATACCTCCGCCGCACATTGTTAGCGCACGCTAACTCAATGGTTCTAAATTCGGTTAGCCGCTGCTAACCACTGTTATTATATACTTGCCCGTTTCGATTGTCAACTGTTTTACGTTAAAAACCATCCGTCATTTTCACACAAAAAAATATATGAGCAGACAGCATTTATCAACACACTGCCCACTCATATTTCAGTTAACTATGATGTTTCGTATCCATATACCTTTTTTAACAAGAATAAATCCGATTACGCACTTCAGAACCTCGATAAGCTGAATGACTATATACAAAGGAACTACCGGCAAATCGGTAAAGTTTGCCAGAACAAAGGCAAGCGGCACAGCAACAATCCACATTGAACAACTGTCAAAAACGAAGGTAAGAAGCGTTCTGCCGCCCGAGCGTATTGTAAAGTAACAGTCGTGCGCAAAAGCAAGCACAGGCATAGTTGCCGCAGACACCCACAAAAACTGTGTTGCCAAAGATCTGACAGATTCTTCAGTTTTGTAAATATGCGGAATAAACGGCGAGCACACCGCGAGAATCCCGCCCATAACAACACATCCGCCGACTGTTGCTGTTATAAGTCTCCACGCAGTCTGCTTCGCCTTATCAACCTCGTTTGCGCCGAGATGCTGACCGACCATAATTGCTATTGCGTTGCCCATTGAGAGGAACACAACGTTGAACAGGTTTGAAACAGTTGAAGAGATATTTATCGCACCGACAACGTCAAAGCCGCGCACGGAATAGCATTGGTTGAGCGTTGCCATACCCGCAGACCAGAGCGCTTCATTTACGAGAAGCGGCATTCCCCTCTTCATAATGTCGCCCGCCAGCTTTCGCGGTATTTTCATACTGCGATATGCACCCTTGATAAATGGGAAAGCAGCAGAATGTGTATGGGTATAAATCACAAGAATGAGCATCTCAACGTAGCGGGATAATACGGTTGCAATTGCCGCGCCGACAACACCGAGCGCCGGGAATCCAAAATTGCCGAAAATGAGCAAATAGTTGAAAACAAGGTTAACCAGAATCGCAATTACGCTCGCCGCCATAGGCAGCTTTGTTTCGCCGAGCTCACGAAGTGAGCTTGAATAAACCTGCGACAGAGCAAACGGCACAATACCCGCAAGCATAACACGCAGATAACTCATCGCAAAGCCGAGCGTCTTATCAACAACGTCAGCGTCGGTACCTTCCGCAATATAAAGCGAAACCAGTTTTTCGGGGAAACCGATAAAAACGGCCATAGCCACTGCAACCATTGCAAAAGCTATCATCAGCTTAGCCCTGAAGCAGTTGCGTACGCCTTCGTCATCTTTTGCCCCCGCATACTGCGTTGCGAAAATTCCTGCGCCTGAAAGTCCGCCGAAAATGCATATATTGAACACAAACAAAAGCTGATTGTCAATCGCAACAGCCGACATTTCGACCGTACCTAATCTGCCGACCATAATGTTGTCGAGCAGACTGACAACGTTTGTTATTGTGTTTTGTATTATTATGGGAATTACGATAGCAAACATTCTTGAATAAAATAGTTTGTCACCTATCATATTGCTCTTTAATGTTGAGCTCTTTTCTTTTGTCACTTTTCAGCCTCCTCAGTCTGTAAAAAATTACGGTTCAACACAGCGCATCTTTTGCCGTAAATTATTATCTTGATGTGCTTTTCACAAAATTACAGAGAGACCCTTTTTCAAGTGTCTCTCTGCCGCTTTGGTTTTATGCAACCTCAGTATAGAAAACATCAAGAATCATCTCGTAAGTTGCTCTCGTATCCATATAGAACTCAGCATATTTTGTGCCAAGTTTCATTTCGCCCGGAATTGAAACCGTATCAAGCCCGTTGACACCCTTTGACATCAGCCTTGTTGCAAGATAGGTAACGGAGCTGAGATCAACGTTTGTGCATGAATACGTGGAAGTCAAGTTATAAAGCCTTGTTATCGTGGAAAGGTCGTTCTTGGACGAATTGACAGCCGCAGAAGCAAAAGCCTTGACGTAGGTTGTCTGGCGGTTCATTCTGCGAAGGCTGGCGTTTGTATCGTCGCCTCTTTCACGTACGAAATCGACAGCGCGTTTGCCGTAAAGTGTGGTGCTTTGTCCTGCTGTAAAGCCGGCTATTGTCTCCGGCGAAACAACGGTTACGCCACCGACAGCATCATTAATCGGTCCGATGCCGTCAATATCAAGTGAAATATATGAATTAATCGGAATACCGAAAAGCACGCGCTGAATTGCCTCAACAGTGTTTTTGCAGCTTGTGTGCTTACCGTCGCCGTAAGCATAGGCAAGACAAAGCTGTCTGTTTTGAATGCCTACGTATTCGCCCTTGGTTGTGTATACACCAATATCAATCATAATATCACGAGGGATTGAAATAACGGTAACCTTACCGCTTTCGGTATCGATTGCAAGCACCATTGTTGTGTCAGCCTGACCGCCGGTGCCGATTTTGCCGCCGTATGTGCCGAGGTTCTCCTTATCGATACCCATACAGGCAATTGACGTGATATTTTCGTTCAAACGGTAGGTTTTGCCGTTGTACTTGACCGTTTTACCGTCATTTTCGACTATGGCCTGCTCAATACTGCCGATTGAAACGTCTTCGTATGAAACAAGTTTGTTGCGGCCGCTCTGCTGCAAACCGAGCATTGTGCCCGCACCGCCGCCAATAATCAGAAGAAACACCAACAAAAGAGCGATGGCAATTTTTTTGCCTTTTTTCTTCTTCACAACGGCACCCGAAGCGGTAGGTATATATACGGGGAAAGCATCTTCATCTTCAGAATAAGCCTTGACGTCTGAGCGCTTGAGACTTATTTCCTTGTCTGAATCATACTTGTTTTTCTTATGAAATCGGGACATCGCTGATCAACACTCCGTTTACTAAATATCTTGAGTTTTTATCGTTCGACATACAAGTACTCAGGACCACCAACTTGCTGTTTTCATCAAGTTCTACACCGTCACGAACGTTCCTGATGGTTGAAAGCGGGTCAAGCATATGCGCCTGAAAATCCTTAAGAACGGTTGGGTTAGAGAAATCGAAAGAATTCATAATATGGCGGTTGTCATATCTGTATGCGGAAACAATTTTGTAGGTAAGAACACGGTCAAGCGTATAGATATAGAAAACATCGTTTTCTTCAAAGAATGCAGGGTCTTCGAAATAGTGAAGAGATGAGAACATCGTAGTGCTTCTCATATTGTGGCCGTAAATTACCGTTACGGGATCCTTAAAGTTTTTGTTGTTGCATGACTGGGTGTAAATCATACCCGCAAAAAGATAGCGCTTGTATATCGAGCGGTGAAGGTAAAAGTTATCGCTGACAGTGCTTTGCGCAATGGGATAATCAACATGCGTACCTGGCACACGGATCCACGCATAAACATCGCTGTTGATTTCGCGAAGCGCTTCAAGGTCAACCGGGCTCGACGTACCGCTGTTGCTTTCCGCATCGACAGATTCCAGCGCAATATCGGCAATTTCGCCATAGCTGACTTTTGCGGAGTGCTCGTTGAGGAACATAGAACCGATATACACGGCGCAGCCGATTATAACTGCAACCGCTATCAGAATGATGATTAACGACACTTTGTTCTTTTTCTTTCCGGTTTTTTCTTCTGTATGAGAATAACCTTTATCATTAAGTGCCATTTTCGTCTCTCCTTTCACACTTCGCTAATAATATACAAAAGCCCTAAGTTCTTTGACGAACACAGGGCTTTTATGTCGGGATGTTTAGTGCGGATTATTCAGCCTTTTTCTTTGTTGTGTAAACAGCTGCACCACCGAGTACAACAGCGACAAGAGCAGCTGCCGTTACAGTCTTGCCGACATAGGAGCCTGTATCGGGAGAAACGGGACCCTTATCGGATGTAACGTCGTTCTTTGTTGTTGTTTCGTCTTTTTCTGTTGTGGTTTCGTCAACGTCGCCCTTGTCTGTTGTGGGCTCTGTTGTGGGTCTTGTTGAATCTTCTTCCTTTGTTGTTGTTTCATCGATTGTGGGATCGATATCGGAAGTATCTTTTGTTGTCGTTTCATCAATCGTGGGAGCCTCGGGGCTGACAGCTGCGAAAGTAGTGAAAGCCATTGCGAAGATGAAAGCACATGCAAGAATTGCGGAAATTACTTTTTTCATTGGTAAGCACCAACCTTTCATTGAAATAAGAAGCACCTTTACCGATACTATTACTTGTAATGTAATGTGATTATATCACAGCAAAAAATGCGTGTCAACTGTAAATTTTGGAAGAATATATATTATTTTCTGTCTTTTCTTGCCGAAATCACGTTATCAGCTATTTTTTCAAGCTTGCTGTCGTGCTTTTCGACACCGTATTCCTCGCCTGAGGCAACCAGCATATCCGTAAGCATTGAGCCGCGAAGGTCTTCGATATACCTTGTGCGGTAGGTGCTGTAATAGTTGTCAGCTCCGTCCTTCGCATCAACACGCACAACAAGAAAAATATACTCATCCGTTTCTATAACGGTGGGTTCATCGTAATCCATTTCAGAAATCTGCGTGAGGATACCTTCGGGATAAGCGGCGTTAGAAACAGCGATAAAGGTTGATTCGACGTCAACTCCGCCGTTTACATCCGCAAAGCTTTCGCCCGATGCAAGCTTTGAGCGTTTGTTCTCAAAATCAGCCTTGAGAATGCTGATTTCCTCCTCAGACAATGGTATGCTCTCGCCGTTTTCATCAACCGTGGTGAAATATCCGTTTATCGCTTTGAACGCAACGTAAGTGCGGTCAAAATAACGCTCTATCTCTTCCTCCGAAACCTCATACTCACTGCCCTCACCGAAGTAGTGAAGCAGAAGTTGTGTCCGGTATTCCATAGCCTCGTGAATTTTTGTAACCGTCTGCTTGCTGATACCTATATCGGTATAATATCCGCCGTAAAGCCTCCATTCCTCTTCGGTAACGGTTGCTATATTCTTTTTGCTGTCAGTAGACAAAGCCAACTGAAGCGAGTTGAACTGCGTTGTTGCCGCAACATATTCGTAGCATTTATTGACTGCCTGAGTTACCAGGTCCTGTGTTGACGGCATTTCACCTTCATTGCGCTCGGCAGCGCTGTAAACCTCGCTGAAGAAATAGGCAAAAACTTCGCTGTCAACCTGTGCCTCCCCTACCGTGAGCACAGCTTTTTTTGAGGCTGAACAAGAGCTTAACACACCGAAGCACACCGCAACGCAAAGTATAAGGCTGATTACTTTTTTCATTGAAATTCTTCCTCGAATCAATTAATTATCGGCGGAAAATCATTCCGTTTCTTTGTTGAGGGTTTCCATCTCCTTGACACCCTCTTCGTTTGTATACATATTGTTCCTGTATACGAAGAAACGGCAGAAGAGGTATTCCGTGACAAGGTTAAGCACCATTGTAAGTGCAAGAACTATGTATTCGTTCCACGATGCAATTGCAGGGAATGTACCCTTGAGCCACGAATCAAGCAGCTCGCCGCCCCAGGTTGAAAGAGGAGTGAAAACGCAGTAATAGCCTGCAACCTTAAGCATTGCAATCGGAACATTTGCAGCAGATTTGAACGTGAACTTGCGGTTTACCGTGAAGTTAAACAGCACAGAAAGCACAAGGGCAGGCAGATAAGCCAGCCAGTAATCAAGGTGCAAAACTTCGTTGAGAACGGTAAACGTAACGGTCTGTATAACACCTGCGCCCATTGAAAAAGCCGCAAATTTAAGAGTCTGAACAAGAGTCTGTTTTTTAGTAATTTTCTGTGCCATTTTTGTCACCCTTTCAGTAAAATTTTAAATCACAGTTTGTCAAAAAGCCAATGAATTGATTTCAATCAATTCAAATCATTGAGCGGCTAGCGAAAAATCATGGCGTTTACACCAAATCATGCAACAGCAAATCATTAAAACACAAAGACAATTGTCTAAGCTTTTCTCGGTGCTACCATCTTTATTTTGCGTATCAATTTTATTGAGGTATTAAAAATATGATTTGCCTTGCGGCATGATTTGATTTCCTTGAAATCATGATTTGCAAAATATATATTTTGCATGATTTGCGTTTTAAAAAACGTATCAATTATCCCCGATAAACTGCAGTTTAAAACATTACTTTTATAAAGCATATCACCTGCGGAAGCAAAAGCCTCCGCAGGTATAATTCGGGTTTATTGACTTAATCAGTCGTTGCCCTCTTCCCGAGCTGCCTTGATAAGCTCGTCGGGAATTGCCTCACCGTGTTTGACGACAAACAGACATAGTATCGCAACCGCAAAGGCAACAGGTGCGTAATAGAACAGCGACATATACGTACCCGTCAGCATACGGACAAAACCGTAGACGATGGGAGAAGCAATCTGAGCTGAGAAAGTGGCTGTATAGTAGTAGCCTGTGAATGTGCCGACCTTATCCTGACCGCCGATTTCAAGAACAAGTGGAAGAGTGTTAACGGTGATGAACATATTTGCAGCACCGCCGAGGATAAGAACAGGGTATATAAGAACTCTGAGAATCTTTGTGACGTTGTCAACAGCATCGCTGAGTGACTTGAGAGCTGTGCCGAAGTCTGCGTTTGCTTCAGTGCCGAGAAACTCGTGAGAAACGGAAATAACGCTCTCGTATACGTCTTTGACATCCTGCGGTCTTGAACCGTTAATGATTGCCGTCTGAACAGCCTTATCGGAATATTCTTTGAGTGCTTCATCAAACTGAGCATAAACTGCGGGGAAAGCCGTGACGTCGCCGTTCGTTGCAAGTGCATGGCTGTACTCGATATACTTGCTCATTTCGACGGTATCATCTTCACCGAGTGTTATGCCCTGCTCCTTTGCTTCGTCTGCAAGAGCGGCATTGAAATCGTTAACCTGGCCGTTAACGGAGCTGAACGCATTATTAACCGTAACGTAATTCTTGATACTCATCTTCTGTTGGCCGAGCATTGCAACAAACACACCAAAGAAAATAACAAATGCGGCAAGGAAAACAGAGAGACCCATAAGAATAGTCTTTTTTCTGCCGAACTTCTTGCCTATCTTACCTGCCGGAAGAGCGGCAACGCCTGAAACAACGGCAAATATAAGCATAATAAACGTTGCTTCGGAGGTAATCATATGGAGAATTTCCTGAGCAAAAAGAGCAAAGAAGGTTGTGATTGCGTTTGTGCCGCAGAAAAGGAAGAAAAGACAGCCGAGCATAAATGCAAGACTCTTCTTCTCAGCACCGGAAAGCTTCATAGCCTTCTTCTCTGCTTTTTCCTTCTTTGCGGTCTGAGCAGCTTCAACAGCCATATTATGTTCCGCAACGCGCTCAAGCTTGCTTGAAGGCTCTTTTACGCAGAAGAGGATAACAAGCATACCGACTATCATAATAACGGCGCCGATTGCGAAAACATAGGGGAAGGATACGATTTCATCGTTCTTTACCTGTGCCTGTGACAAACCTGTAAACAGGCTGCAAAGCATAATTGCAAGCGTACCTGCAACCATACCTACCGCGCTGCCGATACCGCCCATAAGGTTGATAACGGCGTTACCTTCACTGCGCATATGAGGCGGAGTGAGGTCGGGCATAAGTGCAACAACGGGCGCACGCCAGAGTGACATTGTGAAAACAAAAAGGATGATGAACATCATCGTAAGCGGCAGACCTGCTGCTGTGCCTCTTGTGTTGAGGAAAACAATCGGGATAAGAGCAAAAAAAGCAGCCGAAATGGGAGCACCGAAAACGATAAACGGACGGCGCTTACCAAGCTTTGAATGGCAACGGTCGGAAAGCTTACCGAATGTCGGCTGGAAGATAACACCGAAGATGTTATCGAAGGTCATAATGATACCGATAAAGAGCGGTACAAGCGTAAAGCCGCCACCCTCAAGAGCAACGTTTTCGCCCTGTGCCGCAGCGAGTTTCGCAAGGAAAGGAAATGCAGCAACGAGCTTATCGCTCCAATCCTTGATAAACCATGCAGATTCCGAGTTGAGAAGTTCATTGAGGATTTTTGTGATATAGGGGTCGTAAATCGCCCATGCAATGGAACTTGCAAGGAAACCGAAACCGGTAAGTATGGTTCTTCCGTAATGAAGCTTACCGTCAGGTTTGGTACAGAAATACTGTTTAGCCATAATTGTTCTCCTTTATTTTGTGGTTGTTTTGTATTAGTTCAGGAAACCTTCAATAATGACCTCCTCTGCCTCCTCAGGTGTCATACCGAGCGTGCAGAGCTTTGTGAGCTGGTCATTATTTATCTTACCGATAGCCGCCTCGTGGACTATCTGGGCATCCTCGTGGTTAGCCGCAATTTCGGGAATCGAGCGCACCTTTGCGCTGTCCATAATAATTGTGTCGCACTGAACGTGGGCACGGCAGCGGCAGTTGCCTACCGCACGGGGGTAGAAAATCTGCTCTGATTCATCCTTTGCAACGGAGCGAGAAATAATCTGTGCCGATGAATCTTCACCGTCGAGGTCGATTTCCATATCGCTTCTTGCATACTGCTCGCCGTGAGTCATAAGGCGCTCCGTTATAACAAGTTTTGCACCTGCCTTAAGGTGAGCAATACTCTTACGCTCTGTTGAATCGACACCTTTTATCTGCACGGTTTCCATTTCGCATTCGGCGCCTTCGTCCATATAGACCTCGGTAACGGGGTCGAGCACCCTTGTGCCGTTGCCGTCACCCTCGCCGTAATGCTTTTCGACGTAAGTGACTTTGGCGTTTTTGCCGATGTGAAAACGGTGGATGCCGTTGTGCCTGCTGTCACAGTCGCCGTCGTTGTGAATACCGCAGCCCGCAACTATCTGCACCTGGGCGCCCTCACCTATAAAGAAATCGTTATACACAGTATCGTTTACACCCGATTCGGTAACGATAACGGGGATGTGCACCTTGTCCGCCTTTGAAAAAGGTTTGACGATGATGTCGATACCGTTTTTATCCTTCTTCGGCTCAATCGTAACCGTTTCGGTTGATGAGCGCGCAAAGCCCGCACCGTTGACACGCAGGTTGTATGCACCGATATCGGGAATGCTGTCGATATCCGCGATTGAGAAGAGGAGATTTTTTTTGATTGAATCAAGCATTATCCGTTACCTCCTCTGAAGCCGCAGTTTTCGTTGAGCTCACTCATAAGCTTCGGGAATATTTCGTCCTTCGTGCCAAAGCTCTTGAGCTTTCCGCCGGCAACAACGGCAATATTGTCCGCAAGCTGCATTATGCGCTCCTGATGGGATATTATGATAACGCTGTTGTGACGGTTTCTGCTCATCGTCTTGAAGGTTTCGACAAGCATTGCAAAACTCCACAGGTCGATACCTGCCTCCGGCTCGTCAAAAATCGCAAGCTTGAGCTCGCGCGCCATAAGTGAGGCTATTTCTATTCGCTTGACCTCACCGCCTGAAAGCGAAGCATCAATCTCACGGTTGAGGTAATCCTTGGAGCAAAGACCTACGTTTGTGAGATATGCGCAGCATTCATCCTCCGGGAGCTCACTGCCGTGTGCAAGGCTGAGAAGCCGCCTTACGGTGAGACCCTTAAAACGCGGAGGCTGCTGAAAAGCATAGCCGACGCCGAAGCGTGCACGCTCTGTAACGGATAAGTTTGTTATATCCTCACCGTCGATAAGTATCTGACCGCCCGTAGGCTGCTCAATGCCCATAATAAGCCGCGCAAGTGTTGACTTGCCGCCACCGTTCGGGCCCGTGATAACGAGAAACTCGCCGTCATTGACAGTAAGTGAAATATCGTTTATGATTTCAAGTCCGCCGTTTCCGTTTTCGACGGTAAAAGAAACGTTCCTGAGTTCTAACATTCGGTTTAGCCTTTCCTGAAACTTATAAAATTCCGAACCGTCCGCAAAAAATGCGGCAGCTCAAAACATTGTGCGTGATTAAAAGACATATTACGCCTTTTAATTAATCGCTACCATCCTGCATTTTATCAAAACCGTACCGAATAGTCAACCGAATATACGCTAATAAATTCAAATACAGTAATTTTCAACAATAATTCGCGCCCAAATTCTGTAATAGTGCCGTTGTTTTAAATTGCAGAATATGGTATTATAATTAATACCTTTAATGTGTATTATTGGTCGATTGCACGCAAATATGCCCTCGCCTGTAAAGCACAAATCAAAAACGGAGGAATGACAAATGAAGTCACTCAAAAGAATTCTTGCTGTCGTCCTCTGTCTCCTGATGGTATTTACTGCCGTTGCGGCAGCTACCTCCGCCGGAGCAGAGACAGCCGAAGAAACAGACAACACTTACATCGAAAGTACAATCACCTGCAACCGCAAGTTCGGTGATCCCGTCTACGTCAGAATTGACGGACAGCCCTTTAACCTTCTCAGTCCCATCGAGGCTGTTATCGCTATGACAAAGGCAGACACAGAGCAGGAGAAGAAGACAATCGGCTTCACCTATCTCGAGCTTGTCCTTATGGACATTCTCAATCTCCTCGCTGTTCCCGCACCTGTTGCAAACACAACTTTCGTCGATGCAGCAGACTATGACAGCCTCAACTTTATGGCAGGCCACGAAAACTTCATCACATCCAACCCCACAGGTCAGTGGAGCCTCGGTTACGACCAGACAAGCCTCGTTCCCGATGACATTCTCAGCAGACCCTACTATCTCGCAGGTTACCTTCTTCAGAACTTCCCCGCCAACACCGTTGAAGAAGTTCTTGACGATATGAACGTCTACACGGTAGTTATGGACGATGCTTCCGGTCGCGGCAAGGTTGCGTTCTGCACAATCGAATGTATCGGTATCTCCAACAAGGATATCCGTGACATCCGCGCTCTCCTTGCAGACTTTGCAGAGGAAAACAACATTGTTTCAATCAACGTTACAGCTACACACTGCCACAGTGAGATCGATACTCTCGGTCTTTGGAATCCCTTCTTCCTCAAGATGGCAAACAACGTACTTGCAGCGTTCAACAACCAGCATATTTTCAAGACTATGTCCGGTCCCGATGAGAAGTTTATGAATCTCCTCAAGGAGCGTACGGCTCAATCCATCAAGAATGCTGTTGCAGATATGGAAGAGGGCGACCTTTACTTCAGCAAGAAGGATTGCGCAGAGTATTTCTCCGATGACCGCGATCCCACAGGTTACGACGGCAACCTCTACGTCTTCCGTTTTGACCCCTATGCAGAAGGCGTTGACGAAACATTCATCATCAACGAACCCGCTCACCCCTACATCACCGGTCTTAAGACTGATGACAGCTCAGGCAAGCAGCTCTCCGGCGACTATACCGCAGCTATGAATCAGGTTCTCACAGAGAACGGCTATAACTTTATGCCCATCATCGGCGCAACTCTCGGCATCTACGCTGACAGAGGCCCCACAAACGATGACGTTGATATGTCCGCACGTTGGATGCAGGCTGACCGTTACGGCAGAGAGCTTGCATACATCGTAATGAGCATGACAAAAACACTCGACGAAGTCCTTGTAAGCAGTTACGTAAAGGATAACGAAAAGCTTCAGGAAGAAATCGCAAACGCATCGGAAAACTATACACTCTGGTATGAGGGTTGGGAGCCTGTTGAAGAAACAGCAGTTGAACCCATTCTCAACGTCGCACATAAGGAAGTTATCATCAAGGTTGAAAACCCCGTACTTATGCTTGTCGGTAAGCTCGGCCTTGTCAACCACAGAATCCTCGACAACGGCGACGGCACTTACAGCACACCCACTGAGGTTGGCTACGCTGAGTTCGGCACCAACATCAAGGTCGCTATGATGCCCGGCGAAATCAGCCCCGAACTTATCTACGGCGGCACAACCCTCGACGCTGAGAACGCTTTCTCAGGCACAGATTTCAACGGCAAATCCTGCGCAGAGACACTTGAGGTCGGCGAAGATGATGTTCTTCTCTGCTTCGGTCTTTGCAACGACGAAATCGGCTACATCCTCAACGATAACGACTACTGTATGATTTTCTTCGATGATATGGAACCCTTCGGTGACCACTATCAGGAAACAATCGCATTCAGCCGTAACTCCGGTTCTCTCCTTATGAAGGGATTCGGCGAGCTTATTGACGAAGTCAAATAAAAACAGTATCATCTGCAGGGCAGCTTAACGGCTGCTCTGCATTTTTTATGCCTAAATGTTAGTTTCAAGCTGCAGACTTGTGTAAATATCACAAAATATTAAAAACTATTTGAAATAACGGCAGATGCGTGCTATTATGTATAATGTATCATTATAAAGGGAGGTTTTGTTTCTTGGACTATAACAAGGAAAAAGATATGCCTGAAAAAGAAAACCTGTCCGAAACTGCCAAAAACAGCAACGAGGACACAAAAAAAGAAAAGGATATTCCTGTAACATCAGACGAAAAAAGCTATGCCTCATCCGACGAAAACGAGCTGTGCATTCTTTGCGAAAAGAACGCACCCGACAAACGCTTCGGAGAGGATTATGACCTTTGCACCGAATGCCGCAAAAGTCTTATCCGCAGCCGCTTCAGATTCAAAGGTGTCCTGGCACTTATTGCCGTCATTTCGTGTGCATTATGGGGCTTCTCATTCCTTATAAATCAAGGCGCAAACATTGAAGCAATCAGCGAGGGTTATAAACAGCTCGACGAGGCAAAGCCGACCGAGGCACTCCGGTTCTTCAGCAGTGTTAACAAGCTTGGCTGGAAAACCGCAAGAAACCTCATCAACGTTTGCTTTGATCTCGGCTCGATTGACGATGTTAACTACCTCATCTCAACGTACTTCTACAACGAAGACGAAGTTGCAACCGATGAAAACGGCAAGGTTAATGAGCTCAAATGGAAAGACAAGGTGGGCCAGGCAAACGTCAACGCCGCCTGGAATAAAGATGTCAAAGCAAAGTACGATTTTGTATCCTTGCTCAACACCTACGCTTCATCGTGCAACGAGATTCTTTATCCCTACACATCTCAGCTCAGCAACGGTTCCATCAAGGTAGAAAGCATTCCTTACGACAATATCATCAAAAAATACGATGATATGGAAGCCAAAGCTACAACCAGAGAAGAAAAAGGTGTTATAAACTACTATAAGGTTGCCGCTGCTTCAATCTGCGAAAAAGACGCAAAGATTCAATACAATTACTGCCTTAAGGTTGCCGAATATATTCCGGAGTGCACATGGATGTATCTTGACAATCTCGTTGTATTCTCAATCCGCTCAGGTTATTATGAAGAGGCTGACAAGCACATCCAAAAAATAAGTGAGATCAACGGTGAAAGCTCATACACCAACCTTTACCGCGCGCTGAACCTGCGCTATCAGGGCAAGTACGACGAAGCCATGAAGGTTCTTGAAAAGATTATGGCAGACCCGAACAACGACCTTTACGACGTATACTATGAGGCTCTTCTGTGTCAGTTCCTTTCGGGTAACTACGAGAAAGCTTACGAATACGCTTCACTGTGCTTCAACGACGAATATTACCTCACTGTTGAAACTGTCAACTTCTACGCATTGCTCAGCAAAAAGATAGGAGAGGACAGCGGATATGAAGCGGCATCCAATTTCCTGGCACAGGCCGAAATGAAACTCAGTCCCTCTGTTGACAAATATCTCAACGGTGAAATCACAAGCGAACAACTCTTAAAGAACGGCGAGGTGGTATTTGAATGAAAGTGATATATATCATAACTAAGATTTTAACTTTTCCCGGTGCGCTGACAAAGGCACTTTTCGAGCAGATTATGTGTCGCATCTTCAGATGCCCCGTTGAGGACAACCGTTATCTTCGTACAGACGAAATGTGCGGCCACATTGAGCACGAGCTTATTAAAGGCCCTGTGAAAAGCTATATGTTCTGCTTTATTCCCGGTCTGCTCAACTTCCTTCTTGCTTGTGTAATCGGTATTTTTCCGCTTGTAAACATTCTCAATCTCGGTAATTACAGCGGTTTTGTTTCTTTCCCCGGTCCTTTCCTGTCAGCAATTCTCCAGTCGCTTCCTGCCGAAAGTCAAGAAGCTGCCCAGAGCGCTTTAGAAGTGCTTGCAGGCGTACCGACGCTTACACTCGATTTTATTATCCCCTTCTTTTTTGCCTGGGTTTCGATTTCACTCCTGACAAACCTTTTCCCGATTATTGAAGACGCTGTTGTTATGAAGGAGCAGTATAAAAATCTCAACGTTGTGCTTAAGATAATTTTCTTCCCCGGCTTTATTGTTATGCAGGTTGGCGCACGCCTTGAGAAATACGGCATCACTTTCCTTCTGCTCGTCGCACTTACTGCCGTCTGTGCAATATGTCCCGTCTATATCCCGCTTATTTCAGAAATCGGCGTTATCCCCTATAAAATCGTGAACTTTATCAAAAAGCTCCTCAATCTTGACGGTCAGCTTCCGGTTTAAGTCCGAAAATTCTTTCGGAGAATTTAAGCAAAAATAGACAACAATAATACAAAACACCGTTATTTTGCACAAATTCTGCGAAATAGCGGTGTTTTTGCGTTGTTTATTTTATAAAAAGTTTAGGATTAAATGCTTTACAAGTGAGCCGTTTTATTCTAAAATGTAATTACAGAGAATTACATTCATTAATTTTTGCGTGTTTTCTTTGTGAATTAATTCGGGACATTTCGCGCGGCTCTCCGAAAGCTGCGTGTTACGGGTTTTCACCTGAAGATGTCACGTTCTGCCGCAGCCACTCCGAATGGCTGCGGCAGCGTTATTAAAGCAAAGCAAGGCAGTGTGTTAAAACTGCCTTGCTTTTTTACTGTTTAAAAATCCATAGCTTTACAACAGCCATACACTCACGCATACAGCTCGGTATAACCGTATACCACACCGTACTGCTGTGCGCGTGGGAAACATTTTCAAACCCTGCAATTTTTGCGAGCGATCCCGCGCGGTATATATGATACTCATTCGTAACAAAGGCAACGTCATATCCTTCACCTAAAAGCCCGTCAAGAATCTGTTTTGAATAAACAAAATTCTCATAAGTGCTTGTCGCCTTCTCCTCTTTTATAATTCTGCCAGCGTCAACTCCGCAGCGCAACAGATACCGCTCCATTGCCAACGCCTCGGTTATATCTTCCTGCGGTCCCTGCCCTCCGCTGACAACAATTACGGTGTCGGGGTTTTCTTTGTAAATATCGACCGCACAGTCAAGTCGGTTTTTCAAGCCTACGGTCAGCAATTCGCCTCTGATTCCCGAACCGAGAACAATTACCGCATCCTCGTTGCCTGTGACGCTGTCAGTTGTACCGTAGCCGAGCAAAAATGCAACGAAAAGAACTATGACGCATACGCCGCCCCAGAACATACCTTTCAGAATCCGCGGTAATTTGGCTATGAATTTGTCTGCAAATATGCCGTAAACCGCAACCGCTGCACCAAGTGCAAACTCGGCAATAATTCCGACGTTTACGTTGGAAGTGAGCAGCATTACGCAAGCATTAAGAACAAGCATTGCACCGACAATAATCAGTAATATTTTTATTATTTTCTTTTTCATCCGTCAATTCCTCCCTTTATCTGCCATTATAACCACCATTATTGTCAAACAAATAAAGAGAATATTAAAATTCAATTTATCTGGCGTTCAGTTTTTCCTCTACGCACTCTTTCCATCGTCTTGCGATAAGCTGATGTCCTCCCGTTGTCGGATGAACGCCATCCCACAGAAGCTTGAATATATCCGTGTGCTCCGCATATTTATCAAATACATCCTGAAGCGGCACAAAAACAGAGCCGTATTCCTCCGCAATCTCACGAGCCGCCTTCGCGTACTCACAAACATGAGCCTGCATATACGCGTTATATGCCTCATCTTCTGACACACCGAAAAACGGTTCCATTATAACAATCAGAGCGTTCGGATTCTGCTCAAGAAACTCATCGAGCATATAGCGGTAAATCTTTTTATATCTGTCGGGCATTGAGCCGTTGTTGTGGCAATACACCTCGCTGCAGTCGTTGATACCGATAAGTATACTTAAAATATCGGGATTTACGTTGAGGCAATCCTCTTTCCATCTGCCGTAAAGTTTTGCAATTCTGTCACCGCTTACTCCGCGGTTTACCACCTCGAAATCAATATCGGTATTATCAGCATACATTTCAGACGCCAATATATACTGATAACCATGTCCGTGGATATGGTTCGGATCCTGATTCCTGCCTCTGTTACCGTCGGTTATTGAATCGCCCTGAAAAAGAACAATATCTCCGTTTTTCATTCTGAACACTGCAATCATCCTTTGCATATTATTTGATTACAGTATAGCACGTAAAACAAAAAAAGAAAAGCACCGACCTATTGGTCGATGCCTTTTGGCTGGGGAATAGGGATTTTTATCGCCTCGCTTGCTCTCGTTGCGACTCGGCAAACTCTCCACCGGAGAGTTTGTTCGCTTAGCGCGAATTCCCTTCGCTGTTCGAATCCCTCCAAAGCTTATACGCCACAAAAAAAGAAAAGCACCGACCTGTTGGTCGATGCCTTTTGGCTGGGGAATAGGGATTCGAACCCCAACAAACAGAGTCAGAGTCTGTCGTGCTACCGTTACACTATTCCCCATCGCGAAGAGTATTATATCTGTTTCCATAACAAATGTCAATACCTTTTTTTGATTTTTTTGCAGTTATTTTAAAAATATATTATAAAAAAGTGTTGACATCAAAATTGCCTTATGATATACTACTTAAGCCGCATATTACGGGTTGCACTATAACTGTGCCCAAATCCGCCTGCTCACGGGCGGTACCCCTGAATAGCGAGACTTAATAAAAGAGGTA
>JAZSOM010000015.1:0-4863 GCA_045536955.1 Acutalibacteraceae bacterium
TGGCTACGACCCGCCTTGCCGCACCCGTAACAACAATTCAGTCTGTTTCGGAAATCACGGAAATTCCGACGGAAGAAACAACAACTGCTGTTGCAACAACGGAGGAAACAACAACCGAAGCTGCAACTGCAACAACAAAGGCGGAAACCACTACCGAAAAACCGACCACCACGACCACAACCAAGAAGCCTACAACCACTAAAAAACCGACAACCACTAAAAAGGCAACGACCACGAAGAAAGTGACAACAACGAAAAAAGCAACCGCACCGACAAAGAAAGAAGATATCGTAAAACTTTACAATGCGGCTGCTTCTGCGGCTTCAACCGCAAAGCCCGGTTATAAGAAGACAAACGATACTGCGCTGAGCAATCTTAACATGGGTGCACTTGCAAAGATAAGTGTTGTCAGAGACACCGTCGGTGATTTCCTCGGTGAAGGAAGCACATCAGAGACAGTAAAGAAGGGCGGTTTTGACGGCAAGGATCTTGTTAAGAGCACTCTTAAGGCTTCGGATGTGACAAGCGCAACCTGTAAGCTGACTGACGACGGAAAATATTATGAAGTAACAATAACCGTCAAAAACGAAACGAATCCGCTCAAGGGAAGCAGTGCCCTCAGCAGATTCACAAAGGATTATAAGGATGTTGATGAAATCAGAAGCGGACTTTCGGAAGCGGGTGCAGGAGTAGGTGCCATAACGGTTAAGACAACAAACGTCACAATCAAGGCAAAGATAAATGCATCAAACAACCGCTTTGTTTCGATCACTCACAACATAAAGATGTCGGCGACGCTTAATGATGTCAGATATTCAATCGCAAAGGTCAAAACGGCAACGGCTGATCTTGAAACAACAGTTAAATATACCGACTTCAAATATTGATAAAAATAATCCCTTGCCTACGGGCAGGGGATTTTCTTGTTATAAAAAATTAAAAGCACCAAGTCGATTGACTTGGTGCTTTACTGGCTGGGGAATAGGGATTTGAACCCCAACAAACAGAGTCAGAGTCTGTCGTGCTACCGTTACACTATTCCCCATCGCGAAATGTATTATATCCATTTCCAAAACAAATGTCAATACTTTTTTTGAATTTTTTTGAACTTGTTTGAAAAATAAATCAAAAAAAGGTGTTGACATCAAAAAAGGCTTATGTTATACTACTTAAGCCGCATATTACGGGTTGCACTATAACTGTGCCCAAATCCGCCTGCTCACGGGCGGTACCCCTGAATAGCGAGACTTAATAAAAGAGGTAAAAAAATGTACGCAATCATTGAGACCGGCGGCAAGCAGTATAAGGTATCTGCCGGCGACACACTTTACATCGAGAAGCTCAATGTTGAAGCAGACAGCGAGGTTGTCTTCGACAAGGTTATCGCAGTAGGCTCCGACGACTCCATCAAAGTTGGCGCTCCCTATGTTGAGGGTGCAACAGTTACAGCTAAGGCTGTAAAGAACGGTAAGGCAAAGAAGATCGTTGTCTTCACCTACAAGCCCAAGAAGAATGAGAAGCGCAAGATGGGTCACAGACAGCCCTACACCAAGGTTGAGATTTCCGCTATCAACGGTTAATCAACTATGATACGCTTTAAGTTTGTCCGTTCTGGCAAGAGCACGGTCGGGTTTGAATGCAGCGGTCACGCAGGATTCGCTCAGGCAGGACAAGACATTGTCTGCGCCGCCGTTTCCTCTTCGGCTTATCTGGCAGCAAACACTATAACAGATTCTTTCAACGTCAAAGCAAAGGCACAAGTCGATGACGGCTATATGCTTTTCGAGTTGCTTGAAGAATCTCCGGAGGCTCACAAGGTGCTTGACGGGCTTGAAGCTCACATCAGGTCGCTCGCGCAGGATTATCCGCGCAGCATCAAAGTAATTTACGGAGGTAACACAAATGCTTAAGATAAACATTCAGCTTTTTGCTCATAAAAAAGGTATGGGTTCCACCCGTAACGGCCGTGATTCCGAGTCCAAGAGACTTGGCGCAAAGCGCGCTGACGGTCAGTTTGTTCTTGCAGGCAACATCCTTGTAAGACAGCGTGGCACACACATCCATCCCGGCACAAACGTTGGCAGAGGCTCTGATGACACACTCTTCGCAAAGGTTGACGGTGTTGTTAAGTTTGAGCGTCTTGGCAGAGACCGCAAGAAGGTCAGCGTTTACACTGTCGAGCAGTAATCAAGCAAAATTCAAGAGCTGTTTCAGCTGAAACAGCTCTTGATTCGGAAAAAATATTATTTTTTTCCGAATATCTATTGACAAATTCGTCAGGATATATTACAATTAACAAGCTTTTTGTGGCGGCATAGCTCAGTTGGCTAGAGCATTCGGTTCATACCCGGAGTGTCGTAGGTTCGAGTCCCACTGCCGCTACCACAGCCAAAGCAAACAGCTTTGGCAAACTTTGGCCCGGTGGTCAAGAGGTTAAGACACCGCCCTTTCACGGCGGTAACACGAGTTCGATTCTCGTCCGGGTCACCAAAATAAAGAGTACGCTTATGCGTGCTCTTTTTTTAAACCGACTCAAACGATATTTTCAAAAAAGGCAGAGAGTGCTTGCTCTCTGCCTTTTTTCATTAAAGCTTTTCTATATCTGCCTGCGTAATCAAATGGTATCCGGCATCTTCCAATGCTTTTTCTGCCGCATCGTTATTTTCGACTCTTATAACCACATAAGCGTGTCTTTCGGTACGCGCCATAAACGCATAGAGATATTCGATATTAATTTTATTATCGTTCAAAACACTCAGTGCGGCAGAAAGCTTACCGGGATCATCGCCTATTTTTACGCCCACAACATCGTTCGTCCTTATAAGATAGCCTGCTTCGCTGAGAATTTCCTCTGCTTTAGCCGTATCGTTAACAATAAGGCGAAGCAAGCCGAAATCCTGCGTTTCCGCAACGGAAAGCGCCCTTATGTTAATGCTGTTCTTTGAGAGGGTCTCAGTTACCGAAACAACTGTGCCCTGCCTGTTTTCGACAAACACTGTCAACTGTTTAATAGACATATCAAAACCTCCGATATTTTAAATTAATTTTCTCTTATCGATAACACGTACAGCTTTACCTTCGCTTCTTGCAATGGCTTTTGGCGGGACAAGATGCACTGCGGGGTTAATGCCGAGCATAGCTTTCATTGCATTGCCGAGGTCTTTTTCCATTGCAATAACCTCACTCAACTTGTCGGTGAATTTATCGGCAGTCATTTCGACATTGACCTCAAATGTATCGGTGTTGTTCTTTCTGTCAACAACAATCTGATAATTGGGCTCGTATCCTTTGTTGAGGAGAACCGTTTCAATCTGGCTCGGGAAAACGTTAACGCCTCGGATAATGAGCATATCATCTGTTCTGCCCATCGGCTTTGCCATTTTTACGAGCGTACGTCCGCAGGAGCATTTTTTTCGTGAAAGAACGCATATATCACGCGTTCTGTAACGGAGAAGCGGGAATGCCTCCTTATCCAGCGAAGTGAAAACCAGCTCACCCTTGCTTCCTTCCGGAAGAACTTCACCTGTATCGGGGTCAATAATCTCAGCATAGAAATGGTCTTCATTGATATGCATACCTGTTTGTTCGCTGCATTCAAATGCTACGCCGGGTCCTGTTGTTTCGGTAAGTCCGTAAATATCATAAGCCTTTATACCAAGCGTCGCTTCAATACCTCTGCGCATCTCTTCCGTCCAGGGCTCTGCGCCGAAAATACCTGCTTTGAGGGGAATATCTTCAGGCTTATAGCCCTGCTCTTTGAGCGTTTCTCCAATATATGCGGCATAGGACGGAGTACAGCAAATTATGCTTGCACTAAGGTCCATCATAAACTGAATCTGCCTTTCCGTGTTACCCGATGACATAGGAAGAGTAAGACATCCTACCTTGTGGCTTCCGCCGTTAAGACCGGGGCCGCCCGTGAAGAGACCGTAACCGTAAGCCACCTGGCAAACATCCTTTTTTGTTCCGCCCGCTGCCATAATTGCGCGCGCACAGCAATCTTCCCAAAGGTCAATATCGTGCTGTGTGTAAAAAGCAACAACGCGGCGTCCGGTTGTGCCTGACGTAGACTGAATACGCACGCAGTCATCAAGAGGCTTAGCAAGGAAACCATAGGGATATGCATCACGGAGATCTGCTTTTGTAACGAAGGGCAGCTTATGCAGATCTTCGATTCCGCGAATATCTTCAGGTGTAACACCTTTTTCGTCCATAAGGTTGCGGTAATACGGCACGTTTTCGTAAACGTGCTTTACCTGCTTGACGAGCTTTTCTGACTGGAGCTTCTTCATTTCTTCAGCCGACATTGTTTCGATTTCTTTCTGGTAATAATTTTGTGCCATTTTATACACCCTTTCTAGCGTTTTCGGAGTGTAAAGAGCAAACAAAAAACGCCCTCTGCATTCCGATTAAAGAATACAGAGGACGAGAAAAGCTATCCCGCGGTACCACCTCAGTTCGCCATCATCTCACGGTGACGGCCTTATCAGGTACTATCATACCCTAGTTCTGTGACGGGAACTCCCGTTGCATCCTACTAAAGATTGCTCTTATTCAGTGCACTGCTAACAGAATGAATTCGCGAAGGACGCCCTCTTTGCCTCGCACCAACCGGCAACTCTCTCCAGATTATTTCCAACCTACTGCTTTCTGATCATCGCATTTAGTGTATACAACATATTCAGTTGTTGTCGTCATTGTAGCACTTTACTACGGCAAAGTCAATAGTTTTTTATAAAAATCCTTATTCTTTCAGGTTTTAGACTTTCACTTAGGTTGACGGTAAACACATTAGTACAATTTTCACTCTTATAAAAGATTTAATAAGCAGATAAAAGCATGCCCACCTGAATGTCAGAGTGG
>JAZSOM010000032.1:0-7180 GCA_045536955.1 Acutalibacteraceae bacterium
TCCACGAAGTCAACTGTATCCTTATCAATATCCTTGAAAAGTTCAGCCGAAATTGCTTCAAGCTTTGCTTCTGTATAACGAGATGCAGCAAAAGCCATATTCTTTGTGTATGCTTTACCGAAGTTACCCTTTGAATCAACATAAGGATGCAACAAACTCTCGTTACTGCGTGATAAACGCACCATTGTTTCGTAAATTGCTGCGTCACCGTGAGGGTTCAACTGCATTGTACGACCAACAATATTTGCTGATTTAACTCTGTTGCCACTGAGAAGTCCCATCTTATACATTGTATAAAGAAGCTTTCTGTGAGATGGTTTAAGACCGTCAATTTCAGGAATTGCACGGGACATAATGACACTCATCGCATAAGGCATATAGTTGATTTCAAGAGTTTCCGTGATACGCTGATTTACAACTTCACCTGCGCCGAGAATGTGTGCATTCGGATTAAAATCAGCCTTAGGCTGTTTTTCAGGCTTCTTCTTTGCCAATTAAACGCACTCCCCTTTCTCAGCTTACATCGGCCATATCAATATAGAGATGACCGTTTTCTGCAATATACTGTTTTCTGCCCGCAAGGTTATCGCCAAGCAGAAGATCGAATTTATCCGCCATCGCCTCTGCAAAATCGGGTTCGATTCTGATAAGTCGGCGTGTTGCGGGATTCATCGTTGTCAGCCACATCATATCCGCATCGTTTTCACCGAGACCCTTGGAGCGCTGGATCGTAAACTTTTTGCCTTCGAGCTCAGCGAGCACGTCTGCCTTTTCTTTTTCTGTATAGGCAAACCAGGTATGATCCTTATACGTGATTTCATAAAGCGGAGATTCAGCAATAAACACGTACCCCTTCTCAATAAGAGTGGGCATAAGACGGTAAATCATTGTAAGGATAAGTGTTCTTATCTGGAAACCGTCAACGTCGGCATCGGTACAGATGATAACCTTATTCCAACGGAGATTATCAATATTGAAGGTGGATAAATCCTTTGCGGCCTTACCCTTGACCTCTATACCGCAACCGAGCACCTTGACAAGGTCGGTAATAATATCGCTCTTGAAAATTCTGTCATACTCACATTTGAGACAATTGAGAATTTTACCTCTGACGGGAATGATGGCCTGAAATTCGGAATCTCTGGACTGCTTACAGGCACCCAACGCAGAGTCACCCTCAACTATGAATAGCTCGCGCATACTCACGTCTCTGCTTCTGCAGTCAACAAATTTCTGCACTCTGTTTGCCATATCGTTGTTTGTCTGCAGATTCTTTTTTATTGTCTGGCGCGTGCTTTCAGCTTTAACACGGCTTCTCATATTTATGAGCACCTGATCGCAGATTTTTTCTGCGTCAAGTTTGTTCTCGATAAAATATATTTCAAGCTGTTTGCGCAGGAAGTCTGTCATTGCCTCCTGAATAAACTTGTTTGTGATTGATTTCTTAGTCTGGTTTTCGTATGAAGTCTGTGTAGAGAAAGAGGACACTACAAGAATCAGACAATCCTCAATATCCTGAAAGCTGATTTTCGGATCTGTTTTAGAATATTTATTATTCTGCTTGAGATAGGCATCTATCTGTGAAACGAAAGCGCTTCTTGCCGCCTTGTCAGGCGCACCGCCGTGCTCAAGCCAGCTTGAATTGTGATAATACTCCTTAAGCTGAGTCTTGTTTGAAAAACGGACTGCAACGTTTATTTTCAGCTTGTAATCCTTCTGATCTTCTCTATCGCGTCCTACGCGTTCAGCTGTCCACAGTTGAGTCTGGCTGATGGCATTATCGCCGCCGAGCTCATCAACATAATCCTTGATACCGTTTTCATAGAGGTACTCGTAGGTTTCGAACGAATTTGCATTACCCTTCTGATTGCGTAAAACAAAACGCACACCCGGATTGACGATTGACTGACGCTTGAGCGTTGACTGAAAATAATCAAGCGGTACAGCAATATCGGTAAAAACCTCAAGATCCGGCTTCCACTTGATTCGTGTGCCCGTATCGCGTTTGGCATATTCCTCCTTGAGCATTTTGCCAGAAGGTTTGCCTTTTTTGAATTTGAGCTCATAACGGTAGCCGCCCGTCTTGATTTCAGCTTCCATATACTCGGAAGCATACTGTGTTGAGCAAAGGCCGAGACCGTTAAGACCGAGAGAATATTCGTAACTGCCGCCATCGTTAGTATCATACTTACCGCCTGCATAAAGCTCGCAGAAAACAAGCTCCCAGTTGAATTTTTTCTCTTTCGGGTTATAGTCGACAGGGATACCTCTGCCGAAATCCTGCACCTCAACAGAGCCATCCGTAAATCGGGTGACTATGATTTTATCGCCGTGACCCTCACGAGCTTCGTCGATAGAGTTTGAGATAATTTCAAAAATAGAGTGTTCGCAGCCTTCAAGTCCGTCCGAGCCGAAAATAACACCGGGACGCTTGCGCACACGGTCCGCACCCTTGAGCGAGGTTATGCTTTCTACTCCGTATTCTGCTTTTTTAGGCATTTGTTTCCCTCTCTTTATACCGCAGTTTGCCGACACAGCCAAAGGTGTGCCGGCAAATTGTTAAGTCTTATTCTTCAGTTTCTTCATTGAGCTCGGGTGCACTTTCAGATTCAGCTTCAGCAGCCTCTTCTTTGGCAAAAGTGCCCGTCATAATAGCCTTAAACGTTTCACCGTTCATCTTTTCGTTCTCGATAAGATAGTTGGCGACAGCGTGAAGCTTATCAATATCGGTATTGAGAATATCCTCACAGCGCTTGTAAGCTCTGGTGATGATTGTGTTCATTTCCTCATCAATTGAGCTTGCAACCTTCTCAGAGTAATTACGTGTCTGTCCATAATCTCTGCCGAGGAAAACCTCGTTGTTGCCTGAAGTAAATGCTATCGGACCAAGTTCTTCACTCATACCATACTTTGTAATCATACCGCGTGCGATTTCGGTTGCACGCTGAATATCGTTGGAAGCACCCGTCGAAATATCGCCAAGGATGATTGCCTCGGCAACGCGTCCGCCAAGGAGCGTTACAAGACTGTCAAGCATATCGTTCTTTGTGGTATAGCTCTTATCCTCTGTCGGTACAGACATTGTGTAGCCGCCTGCCATACCTCTGGGAATGATTGATATCTCGTGAACAGGATCTTGCGATTCAAGGTTGAAGGTTGCAACAGCGTGGCCTGCCTCATGATATGCGGTAAGACGCTTTTCCTTGTCAGACATCTTATGCGACTTCTTCTCCGTGCCGACAACAACTTTAACCGTAGCCTCTTCGATTTCACTCATTGTAATTGCCTTCTTGTCTTTTCTTGCGGCAAGAAGTGCAGCCTCGTTAAGAAGATTTTCGAGATCGGCGCCCGTAAACCCTGCCGTAGAGCGTGCAATAACCGCAAGGTCAACATCGGGCGCAAGGGGTTTGCCCTTTGCGTGAACTTTAAGAACAGCTTCTCTGCCGTTAAGGTCGGGATAGTTGACTGTTACCTGTCGGTCAAATCTGCCGGGACGCAGAAGTGCAGGATCGAGTATATCCGGGCGGTTTGTGGCGGCGATAATAATAACACCTTCGTTAGCACCGAAACCGTCCATTTCAACCAACAGCTGGTTAAGTGTCTGCTCACGTTCATCGTGACCGCCGCCCATACCGGCACCTCTGTGACGGCCAACGGCATCAATCTCATCGATAAAGATAATGGAGGGTGAATTTTTCTTTGCCTGGTCAAAAAGGTCACGCACACGTGAAGCACCGACACCGACATACATCTCAACAAAATCGGAACCTGAGATCGAGAAGAACGGAACGTCAGCCTCACCTGCAACTGCCCTTGCAAGAAGAGTTTTACCCGTACCGGGAGGGCCTACAAGAAGAACGCCCTTGGGAATTCTTGCACCAAGCTCATTGAATTTAGCGGGATTCTTGAGGAACTCAACAATTTCCGCAAGCTCTTCTTTTTCTTCATCCGCACCGGCAACGTCCTCGAACTTTGCCTTACGTTTTTCGTCTTTTGCGTTTTTGGCGCGTGCCTTGCCAAAGCTGAGCGTCTTGTTATTCTCGCTGTTGATGCTCTGTCCCATACGGCGGACAATAAAGAACATTATTCCGCCGAGTACGAGCATAAGTATCAGAGTCGGCAAAACGTTCACTATCCAGGAATTTTCGCCGCCTCGCTCATAGTCGTACTTGATGGGGGTCGCAGCATTGTTTTCGTCCTTATTGTGCTCCGTTACAAGCGGGTGAATATCGTTGACAAAAATCTGAACGTTGGGTACGGTGTACTCCTTCTGAACATTGTTGCCCTTTTCATCCTTTTCGACGTAAACAAGAGCACCCGAACTGAGATTCAGTTTGTACTCGGATATTTTGCCCTGCTCAAACTTTGCTACAATTTCGTAGTATTGAGTTTTTTCGCCCTGAGTAGATGAGGTGACGTAAAAGAACACCGCACCGATGATAAGCACGGGCACGATAAGATAAATCAGCGCCGTGCGTATCTTTTTTCTCCTGTTTCCTTCCATTTTTGAACTCCTTTAAAATATTCCGGATAAAACAAAGTGTTGCCTGAATTTCGGTTTCACCGATTAATTTTGGCGATATTATCACATTTTATGCTATAAGACCTCTTCCGCAGTTACCACCAACACACGTTTTGTATCCTCGGCGACGGCAGCTCTCTGAGCAACACCGACACCGTAAACCCACAAAACGCCCTCATCGTCCCGCAACACCGGTATGCTGCGACGAAGTTCAGGTCGGATATGCATTTCATTAAAAATCCGACGAAGTTTTTTAGTGACTCCCCTGCCTCTGAGACAAATTTTATCGCCTTCACGGATAGAGGTAAAAATCAGCTTTCCTATTATTTTATCATAATTTAAAGAATTATCCAATAGATGTTTGTTAAATTTTTCCGTGTTTATTACATCTTTTTTTTCGCAAATTGCAACATTTACGTTATATCCCGACAAATTGTTATCTCCGATTACAAGCTGTTTGCTCCATTCTTCACAAGGAGAGTCGACCCTAAAAAGTAAACCGTCCCTGACACGAAGTGACACACCGCCGCAAACCTGCACATCTCCCGGGGATGAAAGCAAATCGCAAACCGCGCTGATATGATGATACTGCGGTTTCTCACCGGTAAGAAAAACAATTATGCGTGCAACTGCCCTTCGTCTGAGTGAAGGGTGAAGTACCGCAAGTTGCTCAACGAGGAAACCTTCCGGCACGTGCGCACGTTCAACCGCAGAATAGCTGAGCATTTCAAGCAGTTCATCATCCTCACGCAGAGAATCCACACAGCGCAAGAAAGCCAAATCAAACGCGCCGTTAAGCCCCTTCAGTTCAGGCACGATTCTGTGCCTGATACGGTTGCGTGTATATTCGTCAGACAAATTTGTACTGTCCGTAACATAACGTATACCGTTTTCCTCACAGTATGCTTCAACCTCAGCACGAGAGCAATCAATCAACGGACGGATAACGTTATCCCTGACAGGAGGAATTGACGTAAGCCCCTTCAGCGATGAACCCCTTGCGAGATTGAACAGAAAAGTTTCTTCACAGTCCGACAGAGTGTGAGCTGTTGCAACCTTTGCACCGGGAGCAACTCTGTCAAAAAACGCATATCTTTCGCGCCTGCCGCACTCCTCAACACCGATGCCGAGTTCATGCGCGAGCGCCGGAATATCAGCCCTGCCGATCAACAGCTCAACGCCCATTTCACGGCAGACCTCTGTGCAGAAATTCTCGTCGCGCAATGCCTCTTCGCCACGGATTCCGTGGTTAAAATGGGCCGCTTTTAGTGTCAGAGAATATTCGGTTTTAAGCTCATATAAAACATTAATGAGCGCCATCGAGTCAGCCCCACCCGAGAGGGCTACCAAAACGGTATCCCCCGGAAGAAGCATTTGATGACGCTCTGAAGTTTGCCTGACTTTAAGGTTCATTACGAGTTTTCTCCGCATTTGAGAAGAGAGTGAAAGCACCGTTCCAATGAAGCGGCACAGTTTCGAGGGGGCCGTGTCTGTTCTTTGCAATTATAAGCTCCGCCTCATTTTTCTTCGCAAGGTCTTCTTCGGTAAGAGGACCGTCCTTTTCGTTTATATAGTAGAATGGGCGGTAAAGCATAAGAACAATATCGGCATCCTGCTCGATAGAGCCTGAATCACGAAGGTCAGAAAGCATAGGTTTATGAGACTTACCTCTGCCTTCGGTAACTCTGGCAAGCTGTGAGCAAGCCACAACGGGTATATTCAGGTCTTTCGCCATGAGCTTGAGATTTCTTGTGATATCGGAAACCTCCTGCACACGCTGACCTTCAAAATTCTTATCTGATTTGAGAAGACCGAGATAGTCAACAACAACAGCGTCAACGTCACGCATACGGCGGATGCGTGCCTTCATTTCGGGAACGGTGATTGTTGAGGTATCATCAAAATAGAGATTGCAGTTTGCAAGCGAGCCGACAGCAACACCTATTCGCTGCCAATCGTTATCGTCAAATTCGCCCGAGCGCATTTTCTTGACGTCAACTCTTGCCTCAGTTGCGAGAACACGCTCTGCAAGCTGAGCCTTTGTCATTTCGAGCGAGAACATTACAACCTTTTTACCGCCGACAACAGCAATATTGCGGGCAAGGTTGAGCGCAAAGCTGGTTTTACCCATACCGGGACGGGCACCGACAATTATAAGGTCGGACTTATTCAGACCCGAAATATATTTATCAAGCATAGAAAAGCCTGTGGGTACACCCTTGTGCTTTTCACGCTCTACGGGGTTGGATATAATCTTGAGCTTTTCGAGAACTTCGTTATTGATGACATCGTCAATTCGTGAGGGAGCATCAGTGCTTTTGCCCTGACGGATGTTGTATATCTTCTGTTCAGCAGAATCGAGAAGAAGATCAGCGGAATTATCCTCATTCATTGAGCTGTCAATAATGTCGCGTGCTGTTGTGATTAAGGTGCGCTTATAGTGCTTTTCACGCACGATTTTTGCGTAAGTATCGACATTCTGCACAGAAGGCACAGCCTGAGCAAGCTGATAGAGATAGGTCTTGCCTGCTGCATCGTCGTATACACCCTCCTGCTTGAAATGTTCAAGCACAACGAGCGGATCAATAGGCTGAGCATTTGCATCAAGCAGCACCATTATTGCATAAATGGATCTGTGCTGAGGCATATAGAAATGCT